>NZ_JANAIF010000001.1 GCF_024721015.1 Xenorhabdus bovienii
AAATGGTGGGTCGTGCAGGATTCGAACCTGCGACCAATTGATTAAAAGTCAACTGCTCTACCGACTGAGCTAACGACCCATCTAAATCTGCTTGACAGTATTCCCTGCCAACGGCGGCATATATTACTGATTTCTCAGAATGGCGCAACATTTATTTTATTAAATCTCGCTCAAACGCTTACTAATCACCCAACCACCCCCGAAAAGACCGATATATGACCTTTCGGGGATAATTATTACATCCCCGCAATCTTTTTCTCGGCCATTTTAGCCGAATTAGTGCCGGGATATTGTTTAACAACCTGCTGATAAACTGCTTTCGCTTTAGCCTTCTGTCCCTTTTCCTGCATGATTAATCCCACTTTGTACAGAGAATCGCTACTTTTCTGTGAGTTAGGATAATCTTTCACGACAGTAGCGAAATAAAAAGCCGCGTCGTCTTTCTTGCCTTTGTTGTAATTCAACTGCCCTAACCAATAGTTGGTATTCGATAGATATTTCGACTTAGGATAGGCTTTAACAAATTTTTGAAACGCAGAGATTGCTTTATCATATTCTTTGGTATTGATCGCCAAAGCAACCGCAGCATCGTAATCACCTTTTTCACTCCCCGTACTTGCCGGAGCAGCAGGTGGATTACCATCGGTTTTTGCCGATGGCGTAGCTGTATTATCGCCTTCTGTACCTGATGATGGATTAGTGATTTTATCCAACTGTTGGTAAATATCTTTCTGGCGCTCAATAACTTGATTTAATTGATACTGATTTTCCTGGATCTGACCACGGAGTGTATCAATATCACGTTGAGAGTCAGCAAGCTGTTGTTGAAGTTGAGTTAACAATTGACTGTGAGCATCGGAAACACGCTCTAATTGGGAGAGGCGCTCATCGGTGGAGCCTGAGCCGACATTACTGATTGGCGCTTGGGCGGTAGCGGCCCAAGGAGCCGCTACGCCAACCAATAACGACAGACCCAACACATAACGTCTGAAGTTACTGTTCATGCATTACTCTTAGTATACGATTACAGCACGACGGTTTTTAGCGTATGCTGCTTCGTCATGACCAAGTACAGCTGGTTTTTCTTTACCGTAAGAAACGATAGCCAGTTGATCAGCAGAAACACCTTTGCCTTGCAGGTACATTTTCACTGCGTTAGCACGACGCTCACCCAGAGCGATGTTGTACTCAGGCGTACCGCGTTCGTCTGCATGGCCTTCAATGGTCACTTTGATAGATGGGTTGCTGCGCAGGAATGCCGCGTGTGCATCCAGCATCTGAGCGAAATCGCTGTTGATGTCATACTTATCGAAACCGAAGTATACGATATTGTTGTTTTGCAGCTCTTGCATCTGCTGACGTGCTAATTCTTCAGCAGACAGACCTGCTTTAGCAGAATTATCAACAGTGCCTACACCAGACTGATCATTGTTGCCATTTTTGTTAGTACTACACGCTGCTACGGCCATGATTGGTAAAGCTAACATCAGCCCTTTTAGCACTTTGTTCAGTTGCATTTCTTTGATCCTTTTATAGTTTGCCATACATATTATTTTATTATGCATCACAGATACGGCGACCAGGCAGGGAATTTAACCTGTCCATCGGTAGCCGGAAGACGCGCTTTGAAACGCCCGTCGGTCGAAACTAGCTGCAATACAGTCCCCAACCCTTGAGTGGAGCTATAAATCACCATAGTGCCGTTAGGTGCGATACTCGGCGTTTCATCTAGAAACGTATCTGTCAAAATTTGGACAGATCCCGTTGCCAGATCTTGTTTGGCGATATGCTGACTGCCACTTGCTGAGCTAACCATCACGATAAAACTACCGTCAGAACTAACATCAGCATCTTGGTTCTGAGAACCTTCCCAAGTCAGGCGCTGTGGAGCACCGCCATTAATATCAATTTTGTACAACTGCGGACGGCCACCTTGATCTGAGGTATAGACCAGTGTCTGGTTATCCGGCATCCAGCTTGGCTCAGTATTGTTACTGCGGCCATCAGTTACCTGATGGATCTGACCAGAAGCCAAATCCATCATGTAAAGATTCAAACTACCTGTTTTAGATAGTGCAAATGCAAGTTTAGTCCCATCTGGAGAAAATGCAGGCGCTCCGTTATGACGAGGGAACGAGGCAACCTGACGCACTGCTGTCGTTGCCAGTGTTTGAATAACTAGCGCAGAGCGACCACTTTCAAACGTAACATAAGCAAGTTGAGAACCATCTGGCAACCATGCTGGCGACATTAATGGTTCAGGTGAGCGGTGGACGGTAAACTGGTTATAACCATCATAATCAGAAACACGCAGTTCATATGGGTATTTACCCACACTCGCTTTCTTGACGACATAAGCCAAACGGGTACGAAATGCCCCTTTAATACCCGTCAGTTTTTCAAATACTTGATCACTGGCAGTATGGGCGGAATGGCGTAACCATTTTTTCTCAATTTTAAATTGATCCTGAGCCATCACCGTTCCTGGTGCGCCAGCAGTATCCACTAGCTGATATGAAACCAGATAATTGCCATCTGCAGCTGGCTGGATTTGCCCAACAATCACAGAGTCAATCCCGAGGGCAGACCATGCAGCAGGTGTTACCTCTGATGCAGTTGTGGGTTGTTGTGGCATACGGTTTGGATCAATGGGATTGAACTTCCCACTGTTTCTCAAATCCGCAGCAATAATTGAACCAATTTCTTCTGGAGCATTGGCTGCACCTGTCCATTTAAATGGAACGACTCCAATAGGACGTGCAGAATCAACACCTTGTGTAATTTCAATGCGAACTTCCGCATGAGCAAGCGCTGCCCACATCATCAAAAAGCCTAATACTATTTTAAACGACTGTTTAAAAGTTTGCTTCATCATGTCTCCCTTATCGCGATCGTTTATATGCCCGCAATAATCCGCCGGATTCTAACAAAGGCCAACAAACAAAACTAGATACCTAAATAAAATCTAATAATTTTGTTTGTATATATAAATTATTCGTATTTTTAACTAGCAAATAACGCTTTTCTACCAAATAATTACCTTACTGGGGCTTGAAATCCAGTGAGGAATTCTTGAAATGCTCATAAATCTCTTTACTCGGTGGTCGTGGAATTTTAGTCTGACGAGCCGCCGCAACCGCTGCCCTGCATAACGCAGGGTCACCCGCACCAGCCTTAATATCAATCAGCAGGCCATCCGGTGCCAATTTTATCCTTAACTCACAAGTACGTCCGAGATACAAACTCGGGTCATGGAAATTCTGCTGGATTGCAGTCTGAATTTGCCCCTTGTAATTATTGATATCCGACTGTGAAGGGCCGCTTTTCTTGCCGCCACCTTGACCAGCCGCAGACGCCCCGCCCTGCTTAGGTGCACTGGACGTTAACCCACCCAGCAGGTCATCAACTTCCTGAGCCTGTTTTGTCGCTTCTGCCTTGGCCTTGGCTTTGGCCTTAGCTTCTGTTTTCGCTTTGGTTTCTGCCTCGGCTTCTGATTTTGCCTTAGATTCGGCTTCGGCTTTTACCTTAGACTCGGCTTCCGCTTTAGCTTTGGTCTTGGCTTCAGCCTCTGCTTTGGCCTTCGCCTCAGATGCGGCTTTGCGTTTCGCAGTCTCTTCCGCTTCTTTCTTGGCCTGAACCTCTGCCTTCTGCCGAGCCTCTGCCTGTTCCTTTAGAATTATTTCTTTTTCTGCTTTCGCCTTAGCAGCAGCTTCTTCCGCAAGTTTTTGTTCCTCACGGGCTTTCGAAGCGGCGGCATCAGCCTGTTTTTTCTGTTCTTCAGACGCCTGTTGTGCTTTTATTCGCTCTTCTTCTGCCGACTTCAAGCGTTCCTGCTCCTCAGCCTGTTTTACCCGTAATTCCGCCGCCTGCTGTTCAGCTTTTTTCTTCCGCTGCTGCTCAGCCGATTTTGCATTAGCCTGCTGTTGCTGTTGCTGATTGTATTGCTGAACGACTGCATTCGGATCGACCATAACAGCATCAATGACAGTACCACCAGCTCCGCCGCCTCCCATTTCTGTTTTTTGCATCAGCGAACCCCAAATCAGAAACCCGATCAGGATAATGTGAAGTATAACCGAAATGATAATGGCGCGATTCAGCCTATTATTTTGCTCGTTTGTCTTTCCCACGCTCGACATCCAGAAACTTTAAGTAACAGCAACCATCAGGCCCCAATGGGCTGAGTCATTAAACCAACCGATTTTACACCCGCCTGACGAAGCATATTCAGCGCCTTGATGATTTCGTCATAAGGAACTTCCTTAGAACCACCAATCAGGAAAACTGTTTTAGGATTGGCTTTCATCAAGGCTTGAGCTTCAACAATGATTTGCTGTTCAGGTAACAATTCCAGACGTTCCTGATTAACGATCATATTGTATTGCCCAATACCAGAAACTTCCATAATGACCGGCGGATTATCAGAGCTGGAAACTGCCTTAGAATCCACCGCATCAGGTAAGTCAACTTCTACGCTTTGCGTGATAATCGGGGCCGTTGCCATAAAGATAAGCAGCAACACCAGCAACACGTCCAGCAAGGGGACGATATTGATCTCGGATTTTAGCTCACGTCTGCGACTACGAGTGCGCGCCATTCGCTTATTTCCCCTAACGATTTATTACGACTTATTGGTATTAGGAGTAAAAGCCTGACGATGCAAAATCGCCAGAAATTCTTCCATAAAATTATCGTAGATTTGTTCTAGTTTATTGACGCGCTGGCTCAGACGGTTGTAGGCCATCACCGCAGGAATTGCGGCAAACAGACCAATTGCTGTTGCAATCAAGGCTTCAGCAATACCGGGAGCAACCATTTGCAAAGTTGCCTGCTTCACTGCACCCAAGGCGATAAAGGCGTGCATGATCCCCCAAACCGTCCCAAACAGGCCAATATAAGGGCTGATGGAACCCACAGTCCCCAAAAATGGAATGTGATTTTCCACTGTTTCCAGTTCACGGTTCATTGAAATACGCATGGCACGGGAAGCCCCGGTGATAACAGCTTCTGGTACATGGCTATTCACTTGATGCAAACGAGCAAATTCTTTAAAACCAGAATGGAAAATCTGTTCAGTACCGTTTAACGAATCACGGCGTGACTGACTTTCTTTATAAAGACGGGACAATTCGATTCCCGACCAAAACTTATCCTCAAATGCTTCCGCTTCTCGGGTGGCAGCATTAAGAATTCTCGTTCGTTGAATAATGATTGCCCAAGAAACAATAGAGAAGCCGATCAAGATTAACATGATCAACTGCACTAAAAAGCCCGCCTTCAGAAATAAATCAAGGATATTCATGTCAGTCACTGCTTAAACTCCGCGACAATAGACTTTGGAAGCGCAATAGGCTTCATTTGAGATGAATTCACGCAGACAACCAGAGATTCTGCGCTGCTGATAGCTACACCATTGCAATCAACAATTCGTTGAGTAAATGTCAGAGAAGCGCCACGAATATTCGTAATTTCGCTTTCAACAACCAGCAAGTCGTCCAATCTAGCTGGTTTCCGGTAGTCAACAGTCATGCGACTAACAACAAAGCCAATCTGCTCATCCAGCATATACTTTTGATGGAAGCCTTTTTCACGCAACATTTCAGTACGAGCTCTTTCATAAAAGGCTAAATATTGCGCGTGATAGACCACACCACTAGCATCTGTGTCTTCGTAATAAACACGGATAGGCCAACGGAACAACATATTACTCACATATAATCCTAATCAGGCGAATTGACGCTGCCACTATACTCAAGACAATCGCGCTTTGGAATGACTTGTCAGTAAAGAAGTCAAAAAAAATTTATAGACCATCGGTCTATAAATTTATAAATAGTTTACTTAAAAAAATGATATAAGCCAAAGAGAAGAATGAAAAATGCAGGTAATGGATGAAAAAAAAGCCGCCAGATAATCTGTTTAGGATGAAATCCGACACCAAAGGTAACACCAGAACAAACAGCCCAAATCAGTAAAACACCCTGCCACACATGAAGTGAACTGGTGTTAGCAGCAAAACGTGCAGGATCCCAGAATACACATGAGGCAAGCGCCAGAGCCATGATGAGGATAAGGGCCCTCAGAGGCCCCTTATCCATGAGTTGGTAGCATTTATCAGCCAACATTATTTTTCGCCACTCTCAGTTGCTTTTTTTGATTCGCTCTGCTCAAGTGCCAAGGCTGCAATGATAGCGAAACTACAAGCTAAGAGCGTTCCGAGAATCCAAGCAAAATACCACATGCGCTATGCTCCTTAGTACAGTGAATTTTTGTTGTTTTCAATATAATTCTTATCCAAACGTCCAAAAGTTTTATAGTAACACCAGGTGGTGTACGACAAGATAAGAGGAACGAAGATAAGTGCAACAACAAACATAACTTGCAATGTCCACTGACTGGATGTCGCATCCCACATAGTCAGGCTGATATTCGGATCAATGCTTGATGGCATCACAAATGGGAACATCGCAATTCCCGAAGTCAGAATGATGCAGGCAACGGTCAATGATGAAAACAGGAATGCCCACCCCCCTTTATCCATTCGTGTCGCCAGCATAGTCAGCAGAGGAAGAATGACACCCAATGCCGGTACTGCCCACAGCGCCGGATATTTATTAAAGTTAATCAGCCATGCCCCCGCCTGATGCGCGACTTCTTTATGCAGTGGGTTAGATGGGCCATTAACATCCAACCCTCCTGTCACAACATAACCATCGATGCCATAAATCAACCATACGCCTGCCACCAGGAAGGCGACTGCTGTTACCAATGCACAGACATGTGTGGCAGTGCGCGAACGCAGATGCAACTCACCGGTTGTACGCATTTGCAGGTAAGTAGCACCTTGTGTCACGATCATCATCAGGCTGATGATACCCGCCAACAAGCCATAAGGATTCAACAACCCGAAGAATGACCCTTCATAGGACAATCGCATATAGGAATCTATCGCCAGCGGTACACCCTGCAGCAGATTACCAAATGCAACACCAATAACTAGCGGCGGTACAAAGCTACCAATAACGATTCCCCAGTCCCACATACTGCGCCATTGACTATTTTCCAGTTTTGAACGGTAATCAAAACCGACAGGACGGAAAAACAGCGCAGCCAATACCAAGATCATCGCGACATAAAAACCAGAGAAAGCAGCAGCATATACCATCGGCCATGCAGCAAACAGTGCGCCACCGGCTGTAATTAACCAAACCTGATTACCATCCCAGTGAGGGGCAATCGAGTTAATCATGATGCGGCGTTCAGTATCGTTTTTACCGATGATCCGCAGCAGAACACCAACTCCCATATCGAAACCATCAGTCACTGCGAAACCGATCAGCAACACACCAATCAGCAGCCACCATATAAATCGTAATACATCATAATCAAGCATAAGTGGACTCCTGCTTACTCAATATTGTTGGCTGAAGAAGCGGTTTTCTGTTCAAAATGGTAACGTCCGGTTTTGAGGCTACTTGGACCCAGACGAGCAAATTTGAACATCAAGAACATTTCTGCGATCAAGAACAAAGTGTACAGACCACAAATCAGTACCATTGAGAAAATCAGATCACCAACACTGCGTGTCGAAGCAGCAACTGCGGTTGGCAGAATTTCACCAATCGCCCACGGCTGACGACCATATTCCGCAACAAACCACCCTGCTTCAATAGCAATCCACGGTAGTGGGATGCTGAACAGCGCTGCACGCAGCAACCATTTCTGCTGACCGATGCGATTACGAATAACACTCAGGAATGCCAGACCGATAACCAGCAACATGAGAAAACCAGAAGCGACCATAATACGGAATGCAAAGTAGAGTGGCGCTACACGTGGGATAGAATCTTTCGCAGCGGATTTAATCTGTTCTTCTGTCGCATTTGCTACGTCTTGGGTATAACGCTTCACGAGCATGCCATAACCAAGATCTTTCTTACTTTCATTAAATGCATTGCGAACCGTTGGATCAATATTGCCAGAACGCAACTCTTCCAGTAATTCGTACGCCTTAATGCCGTTACGGATACGCTGCTCATGCTGGCCCATCAAGTCACGCAGGCCGACAACGGGTGTATCAGTGGAACGAGTGGCAATCAGACCCAGAATATAAGGAATTTGAATAGAGTATTTATTTTCCATTTTATCCTGATCCGGAATACCAATCAGAGTGAATGAAGCTGGAGGTGGTTGAGTTTCCCATTCAGCTTCAATGGCAGCCAGTTTGGTTTTCTGTACGTCCCCCATTTCGTATCCAGATTCATCACCCAGAACAATGACAGACAGTATCGCAGCAATACCAAAACTTGATGCAATCGCAAAAGATCGTTTAGCGAACGGAATATCGCGTCCTTTAAGCAGATAGTAAGAGCTGATGCCCAAGACGAAAACCGCGCCTGTCACATAACCCGCAGCAACAGTGTGTACAAATTTCACCTGAGCCACAGGGTTAAGCACCAACTCGCTGAAACTCACCATTTCCATACGCATGGTTTCGAAATTGAAATCAGACGCAATCGGGTTTTGCATCCAACCGTTCGCAACCAGAATCCACAATGCGGAGAAGTTAGAGCCCAGCCCAACCAGCCAAGTAACAGCCAGATGTTGTTTCTTACTCAGACGATCCCACCCGAAGAAAAACAGACCAACGAATGTGGATTCGAGGAAGAATGCCATCAGGCCTTCAATAGCCAGCGGTGCACCGAAAATATCACCAACGTAATGTGAGAAGTATGACCAGTTGGTTCCGAACTGGAACTCCATGGTCAAACCCGTTGCAACACCCAGAGCAAAGTTAATACCAAATAACTTACCCCAGAATTTTGTCATATCTTTGTAGATCTGTTTGCCAGAAAGGACATATACCGTTTCCATGATCGCAAGCAAAAACGCCATACCGAGCGTCAATGGCACGAACAGGAAATGGTACATAGCAGTTAAGGCAAACTGTAATCGTGACAGTTCGACAATATCAAACATCTTGACTCCTTGCTCCTAGCAGGAAGACACCGACTTGCGGCAACCCGACTCCGTAAACGGAAGTCTCGTAACTACCAGCAATAAATGCCTAAAACACAACAATGAATTATTAAGTAAATCAGATATTCAGTAGATATCACAATAATATTACGCCTATATTCACACACAATAAATAGGTTTTACGTGACTCAGCTTGGAATTCTGAATATAGGTCAATAATGCCGTACATTCTTAGGCTAATATCTAATTATTTTAGATCAATTTAAGCAAATTCAGCGAATACATACCATAGTAATAAATTGATTTTAGTCAATTTTTTCATTTTTTTGTTAATCGTTACAGCTATTATTTCATTCTGGTTGGTTTAGTGTTAATAATTTGTTGCTTTCAATGTCTGTTGATTTATTTTTTGCTGTAAAAAACATTCGAAAATTAACTTTTTATTTTCATTCTTTGAAAAATATATTTTTTCAATATTTCCAATTAAATTAATCAAATAAATAACATATTCGAGACCCAGTTAAGTTAAATTTAAAAATACCTATTTGTATAAAATAACTAACTTACTGTATATATTATAAATATAAATAAAAAGGTCACCCTAAGGTGACCTTTTTCAATAAAAATAGCTTATTTTTCGACTAGTTGCCTGCTAATAAACCTTTTACTGCATCACCGATGTCAGCCAGACTGCGAACCGTCTTCACTCCAGCCGCTTCCAGTGCAGCAAATTTTTCATCTGCAGTCCCTTTACCACCCGCAATAATCGCACCAGCATGGCCCATACGTTTACCTTTAGGCGCAGTTACACCTGCAATGTAAGCGACAACAGGCTTAGTGACATACTCTTTAATGTAAGCAGCCGCTTCTTCTTCTGCTGTACCACCAATTTCACCAATCATGACGATAGCTTCAGTCTGCGGATCTTCTTGGAACAGTTTCAGAATATCAATAAAGTTTGAGCCTGGAATTGGGTCACCGCCGATACCAACACAGGTAGATTGACCTAATCCTGCATCCGTTGTCTGTTTAACGGCTTCATAAGTCAATGTACCAGAGCGGGATACAATACCCACTTTACCTGCCTTGTGGATATGGCCGGGCATGATACCGATCTTACACGCATCCGGCGTAATAACGCCCGGACAGTTAGGACCGATCATGCGAACACCTTCTTGATCCAGTTTTACTTTCACTGTCAGCATATCCAGCGTTGGAATACCTTCTGTGATGGTAATGATCAGTTTGATGCCTGCATCAATCGCTTCCAGAATGGAGTCTTTACAGAATGGAGCAGGAACATAAATAACAGAGGCTGTCGCACCAGTCGCTTCCACGGCTTCACGTACGGTATTGAATACAGGTAGCCCCAGATGCTCAGTGCCACCTTTGCCTGGTGTCACACCGCCAACCATTTGAGTACCGTAGGCAATCGCCTGTTCTGAATGGAAAGTACCCTGACTGCCAGTAAATCCCTGACAGATCACTTTGGTGTTTTTATCGATTAAAATAGACATTATTTATTCCCCGCTGCTGCGACTGCCTGTTTAGCCGCGTCTGTCAAACTGCTTGCTGCAATGATGTTCAAACCACTGTCTGCCAGTTTCTTCGCGCCCAATTCAGCATTGTTTCCTTCCAGACGAACCACTACCGGTACGTGAACACCAACTTCTTCCACAGCACCAATAATCCCGTCAGCAATCAAGTCACAGCGGACAATGCCACCAAAAATATTCACAAAAACAGCTTTAACATTTTCATCTGACAGGATAATTTTGAATGCTTCGGTAACACGTTCTTTTGTCGCACCACCACCCACATCAAGGAAGTTTGCCGGGGCGCCACCGTGCAGTTTGACAATGTCCATGGTTCCCATTGCCAAACCAGCACCATTCACCATGCAGCCAATATTGCCATCAAGCGCAACATAGTTCAGTTCCCATTGTGCAGCCTGGGCTTCACGCGGATCTTCCTGTGAAGGGTCATGCATTTCACGCAATTCAGCCTGACGGAACATCGCGTTACCATCTGCACCCAGTTTCCCATCCAAACAGATAAGATCACCTTGGGTTGTGATCACCAAAGGGTTAATTTCGACCATAGCCAGGTCACGCTCAAGGAACAGCTTTGCCAATCCCATGAAAATTTTGGTGAACTGACCAGCTTGTTTACCGGTTAAACCCAGTTTAAACGCTAGTTCACGGCCTTGATACGGCATAGGGCCAGCCAGTGGGTCGATGATTGCTTTATGAATCAGTTCGGGCGTTTCTTCCGCCACTTTTTCTATTTCGACACCACCTTCGGTAGAGGCCATAAACACTACACGACGTGTACCACGGTCAACAACAGCACCAAGATAGAGTTCCTTGGCAATATCGGTTGCCCCTTCCACCAAGATCTGATGTACAGGCTGACCCTGTGCATCAGTCTGGTAAGTTACCAGTCGTTTACCCAGCCATTGTTCAGCAAAAGCACGGATATCTTCCTTGCTGTTGACGACTTTCACGCCACCAGCCTTACCGCGACCACCTGCGTGAACTTGACATTTAACGACCCAAGGACCTGAACCAATCTTGGATGCTGCTTCTTCTGCTTCGCGCGGTGTGGTGCAGGCATAACCAGCAGGTGCTGGTAAACCATACCGTGCAAAAAGTTGTTTTGCCTGATACTCGTGTAAATTCATGATGTTCTATCCATAATTTAGTCTAAGAAAGGTAAATTACCTTCTATTTTGTTGCTCTGGATATGACCAGCCCGAGAGGCTGGCCTGCATATACATTTTTTACATCAACATTGCTTTACTTCAGACTGGGCAGAATTTAACACCCTCCGCCCCGATGGTGATGCTATACATCCAGCAACAAACGTGTCGGATCTTCCAGCATTTCCTTGATGGTTACCAGGAAGCCTACAGACTCACGTCCATCAACCAGACGGTGGTCATAAGACAGGGCCAAATACATCATCGGAAGAATCTCAACCTGACCATTCACTGCCATTGGGCGATCTTTGATGGCATGCATGCCGAGGATCGCACTTTGTGGTGGGTTAATGATCGGTGTAGACATCAGAGAACCGAAAACACCGCCGTTGGTAATTGTGAAATTACCGCCAGTGAGTTCTTCAACGGTCAACTTACCGTCACGGCCTTTAATAGCCAGCTCTTTGATGCTCTTCTCAATATCAGCCATGCCCAGTGCATCTGCATCACGCAGTACTGGTGTAACCAGACCACGAGGTGTAGATACCGCAATGCTGATATCAAAATAGTTGTGGTAAACCACGTCAGTGCCATCAATAGAAGCGTTAACTTCTGGATAGCGTTTCAGTGCTTCAACGACTGCCTTCACATAAAAGGACATGAAGCCCAGACGCATGCCATGACGTTTTTCAAACGCGTCACCGTACTGCTTGCGCAATTCCTGAATTGGCTTCATGTTGACTTCGTTGAACGTCGTCAGCATTGCAGTGTTGTTTTTCGCTTCAAGCAGGCGTTCTGCAACACGTTTACGCAGGCGAGTCATTGGAACGCGTTTCTCACTACGATATGACAGCTGAGAAGACTGTGCTGGTGCAGCTTCAGCCACTTTGCCACTCTCTTTTTTATGCGCAGTGATATATTTTTCCACATCTTCGCGAACGATACGGCCACCAACGCCACTGCCTTTAATTGCAGCAGGATCTAAATCATGCTCTGCAATCAGACGACGAACCGCAGGACTTAATACGTCGTTGCTTTCTTCTTCCAAAGAAGCAGTCTGGCGCTGTGCTGGTGTTGATTCTGTTTTTTCTTTTACTTCAGCAGGAATACCCGTGCTATCACTCAAACGGATACGACCGAGCAGTTGCTTGGACAGTACCGTGGCACCCTCTTCTTCCAAAATAGCTTCCAGAACACCGGCTTCACTCGCGGGTACTTCCAGAACGACTTTATCAGTTTCAATTTCAACCAACACGTCCTCACGTTGTACAGTGTCACCTGCTTTTTTATGCCATGTCGCAACAGTGGCATCTGCAACAGATTCAGGAAGGTCTGGAACCAGAATTTCTACGCTACTCATTTTCTATCCTTATTTATTCAACGTTCAGGGCATCATTAACCAGCGCTTGCTGCTGCTGCTGGTGAACAGACGTATAACCCACTGCCGGGGAAGCAGATGCTGGACGACCTGCATAACGTAAAGAAGCCCCAAATGGGATCACTTCACGGAAATTATGTTGACTGCAATACCAAGCCCCTTGGTTCAGAGGTTCTTCCTGACACCAGACGAAGTCATGAACATGAGCATAATGCTCAAGCAGAGTCTGCAAGTTCTGACGTGGGAATGGATACAGCTGTTCAACACGCACAATGGCAACATCAGCCTGCTCGTTCTTACGACGCTGCTCCAACAGATCGTAATAAACTTTACCGGAGCAAAGTACAACGCGTTTAACACCTTTTGGATCCAAGGCGTCGATTTCACCAATCACAGGCTCGAATTTACCGTTAGCTAGTTCATCCAGACTGGAGACAGCCAATGGATGACGCAGCAGTGATTTAGGTGTCATGACAATCAGCGGACGACGCATACCACGCAGAGCCTGACGGCGCAGCATGTGATAAACCTGAGCCGGAGTTGATGGTACACAAACCTGCATATTCTGCTCTGCACACAATTGCAGATAGCGCTCCAGACGTGCTGATGAGTGCTCTGGACCTTGACCTTCATAACCGTGCGGCAACAGCATGACCAGGCCACACATACGGCCCCATTTCTGTTCACCGGAGCTGATAAACTGGTCAATCACAACCTGTGCCACGTTGGCGAAATCACCGAATTGAGCTTCCCAAATCGTCAAAGCGCGAGGTTCTGTCGTTGCATAACCGTATTCAAACGCCAGTACTGCTTCTTCTGACAGAACAGAATCCCATACGTTGAATACACCCTGACTATTGTGAACATTTGCCAGAGGGACATAAACAGCAGCATTCGGCTGATTATGGATAACGGCATGACGGTGGAAGAATGTACCACGACCCGCATCTTCACCCGATAGGCGCACAGGGATGCCTTCATCAACCAGAGTAGCGTAAGCCAGTGTTTCCGCACCACCCCAGTCAAACAGCTTATTGCCGTTGGCCATTTCTGCACGGTCGCCGTAAATTTTCGCAACACGTGAGTGCATTTCAACTTCAGCAGGAATAGTGCTGATACGTTTGCCGAGATCTTGCAGACGTTTCATCTCCACTTTATGTGGATAATCCTCATCCCATTCGTGGTTCAGGTAAGGCTCCCACGTAAATGAATGCATTCCCATAGGACGCCATTCATCCACAACGCACTCACCATGGTCCAGCGCATCACGATACAGATTGGCCATCTCAGTAACATCGTTAGCTGCCAGCAGGCCTTCTGCTATGAGTTTATCTGCATAGATTTTACGTGGTGTTGGCTGTTTTTTGATTTTCTGATACATCAGTGGCTGAGTTGCACTTGGCTCATCAGCTTCGTTATGACCGTGGCGACGGTAGCAAACCAGATCAATCATCACGTCACTTTTGAAGGTATTACGGAAATCAAGCGCCAAACGAGTAACGAAGGCAACGGCTTCCGGATCATCCGCATTAACGTGGAAAATCGGCGCCTGTACCATTTTCACAATATCAGTACAGTATTGCGTTGAACGGGCATCTTTCGGATTAGAGGTAGTGAAACCAATCTGGTTGTTAACCACTATGCGGACAGTACCGCCAACTTCATAGCCGCGAGCCTGAGACATGTTCAGTGTTTCCTGAACAATCCCCTGCCCTATTACAGCAGCGTCACCATGAATGGTTACTGGCAGAACCATGTTGCTTTGGCCTTCATCAAGACGGTCACGGCGAGCACGTACTGAACCAATAACGACAGGGCTGACAATTTCAAGGTGAGATGGGTTGAAGGCTAACGCCAAATGTACCAATCCCCCTTCAGTTTCGAAATCAGAGGAAAAGCCCTGATGGTATTTTACGTCACCTGTACCGAGATGCTCTTTGTGTTTACCCGCAAACTCGTCAAACAGATCAGCCGGCTTTTTACCAAAGAGATTAACCAGAACGTTGAGACGACCACGGTGGGCCATTCCCAGCACAACTTCACGGGTACCCTGTTTTCCCGCATGGCGGATCAGTTCTTTCAGCATTGGGATAAGCGCATCACCCCCCTCAAGGGAGAAACGTTTCGCCCCCGGGAATTTAGCACCCAAATAGCGTTCTAAGCCTTCCGCTGCTGTCAGTTCCGCCAAGAAACGATGTTTTTCATCCGCACTGAACTGTGAACCTACCGCCACGGATTCTAGACGCTGCTGAATCCAGCGTTTTTCTTCCGTATTGGTGATATGCATATATTCTGCACCAATTGAACCACAGTAAATGCGTTTCAGGGCGTCATATAGATCAGCCAGTTTCATTGTCTCTTTGCCAATGGCAAACGAGCCAACATTGAACGTTTCTTCAAAATCCGCTTTTGTTAAATTATGGAAAACAGGATCGAGATCGGGTACAGGTTCCTGTTTCCATAATCCCAATGGGTCAAGATTCGCACTTTGATGGCCGCGGAAGCGGAATGCGTTAATGAGCTGCAAAACTTTAACTTGTTTTGCATCCATTGCTGGATCGCTGACTGAAGTGTGATAACGCGTGGCATCTTTTGCCAGACGACGGAAGTAATCGCGCGTCTGTGAGTGAAGTTGTTCCCCGCTAAGTCCTGTATCCGGTAATTGTTGGAATATTTCTCTCCAACTTGCATCAACGGAGTTAGGATCGGTTATATAGTCTTCATAGATTTGCTCTATGTAAGACTGGTTTGCACCAGCCAGAAAGCTCGAGTCCAGCCAGTCCTTCATTGCGCCGTTCTGCATTGTGATCCCTTAAGCTTTAAAAGCTTTAGTTTTCGCCGTGGTTAACAAATACCGCTTAATGAGCGGTGTTGATAAAAGGTTCATTTGGACGTGCTTAATGCATGTTCTTTATTGGGGTTTTCCTACCCTTCAAGGAACCTTTAAAAACTGGATATCAGTTTTTAAAGGTTCCTTTATTTCAAAACATGCGCCGTCATTCGCAGTAGGCAATTTATCATTTTTCATTCTTAATGCCCTCCATCAGCTTGATATTTCTTTCAAAATTGTGGAGGGCAACATTATATGCATTATTTACACGCGATTTATGCGTTATTTATGCACTATATTTTACTTATGCGCTGTGTTTCAGCAGCATCGACTTAATATGACCAATCGCTTTTGTCGGGTTCAGCCCTTTAGGACAGACGCTGACACAGTTCATGATGCTATGGCAGCGGAAAACGCTGAACGCATCATTCAGGCCATCCAACCGTGAAGCCGTTTCAGTATCACGACTGTCAATCAGGAAACGGTACGCAGCCAAAAGACCTGCCGGCCCAATAAACTTATCTGGGTTCCACCAGAACGACGGACAAGACGTCGAACAGCAGGCACACAGGATACATTCATAGAGGCCATCCAGTTTTTCACGCTGTTCCGGTGATTGTAGATGTTCGCGCGCAGGTGGGTTTTTACCATCGTTAATCAAATAAGGACGGATTTTTTCATATTGCGTGTAGAACTGGCTCATATCAACAACCAGATCACGAACAACAGGTAAACCAGGCAATGGCCGAATAACAATTTTCTTATTACCCCGGCGCAGTACCGAAACGGGAGTAACACAAGCCAGCCCATTTTTACCATTCATGTTCACACCGTCAGAGCCGCAAACACCTTCACGGCAAGAGCGGCGGAATGATAAGGTCGGGTCCTGCTCTTTTAACTGGATAAGCGCATCCAGCAGCATCATGTCACGCCCTTCTTCTACTTCCAGCGTGTAATCCTGCATACGGGGTGCGTTGTCTATATCCGGATTATAACGATAAATCGAAAATTCAAGTTTCATAATCTCTTTCTCCGCAACTGGAACATCAGCAACGCAATTAGTAAGAACGCACTTTCGGCGGGAAAGCTTCACGCAGCGTAGGCTGCATGTTAACTTCACGGCGAGTCATGCTCTCAGTTTGCGGTAAATACAAGCTATGGCACAGCCAGTTCGCATCGTCACGCTCTGGGTAGTCAAAACGACTGTGAGCACCACGGCTTTCTGTACGATAATTCGCAGACACTGCGGTCGAATATGCGGTTTCCATCAGGTTATCCAGTTCCAGACATTCGATGCGCTGGGTATTAAATTCTGATGAAGTATCATCCAGACGGGCATTTTGCAGACGTTCACGAATCACTTTCAGCTCTTCCAGCCCTTTTGCCATCGCATCACCTTCACGGAATACCGAGAAGTTGTTCTGCATGCAGGCTTGCAGTGCCTTACGGATTTCAACCGGATCTTCACCGGAGCGGGTATTATCCCAGCGGTTCAGGCGTTGCAGTGCTGCGTCAACATCAGACTCACTGGCGTCACGGCTGGTTCCCTGCTCCATCAGGCACTCTTTCAGGTGCAAGCCAGCAGAACGGCCGAATACCACCAGATCAAGCAATGAGTTACCCCCCAGACGGTTTGCTCCGTGGACAGATACACAAGCAATTTCACCCACAGCGAACAAGCCTGGAATGATGACATCTTCGCCTTTTTCGTTGACAGTCAGCGCCTGACCCGTGATCTTGGTTGGAATTCCTCCCATCATATAGTGACAGGTTGGAATAACCGGAATCGGCTCTTTCACAGGATCAACGTGAGCAAAAGTACGGGACAATTCAAGGATGCCCGGCAGACGGGATTCCAATACATCTTTACCCAGATGATCCAGTTTCAATTTTGCATGAGGTCCCCAAGGACCTTCACAGCCACGGCCTTCACGGATTTCGATCATGATGGAACGTGCAACCACATCACGACCTGCCAGATCTTTAGCATTGGGCGCGTAACGCTCCATGAAGCGTTCACCATTTTTATTCAGCAGATAACCACCTTCACCACGGCAGCCTTCTGTTACCAGAACGCCGGCACCCGCAATGCCCGTTGGGTGGAATTGCCACATTTCCATGTCTTGTACAGGAACGCCGGCACGCAGCGCCATACCAACACCATCACCGGTATTGATATGAGCATTGGTTGTGGATTGGTAAATGCGACCAGCGCCACCAGTTGCCAGAATGGTTGCCTTGGATTTGAAATAGACGATTTCGCCCGTTTCAATACAGATGGCAGTACAACCAACGATAGCACCATCCTGATTTTTGACGAGATCCAGTGAATACCATTCAGAGAAAATCGTCGTGTTATTTTTCAGGTTTTGCTGATACAGAGTATGTAACAAAGCGTGACCCGTACGGTCAGCAGCAGCGGCAGTGCGGGCAGCCTGCTCGCCACCAAAATTCCTGGATTGCCCACCAAATGGACGTTGATAAATACGGCCATTATCCAGACGGGAGAATGGCAGCCCCATGTGCTCCAATTCCAGAATAGCTTCAGGGCCAGTTTTACACATGTACTCAATGGCATCCTGGTCACCGATATAATCGGAGCCTTTCACCGTGTCATACATATGCCATTCCCAGTTATCCTCATGGGTATTGCCCAGAGCGACCGTAATTCCGCCCTGTGCTGAAACGGTATGTGAACGGGTTGGGAATACCTTGGAGATCAAGGCACAGGATAAACCCATTTGTGAAATTTGCAGTGCAGCACGCATACCTGCGCCACCTGCACCAATAACAACAGCGTCAAACTCTCTTACTGGCAGTTTCATTTATGCACCCCACACAACAATTGTTCCGTAAATCAAATAAACCAACAGCGCAACAATAATGACCAGTTGCAGCACCAAACGCAGTGCGAGTGGCTTGACATAATCCGTCAGCACCTGCCACATCCCGATCCATGCGTGAACCAGAATGGAAAGCAGTACCAGCACGGTGAACACTTTAGTGAGAGATGAAGAGAAGAAACCGCGCCAGACTTCATAGGTGATGTCTGACGTTGTTGCTACAAAACCAACAAGGTAAAGGACGTATAAAACAATAACGATTGCAGATGCACGCAGCAGCAGCCAGTCCTGAATACCCGTGCGACCCAATGCGGATGCGTTGCTTACCATAATAATACCCCAGCCAGAATAGACAGAATAACCGCGATCACTATTGCTACTTTGGCAGAAGCACTACCGGTAGCGAGGTTTTCTTCCAAGAAACCAAAATCCATCAATACATGGCGGATGCCACCACAAATATGGTAAGCCAACGCCGTCAATATCCCCCACAGGATAAATTTAGCGAAGAAGCCAGTCATGATTTCAGATGCTTGCAGGAAGCCCTCTTGCGAAGACAGTGACATCCCCAGCAACCACAGCAAAATGCCGACTGCGATAAAGGTAATGACGCCTGAGATACGGTGCAAGATCGAAGTTATCGCGGAGACGGGTTGGTTAATCGTCCGCAAATCGAGGTTGACAGGTCTTTGTTTTTTCACAATTTTGCCCACACAGCTTTTTTTATTTTCCATCCTCCGGTCCTGGGCGGGAATCAGACAGCGCTAAGAGGATACAAAGACACAACATAATTAAATTAACAATCCTTACATGTTCATCAAAAGTTGTGATTTGGCTACGCTGGATGCTCCTGCAGCAGGGTAATCCGGAGACCTTACGGCAGTATAGGTACTTCACATACTTATTACAATTCCCACACAATATGATTGTTAACATTTAGCTTGAACAGTGAGAAAGATCACGCTTCAAACATTTATCATAAAAACCATTATCTTATTTGACAAGGATTAAACATTTATCTTACATATATGACGGTATATATTGTTTACCGTCGTTTTCCGGCGGAAAAGTAAACTTCACGAAAAACAAAAGTTATGCAAAAGTACTAATTAGACACAAAATGACAACATTTTATGTTAAGAATACTTTAAACATAACACCCAGAAACTTTTTAACAACCTAAAAATCGTTGTCGCCCGTAATGAGATTTCAGCGTTATATAATATGATACCAGCCTGATTTTAAATTCTCTCCGGTAGCACAATGCCATCGGCACAGTATAAATTGCGCCTATCATGGTTGTTAGGGGTTATAAAAATAAGCTCTAAGGAGATGTAAATGGCTGATAAAAAAGCTACGTTGACCATAAATGGTGCAGCTGCTATCGAACTAGACGTACTAACGCCGACCCTAGGTTCTGAAGTGATTGACGTTCGTACCCTCGGCTCAAAGAGCTTCTATACCTACGATCCTGGCTTTACTTCTACGGCCTCCTGTGAATCAAAAATCACCTATATTGATGGTGACGAAGGCATTTTGCTGCACCGCGGTTTCCCGATCGATCAGCTCGCAACGGGATCAAGCTATCTGGAAGTCTGTTATATCCTGCTGTATGGCGAACCACCCACGCCTGAAGAGTATGAAACATTCAAAAAAACGGTGATTCGTCATACGATGATCCACGAACAGATCACCCGTCTGTTCCACGGTTTCCGCCGTGATTCTCACCCAATGGCCGTACTTTGTGGTGTGACAGGTGCACTGGCTGCCTTCTACCATGATGCACTGGATGTCCATAACCCTCACCACCGTGAAATTACTGCTTACCGTTTGCTGTCCAAAATGCCAACTGTAGCGGCAATGTGTTACAAATATTCTATCGGGCAGCCTTTCGTTTACCCACGTAACGATCTTTCTTATGCAGCCAATTTCCTGCACATGATGTTCTCAACACCTTGTGAAGAATATAAAGTCAATCCAGTGCTAGAACGCGCCATGGATCGCATTTTCATTCTGCATGCGGATCACGAACAGAATGCTTCAACTTCAACGGTACGTACCGCAGGTTCTTCTGGTGCTAACCCATTCGCCTGTATTGCAGCGGGCATCGCATCCCTGTGGGGGCCTGCGCACGGTGGCGCGAACGAAGCCTGTCTGCGTATGCTGGAAGAGATCCAGACTGTCGAACATATTCCTGAATTTATCGCTCGTGCCAAAGATAAAAACGATTCTTTCCGCTTGATGGGCTTTGGTCATCGCGTTTATAAAAACTATGATCCACGCGCAACAGTAATGCGTGAAACCTGCCATGAAGTGCTGAATGAACTGGGCCTGAATGACAGCCTGCTGGAAGTCGCGATGGAGTTGGAGCGTATCGCCCTGAATGATCCGTACTTCATTGAGAAGAAACTGTACCCGAATGTCGATTTCTACTCCGGTATTATCCTGAAAGCAATGGGTATCCCATCCTCCATGTTTACCGTGATTTTCGCCATTGCCCGTACTATTGGCTGGATTGCGCACTGGACTGAAATGCACGATGAAGGCTTGAGAATCGCTCGTCCACGCCAGCTTTATACTGGCCATACCCAACGTGATTTCAAAAGTCAGTTAGAGAAATAATTTAGTATTCTTTATTTCATAGTCAGACATTATCTGACAAGTGCATGAACTGCACCTCGCATATCAGGTTCAATCGTAATATTGAACCTGATTAGGGTGCAGTTATCGCCTGCAAGCACCGGCCATATACTCCCTCGGTGGTCTTCCCATATTTTTGCGAAAAAATGTCACAAACGCACTATCATTAGCAAATCCCAGCTCCTGTGCGACATAAGACAGAGTTTTATCCTGAGCAAGTAACTCAATGGCTTTTATCAGCCGCCATTGCTGCCGCCACTGTTGATAATTCATTCCCGTTTCACGCAGAAATATTCGGGTGATAGTTTTCTCACTGGCGCCAACATGAGTGGCAAGCATTTGTAATGGCGGAGGAAATTGTTCAAACGGCAAACGTGCCAGACGCCGATCAGAAGGTAGTGGTAATAAAGTCGGTTCTTTACCTGCATCACTCATTTCATCAAAAAAGACCGCCAATAAATGCGCTCCCTTTCCCTGACGCCAATCGGTATCAAAAGGAGATATTGCAATACGTTCTAAAATCACCCGTAGCAATGGTGTGGTTTGCAAGATTTCACTCTGCCTCGAAATCCACTCTATCCCGGAAATATCCAGATAAATGGAGCGATATCCTACGGAGCCACGCATTTCCGCCCGATGCAATGTCTTTGGCGGTATCCATGCAACTCGGGTCGGAGGCAGGATAGAGAGTTGATTTGCCAGCGTGATCTTGATGCAACCCTGCTGAGTAAACAACAGTTGCCCCATATCATGCTGATGAAAGCCTGAATCGTGCTGCCCCATCTCTGCCGCAATGCCTATCACGGGCACATTCAAACTATATTTCAAACCATCAGGATCAAAATGATCACTTTGTCGCAGCCACGCCATATTAATATCCTTTAACTTTATGTCCGAATACATAAATAAACTGCCTTTATTATCATAAAAAGACATTCAGCAGAATGCTAACCTTTCGGGCTATAAATAATTCATCAGAAGAAAATATCATGCACACTAGACCATCGCTTTGGCTCGCTATCACCTTGATGATGTTTCCACAGATCGTGGAAACCATCTATAGCCCTGCCCTAACCAATATTGCCAGTGGATTTTCTGTCAATGCAGAACAGGCTGCCCAAACCCTGTCACTCTATTTCTTTGCTTTTGCCATCGGTGTTGTCGTATGGGGGCGCATGTGTGATGTCATTGGCAGGCGTCCTACCATCATTGCAGGATTATTACTCTACGGCGCAGCTTCCTTGCTGGCACTGCTAACCGAACACTTCTGGCTATTACTGGCTGCCAGAATGTTATCTGCCTTCGGTGCAGCTGTCGGTTCTGTCGGTACGCAAACTATCATGCGTGATACTTACCGCGGCGAAGAACTATCGCGTGTTTTTTCCATCATGGGGATCGCCTTGGCCGCCAGCCCTGCGATTGGCATGATCAGCGGCTCTATACTAAATCATTTTGGGGGTTATAAAGCGGTATTTGCTGGGCTGGCCATTCTGGCTGTTATCCTGATGGGCTGGTCTGTTATTCGCTTACCGGAAACTCGGCCAATAAATGTGCCAAAAATTGCCCTATTTGGCACCGCCGTCACCATGTTCAAAGATATTTCGATTTGGCGAAATGCGTTTCTCATCGCATTTTTCAATATTTGCCTGTTCAGCTATTACCAGTTAGCTCCCTTTCGCTTTCAGCAATTCGGACTATCACAGGCACAGTTCGGTTATACCGGCCTGCTATTCACTTTCGGCGTTGGGCTAGGTTCACTATTGAACAAGCATCTGTTAAAAAAACAGTGGCTATCGGAAAAATTAATCTCTCTTGCCGCGATGATTGTTTTATTAAGTGGGATCGGCGTTTACCTGCTCGAAAATAGCTGGCTATTTATCTTTCCCATGCTGGGCATTGTTACCGCCTACGGCCTTGCCATTCCCAATATTTTAGCATCGGCACTGAACAACTATGTAGATCGGCTGGGTACAGCAGGCGCCTTACTGGGGCTATTTTATTATCTCTTGCTGGGCGGCGGTTTGGCGCTGGCTGGCTGGAGTCAGGCATTGGGCAGCATACTGATCTGCTGTGGCGTATCAACCGTGCTTTTAACAAGAAAATGGTGATAAACAGGTTCTGCGAAAACAAATTGGGAAAAAACAACGGGGCTACCGTTCTGATAGCCCCGCCTGACAAATTGATAAGTTGCGAACAAATCAAGCCGGATTAGGAATATCAACAAAAGTGACATCCAACCCATAATGGTTCGCCAGCCATTCACCGAGTACTTTGATACCATAACGCTCTGTCGCGTGATGCCCTGCCGCATAAAAATGCAGCCCCATCTCACGGGCAACATGGATAGTCTTCTCTGATACTTCCCCCGTCACAAAGGCATCGACACCAAACTCAGCCGCCTGCTCAATAAAACTCTGGCCACCTCCCGTACACCATGCCAGTGTACGAATTTCTTCCGGTGCATTATCGCCACAATGCAGTACTTTGCGTTCTAATCTTTTTTCAAGCCGCTCAGTCAACTCTGCGGGGGTAATCGGTTGGTCAAATGCTCCATGAGGAAGCAGGGAATCAATCTGCCCGATGATTTTTACCCCCATCTGACGCGCCAACTGAACATTGTTACCCAATGTAGGATGAGCATCCAAAGGAAGATGATAACCATACAGATTGATATCATTGCTGAGCAGTGTTTGTAGACGGCGGCGTTTCATGCCACGGATAACGGGTGATTCGTTTTTCCAAAAATATCCATGATGAACGATGACCGCATCAGCTTCGAGATGAACCGCCTCATCCAACAGAGCCTGACATGCTGTCACACCTGTAATAACCCGCTGAATATGGGGACGGCCTTCCACCTGTAAACCATTGGGGGCATAATCCTGAAATTCACGGACATTCAGTTCCGTATTGAGCACATGTTCCAATTCAACATTGTTCATCACACTTCCCCCGTCATTGAGCGCTTTCGCCATAAAATACTTACCTGTCATTAATTGCTCCCAAGATTGTTGCTTATATGCACCACATCAAGAATCGCATCAATAGCAACAAATAGCGATAAAAGCAAAACACCTCGTCAGCATAAACAGGCAAGGTGTCAAAATACTCTATCAGGGGAAAAAATAAGAATGGAAAGTGACAAACCAGAGCAATACAGTCATGTTACTTACATAATGATGCCGTCTTAGCGATTTCGAATACCTGCGGCCATTTCCGAGCTCTCCAGCCATACGGGTTTATCGCTGGTTTTTATCCATACCTTACGCAGATAACTGTAAAAACGGGCACGATCCCGACGAAATAGCATAACAGGAAGCGCAATGACGCCCAATGTTACAGCGCCAGTACGCCGCAAGAGAACCTGATGCCAAGAATATTCACGATATGTAGACATTAAGACCCTCCTCATGGGCTATATCTGTAATACGTACAAAATTTTACCCGACAAAATGAAAACTTGCTACTTATCCAACCCCTTTTTTAGCCTATATATCACTCTTTTTTTCTATTGATGTAATTTAATTACAAATTAACACCTAAACAGAAACAAAACCAACACATTGAAAACAAAAAATCAACTTATAGAGTTTGCTAGACTTTCCTTGGATACCTTATCAATTAATCCCTCTTATATTTTTATACTTTTTTTACGCTTTCATAATCTCTTTTAACAACTTCTTTGCATGGCTCTTCTTATGCTGTAACCACCTAGTGAATAAGGATATAAGCACAATGAATACATTCATAATTATCGGCGTATTTCTGGCAGTGTCATTACTGTTCTATCTGATTTACGCGTTATTGAATGCGGAGGATTTTTAAATGGTAGTATCCGCTTTTTTGCTGATTACCAGTTTCTTGGTCATTCTCTTTATATTGAGCAAACCCCTAGGCAGTCTGATCGCAAATCTGGTCGAAGGAGAATTACCCCGCTGGCTAACAAGTGCAGAAACCAGCCTGTGGCGTTGCTGTGGCTTGCAAAAGCCCGGCGGCCACGTCAAGGAGATGAACTGGTGGCAATATGCACTCGCTATCATCACATTCAACATCATGGGGTTGTTGCTACTCTTTATTCTGTTGATAAGCCAAGAACATCTGCCGCTCAATCCACAGCATTTTGCCGGTATGAAATGGGATCTGGCACTCAACACCGCAATCAGTTTTATTACCAACACCAACTGGCAGGCCTACAGCGGTGAAAATACCCTCAATTACTTGAGTCAAATGGCGGGTTTGACTGTTCAGAATTTCCTGTCAGCCGCCACGGGGATTGCAGTAGCTTTCGCCTTAATGCGGGCATTTTCCCGTCAGGGCGTTAAGACACTAGGCAATGCCTGGATAGATATTACACGCATTACACTGTATCTATTGCTTCCGCTGTCGATAATCATTGCACTTATCTTCGCCAGTCAGGGCGTTATCCAAAATTTCTCCCCCTATGCGCTTGCCCACACCCTTGAAGGACAACAACAACTTATTCCCATGGGGCCGGTTGCTTCTCAGGAAGCCATAAAATTACTGGGTACAAATGGCGGAGGGTTCTTTGGGGCAAACTCAGCCCACCCCTTTGAAAACCCGAATGCCCTCAGTAACTTTGTGCAAATCCTTACCATTTTCCTGATCCCCTGTGCACTGTGTTTCGCGTTCGGTCTTGTGGTCGGGGATAATCGACAGGGGCATGCTTTGCTGTGGGCGATGACGATTGTCTTTATCATCGCCGTTACGATTGTGATCTATGCCGAAATCATGGGTAATCCCCACTTCATCCAGGCTGGTGCCAGCAGTAATCTGAACATGGAAGGGAAAGAGTCCCGCTTTGGTATCCTTACCTCCTCTCTTTATAGCGTCGTCACAACTGCGGCTTCCTGTGGGGCTGTAAATGCAATGCACGATTCCTTCACGGCACTGGGTGGCATGATACCACTCTGGTTGATGCAAATTGGTGAAGTCATCTTTGGTGGCGTAGGCTCCGGCTTATATGGCATGCTGCTATTTGTCCTACTGGCTGTGTTTATCGCCGGTTTGATGATTGGCCGCGCTCCAGAATACTTGGGCAAGAAAATCGATGTCCATGACATGAAAATGGTCGCGCTGGCAATTTTGGTTACGCCCTCCCTTGTCCTGTTAGGAACCGCTCTGGCAACTTCAATCGATGCAGGACGCGTTGCGATCATGAACCCCAGCGCCCACGGGTTCACTGAAGTGCTTTATGCTCTCTCATCCGCTGCCAATAACAACGGCAGTGCATTTGCTGGTCTGAATGCCAACAGTATGTTTTATAACCTGCTGTTGGGGGCAATCATGTTTCTAGGACGCTTTGGTGTGATTTTGCCAGTTCTGGCCATCGCTGGCTCCATGATTAGCAAGAAACGCCAGACTATCAGTAGTGGAACACTGCCGACTCACGGCTCTCTATTCACTGGATTACTGATTCTGGTGGTTTTGCTGATGGGTGCACTCACCTTTATTCCTGCGCTGGCGCTTGGCCCTGTCGCAGAACATTTACAACTTTGGCAAGCACCACGATAAGCGAGATTGCGAGATAACTCATGAAAGACAAACAACAAGCATTATTTGAACCCGCTTTAATACGCCATGCACTTATCGACGCAGTGAAAAAATGCCATCCCGCTATCCAATGGCGTAATCCCGTCATGTTTGTCGTCTATCTGGGAAGCTGCCTGACCACCGTGTTGTGGCTGGGGATGTTAACGGAACAGCTCACCGGTAATGCACTCTTTACCGGCTCCATTGCCTTATGGTTATGGTTCACTGTACTTTTCGCTAATTTTGCCGAAGCACTGGCAGAAGGCCGTAGCCAAGCCCAGGCGTCCAGTCTGAAAGGCGTAAAAAAAACTACGTGGGCGACCCGATTAGCTTCCGCTAGCCGTGATGCAGCAAAGGAAAAAGTCACTTCAGACCATCTACGCAAGGGCGATATTGTGCTGGTGGAAGTGGGCGAAATTATCCCCTGTGATGGTGAAGTTCTTGAAGGGGGTGCTTCCGTTGATGAAAGCGCCATTACAGGAGAATCGGCTCCCGTGATCCGCGAATCTGGCGGTGATTTTGCTTCAGTCACTGGCGGGACACGGGTTTTATCGGATTGGCTGATTATCGAATGTTCTGTCAATCCGGGCGAAACCTTTTTGGACAGAATGATTTCGATGGTTGAAGGTGCCAAACGACGCAAAACTCCCAACGAAATTGCTCTCACTATTTTGCTCACTGCGCTGACTATTATTTTCCTGCTGGCCTGTATCAGCCTACTGCCCTTTTCCTTGTTCAGCGTTCAAACCAATCAATCAGGCGATCCCATCAGCATCACCGTGCTGGTTGCCCTGTTAGTCTGCCTGATCCCCACCACCATCGGCGGATTACTTTCAGCCATTGGCGTTGCGGGTATGAGCCGCATGTTGGGCGCCAATGTCATTGCCACCAGTGGACGCGCGATTGAAGCTGCCGGCGATGTGGACGTTTTGTTACTGGATAAGACGGGAACCATTACTCTCGGTAATCGTCAGGCATCCCAGTTTCTACCTGCACCGGGCGTAACTGAAGAACAACTGGCCGATGCTGCGCAACTTTCCTCACTCGCTGACAAAACACCGGAAGGACGCAGCATCATGATTTTGGCAAAACAGCGCTTCAATATGCGCGAGCGCGATCTGCGCGCACTCAACGCGACATTTATTCCTTTCTCAGCCATGACACGCATGAGCGGCGTCAATATAGGCACCCGCATGATCCGTAAAGGCTCAGTAGATGCCATCCGCCGTTATGTTGAGGCCAATCACAATCAATTTCCCGATGCCATTGATCTATTGGTGCAGCAGGTCGCCAGTAAAGGTGCAACGCCATTGGTCGTTGCGGAGAATCAGCGTGTTTTGGGTGTGATCGCCCTGAAAGATATTGTGAAAGGCGGCATCAAAGAACGTTTCAGCGAGATGCGCAGAATGGGGATCAAAACGGTGATGATCACAGGCGACAATCATTTAACCGCCGCTGCAATTGCAGCAGAAGCCGGCGTTGATGATTTTCTGGCAGAAGCTACGCCCGAAGCGAAGCTCGCGCTGATCCGCCAATACCAGTCTGAAGGGTGTCTGGTTGCCATGACCGGTGACGGCACAAACGATGCTCCCGCGCTGGCTCAGGCGGATGTTGCCGTTGCTATGAATTCGGGGACACAAGCCGCAAAAGAGGCTGGAAATATGGTGGATTTGGACTCCAACCCCACCAAATTAATTGAAGTGGTGCATATTGGCAAACAAATGCTGATGACCCGTGGCTCCTTGACCACATTTAGCATCGCCAATGACATTGCTAAATATTTTGCCATCATTCCCGCCGCATTTGCGGTCACTTATCCCCAGCTTAATGCCCTGAACATCATGCATCTTCATTCGCCGGAATCGGCGGTGCTGTCTGCCGTTATTTTCAACGCGATCATCATTATCTTTCTGCTTCCTTTAGCGCTAAAAGGCGTCAGTTACCGTGCGATGAACGCACTGTCACTCCTGCGCCGAAATCTTTGGCTATACGGCCTTGGTGGGCTGCTCGTCCCCTTTATCGGTATCAAGCTCATCGACATATTGCTCACTATTCTGGCTTTCAAATAAGGAGATTAAAATGATTGGGTTACGCGCTTCCATCGTCCTACTGACATTCCTGACTTTAATCACTGGCATCGCCTATCCGTTGCTGATAACGGGCATAGCAAACGCCTTATTTCCCCATCAGGCCAAAGGTGCGTTGATTGAACACAATGGCAAACTGGTTGGTTCAGAATTAATCGGTCAGTCATTTACCCAAGCCATCTATTTTCATGGACGTCCGTCTATGACGTCGGAACAGCCTTACAATGCCCTGTCATCTGGAGGAAGTAACCTCTCGACAACCAATCCCGCCTTGACTCACCAAATACACCAGCGGGTTACTCAGGTACGTTTATTCAATCATTCAGAAAACAACGCCATTCCTGTCGATCTCATCACCGCATCCGGCAGTGGTTTAGATCCCCATATTTCCCCCAATGCGGCTGAATTTCAGGCACAACGTGTCGCCACTGCCCGCCACTTATCCATAAATGTGATTAACAAATTGATTCAAGCGCATACTGCATATCCTCCACTGGAATATATGGGTGAACCCGTGGTAAATGTACTGGAGCTTAATCTGGCACTGGATAACCTGAAATCACAAGGCTGATAATATATGGATCAGATTGAACCCCTGCGCCCCGATCCGGATGACTTGCTGACACTGGCAAACGAAAAACCCCGTGGCAAACTAAAAATATTTTTCGGAGCCTGTGCAGGAGTAGGTAAAACCTATGCCATGTTACAGGAAGCGCAGCGGCTGCTGTCTCAGGGGCTGGATGTTATTGCCGGTGTTGTCGAAACCCATGAACGACAAGAAACCGCAGCACTGCTGACAGGCTTACCCCAATTGCCACCAAAGCATATTCGCTATCATGAGCGCAGAATTGCCGCATTTGACATTGATGCGGCCATTGCCCGTCATCCTGCCATTATCCTGATGGACGAACTGGCCTTCAGCAATCCTCACAGCAGCCGTCATCCCAAACGTTGGCAAGATGTGGAAGAGTTGCTGGAAGCAGGTATCGATGTCCTGACCACCATCAACGTGCAACATCTGGAAAGCCTGAACGATGTGGTCGGCGCCATTACGGGCATTCGTGTTCGCGAAACCATTCCCGATCACATATTTGATCATGCCGATGACGTCGTGCTGGTTGATATTCCACCGGATGATCTGCGCCAGCGCCTTAACGACGGCAAAGTCTATATTTCCGGTCAGGCCGAACGGGCTATTGAGCATTTCTTCCGCAAAGGAAACTTGATCGCGCTGCGTGAGTTAGCATTGCGCCGCACGGCAGACCGTGTTGATGATCAGATGCGTGCTTTCCGTGATACACGGGGAAAAGAACCTGTCTGGCACACACGGGATAACCTGTTGCTGTGCATTGGCTGTAATGCAGGCAATGAAAAGCTGATCCGAACCGCGGCTCGTCTGGCGGCAAAACTGGGTTGTAAATGGCATGCCGTTTACGTTGAAACCCCCAAATTACACCGGCTGCCAGAAATCAAGCGGCGTACCATCTTGAAAGCATTGAAGCTGGCACAGGAGCTGGGAGCTGAAACTGCCACGCTTTCCGATCCTCATGAAGAAAGAGCTATTCTGCGTTATGCAAGAGAGCACAATCTCGGCAAAATCCTTATTGGGCGCTATTATGGCTCACATTCGACTTCATTTAGTGATAAATGGTTTGGTTTTAAATGGCGCTCTGATTTCGTTGAACGTTTAGGAAAATTGGGGCCTGATCTCGATCTCATCATTGTTGCACTGGAAGACAAAAAACGCTGGGATAAAGAGCAACGAGATAACCGGGCATTCCACGAAAAATGGCGCGTCCAGATTCACGGCTTCCTGATGGCGATTATGCTCTGCGCCTTAATCACCCTGTTCTCCCGTGCCTTTTTACTGACCCTTGATAAAGCCAATCTGGTCACACTCTACCTGCTCGGTGTCGTCATTATCGCCCTGTTTTATGGCCGCTGGCCTTCTGTCTTTGCCGCCTTTATCAATGTCATCAGTTTCGACATCTTTTTTGTCCAGCCGCAATGGTCACTGGCCGTCACAGACATGCAATATCTGCTTACCTTTACCGTGATGTTGATCGTGGGAGTAGTCGTGGGAAACTTGACCGCAGGTATACGCTATCAAGCCAGAGTGGCCCGCTACCGTGAACAGCGAACGCGGCACTTATATGAAATCACGCGTGAACTCAGCCGTGCCTTGAATGAAGAAGACGTTGCCCGCATCAGCTATCACTTTTTGTCCAACAGCTTTCAGGCAAAAACGGGCTTGCTGCTGCCGGATAGCGACGCACGTTTATATCAGGTGAAATCCAATAACGGCGGACAAATGCAGATCGATGAGGCGATAGCTAAATGGAGTTTTGACAAGAAACAGCCTGCAGGGGCAGGAACCGACACATTACCCGGCGTACCCTATCAGCTATTTCCTATCGCCACGGCTTCACAGGTATTTGCTGTCCTTGCTATCGAATCGCCTAACTTGCGCCAATTATTAGTACCGGAACAACAGCGGTTATTACAAACGTTCACCGGGCTTATCGCCAACGCACTGGAACGTTTGCACCTTTCCCGTCGTGCGGAATCCGCCAAGCTAGAGACCGAACGGGAGCAATTGCGAAATTCACTACTGGCCGCACTTTCCCACGATTTACGCACTCCGTTGACGGTTCTGTTTGGGCAGACAGAGATACTGATGCTAGATTTATCCACTGAAAATTCGCCTCATACCCAACAGGTTAACCAAATTCGTCAACAGATCCTCAGCACCTCACGTTTGGTCAATAACCTGCTGGACATGGCACGTATTCAATCCGGCGGTATTCAACTTAATCTTGAATGGCAGTCACTGGAGGAAATTGTCGGTAGTACCCTGCGCTCATTAGAATATACCCTCAGCCGCTACACGGTAGAACTTTCCCTGCCAGCCAATTTATTATTGCATTGTGACGCATCCTTACTGGAACGAGTCTTCATTAATTTGCTGGAAAACGCCATTAAATATACCCATGAACAGACACCATTAGGCATACGAGCAACCACCGAACACAAACAGGTACATATTGAAATTTGGGATGCAGGCTCCGGTATTCCACAAGGACAAGAACAATTCATTTTCGACAAATTCTCACGCGCCCGTAAAGAATCCGCCATTCCCGGTGTGGGATTAGGGCTAGCGATTTGCCGTGCCATCATTGAAATTCACGGCGGCCGTATATGGGCAACTAACAATAAAAAAGGTGGAGCCAGTTTCCACTTTGTTCTACCGTTAGATGAGGCGCCCAAAATTGAAGAAATCATTGAGGAAACGTGAGCATAACCAAAAACAGTACGATCTTGATCGTTGAAGATGAAAAAGAGATCAGACGTTTCGTCAGATTGGCTCTGGAAGGCGAAAACTGGCGCGTATTTGAATGTGACACACTGAAACGCGGTTTAATTGAAGCCGCCACCCGCAAACCCGATTTGCTGATCCTTGACTTGGGATTGCCCGATGGTAATGGCATTGATCTGATCCATGATATCCGCCAATGGAGCAGCATTCCGATCATTGTGCTTTCCGCACGCGATAATGAGCAGGATAAAGTAGCGGCGCTGGATGGCGGCGCTGACGACTATCTGAGCAAACCTTTTGGTATCAACGAACTGCTTGCCAGAGTCAGAGTCGCCCTACGTCGTGCCACCAAAGCCAATCAGCCCGATCCGGTGATTCATTTTGCCGATATCAGTGTTGACTTAATCAATCGTCGGGTCTTAAAAGGCCAGAAGGAGCTTCATCTTACGCCGACGGAATATCGTCTGCTGACCGAATTGCTGACCAACAGCGGCAAAGTGCTGACCCAACGCTATTTGCTCAATCACGTCTGGGGGCCGCATTATGTCGAGCATAGCCATTACCTGCGGATATACATGGGGCATCTGCGGCAAAAACTGGAAGAAGACCCTGCCCGTCCCAAGCATTTACTGACAGAGACTGGTGTGGGTTATCGATTTATGCCCTGATGCCCTGATAAAGTTTCCTGTTATTTTCTACGGACAGGTAAACCCGTACCTCGGATACCCTTCTGTGGTAAAACCAGCACCGCTGCTGACCAAGCTGGCATTGTCACCATGCCATCTTCGGTTATTTTGATTCCGGCAGCTAAAGATGCATTCCCTAATCTGCTTTGAATATCATTTAATTTCAAACCATGAGTATTGAGATCTCTCACCGTGACGGGTTTTGACGCAGCATTAATCACCACCACTAAACCATCAAACCGCAAATCACGATCATCATCGGTAGTGTTGCCGTCATCAATGGTCATGACCAGTAATCCGAGTTGCTGATGTGGCCCCACATTACGAAAATCGATACGTTGCTTGACTGATTCCCCCTTACCAAGGGTCATCAAAGGTGAAAATTGACGCAGACGTAACAGTTCCTGATAGAAAACCATCATCTGTAATAACTCACTTTGGCCTGGTTTTTTCACCTGATTTTTCACTCTATGAATCAGTGCATAATTATCACCGTCATCCCGTTTCCCCGGCATACCAACATCATAGTTGTTATCTTTGTAGTTATAACTGACACGGTTAAACCAATCGCCTGCATTATAAGAATCACGAGTAAACGATTTTGAGCGTAGTAATTCCGACCCTTGCTGATCGAAAGCCAGCCCTTGCCCGAGGAGTACTGTGGAAAGAGAAATGGCCTGCATACGAAGCCTTGTCGCCAGATCCGCCTGATAAGCAGCTTTGTAGCTGATGATGTCCCATAATGTCTGATTATCGTGCTTAGAGACATAATTAATCACTTCAATGGGATCAGCGGCATAACCCGCAGCGACACCTTTGTAGTTAATTTCCCGACCCGCTTTCACTTTCCCATCTTTATCGATCATGACAAAGTCAGCCAGATTACCCGCCATCCCTAGACGGACCAGATCCGCCAAATGACGAGCTTCATTCGCATCTAATACGGCAATTTCGTTAGGTAATGTTCCTGCACCGTTACCCATTCCCTGATTAATACGAATATTATCAGCAGAATCAAACGGCCCGCCACCGCGTACCGAATCCCGCAATCGATCCGAGAAAGTACCAATACCAGAGCCTTTAAGATTAATCTGTGAAGCCGTTTCGAACCGATCGTCCTGCCCGGAATTCCAACCCTCACCGAAAAAATAGACCGAGGGATTAATTGTGCGGACTTTTGCCAGCGCCGAGACAATCTGAGCCTTAGGATGGTAGCCCATTAAATCAAAGCGGAACGCATCTATCTTATAGTGCTTAACCCAAGTCACTAATGAGTCTTCGATAAGCTTGGAGAACATCCGGTGTTCGGGTGCGGTATCAGAGCAACAGGTATTATTTTCAACATTGCCCGTAATTTCATCCAAACGGTGGTAATACCAAGGCACGACTTTATCCAGCACCGAAGTTCGATGTGCAGGGCCAGCGGCATTAGTATGGTTATACGCGACATCCATGATCACATTCATCCCCAGTTGCTGCTTGATGGCCTGAACCATGGCACGAAACTCTTTAATACGCACTGAGCCTTCTGCATGAGTGGCATAAGAGCCTTCCGGTACTGAGTAATGGAACGGATCGTAGCCCCAGTTATAGGAGTCGGTTTCTGCAATCATTTCGTTTAACTCTTGTACTTGCGGATTGCTGGCACTGTCACCGCGTTGTAACGCCTGCAATACTTCCCTCACGGTCAGGGAACGGTTGCAATAATCAGCGAAGCGGCTATTTTTCACCGTTGTGTTGACTTGACATAACCGATTGAAGGGCTGATTAAGATCAACCACGTTATGACTAAATTCATTAATAGAAGCGATATCAAACACGGGCAACAGCTCTATATGAGTCATTCCGGCCTGACTCAATGCCTTTAGGTGTTTGAACATATCGCTGCTGTTAGCCGTGAGAGCCAGATACTTACCACGCCAAGCTTGTGGTACTGTGCTGTCCGCAACGGAGAGATCCCGGATATGCGCTTCATAGAGGGTCATACGCGCAATATCCGCCGGTGTCTTCTGCGGATGCGGCATGCTCAGGTCATCCCAGTTTTGTGGCTTAAGGGCTTCGTCATCCAGATTGATGACCTGGCTATATTCCGAATTCGTAGACAGGCTATGAGAATAGGGATCGGTAACCTCATAGCGTTCCACCTTGCGGGAATACGGATGATACACGGTTAAAGCATAGCGGTAGTAAGCCCCGATCAAATTCGTATCACCCTGCCATGACCAAGAGCCACTCTCCGCATCGCGATTCATTGTATGATTGGCGATGGCCTGTTTATCTTCATTATAAATAACCAGACCCACATTTTGAGCCGTCGGCGCCCACAGGCGGAAAGTCACCTCCGTGTCGTTTATCAGTGCGCCATACTCCAGTGTTTCTGCGATGCCGGCAAAGCGGTCGTCCAGCACACCAGCAATTTGTACTTGAGTTGCCGATAATAACAAGCCTTCTTCATTGGTCGCCAATGCCACCAGATCACCGGTAATCAGCCGATCAACATCCGTGTTCTCTGGCAGATGGAATGCGGGTAACTCCGCCAGATGAGGAAATCTTTCGGCTGTCTTTTTGCTCAGAGTTGTCGGTGTTAGCGCCAGATAACTATCGGTGAAATTTCCTTCGTCATTCGCCTCTACCTTGTTATGTCGGTTATAATATAAACGGACATGAGGCTTATCTGCTCCCTCTGGCCATAATAGTGTCCGTTTATCGACCCAATGTGCTGAAGCCTGAAGATCGTCAGCAGTGGTGACTTTAGCAGGTATGTTATTCGGAATATAAGCCATCGGTTCCTCGGTGATTTTGGGTAAATTATTTTTGTTATCACAGCTAGTGAGTAGTAGAAAAAATAAACTGCTTAATAGGATCAGGTAAGCCTTTTTCCAAAACTGAGATTCCATAGCCAGACCTTTTAATAGCAAGAGAGCATCGACTATTTTAGGGTTGAAAAAATGAGATTAGATATTAAATGCTGTCTCAAACGATTAGGCATCCTCCTTGGGTTATAAAGGGAGGGAGGAGAAAATAGGCGGAGTTTTACTGCGGGGGCTTTAATGGTCGCTTTGGGATAACCCCACTCGCCGGAAGCAAAAAGCCGCAGCAACAGTCTATTGCTACGGCTTTTATAATCTCTTCAGATAATCAATCAACCGGCGGTAAACACCTGATTGACAATTTCCAGCGCTTCCTGCTCAATCTTCTCGCGATGTTCTGCGCCGAGGAAACTTTCACAGTAAATTTTGTAGGCTTCTTCCGTACCTGAAGGACGAGCGGCAAACCAGCCGTTGTCGCTCATCACCTTTAAGCCACCAATAGAAGCACCATTACCGGAAGCGGTAGTCAGGCGTGCAGTGATGGGATCGCCGGCCAGTGTGTTCGCCTTGACCATTTCCGGTGACAGTTTGGACAGCAAGGCTTTCTGCTGATGGCTCGCCGGAGCCTGAATACGGCTATAACTTGGCGTACCGAAACGTGCAGCCAGTTTGTCATAGCGCTGCTGCGGATTCTCTCCGGTAGTCGCCGTCATTTCCGCCGCTAACAGGCAGAGGATAATACCGTCTTTATCCGTTGACCACGGCGTACCGTCAAAACGCAGGAAGGAGGCGCCAGCACTCTCTTCACCACCAAAGCCCAGCTCGCCTCGATATAACCCATCGACAAACCATTTAAAACCGACAGGCACTTCCAGCAGCTCGCGTCCCAGATCCGCGACTACGCGATCGATCATGGCACTGGAAACTAAAGTTTTGCCCACAGCAACTTTTTCAGACCATTGTGGACGGTGACGGAATAAATAATCCACAGCCGTTGCCAGATAATGGTTGGGATTCATCAAACCGGCTGGAGTGATAATCCCGTGGCGGTCGTAATCAGGGTCATTAGCAAAGGCTAAATCAAACTTACCGCGCAGCTCCAGCAGACCCGCCATCGCCCAGCGTGATGAACAGTCCATGCGGATCACACCGTCATGATCCAGCGTCATAAAACGGAATGTCTGATCGACCTTATCATTGACCAGCGTTAAATCGAGATTGTAGTACTCACCGATCCGCTGCCAGTAAGCAATACCTGAACCACCCAACGGATCAATACCGATTTTCAACCCTGCCTGCTGTATGGCCGCCATATCCACAACATCCCCCAAGGATGTCACATAAGGATCAACCAAATCCTGTGGATGCAGATATTCACTCTTCAGTACCCGCTCATAAGGCAGACGCTTAACCCCGTTCAGGTCATTCGCCAGCAATGCGTTGGCACGCTTTTCAATGATTGAAGTTAAATCAGTATCGGCAGGCCCGCCATTAGAAGGATTATATTTAATACCGCCGTCTTCTGGCGGGTTATGGGATGGCGTAATCACAATCCCATCCGCCCGGTTTTTCCCCTGACGGTTGTAGCACAAAATAGCGTGGGAAATAGCAGGAGTCGGTGTAAAACCATTATTTTCCTGCACAATCACCTCCACACCATTCGCGGTCAGGACTTCCAGCACAGAAATGAAAGCTGCTTCAGACAGTGCGTGGGTATCTTTGCCTACATAGCATGGGCCAGTAATCCCCTGCTGTGCACGGACTTCCACTATCGCCTGAGAAATTGCCAGAATATGCGCTTCATTAAAGCTGTTGCGGCCAGAACTGCCACGATGACCGGAAGTGCCAAATTTGACCTGATGAGCCGGATTTTCGGGATGGGGCTGTAGGGTGTAATACTGGGATGTGAGCTGTGCAATATTGATTAAATCATGCTGCTGGGCAGGCTGCCCCGCTCTTGGATGAGTTGCCACTTTATTTCTCCTGAAAGGCTACACTGGCTTATTCGCCAGTGCAGTTTAATCAATTCAGCGGTTTAAATCAGTTAACTGATCGAGTTCAGTTAAATAGTGCCACACACTCTTTCAATCACATTTGCCGGAAATTTCATATCCTGCATAACGTGTTCAACCATGCTGCGTTTACGGTCGGTATTGGTATTAGTGATAACCCAGAAAGGTGTGCCAGGGATATGACGTGGCTTGGTGTGATTACCACTGGCCAGTAGAGTTTGCTCATCTCCCGCAAAATAGGTACGGGTACGGCCATGCATGGCTTCTGTTGTTTTCGCAAAGCTTTCGCTGTTCAAACTGTACAGAGTGGACAGAATCGACATGAAACGCTCAACGGATTTTTTCTTTTCAGCATACTCGTCAGAAAGCAATAATTCACGAACAACGCGAACAACATCACGGGAGCGTGCAGCCGGCACTTTGCTGACAGAGACAGATTCTCTGGCAGGCGGTGTAGTTTGTACTGGCTGCCCGGCATCCACTTTCAATATGCGCCGCAAAATATCAGATGCACTTTCACCGATATGCAGGGTTTGGCTTGCAATAAAGCGGTAAAGGTCTTCATCAACTTCTATCGTTTTCATTTCTATCCAGTACTGTTCTTAATGAAAAAATTATTCTGAGATTATAAGATATAATACAGCAAAACAAAACAATTAAACTTTCAATAACTTAAAGTGATTCTTTCTGAAATTAAGAAACAAAAAAAACTTGTCTTTTCCTCTAAAATAAATCAACCAGTTACAGTCATTTTATGCCATTTAGTTTGTCACTGCCGACCTGTCATGGTATTAAACATCACGATATTAAACGTTGTATCAATGACATTAAATTCAGGCAGACTATGAACTCAAATAATCAATTAAATTATCATTTTCACACGCCGGAAAATCCACAGTCATCAACCCCTATTGTCTTGATTCATGGGCTTTTTGGCGATTTGAGCAATTTGGGGATATTGGGGCGTGATTTGCAGCAACATTATCCGGTCATTCAGATTGATGTGCGTAACCACGGTATTTCTCCGCAGATGGAAAACATGGATTACCGCGATATGGCACAAGATGTTTTATCTCTCCTTGATGAGCTGAATGTGGCAAAAGCCATTATTATCGGGCATTCAATGGGAGGTAAAATTGCCATGACCATCACGGCGGTTGCGCCGGAGCGTATTGAACAAATCGTGGTTATCGATATAGCGCCAGTGACTTACCTGACTCGCCATCACGACAGCATTTTTGCTGCACTAAACCAAGTCACGGAAGCAGGTGCTCAGACTCGGCAGGCTGCGACGGAAGTTATGCGGAAGGATATTCATGAGGATGGCGTGATTCAATTTCTGCTGAAATCATTCCGTCAAGGAGAATGGAAATTCAACCTACCGGTTTTGCAAAAAGAATATGAAAAAATTATCGGCTGGGAAGCGATTCCTGCATGGCCCAAACCAGCGCTGTTTATTCGTGGCGGAAATTCGGATTACATTACCGAAGCCTACCGCGAAGATATCATGCGCCAATTTCCTCAGGCGACAGCATGGGTTATAGCGGGTTGCGGGCACTGGGTACATGCGGAAAAACCTGAAGCGGTACTCAGGGCAATTCATCGTTTTTTAGCAAAAAAATAATTACAGTATCAGTCCACACTCTATGTGGACTGATAATAAAATCAAATTCCCTTTTGATGTCAGGGAATAACAAAATTTGTCTTTTTTATATACTGTGCATAAGGTGCTTCATTTCCTGCAAAAGCATTTAGAACGAAAGATGATAATAATAAAATAAATAATGCAATAAAAAATCTAATAACTCTATTTAGATAGAATTCCATAGATAAATACTCCTGTCGCATTATATAAAAACAATCATAAAAAATCAGACAATTATCTATTTTTATATAGTAGATAGAACATCAAAGTATATATAATAAAAATTATTACAAAATAATTTAGTTTAATTAAAAAACAGTAACAGATAAAATAATCACTTTATATTTTTATGGAAAATAGATTATTTAACTTCATCTCCACATAAATTAAACGATAATTTAACAATGGCGTATAATGAAAAATAGTTATTACATAATAAAATTATTAAATGATAATTGTTTATATAAAACAACAATAAAAATAAATATAATCAACCAATCCAAATATTAATAAAATTAAATATTTTCATATGACGATTATTATATTATTCATATCATGATATTATTTTTTATTATTATTGCATGAATCACAAAAACTAATTAAATTTATCATCAATCAGTAACAATATATTTAAAAATATAAACTTAACCTTAATATAATAATATCGGTAAATATATTATATTGAATAAATCACTACAGGAGGAATCATGAAGATAATAAATAATACACAAAGTAATATCATAGTTTCTGTTAATAAATGGGGTGATGATGGACAAACGGGTCGGTTTACGGTATCACCTGGCAGTGGTGAATCATGGGATCGCACTGATGAGCGCGGTTTTGTCATGGCAATACTGAAAGAAGGTGTACAAGATTCCTTTTATATTTTTGCTGATAGTTACATCAAGATTTTTGACAGTTATGTCACTGATAATGGCAGAAGAATCAAACCCGCAACTGACCGATATTATTAGTCCTACTGTGTACTAGTTTTATCAAAATAGCTTGCTAAATGGTTAATTAGGACAATGTCCTACTCTTTAATCTCGAATGAACATTGTCCATTTAACTTGAGTATTCCCCCAATAAAAAATTGTTTTAACAAATGATACTAGTGAAATTTCTCTGGCTATAGCGATTTATTTATGATTTCTCCAAAAAAATCAAAAAATACGCGATAAAATAGATTTACCTCAGTAGTATAAGCCAGAGAAATTGCTCTATTTCTGATAGCTATCAGGAATGGAGCAAATAAGACTAGCATTACAGGGACAAGTACTTTGACTATCCAAAGTCCCTGCCAGTTTCGTTCCTTTATCTAAAAAAGAACCCACTCCTCCCACAATGACATAATTTCCTGAGTATCTCCCACAGGTAACAGTGGAGCCTTCAATTGCAGCCTGTCGCCCATAAAATTTAATGTTGCTGGTTCCCGTAAGAATTTCACCACCACAAGTTGTTTTATCGCTGACTGTTAAAAAATATCCCTTTGACATTTGATTTCCTCTCTTTTCAGATTCGACATGAACCCATGAATTATTCATTTTCAGCATAATAATATTTCACTTACTATAAAAAACCAAGTAAAAAATATATATTAAATAGGCTCATTTTTATCATTAATTACATTTTTAGTATATTAAATTTACCTATTATCATATTGAAATTACACGCTAAATTTATTGACATTACTAATGTTAACGTTAAATCCACTAAATTTCTATGTAGATTCAATGTTTATTTTTAAAGATAATTAATTTTATATAAAAATCAATATCTCACTAGAATATATCAAACATTGATATCATTTCATAATAATTAATATTTACAGCTTCATAATCTCCTTCACCAAATATAAATTTCCAGGCGTAAAACTGGAGTCATATCAGGAAATCCTATTTTAGGCGCTCCAGAATTATAATAATAAATTAAATATTTATCACTCGAATAACAGATGACATATTTCAAGCTTTCTTTGCATCTATGCCTCCAATAATTATCACCTCACCTGATATTTTTATTTTATAGTTGTTAATTTAATGGTAATCAACAAAAATAATTATATAAAATTCTTTATTGGTACTTTAATATATACAACAGAGAAACCATCATTAAATATTACATCAATACTAAATAACAAATCCCACAGAAAGAAATAACACCTTGAATGTAATTAAGGAGAACAAATAATGACAGATAATATCTTATATAATCCTATTGCACATCTCTACGAAAATTTTTCAGACTCAAGTCCTCATATCGACGTGGAAATTCAGACTATCATGCATTTGGCCGGTGAAGTACAAGGAAAGTCCGTGTTAGATTTAGCATGTGGATATGGTCTTTTTAGTCGTAAATTCAAAAAACTTGGCGCTTCAAACGTTATTGGTGTTGACATATCAGATAAAATGATACAAATAGCCAAAAATAAATCACGGCAATATCAAGATGACATAGAATTTCATATTAGAAATGTCTGCAAGATGGAATCATTTGGGAAATTTGATCTCATCGTTGCAGCCTGGTTATTTTGTCACGCCGAGTCATTTGAAGACCTTAAAACGATGTTCCGTGTTGTTGCCGACCATCTTAAACCTTCCGGCAAACTCATAGCTTATACATTCGAACCTGATTATCGGCTAGAAAAAGGGAACTATGAAAATTATTTCATAAAAATTCTTAGTGAAGAACCCGTAAAAGATACAACGCTTTTGAAGGCTGAATTCATTACCACTCCTCCCAGCCCTTTTACAATGTATCGCTGGAGCCGCGAACAGTATGCTGCTGCAATCAATGAAGCGGGTTTAAAACATTTTGAATGGCATAAACCCATGTTGCAGGAACGTGATATTGAGAAGCAACCCCCGGGTTTTTGGGATGATTATCAACGTAACTGTCTTGATACAGCGCTTGTTTGTCAACTTTAACAAAATAATCCTCCGTAAAATTACGGGGGATTTTCTCATTATATTTAGCTTGCATAGCAAGCAACCAAATAGCCAAATTATTTAATAGAGATTTGGCTAATGAAAATAAAAAATTCTTCCTATAAGCCTATTGCAGAGCATTATGTGAATCTACCCCCCATTTATTAAAAAAAGGGCTCGATAATGGAAATAAAAGACACATCTTAAGTTAATCAATGAAATTGAACCAGACTTTCAATTGGATAATCATGACTACAGTAACTATCAGGTTAAGTTTATCAGCGAAACTCCGTGGAAAAACGGGTTCCGCCATGAAGCGGAATTTATCACCAATCCTCCAAGCCCTCTTATTTTCTATTGCTGGAGTCATGAAGATTATGAAAATGCCGCCAATAAAGCGGGATTAAAACATTTTGAATGGCGAAAACCGATGATAATGGAAAGTGATATTGAGCGCTATCCTCCCGGATTCTGGGATAATCACCAGAACAATAGTTGGGAAGTTGGATTTATGTGTCAATTTTAATAAATATCCTCCATTAATTTTAAGAATAAATAAAACAGTCTGAAATGGCCCACTTTCGTGAGCCATTATATTTAATGAAGATTACTGCTTAAAAACCCTTTCCGGCCATTAGGCCAGTTTGGATTTTCCGCTTGTGGTGTCCGCCCAAGCGGTCAAAATCGTCGATTTCGTCTGACTATCAAGTGTATCAATAAAGCCGGTGTCGCCCATATTTGGCGCAAACCCGCTCATCGCCTGAACCAACGAATCCACCGAATTGGCAGAGAGTGCCGTATATTCACGTTCACCCTGTGCATCTTTGTCTCCCATTTGGGTGACAATATCCGCACGGTTGCCATTGAAGTAATCGTTGAAGGTCACAGAACCCATCGCCTCAAACTTCCCTTGTGCCGAGGTGTCTGTCACATCACGGCCAGTCAGCAGAACCAGATCGTAACCGCTGCGCTGGAACCACAGCTTTTGCCAGTTGGGGTTGTTGAAAATGATCTTGTCGCCGCGTTTGATATCTTCAACCACGTTGTCAATCACCGCCCCGCTGACCACAAAGCTATTGACGCCCGTGCCACCCTTGAAGTGGTTTTGGTACCCGCCCAGTACCAGCAGGTCATCGCCATCGCCGCCGTTCAATTGGCTGAACTTGGAGACCACATCGGCAATCAGATGATCGTCGCCCGTACCGCCATTGATCGCCGCGTGATAGCCCATCAGTTTGATCGCGTTATTGCCGGCGTTGCCATCAATGTTGTTATAGTTGCCGAATACGGTGGCAAAATCGTTGCCTTCTCCCAAACCCACCTGATTGTTGTTACCAATGGCAACAACATAATCCTGCCCTTCTCCTGCAAGGATGTTATTGAAGTTACCGGAAGCCACGATATAGTCGCGCCCTTTGCCGCCATCAATCACACCGCCTTCACCGAAGACAAAGACCTGATCATCACCGTCGCCCATGTAAGCGTAGTTAATGCGTCCGGCCAGTACGGCAACATCATTGCCCGCACCACCAAACATCATGTTCTCACGCCCCATCAGGACACCCATATCATTACCTTCACCACCGGTGAAGATATTGGAGGTTCCTACGGAGTAATAGACGTCATCACCACGACCGCCCCAGAAGTTGTTGTTATCCCCCAGATAAGCGCCAAGGTCTTTGCCGTCTCCGCCCCAGTTAAAGTTGTAGTTACCGAGAGAGACATGCATATCACCGTCACCTTGCAGATGGCCGCTGTTACGCAGGAAGTCAAACGTTTTGTCCTGCATATTCAGCAAATCGGCGGTCAGATTCTCTTTCAGATCAGCGACCAGTGATGCCATCTCAACCTGCTTATCCTGCTTGAACAAGGTGGTGAACAGGCTTGGCAGGTTAAAGCCAAAGGCACGATCTGACGGTAATTCTTCAGCTTCCTGAACAGGTTTACCCTTTTCACTGATTGATACATGTCCCTCTTTGTTTTCATCAGGCGCTTTTGCTTTCAGGCCGTGGCTTTCCGCAAAAGATTTAACGCCATCTGCCCCCATATTCAGCCCGGCTTCCAAGCTGCCGAGCAGTTTTGCCGGATCAGTAAATGCCTGTAGTTGATCGCCGCTGAATTCACCGATCACTTCCAGCATTTCACGCAGAATTGCAACGCCATCAACCGATTGATTGGAACGGGAAACAATATGGCCATCCGCGGTGTAATCAACACCAAAGATATCTGCCAGTGTCGTATCTGCACTGACACCCGCCAGATTGCCGAGCAGCTTGTTTTTAAGCTGACGTGGTAAGTCCGTCGGGCTGAAAGTAAACGTAGTTTTAGCCATGCCCGTGGACGTGTATTCCTGTGTCATCAGGCCAAACAGTGAACCCAAGTTGGTATCCAAGATCGATTGGATATTGTCACCAAACATAAAGTTCCAGTTACCCGTCGTTACCTGAATATCGGCACCCTGCCCGCCAACGGCGAAGTTAAAGGCCAGTTTTTCATTCGCCTGACGGAATTTATCCGCCCGACTGACGTTGCCCATTTCACGAGTATTACCCTTCCTGCCCAACCACTGATTGTATTTCTTGTTCAGTGTGGTTTCGATATCACTTTTCAGGCCACGACTGCTTCGTTCATTCTCCGCATCGAGATCGGTCAGCGGGTTGTAATCAACACTGCTGGTCAGATCGAGACCTGACAGGTCGCTGACGTATTTTTTCGCGCTCTCCAGTGTCCACTGCTGATCTTGGGCGCTCAGCCAATCTGGTGAATCAAAGGAGCCGGCAATGCCTTGCAAGACATCAGAAATACGGGAAGCCCCATCAAATGGATTGATCAACGGAGGGGTTGGAATGGATTTATCCATCATCACGATCAGATCGTTGCTACGCCCCTTATTGAAGCTGACGTTCCGGTTACCCATAAAGAATTGCGCACCTTCCAGTGCCTGATAACCAGCAATATTGACGCTGTGTTTGCTATCACCGTTACCCATGTGAACCATAACGTTGTTATCACCAAAGGCCAGTGACTTGAAGCCACCTGTACCGACTTTGATACCGACGTTGGTCGTTCCCCAGTTGATGGCGGTAAATTCGCCATCACCCGCTTGTACCTGAATATTGCCGGAATAGCTCAGTTTGTTGTTGGATGACTTCGCCGGTGACGTGGCCGATGAATCATCATTCACCTTCTTGTGCTGTTCCGGGGCGTGGAATGTTTCTGTATTTTCTGCAATCGCACCTTTCGCTTTCACATCAGTATCCATGTGACCGATACGGGACAAGTTAATGTCGCTTTCAGAGATACCCCTGCGGATCCGTTCAGCGTGGGTTTCCAGCTCTCCCTTGTCATTCCAGCCCAGCACAATCTTGTTATCCACGAGTTTGTGAACCCACTGTTCTTCGGCATTACGCGTGAATTTACGGCCAATGCTGTCTACCGCAACTTCACTGCTGCGGGCAGATACCGTGGTTCGGATGCCCTGCTTATCCAACTCTGAAATAAAGTGACGGGCAAAGCCATCGCGTTTGTCATCGCTGATCAAAGAGCAGCCGACAAGACTGATATGATCAGGCGAGCCGGCCTGCTTGAAGTCGGTACGGAACTGTTTCAGTTTCAACGCAAGTTCATCGGCACTGTAGCCACTCATGCGAGTGTGATTCTGTACTGATTCATCACGTCCATGTCCGACGATCTGCCAGCGCAGTTTGCCAGACAGCGTCGCAGGATCACCATACACCACCCGATATTGACCATTAGCATCAAGTTGCACAATCACACTGGAGTCTGGGTGCTTACCGGCCAAGCGTGCGGCAGCCTTGGCCGCGACGGGATCATTTTCCGTCTGGATGATGACCTGACCGTTAAAGCGACTGTCACCCCCTTCTGCCTGCGGTTTGACAAAAGCCGGTTCCCAATATTCGACATTCTCGTTGTTAACCACACGGTCAACGCCTTCCGGGAGATTGTCCTTGAGTGGTACTTTCACCTCATGGGTAATTTCCACACCTGAATGGGCTTTTATTGGCGTCTCATCAAAGATATTCAGATCAAGGATACCCTGCATGGTGGTCTTGTCAGCCCGTGTCGGGCTGTAAGTTGCCAGTACGCTGCCATCCATCACAACTACACGGTTGAAGGTAATTTCACCCGCGTCATTTTTTGGCAGTTTGTAGCTTTGCTCCATGTTCAGGCCAGATTTGCCGAAGAAGCGAGTAAGGTAATCACCAAATTTCTCCGCAGACGAAAATTCGACAATACCTGCGTTCGGATCGTAGAAACCATAAACGCGATTCTCACCACTGCCTTTCGCCCATGCAGCCATCGCATGGCCTGGTGCATCCAACTCAAGCAGAACGGGTTTGCCATCCGCATTTGCGGCAGTCACTTTCCCAATCACGCCATTGACGGTCAAGGCCTGCTTACCTTCCAGCTTCTCCTGCCACACCTTCATAGAAATGTCATGCATCGGGTTCCGGGCATGAAGAGCAGCCAGAGAACCCAATAATTTACTGGCATTGCCGCGTTCAGTGTCTGAATACAGCTCTGGATTGCTAAGTACTGCAGCCGCAGAATACATTTTTTCCAACAGTTTACGGGCAACGCCATCCTGACCATTGTTTTCCAGCTGTTTCGCAACCAGAACCAGTTTTGACAATGGGTCACAACGCCCGCCAAAACCGTCATTCGACAGGTTCAATAACAGTAATTGTGGTGCAAGATGCTTGTTCGCCTTGGTGTCAGCAACCCCGGCCGAAACAACGTCATTGAACAGCCGATTATGCTTCTCAGCCTGAGGCTGGAAGGTAATCTTCAAGGCTCTGCTCTCAATTTCCCAAGCCAGTGAGCCTTTTTGTTCTGCTGTCCAGTTACCTTTAACCAGCAGATCCACCAGTTGTTTGATGTTCATGTCTGAACGGAAACCATCAACGGTCTGCTCTGCATGCCCTTGCTGATAACCGGTAAGGAAGTCTTGCGTCGCACGGATATCTTTCGTTTTACCCGGTGCACCTTTCTGAGGTTCCAGCGCTTCACCATAGCGCTTCAGATCACTCTTGATACCTTTAAGTGCCGTTGATTCATCCGGCTGACGCTTCACATCAAACAAACCTGTCACAATCTGTTCAGCATATTGGTTCATCAAGCGGCTGCTGGCCTCATGACCATAGAAGGTATGTTCACCCGATACCTGATAGCCATCAATAACCAGTTTAGCGCGCAGTTTTTCTCCCGCTTCACCCAAACCTTCATTATCGGTCAGCAACATGATTGGGGTTTGCTTCGAGATCCCCTGCAGGTTTTTCTCTACTGAGAACTGGCCATTGACCGATTTTGCCAGTACGCCCGTCATTCCTGCTGGGTTTGGCACTTCGTGAGCAGTAATCGCTTTGGTCATACTTGGCATTGGTCTATCGAGCAGCAAGCCAGAAACGGTTTGTCCGTTCCGTTCGGCATAACGGGCAAGATTAGCCGCAATTGGCCCACCCATAGAATAGCCATGAATAATGATATTTTCCGGCCTGACGCCACGATCATTGACCAAATAACGGAACATCGTGCGGGCATCATGATACAGCCCTTTTTCGCTCGGACGACCATCACTGGAACCATAACCTCGCATGTTCACCGCGAGCATATCGATACCCTGTTTCTGGTATTGGTTCTGGATGACACTGGCTTGTTCTTCCGCAGAGGAGCCAGAACCATGAATGAACAGGACTACTTTTTTCGCTGCATTCGGTTCGGTTGCTACATCAGGCTTCTGTTCGCCCTGATGGTAATAGCCGGTCAGACGCCCAGCGTCGCCCCGTAACGTGACTTTATCCGCCGTGCCGTTGGTCACAGCCGTGTCCAGCGCCGTTTGAGTGTAACCATGCACATTGCGGCGATCTTCCTTAGCGCCGTAAAGCTCATTGTTCAGGAAGCGGGTTACTGGATTGAAGGGTTCTCTGTCACGCGGTGGTTTGCCGTCGTTGTCAATGGCAACTTTTTCCAGCACGTTGTCTTTTTTAGCCTGCTGGTTCAGCGCTTCCAGATCTTCACCAACAATGCGTTTCGGCTTATTGGCTATTCTCTCAATCTGCGCTTCTTGCAGTTTCTGCGCATAATTGAATAATTCGGTTGGGGTCCAGATACCAAAGTTTGGCCGCCATGTATGACCGATCACTTTATCGGCTCCACCTGCCTTGAGCACTTTGGCTACGATACTTGAACAGTTACTGTTCAATATTTGATAGCGGGCATCAGGGTTCTGGCTAATTTTGTTCCATTCTGCCTGCATTGCCGCGGCATCCAAGCCTGCCAGATTGATGCGGAATACACGTCCCTGATCGGCTTCGCTGGCCTTGAAATCCTGAATGTCGCTCAATTCACGTTCGGCAAACTGACGAACGATATTAGTGATGCGTTTTTCAGTTAGCTCAGGCGTGATTTTCTGTTTCGCGGCTGTCCGCAGTGCTTCGGCAAAATCTCGGCCAATGTCCTGCATGTCAATGTTGCCATTTTCCCATTGTTCGATAAACGGTCGGGAAATATGCTCAGGTATACCGGCTGATTTAAGCAGGTTAGGGTTAGCCAGCGCAGACATGGCAAAGCCCTCGCTGATATCCTCGAATTTTGCATCAACGCCTTTGGCAGCCTGTAGTTTTTCAATAAATTTCTCCAGCTTGTATGTACCATCCTTCAAGCCAAAGTTATCCCCTTCTTCAGAGCCGACATCAAATTTCAGCGTCTCATTCTGAGAAGCCGGCTGGCTGAGATCACGCCAACGTAACCTCACGTCTGGATTTTCTGCCGTGGAAACATTAAAAATGTGTCCAGGACTGGTCGATTTACCGCCTTTCGGCCACCAGCTCACATAGTTTTTCTCATTGAAGCCTCCGGCATCTTCTGCGCTAACCTGAATACGTCCTTGCCCAATTTGCAGGGCGGCATGTCCCAGTCGGCTGTGATCGCTCGGTTTCCAGACAAACAGAGTGGCACTGACCGGAGACAGTTGCTGTTCAATTGCCTGATGCACCTTTCTCAAGCCAGACACATCGATGCCGTTGCCATCTTTCGACAAATCTTGGGGTTTCAGGTTTGAGAAGACGGTTTCTGCCACTTCCTGACCATATTCTCTGGTGACAGCTACTTTGATCTGCCTGACCGCTTTTTCCGTCTCTTCCGCTTTCATCACTAGCTGAATATTGGATTTACCACGGGTAACAAAATCACCCTGTTCATCAATATAAAGATGCTTCGAATCTTTGAGATTGGCATTGCCGAGTTTGTTATACAACTCACTGAAACTGCCCTTGCCCGTACTTGTCAGCGTAGGTTCCGCCAGTACCCGCGATTCTTCCATGCGCACATTGATTTGTGATAGCAGGTTTGTCATGGCGGGTAAGCGTTTTGAATCAGGATGCCCTAATAGATAGCCTTCAACTTGCTGGTGCAGGCTGATGAGTTTTTCCACGGCATCCAAGTCATAGTCTGCACCGTTTTGCAGGGCTTTTTCGTAACTGCCGAGCGCTTCCAGTACGTTGCGGTAACTGTCACCAAGGATTTTACCCTTAACGGAAGCCGCATCCTTAAACTCACTGACAGACATCAAGTCAGTCTTCGGCTTGTAGTTCCAACTGCCATCCACTTTTTTAGCCACGATACGGGTACGCCCCTGCTCGTGGGAAACAATCTGGTCTGCCACCAAATACAAGGCATCCGGCAGTTTTCCGTAATCGTCGTAGTTGGCGAGGATGAAACGCTCAATAGCCTTGATCTGAGCCGGATCTTCCGCATCTTCCACCATGATCGTCTTGAAATCATCACCGTCATGACCCGGCCACCGGCGCACTTCAAAGCCTTCATCATCAGCTTCACGTACCAGCAGGTTGCGCTCTGTCCGCAGTCCGTAGAATGGCAATGCCTGATTCAACATGTTGTCGATGGCGCTCAGTTTTATGTCGAGATCAATCAGTGTATCGGGCTTATACCCTGCCGGATTCAGCGTAAGTAGTCTTTCCTGTTCTCCAATGCTGAGAGAATCAAAACGTGCCTTCACAGAAACGCCGGCTTCCGTCAGCCTGCGGCCAATAGTTTCAGGTGCTGCGCCCTGATATTCACGGGCAGGTTTATCCAGCAGACGGATTTCGCCCACCAGCCCTTCACGCTGCAATTGACGTAGTACCGGCAGTTCAACATTCCAGAAATAGTTGCCAAGACGCAATCCCCCTTCTGCAATGACATACACGTCATCACGAGATCCGGTGGCATAGAGGGAGCTCCAGAACCCGGTGTTGCTCCGTGCCGAAGCATTAATGGCCGTTTGTAATGCGTTATGTTCGGCATTGTCAGAATCGAGATATACGTTGCCCCAACGCATCAGGGTTTTGTTCAGTTCGATGGCAAAAGAGTTGCCTTTCACATCAATATCGTAGACCACTTTCTTGCCGTCGGTCTGCACGGCATCAAGAACATTGCGGTATTGCTTGAAGTTTTTGCCAGACCAGAACGACACGATGCTTTTATCACCATGGACAGGCTCAAAACTATAGCCATATTGTTCCAGCTTAGAGACGAATTCGACACGCTTATCCCAGTTACAATCAATCGTGGCATCAACGAACAGTTTCGCCAGCGGAGCGACTTGCTCTTTCGGCACATTATTGTCAGTCCCCTCAAGGTATCCCTCAACAAAGGTCACCAACCTCTGTCTGATGTTATCGGGAATATCAGCATCACCGCGATCAAACCCAGGCACCGGAATATAGGTATCTGTGGCAATATTGTTGTCACTGTCCAGCCAACGGTAAACATCTGCAACTTTTTGTGCTCTTATGGCAGTGGCAGGCGCTTCGGGTGCATCAGTAGATCCCTGCTGAACATGGGTTTCACCCAGCGCTTGCAGGCCACTGAGATCCAGACCGGAAATTTTCGGCGTGTTTCTGACCCATTCGGTAGGCACATCTGCGGTCTTGCTGACAGGCTGACTGGCAGACGTTTCTGTATAAGCCGATATCAGGGTAGCCCCGGTACTTTTACCGCGTTTTGCTGCATTGATCTGTAAGCGATTCAATGCTGCTTTTGCCTCAGTCAGCTCGTCGAGGTCTTCATCCAGATATTGTAATTCCTTACTGAACCCGGTATTTGTCTCATCTTTCGGTGCAAAACCGATAGGATTATCCGTTTTTATCCGCTCAGGCTGGTTTTCAGCGGCATGGGACTCATAGGCAGTGCCTGACAAGCCACTGCCTGCTGCACCCGCGCGGTTCGGTTTGTAGTTATCACTCTGTTTTGCGGCTTTGGCATCAGATTGCACCTGTGCTGTCTGGCTGACTGCCTCAGAAACTTCATGTTGACCACGCTGTTCAGCTTTCTGCACTGCGGCCTTAGCGTCACTTTCAGCGTGTTCAGCCTGTTTCTTTTGGCTTAAGGCTTGCTGCTTCCTGAATTCGGCATTAGTGCGGGTCTGTTCAATCTCTTTTTGAGACTGCTGCTGGTGTTGCTCGCCTTTGCTGACCCCGGCTTCCGATTTAGCCACCGCATCTTTGAGATCACCAAAACGTTCTAAGGCCGCGCGCTGTGAGCGATCCAACTGCTGCTGTGCTGTTTCGTCTGCACGATTCAGTTGTGTCTGAACCTGCCCTAACAAACCACCCGCAAATTGAGCACGCCACTGTTCACCGGATTTCCCATGATGCTTGCCGTAGCTATCCAGTGTTGCCAGCCCTTTGACTTTCTCCGCCAATTCTTCGGTAACAGCTTCGGCTTCATTATTTATTGCATCGCGCTGGTCTTGTCCATTCCCATTCAAAGCCTCCAGATCCGTGGCTTCTAATTGCGCTCGAGAGCCAGAAACGGCGGCCAGTTGTGTATCCCTTTCCTGTTCCAGACGCTGGCGATCAGCTTCTGCTTTTTCTTTATCCTGTAACGCATTCTGTGCGGCGGTGTCCTGCTGCACATGGCCAGCAATGGCACTGTCTGGCAGCTCAGATTTGGCAACGACATTATCCAGAATGTAGCCCAGACCATCATTTGTGCCTGTGCCTTTAAACTCCAGCCGGTTGCTGCCCGCCTGTGCGGTTAATGACAATGTTTTATTCTGCCATTCCGCGTTACCTGCGGAAATTGAGAACACGGTTTTTCCGTTCCACAGTACTTCCATACCGTTGTCAGCAGAAATATCGGCGCGTTTTGCAAAATCAAAACTCAGCGTGATGGATTCGCCCACCGTGAGATCACTAATATCCTGATAAATACTGGTATTAGAATCCTTATCAGCATGGGTATAAGCATCGAGCTCACTGACACGTTCGCCATGACCCTCATTACTGAGGCCATAGGACTGTGCAGCATAATAGGCTTCAATACCATTGGTGGATTGCCAGCCGTCTGCGCCCTGCTCAAAGTCTCCATTGACAATGAGATTGCGCGACTGATTAGAGCTCAACCGTTTTTCATTGCCCAAGGTATTCTGGATACTGTCAGTGTCCGGGGTATCAACGCCCGTCACCGAACCTTTCAGGCTATTCTGCAAATCAGATTTGACCTGCTCCATTTCAGTCAACTGGAAACCATTCAGCGCGGAAACTTCGGGCAGATTAATGGCACCGCGTCCCTTATGAGTTCCCGATGTGTTGGCTTCGTCGCCATTAACCAGATAGCTAATACCCTTACTGCCCGCCACGCCAAGCAGTGTCTGCTTCACGTTGTCAAATAAGGCACCCAGCTTATTGCTCTCGGTATTACTTTCCGCAACGGCAAGACTATAAAAATCGCCATTACCCACCTGAATCGCCACGTTATTGCGTGCATAAGAGGCGTTAATGTTTAAGCCGTCACCCACACGGATATTGGCATTTGCCTGACCTTTCATGACGGAAACATTCAGGCCATCACCCACTCGGGTATTGACGTTGAGTTTGCCCCAGGCCACATTGACGGAAACGCCATCACCCACTTTGGTATTGACATTCAAATCACCGTGAACGGTGGTAACACTCAGGCCATTGCCTACAGTCGTCGTGATGTTGCCCTTACCTTTGGCTGCCGTGACTTGCATGCCATCACCCACTTTGGTAACAACATTGCCCTGACTCCACAGTGCATTGAAACTGTCTCCATTACCAATCTGGGTCACAATATTGGCATCGCCTTTGGCAAGTACGACATTACGTCCGTCACCCACTTTGGTGATCACGTTGGCCTTGCCCCAAGCACCCGTGTAATCATCGCCCTTGCCCACATGAGTCACAATGTTGGCTTGACCTTGCACTACGGTAACTTCCTGGCCATCACCCACTTTAGTGATGATATTCGCTTCACCTTTGGCAAAGTTATAACGATCACCCTCGCCAATATGGGTCATGATGTTGGCCTTGCCCCAAACGGCATTGATTCCCAACCCATCACCCAACTTGGTCATGATGTTGGCTTCACCCTTGGCGAACCCGATGGTGGTTCCATCACCCAGATGGGTCATGACATTGCCGATTTTAGAAATCAGTAAACTCACGGTGGTTCCGTCACCCACTTTGGTCAACACGTTGCCTTTACCAAGCAGCACGGCTGCTGTAGTACCATCACCAACATGGGTCACCACGTTAGCCTCAGAAGCCGCAACAACCCCCATGAAATCGTTGCCGACTTTTGTCATGATGTTGGCTTTGCCCAATGCAAGGACGCCAGTCAAACCGTCGCCGACATGCGTCATGATATTAGCTTTGCCAAACATGGCCGCAAGGGTGGTTCCATTACCCACTTTGGTCATCACGTTGACAGAACCCACAAACAGGCCGATGCTGGTTCCATCACCCACATGGGTATAAATGTTGGCTTCACTCACCATCAACCCGGCTGTCAGACCATTGCCGACTTTAGTCAGAATGTTCGCCTTACCCAGCATGGCGGCAAAGGTGTCACCGTTACCAATCTGGGTAAGGATATTGCCCTCGCCAATCATGGCAGAAAGCACTTCACCATGACCGACTTTAGTCGCAATGTTGCCTTTGGCAACCATCAAAGCCACGCTCATACCATCACCAACGTGCGTGAACACATTGCCGGCAGCCAGCATTAATGCCAGTGCGTCACCATCGCCAACTTTGGTGAAAATATTCCCGATACCCCCCATCAGTGCCCAGGCATTTCCCTGACCAACGTGAGTGAAAATGTTACCTGCCCCCACCATAGCCGCGATGGTTGTCCCCTCGCCCACTTTGGTGAAAATGTTACCCGCCGCCGCCATCACGCCCAGCGTCTGCCCATTGCCGACATGAGTCAGAATGTTACCAAGACCCAACATGATGCCCGTGGTATCGCCGTTGCCGACTTTGGTCAGAATGTTCACGCCGCCCAGCAGGATACCGGTGGTTTTGCCATCACCAACATGGGTCAGCACGTTGGCACCGCCGCCCATGACAGACAATACGTCTCCCTTGCCCTTTTTAGTCAGGACATTGGCACCACCCAGTGCGATGGCTTTCGTGTTGGACGTTTCACGATCATTGCTGATATGGGTAATGATGTTGGCGCCGCCTAACATGGCGGATTCAAGATCGCCTTCACCGACTTTGGTCAGGACGTTAGCACCGCCCAGCAGAATGGAGGAAACATGACCTTTCCCCATTTGAGTCAAGACATTGAAGCCACCGACACCAGACCAGAATGCGTCGCCATGACCGATTTGGGTGTGGGTATTGAAACCACCGCCCATTGAAATGCGGCTGTTGCCGTTGCCCTTGTGAATGGAGATATTGCCGACCGCCAAAAGATGAGCGAGATAGCGGCCATCACCGACGCGAACCAGTATATTGGCCGCTCCTCCGGCATTCACGTCCATGTCACCACGCAACCCTTGATGCAGTATGACGTTGGCAATTCCGACACCGTTGAAAGTCAGGTTGCCTTCTTTGCCTTTTTTGACGATGACGTTCGCCGCTCCGCCGCCATTAAATTCCGTGTTACCAAACTCAGAAGTATGTTCAATCACATTGGCGATGCCTGCCCCATTAAAGTAGACATTGCCACGGGTAACGTTGGAGTGGATAACGTTACCGCCACCTGCGCCTGTATAGTGAACATCACCGGAACTTTTACCGCTGCTCGTCGGCGCTTTGAATAACGCCAGATCACTGTATTCGTGCATGCCAGATACGCGCCCTGAAGCTGTACGTACTGCCTTAGCACTGTAATGAAGATCGCTCAGAGTATAGATACCCGCCGGCACGGCTTGATAGCCATTAGCAGAAGAAATATCTTCGTTCGCCAGTTTCGCCATGCGATCTTCCAAACTGAGCCAAGCCTGTGCGTTATATTGCAGCATGCCTGTTTTTGGATCGTTCCTCAGTTCAATAACCACAATTTTGGTATATTTATCGATTCGCTTGGCATAGATATAAGTGTTCGATTTATGGTTGGATTTCACCACCTGTACATCGGCGGTGCCTCCCTTACTGTCAATCGCATAGCCACCCATTTTAGCATTTGACAATGTGACATCTGCTACATTAACCAGCACGCCATCGCCATGATTCATCCATTGGTCTTCAGCCAGTTTTTCCTCAACAGCATGGACGGTAACAGATTGCTGGTGTTCAACGGTCAGATTTGACAGGGTGTAAGCACCGTCAATATTGACGCCCGCAAAACCACCTTCACCAGAGATATCCTGCTTCTCAAGGTCTTTAAGATGGTTCCCATTCTTGTACCAAGCCGTCGAGTGATAGATCAGTTTGCCGGTTTCAGGATCATTACGGAGCTGAACTTTGTTGACTTTGGTATACATGCCATCAGCAAACGCAAACAGATAAGTGTTCGCTTCCTGTGCCGATTTAAGACCCGTCACCTGCTCGTTGTAGCCAATCCACTTACCACTCAGGGTCGCATTTTTCAACACAATGTCTTCGGCTTTGGCATATTCCATGCCTTCGTTATCGAAGTCATGGGCTGTGCCCTTGCGGGTAATCTGGTTATAGCCCCCCACTCCTGCAAAACGGATATCACCGTGCGCAACATCAGAGTACAGGCTGTTATAACCGCCAGCGCCTTCGAACTTGATATCGCCTCTGGTTTCAGAATAGACATCATCCGTCTGGCGGGTACGTTCAATACGGTTAGAAGCCCCTGCGCCCGTTAAAGTGACGTTGCCAATTTTTCCTCTGCGGACAAGATTGTTAGCCGCTCCTGCGCCCGCAAAAAAAATATCACCACTTTCGACTCTGGAGCTGATGATGTTTGCCGCACCGATGCCTTCAAAGGTCAGATCACCGTTAGACCCCTGATAACGGTTGAACCATGTGCGATCAATCTTGTTTCCACCCCCCGCGCCGGCAAAATAGAAATTTCCCTGATTGGTTTCATGCCAGAGTTCGTTATACGCCCCTGCGCCCTTAAAAGTGAAATTTCCTTCCAATCCCTTGCGGGTGATGCCATTGTAGCCAGACGCGCCAGAATAATCGATTCGACCTTTATCACCTGTGTGATTGATTTTCAGTCCACCGGCAGCGCCAGCAAAATCTATCGTGCCATCGCTTGTTTTATTGATGGAGGTATAACCTGAGCCTCCTTTTACCGTCAGAGTACCGCTCGTATCGTTAATATCCAGATACCCGGCCGCCCCCACGACAGTATCGTGCCCCCATGTCGTATTGACTGTTGCACCAACGGAACCCACTACAATGTGATCATTCCCGCCATAGGCGTTAATGACGCCGCCAATGCCGATGGCGTGTATTGTATTTCCATCATTATCATCTTCATATTTACCGGTAAAGGCATATGCCGCACTTCGGTTGGATGATTTTCCCATAAGTAATCCTGGTATTGGGCAGAAAAATTAAACGGTAAACCACTGTACCCGACGGATACAGTGGTCATTTTGTGTGTCCAGCATTCCCCGGACAGTACAGGCTTTTTGCCCCTTCCATGCTGCAAAGACACGCCGGCGAAGATCACGGGCGATACCCTTCGCATGCCCAAAAGGGGCAATCATTTCCGGAAAAAAGATATGTTGTCCTGAACGCCAGTCTTCCTGCGAAATCTCCCGTTCACCGGAAAGGATCGCATCCCGACTGCTATCAGACAAAAAAGCCCAATTACAAAATGCAACTGGGCGTTGGTGTTCATCTTCGTAATAGCAAAACTGATTGAGCTGGAATGAAGGAAAGATACGCTGTTGCCACTCAGCAACTAAATAGCGTCGGTGTAAGGGTGAATGCTGACAAAGCAACATCACCCCACCTATCATTGCCTGTATTTCAGTGTCACTCAGCGTTGCGGGTTGATGTGTGATCATCATAAGCTAGCAACCATCTGATATGATTTTACTGATACCTGATATTATTTTGATTTTTCCGCGTCGCGGGCTGGGCGTTTTTTAGGCTCAACGGTCTCTGCAACAGCCGTTTCCGGCTCGGCTGGCATTTCACCTTCACTCATTTCAGGTACAGGCAAGAACCCTGCTGCGATCAGCTTATTCATTTCGGCTTCCATCCGAGGGTCTTCAAGCATACTTTTCACCATGGAAACCATATACATAAAGCCGGATGCAGGCATGTGAATCACTTGCTTTAATTGTAATTCCTGATCGTTTTCAGCCAGTATGCCATTTGCCATTCGGTTGGGCTCTTGTCCAACAAAATAAAGAGAGAACACGCCTTTATTATAATTAACACTTGAAATGGTTTGAACGAATTTTTCAGACATATCATTATCCATTAAATAAGTTTAAATTTAATGTTGCAAATATATTAAATTTAAACTTAATGTTACAATTATATTAAATTAAATGATTAAAACCCTATGTCGTTATGGTTTTATTTATCATTAAATCTCATTGTTGCGATCAACTTGAATAGGAAATACCAGACAAAAATAACATGAACACAACATTTGTTAAAAAATTAAGAATGAGTACACGCAGATTTTGAACGCTGCCCAAACTCAAAATGGCAAATAAAATAGGCTATTAGAAACCAAATAATTTATCGACTGCGTGAATAAAAATATATCTATTTACTTTTTAAAATCAACATATAAAAATAAAAATGTCTGTTTAACCACCACATTTTGTCCTAATTACCAACCCTGATATCCTCATTGATAACAGATAATACCTTTTATCGTATTTATTAAGATTATCTTATAAAGAAATACCATACTCTTCTTCTGGTTCTTTCCTTAATTTGGGTTTTGGTTTTTATTAAAATAAATTTACCCCTATGAATGAAATAGAAAAAACAACAATATCATTAATTAAATTAATAATAATGATATCTAATGGCAAGCCCATCGTTATACCCGATAAAAACATAAATAATAATGATGATTATCTTTTTACTTTAAATAAATTAAAGAAAGAACATCATATTTCTATTAAAAATAAACGTTCAATAAATAAGAAATTAAACACGTTATCTTTACCCGCTATTCTGTTCGATGGTAATGGGCATCCCTTTATTTTAGCAAAACATGATGAACAGCGAGTGTTGATTCAAAAACCTAATCAGGAAGCGCCTGAGATATTGGATAAAGAAAACTTTATCCGTTTATGGAGCGGACGCTGGATAAAAATAAAACAAAAAAGTAACCAATTTAATATCCGCTGGTTTATTCCCGAATTTATCCGACAAAGGAAAAATCTGACTGAAATTCTGCTGTTTTCGTTCATTTTGCAGATTTTAGCGTTGATTTCTCCTCTGGTCGTGCAGGTTGTCATGGACAAGGTACTCGTTCATCAGGCGTTATCTACCTTAGATGTGTTGATTTTTGGTCTGGTGGTTGCGAGCCTGATTGAAGTGGTTCTGCGTGGGCTACGCGAATATCAGTATGCCCATACAGCCAATCGCATTGATATCAAACTGGGGTTAAAGCTGGTTCGGCACCTACTTGGTCTGCCTTTGCTGTTTTTCAAATCCCGCCAAGTGGGAGCCATTGTGACGCGGGTACGTGAACTCGAAACCGTACGGGAGTTTTTAACCGGTTCCATGTTCACCCTGTGTATTGATGTCCTGTTCATGTTCGTATTTATTTACGTGATGAGCCTGCTATCCGGCACTCTGACTTTGCTGTTTTTGGCTACCATCCCTTTCTATGGCCTGCTGGCATGGTGGGTCACGCCCAAAATCGAGAAAGCCGTCGAAAAGCAATTCACTCATGCTGCGATCAATACCTCTTTCCTGACCGAAACCGTCGCCGGTGCCGAGACACTGAAAAGCCTTGCAGCGGAACCCCGCTTTATCCGGCGCTGGGATAGCCAGACCGAGAATATGGTGAGTACCAGTTATGATGTGCAGCAATGGGATAACCGCTCCAGCCATCTTGTGATGCTGTTACAAAAAGTCACCAGTGCGGTCATTATCTGGCTTGGTGCCTCCGAAGTACTCTCCCTGCACATGACCATCGGCCAGTTGATCGCATTCAATATGATGGTAAGCCATACCCAGCAACCCCTAGCCAAGTTAGTGCAACTCTGGGGGCAATTTATCCGTTCACGCATTGCCATTGATAAACTGGGGGATATGTTGAACCTGCCGACAGAGCAGCAGTCAGGCAAAGAGCGAGTCTCATTGCAGGGTGCTATTTCATTCTCTGATATCGTATTTCGCTATCAGCCTGATCTCTCCCCAACCATCAACCGTTTTACGCTGGATATTCGGGCAGGAGAAACGCTTGGCGTAGTAGGAACATCCGGTTCTGGAAAAAGTACCCTCGCGCGCCTGTTACTTCGGCTTTATACCCCGGAACATGGCACCATCACACTGGATGGCATTCCATTGCAGGAGTTCAATATTGAATCTCTGAGACAGCAAATAGGCATCGTGTTACAAGAAAATTTTCTGTTTAATAAAACCGTACATGAAAACATTGCCCAATCACGACCCGATGCTCCTTTGTCTGATATTATTGAAGCGGCTAGGCTGGCGGGTGCACACGATTTTATTCTCAAGCTGCCGATGGGGTACGACACCATCATCGCAGAAGGCGGCCAATCCCTCTCCGGTGGGCAGCGACAGCGTCTAGCCATTGCCAGAACCCTGCTGTCTGATCCCACCATTCTGATCCTTGATGAAGCCACCAGCGCACTGGATGATGAGTCACAATCGATTATTCAATCCAATATGGCAGACATTGCGCAGGGCAGAACGGTCATTACCATCGCCCATCGACTCTCCACGGTACGCCAATGCGACCGAATCATTGTGCTGCACCAAGGTCAAATTATTGAACAAGGTAGCCATGAACAACTGCTACAGCAGGGCAAGCAGTATCGAAAACTCTGGCAATTGCAACAGGAACTGAAACAGGAGGTGACTTCCCATGTTTAAGGCCATCTTACTCAAAAAGATTAAAAACCTGCGTACTCCTTCGCCCCATTATGATTTTTTACCCACACATCTGGCCTTGTCACAACGTCCTCCTTCCCCGTTCGCCCGTTATACGGCGATCACCTTGAGTATCGGGGTACTGGTGGTACTGCTATGGGCGTATCTGGGAAAATTGGATGTACAGGCAACCGCCACCGGGCGTCTGATAGCTTCCGGCCGTTCCCAAATCATTCAGGCTTATGAACAGAGCCGTCTGCTCTCTATTCATATTCAAAATGGGCAGCACATTGAAAAAAATGCCCCTCTGCTTACGCTGAATACGCTCGGCGTTAATCAGGACGTTACACGCCTGCTTGAACAACGTGAATATCTGATCGAAGAGAAAATCCGCTATCAGGCACTGCTCGGGAAACATGATCCCGAATCACTGCCTCTCTTTCAGCAGCAGACTCTCTCCCAACAAGAAAAAATCCAGGCGCATTACGAGCACGAAAAACATGAATTCGATGCCATTATCACCAATCTTTACGCTGAAATGAACGTCAATCTCTCTTCTCAAAAAGCCAAAAACGGGGATATTCAGGCTCTGACCAACCTGCGTGAAAATATCAATCAGCGCTTGCAGGCACGAAAAATATTGAGCCAGAAGCAGGTGATTAGCCGAGTGGAATATCTGGAACAGGAAAAAGAATTGCTGGAAACAGAACGGGTGATCGCGCAACAAAAAGCAGAACTAGGCATCTTGATGACCCAATACAAGAGCCTGGAAGAGCGGTTAAAGGGGATCAACACGCAAAAAGAGCGGGAATGGTTTGAGAAAAAAAAGCAGGCAGAGATGCAACTGGGCGTGCTGAAACAAGAGCTTTCAAAAATGCAGGAACGAGAAGCCCTTGAGATCGTGCGTTCCCCTGTGGCAGGTACGGTTCAGCAATTGAGCGTCCATACCCTCGGCGCGGTTTTACAGCCTGCACAGAATTTGATGGTGATTGTACCGGATGACCATGTGCAACTCGCGGAAATCCAAATCCTGAATAAAGATGTCGGGTTTGTCCGCCCCGGCCAGCATGTGACGGTTAAAGTGGATGCCTTCCCTTATACCCGCTATGGCACCATCGAAGGCGAACTGCTCAGTATTTCACGGGATTCCACGACCGATGAGCGCCTGGGTCTGGTTTTTCCAGCGCAAATCAGCCTCAGACAGAACAATATCATCGTTGATGGTGAGCCTGTCGAAATCACCGCCGGGATGTCCATCACCGCAGAAATCAAGACCGACCAACGACGGGTGATTGATTACCTGCTCAGTCCGATTCAGGAATATCAGTCTGAAGCGTTGAGGGAAAAATAATCATGGTTGACGCATTTTCCTTTACGAGTGATGCAGGCACGGAAGATCTCACCAATAATCACGCACTGGATTGTGTCGCCTATCTGGGAACACAATTTCATAAGGTCGCCTCCGTCAGACAATTGCATCATGCGCTGGGTCTGGATTCCCTGACGCTGACAGACTGGCAGCTACGCGAGGCTATCGATGCCATCGGCCTGCACAGCAAATTTGATCGTCTGACAGCCGATACCGCAGCCACGTTGCCTTTACCGGCACTGATTGAATTAGATCAGTGCTGGTGGGTGCTGCTCGAAGTCAGCCCAGACCAGTTTACCGTGCTCAATCCCATCACGGAAAAACAAGAAATACGCCCATTGCACGGCACACAGACGACACCTGAAGAAGCTAAACACAGTGAGTATAAAATCCTGCTGGTGGCAGATAAATTTCTGACCAAACAGCAAGTTAAATTCGGTTTGAGCTGGTTTTATCCTTCGATTTTCAGGCAGAAAAATCAGTTGCGGGATATTTTCCTGTTCGCCATTGTGCTGCAACTTTTTGCGCTGGCATCTCCTTTGCTGTTTGAAAATGTCATCGACAAAGTACTGGTCGGACGCAGCTTATCCAGCCTGCATGTTCTTGGTCTGGCGATGCTGGCGCTAGCCGTAGCAGAACCCTTGTACGGTTTTCTGCGCAATACCGTGTTCGGACATATGGCAAGCCAGATCAACGCGGAACTCTCCGGCAGGCTTTACCGCCATCTGGTGGGATTGCCCCTGCCCTATTTCAAGCAACGCCAAACCGGACAAATTATCGCGCGCGTCAGAGAAATGGCACAAATCCGCCAATTCCTGACCGGCTCCACCCTGATGTTGCTGCTCGACCTGATCTTCATCATCCTGTTCCTTGGCGTCATGTTCCATTATTCCACTCTGCTGACCTGGATCGTAATCAGTTCACTGGCACTCTATTTCCTGCTTTGGATCGCCATCGGGCCTCTCATCCGACGCAAGGTAGAAACCGAATATGAAGCCGATGCCCATGCCACCAGTTTCCTGACGGAATCCGTCATGGGCATCGAAACTATCAAGACCACGGCAACGGAAAAACGCTTTCTGTACCAGTGGCAAAAAGTGTTAAGCCAGCAATTGATCCGACGTTTTTCCGCCCAGAAAAGTGGGCTTGCGGCCGGACAGGGGATCGCTTTGATCCAGAAAGTCGTAGCGGCATTACTGCTATGGTGGGGGGTCAGAAGCGTTCTTAACGGCGAATTATCCCCCGGAGAGTTAATTGCCTTCAATATGCTGGCAGGACACGTCACCCAGCCGATCTTACGGCTGGCGCAAGTCTGGCAGGATTTCCAGCATACTTTGATCGCTTTGCGACGGGTCGGCGATATTCTTGATGAGCCAATGGAGAGTAGCAAACAGGGGCTGGCAGCTTCCCCTGAACTTGCCGGCCAGATTGAGTTCAGGAATATTCGCTTCCGCTATCACACAGATACGCCCGAAGTACTGGCAAATCTGTCACTGACCATCAAAGCGGGCGAATTTATCGGCATAACGGGGCCATCGGGTTCAGGTAAAAGTACCCTGACCCGGTTGTTACAGCGTCTGTATGTGCCGCAGCATGGTCAGGTTCTGGTCGATGGTATGGATTTGGCGATTGCCGATCCCGTATCACTCCGACGTAACATGAGCGTGGTATTGCAGGAAAGCATTCTGTTTTCCGGCAGCATTGCGGACAATATCCGTCTGTGCAAACCCAGTGCCAGCGATGAAGAAGTCTACCGAGCGGCGACCTTGGCGGGTGCAACTGACTTCATCAATGAATTTCCGCATAAATTTGCCCATCCTGTCGGGGAGAAAGGGAGCAACCTTTCCGGCGGGCAACGGCAGCGTATCGCATTGGCAAGAGCCTTGTTGAATGATCCCAAAATCCTGATTCTGGATGAAGCGACTTCCGCGCTGGATTATGAATCTGAGGCAGCCATTATGAGCAATCTGGACGAAATCCGCCGCAACCGGACGGTCATCAGCATTGCCCATCGGCTGAATACGATCCGCCATGCGGATAAAATTTTTGTTTTAGATCAAGGAACAATCGTCGAATCGGGCTCCCATGATGACCTATTGCAACAAAACGGCCTGTATGCACAACTTTGGCATCAACAAACGGAGTGACTATCACGATAGAAAATTCATTGAAGACATGAGGCTTGTTTCGGCTTAAAATTAATTTCGTAACGAAATTAACACAACATAACAAAATGTTCTTAAGGAAGAGAATATAACTATGAAACAATTATCTATCACAGCCCTGGTATTTTCTCACACCTCGGTGACATCGGTTGCTATGCCGATTGAAATACTCACCATCGCCGCCAATGCCATTGGCGGCCCCATTCCCCATGTCCGCATTATCTCGCCAGCAAGCCAGGAAATGAACGGAACCAATAGCCTGTTGACTGAACCCGCCCCGACTTCCCATTCCGATCTCTATCATGGCCAACAACCCGATATTATTCTGGTTGGCTCCCTGGGTTTCCCGGTATGGCAGCCGCAATACTGCTCACCGGAAATAATAGAGTGGCTCAAGGCGATGGATGAAAAGCACATTCCTATCGTTTCAGTCTGCTCAGGCACATTCATCCTTGCCAAAGCCGGGTTACTGAAAACCAGCGCAACAATCCACCCTCATTTTTCCCGCGAATTCAAAGATCTATTTCCCCATATTCCCCTGTATGCCGACAAAAAAATCACCCGTGACAATAACCGTTTCTGCATTTCCAGCGCCTATGGGTGCAGCAAAAGTATGATGAGTATTGTTGAGTTGATTTACGGACAATATGCCAGAGAACAATGTTCACAATTCTTGTTTGGCGAAAATGACCCCAAAATTTCGTCTGATTCCGTCAGTTTTGCCCCTTATCGTCAACATTCAGATTCTCTCATCCACAAACTACAAGATTGGATGCACACCTCACCTTCCGAAATTTTATCCGTAGCCGACTTAGCCAACAAAATCCACCTTTGTGAACGACAAATGAAACGGCGCTTCAAAATCGCCACCGGAAAAACCCCCATCCAGTATATCCAGCAGATACGTCTGTCACAGGCCAAGCACTGGCTGGAAAAATCTCAGAAAACCATCGAAGAAATCAGCCATGAAGTCGGTTACGAAGATACCCGTTATTTCAGGGAGTTATTCAAACGCTGCAATGGTCTGACGCCAAAAGAGTATCGCCAAAAATATCACCATAGTGGAAGTTTTTCTGTGGGCTAGCATTGCATTCCGTAAATAATCAACCCGAGATTCGTTTAAGAAGGGAACTAAAGTGCTTAAGGCACGAGCAAAGTTTTTGCTAAAGAAAACAAAATAGTCACCACAGTCGGTCTGCCGTACTGGCGTATCGCTTTACAGAAAAAGCGTAGAGCCGCCTCGGCATCCCGTCTAGCCGTCAGCAGGAAATCAATGGTCTGCCCGTCGGTATCAACCGACCGGTAAAGGTATTTCCACTGGCCTTTGACTTTAATGTACGTTTCATCCATTCGCCATCGGGAGCCAACCGTCTTTTTGCGTTTCCGGAAAGCCTTACTGAGCAGGGGTACCAGACGTAACACCCAGCGATGTGGCGTGGTCGACGAAGATCCCCCGTTCTGCCCTCATTTCCTCCAGATTGCGTAAGCTCAGTGCGTAGGTCAGATACCCACGGACACATTGGGCAATGATATCGACGGGATAATGGCGGCGTTTGAACGCGTTTCGGATCAGGAACATCACTCTGGACTCATTCAAAAACAGGAGAGCTTACCTGATATTACGTTAATGCGACAGAACCGACAGCTTTGCCGCTATGAAAATGTACACAGTTAAACTCGCTGTTCGTGGTGTCAGTCCCATGGTCTGGCGTAGGCTGAGAATTTCTGCTGATACATCACTGTTGCACGAATTTTTTAGATAGACTAATCTATCTAAAACCTCAACACTAACTTAAGTGATCACTGTAAGGACGAGGAATGGCAAGAAATCTTCTATCTCTTCTTGGCGTTTGTTTTTCCATGTTCATTTTCAGTACAAATGCCCAGTCACCCCAAGAGCAGATGCATGTGTCAACCACGACCATGCAGGCTGTACAGTTCACTCCCTCTGTCAAAATATTGGGATCAGTAGTAGCAAAAAATGAGATTGTGATAAGCCCGGCGCTCCCCCAGCATATCATCACAGAGGTGCTGGTCGAAGAAGGCGACTATGTCAAAAAAGGTGATGTGTTAGCTACATTAGAAACACTGGTTCAAGATGAAAAAGTCAAACAAGCCAAAGCGGAATTGGAAAAAGCGCTGGCTTTGATAAAACAGAATGAAGCGACGAGTAATCAGGCACAGTCCGAACTTAATCGTGCAAAACCGCTGGTAAATACAGGGGTCATTTCTGCCAGTGAATTTGACAAATACAAAATGCAGGCAAATTCATCCTTATCCGCCTTAAATGCGGCAAAAGCAGAATATCGGCAGTTACAGGCACAATTAGAAGGGGAAAAAACCCAGCGGGCGAAAACAACCATATTTGCACCCAAAGAAGGCATTATCAGTGAACGAACTGCGATGGCAGGTATGATAACCGATAACAGTCAACTGTTTAAACTGATCGAAAATAACCTGCACGAATTCTCGGCTGAAGCCTATATTTCTGCTTTAAAACAAATAAACACAGGAATACCTGCGGCTATTTCTCTCACTTCCGGCAGCAAAATAACCGGTAAAGTGAGATATATCTCGCCGAAAATTAATCCCGTTACCCAAATAGGAAAAATAAGAATTGCGCTCGAAAATGTCCCCGCCGATGTCAAACTGGGGGATTTCGGCCATGCCTTATTTCAGCTTAAACCAGAAAAAGTCAATGCCATTCCTTATAGCGCTGTCAATATGGGAAATGAAAATAAACCCAGTGTCTATGTTGTCGGTAAAAACAATGCCGTAGAGAAAAAAGAAATTAATACAGGACGTATTTTTGATAACTGGATTGAGATAAAATCCGGCTTATCGCCAAAAGATAAAATCATTGTTTCTGCATCTCCATTCCTACAAGAAATGGATACTGTTGCCATTATGCCACAGGGAAAATAAGATGAAATATCAGTTATCCGAATGGGCTATCAGAAAACCTATTCCCACGATTGTTATTTTTCTGGCACTCACTGTCGCTGGGTTATTTTCCTTTTTGAAATTACCTATCAATGCAAACCCCGTTATTAATTTTCCGGTTGTGACTGTGACTGTCACACAAAATGGCTCATCGCCTTCCGAATTGGAAAATGCAGTTACACAACCCATAGAACGCGCAGTTTCTGGATTGCCGGGCATTCGACATATTAACTCAACGATAACGGATGGCGTATCCATCACGATTATCGAGTTTGATTTGAAAATTGATCCGCATGTTGCCACAAATGATATCAGGGAACAGATTACACAGATTCGTTCGGAATTACCCCAATCAATAGATGAACCGCTAATAAGCCGTATTGATGTAGAGGGTAGTGCTATCCTGAATTACGCGGTTCAGTCAAAAGATAAGAATTTGACTGAATTATCTTGGTTTGTTGATGACAAATTAAGTAAAAAGTTATTAATGGTGCCAGGCGTTCAGAAAATAACAAGGCTGGGTGGAACCAATAAGGAAATTTTGATTGAACCTGATCCGGTAAAGATGGCTGCATTGAAGATCAGTGTTGCGGATATTAACCAGTTATTACTTCAAAATAACGTCAATATTCCTGGCGGAAAAATGGTCGTCGCAGGACAAGATCATACCATTCGTATTTTAGGTGCAAAAAATGAAATAGATTATTTACGCCAATTAAAACTTCCTTTAGCAAACGATAATTGGATAAAACTGGGCGATATTGCCACGGTCAGAGATTCACATAAAGAAACCATCACCATTGCCCGCTTAAATGATGAACCGGTTGTGGGTTTCGCCGTATTCCGCGCTAAAGGTTCAAGTGATACAGAGGTAGAAAAAGGGGTTGTACGGGCATTACAGGAGACTGGAATAGAGTATCCGGATGTCAATATTAAACTTGTTTCATCAAATGTAAAATATACGGTGGCAAGTTATAATGCAACCATGCAGACACTAATAGAAGGCGCAGTATTAACTGTCATTGTGGTATTTTTCTTTCTCAAAAGCTGGCGAGCGACATTGATTGCAGCCATTGCATTGCCATTATCTATACTACCGGCATTTTTTATCCTACATTTATTTGGTTACACTCTGAATAGTATCACTTTATTAGCATTAACATTGGTGATAGGTATTTTAGTTGATGATGCGATCGTCGAAATAGAGAATATAGAAAAATATATTGAAAGAGGTGAAAGACCTTATATTGCCGCTATCAAAGCTTCAGATGCAATAGGGTTTGCAATAGTCGCGATTACTATTACCATTGTCGCTGTTTTTCTGCCCGTCAGTTTTATTGGTGGTTTTATCGGTAAATATTTTGTCCCCTTCGGCATTACCGTATCAGCGGCAGTATTATCATCATTACTGGTCGCCAGATTGGTGACTCCACTGATGTCCGCCTATCTGCTACAGCCTAAAAAACACCAGAAAACGGATAAAACAGAGACACCGAAATGGATAAAGAAATATCTTTCTATCCTGGAAAAAACATTAAAATTCCGCAAAACAGCGTTGCTGCTAGCCATCGTCTTTCTTTTGGGATCATTAGCCCTGGTAGCACTGTTACCATCAGGTTTTATGCCTAAAGCGGATATCAGTATCACCACAATAGAAGTTGAAGCACCACCCGGAACCCAAGCAGCGCAAAGTGATGAAACGTTGCAGAAGATTATTAAAAAACTGCAAGGCCGCCCAGAAATTATCGATATTTTTTCTGTTGCCGGCGTTGATGGTTCCTCTGGTGAGATTAGCCAGAATAAAAGTAACATTATTATAAATTTAGTACCTACGGGTGAACGTGACTGGTCACAAAAAGAATTTGAGCAATCATTGGTTCCTATCTTAAATGAGATTCCAGATATTCGATATAACTTTGGCAATAGTAGTGGCAGCCGAGATATTTCGATTGTTCTGGCCAGTGAAAACCCAAAAATTTTGTCTCAGACAATAAAACAGTTACGTCAAGAGATGATGCAGTTGGAGGGATTGAAGAATATCCAGCTCTTGCAACCCTTGCCAAGACGGGAAATTATCATAACGCCTAATGTTGATACAGCAGCCAAAGCTGGCGTGACAACCGATGCAATTGGCACTGTGATTAGAACGGCAACAATAGGTGAAATCAATTCCAGAGTCGCTAAGTTTAACTTACCAGATAGGCAAGTCCCGATCCGCGTCTTATTATCCAAAGAAGACAGGGATAATCTGACCGTATTAAATGATCTGTACGTAAATAGCACATCGAACGTCAATGTTCCTGTGAAATCGGTGGCAAATATCTCTTTTGCCTCAGGCCCTGACAAAATAGAACGAATTGCCAGACAGCGTAAAGCGAGTATTGATGCAGATCTTAATGGTATTGCGGTTGGCACAGCGTTTATGCAAATTAATGAATTGCCGACAATGAAAAAATTGCCGCCGGAGGTCAAAAGAGTCGAGTATGGTGAAGTTGAATATATGAATGAAATGTTTGATCGTTTCACGACGACCATCATGCTCAGTATCATGATGGTACTGGCTATTCTTATTATTCTGTTCAAAGATTTTTTACAGCCAATGACGATTTTAATTGCGCTGCCATTTGCTATCGGTGGTGCGATTATCGCATTGCTTATTTATGGTGCCGCCATTGATCTGCCCGTTATTATTGGCATATTAATGTTGATGGGCATAGTCTCAAAAAACTCAATCTTATTGGTTGAATTTATTCTCGAAAAATCCCGCACCGGTATGCCACGAAATGAGGCCATTATTCAGGCAGGCAGAGAGCGTGTCAGGCCTATTATAATGACAACGATTGCCATGATTGCCGGCATGATCCCGCTGGTCATTACCAGCGGCGCGGATGCCAGTTTCCGGGCGCCGATGGCAATCTCGGTTATTGGGGGACTACTCAGTTCAACTTTACTCAGTTTACTGTTTGTACCGGTTATTTACAGTTATATGGATGATTTTAAAAACTTTATTACTCCACACCTTAAGAAATTTACCTCAGTAACGAAAGACGATCTCGATTATCACTGACAGATTATTTTATGTCCGGCGTGTTTTTGTGCAAATTAACAGCCGGACATTAATAATATTTAAGAAATTTTATGGGTGTAATACTCATAAAACTATTTCTGACGATTAAATAAGAAGAATAAACATTTAGTCTGTATAATAACATCCGAACATTAGATAGAGTAATTAATCTAATTTTTTATATCCGATCTTTTGGAGGAATATGTTTTGTCAAAACAGACAGAAAAACAGCGCGCTAAACGCAAACAAATCATTGATGCTGCCATCTCCTGTTTTATAGAGAAAGGATTTCATGCAACATCCACAGCAGAAATCTGCAAGGCAGCAGGCATGAGTCCAGGTAATCTGTTTCACTATTACCCAACCAAAAACGCCATTATTGAAGCTATCGCAGAAGAAGACAGCCATGACTATAACGAAATTTTGCATACCGATGATGATGAAAGCTCGGTTATGGCAACAATAGAAAAGATGATGACAAGCCTGATCCACCTGTATAACCAACCCGATTATGCACGACTCAGCATCGAAATTATCGCTGAAGCTAGCCGTAACCCTACGATTAATAAAATATTTATCGAAAATGAAAAAAAAATCAGGGAACGTTTAGCACTATTAATCCGTAAGGGGATTGAAACAGGGGAAATTGATAAACAGATTAATGCGGAACAGACGGCATCCTGGCTAATGATAACCGCCGGGGGGGCGATAGGGAGAGAGTTGGTAGAACCGAATTTTAAGTGGCTTGAGAGCATGGGTTCTTTTACCTACATGATACGAAAAATTTTTGCATCATAATATCCGTACCTGTTTTCTGATTAAGGCCGGCACCTTAATCAGAAGGCTTCGAAAAATATTGTCATCAATAACACTAACATCAAGTACTTATTGTACCTTCTTCTTTTTTTTAATTTTATGTAGGTGTTTTTCATATTAAAACAAAATAGTTATTCCGGGTGAAATAAGCCAAACTAATTAATTATTTAATTTAAAAGGCTATTTTAGAGATAAATCCTAATCCATCAAATGTTAGGATTAAACACCTAACACAAAAGTTTTAGTTATTCTATTTTTACCAAAGGAATGAGAATTCCTTTTCGAATTTACACAAACTGAAATTCTGGATACTATTCTGATAATGAGCGGCGTAGATAATCAGCAAAGAATTCATATAAATCCCCTTGAGCTGCAATATGTAAAACAAGCTTAATTGCTGGAACACTAGGTACGCCATGTTCGGAGGATAATACATACAAATCATTGGTTAGTGCTCTGAGTGGCAATAGGCTAACCCCTAATCCGTGTTCTACTGCACTTTTTATGTTTTCAAATGAGGAGCTTACGTACGCAAGGAAATACGGTTTATCTACATTCTCCAACGTTTTTATAGCACATTCGCGGATAACACAACCTTCAGAAAAAAAACAAGAGGAATTTCTTGAAATTCATTGAAATATATAGCTTTTGATGCAACCCAGTGCAATGAATCAATGAGTAGGATGTTATTATTATTGGTGTTGGTTGGCTGTCCGGCTATTTCCTTAGTAATGACCATATGTGACTGCTCCCCGCCCTATCGGGCGAGGCTTCCCACTTCACAGGCCGCGGCTTGTCCGTGACAAGTCTGACGCTGGCCTCCATGGGCAGAGACGACGAGACCCGCCGCCTGTAATTCAAATAGGCCTTGCTGCTGGATATTCAACGCCGCATTGATATCTCTGTCATGCTCCGTCTGGCACACTGCACATACCCAGTACCGCTGGCTTAAGGGCATTTCCGATTCTTGGTGACCGCAACAATGGCAGGTTTTCGAACTCGCATACCACGGGTCAAGCCTGACCAGATGTTTCCCCGCTTCTTTGGCTTTGTATTCTAGCTTCGTCACAAAGCTGTGCCAGCCCGCATCAGCAATATGACGAGCCAGTCTGCGGTTTTTGAGCATATGGGTTGTTTTCAGTGTCTCGACTATCACCGCTTGGTTTTCGTCAATGAGTTGTCGGGACAATTTGTGCTGAAAATCCCCACGGGCATTGGCCACTTTTTCATGGCACCGGGCAACAATTAAACGTGCTTTACCCCGATTTTTACTGCCTTTTCGTTTTCGGGAGAGCGCTTTTTGCTTGCGCCGCAGGTTTTTACTGGCACGGATTAAATAGCGGGGATTGGCCTGTTTCCGACCATCAGAACAGATGAGGAAGTGGGTTAACCCAAGGTCACATCCGGTGCTTTTGTCTGCATCGATCACATCAGGAGGAACGGGAGGTTCTTTGCCATCTTTACAGAGAATTGAGGCAAAGTATTTTCCTGTGGGTGTTCGCGATAGGGTAATGCTTTTAACTTCACCGTTGATTTCACGATGGATACGCGCTTCTATCGGAGTCAACTTGGGAATTTTTATTGCCTCATTCAACACCTTCACGCCAACACAGTGATAACTGGATTGTTTTCCGTGTTTGCGCTTAAAGACAGGGAATTTTGCCCGCAACTTTGGATTGAAGAAGTTATCAAAAGCCGTATTTAAATTGATGACCGCCTGCTGTAACGCGATGGAATCATACGCCTTGAGCCACGAGTATTTGCGGGATTTTTTCGCCGTCGCCAGCAACGGCTTAAGATCTTTACGTGGGCTTAAACTCACCCCATCACGTTTGTAGACATGTTTTTTTATGTGCAGAGCCTTATTGTACGCAAAACGAACCGCACCGAACTGGGCATTAAGATATTCAGCCTGTTCGAGTGTGGGGTAAATGCGTACCTTTGTGGCTCTTAACATAGTCAGCGCTCATTGATAGAGTTCAATGATAGTAACAGGCGACAGGAATATTTCAATTGAGTCAGCATAATGAATGGCTCGACGGTTTTCTCCGAAAACGACACAGTGTCAGCAAGCTAGTTGTCCATTTGATATTCACGACAAAGTATCGCCGGACACTTTTTGATGGATGCATGATTGAACAACTACGGGAGGCTTTCACTTCAGCAGCCACAAAGCTCGAATGTGACATTATTGAGATGGACGGTGAGCAAGATCACGTACACCTATTGATTGCTTACCCAACCCACTCCCCCATATCTCTCTCTTCCTGCCAACCATCTCCCCCATCAACCAGTAGCGGCTCGCGCCCAGCTAAGGTATCATTGCCCGCTATACTATTGGCCACGCCCTTTACAATTGAATTTATGGCAAAAGAACAAACTGATCGTACCACACTGGATTTGTTCGCAGATGAACGCAGGCCAGGGCGACCGAAAACGAATCCGCTGTCTAGGGATGAGCAGCTCAGGATCAATAAACGCAACCAGTTGCGCAGAGATAAAGTCAAAGGACTGCGTCGAGTGGAATTGAAGCTCAATGAAGATGCCGTCGATGCTTTAAACCATCTGGCAAAAGAGCGCAATATCAGCCGCAGCGAGCTGATTGAACAAATGTTATCAGCTCAACTGGCAGAAAATCACCTTACTAATTAACGGCTTTCACTCGACAGTATGAAACGACGTTACCACACAAATCTGACAGACTTGTCATTGATGTTTGGTCAAAATAACGCTTTTAATTTTATTAAAACTGACATTTTTCCTGCTGATTTCAGCGTGATGTGTATAGCTCAATACACAATTAAAATAAGAGGTTAACCCATTTTATGGCAATAATAGGTATATTCTTCGGCAGCGATACAGGCAACACAGAGAACATTGCCAAAATGATCCAAAAAAAATTGGGCGGTGCTGATGTTGCTGAAGTCCACGATATTGCCAAAAGCAGCAAAGAAGATATTGAAGCTTTCGATATCCTGCTGCTCGGCATTCCGACCTGGTATTATGGTGAAGCTCAGTGTGACTGGGATGATTTCTTCCCGACACTGGGAGAGATCAATTTCGATGGCAAACTCATCGCTCTGTTCGGCTGTGGCGATCAGGAAGATTACGCAGAGTACTTCTGTGATGGTATGGGTACGATTCGCGATATCATTGAACCTCTCGGTGCCATTATCGTAGGTCACTGGCCAACCGAGGGATATCACTTTGAAGTCTCCAAAGGCATGGCCGACGATAACCATTTTATTGGCCTTGCTATCGATGAAGATCGCCAACCAGAATTGACGGATGAGCGCGTTGAAACTTGGGTACAGCAGATTAAGGCCGAGATGAGCCTGTCAGAAATTCTTGGCGTATAAGGAGCCAAGCTCCTTTTCACGGGATAATTCCTCAATAATGTGTCATGATATCGGGATAGGTGTGGTTTTCATTTAGAATATCCATGCCTATAATCTATAGCGTGAAACAGAATCATGATTCTCTCACGATACCCCCAAGTATCATAAGTTCACCTTACTAAGTTACAGGACTGAATCCGCATGACCGACAACAATAAAGCATTGAAAAATGCTGGACTTAAAGTAACACTTCCACGCCTGAAAATTCTGGAAGTGCTACAGGATCCAGAATGCCATCATGTCAGTGCGGAAGATCTCTACAAAAAACTGATTGATATCGGTGAAGAGATTGGCCTCGCCACTGTCTATCGCGTGTTGAACCAGTTCGATGATGCCGGCATTGTCACACGCCACAATTTTGAAGGCGGTAAGTCGGTTTTTGAACTCACTCAACAGCATCACCATGACCATCTGATTTGCCTTGACTGCGGTAAAGTCATTGAGTTCAGTGATGAGTTTATTGAAGAGCGCCAGAAAGATATCGCTGAACGTTACGGGATCAAGCTGTCAAACCATAGTCTCTACTTGTATGGTCACTGTACTGCTGGTGATTGCCGCAAAGATAGCACGATGCATGATGAAAACTCATGATGAGAAAGCACGACACGATAAGAAGTTATGACAATTATCCACTTCTGTGTCTCATTTAGTCTGAATAAGCTACTGCCGATTAGCTCAAGCTAATCGGCAGGCTGCTTTTTAAAAGAAATATCAGAGCGTGATTTTTACTTCTTCATCTCGGCTAAAACGCTTGCCATCAGTACTGACAGAGCGCACTTTCACATTACTGCTGACATGTGGGCGCTGCCTGTCATCGTAAATCTCCCATGTTTTACCGCCATCCAGCGAATATTGAATCGCTAGCCCCGGCAAGGCGATATTCGCTTCCAACGTCCCGGATACAATCCTTCCCCCAGGTACTGGCAACCGATACGCAATGTTAGCTTTATCCAATTTCGCCAGTTCATGTTGTCCCATCAAATTGGCAAAATCTATCCAGTCATTGTTGAGCGCATTGGTATCAACATAATGTGTTACGCCGCCCTTATATTCCCTGCCCTGCTGATAATTCTGTTCCCAACTCGCCTGGTGCCATGCACGTTCCGCCAACGGCAACAAGCGCGGGTAAATCATGTATTCCATCTGATCATCAGTGCGCATGGTTTCGCTCCATGATTGCCCTGACAGCCCATAAGCCCCCGGCCAATGTTTGTTGCTCTGGGTATTGAAGTGGTTGCCATCGCGATCCACCGATGTTTCAGCGTTTTGTGGCATATTGTTCGGTGCAAAACTGAAAATTTTTGCTTCATCATTGAAGCGAGTTGCCCAATAGTAGCCGCGCTCTTTCGGACTAACTTCATACGGCATATCAAGGTAGACATAATCAGGGCTGGAAACGACCACTCGATAGCCCTTATTCGCCCAATCATTGGCGGAGTCATAGCCTCCCCAATAGAGTGTATCCCAGAAATTCACTGCCACATGCTTGGTGGCGAAATCTTTTGCCGACTTCACATGTTTCAAGCCATCCTGCCATGCCTGCATTGTATCAATACCATGAGTATTGACGATCTTGCTGACTTCAATAGCAAAATGGCTGTCAAGTTCATTAACATCTTTAACAATGCCCTGCGCTATCATTTTCTGGCAAGCCTGAGATTTTGCCCATGGTTTGTCTTCTATTTTCTTGTTGATAATCCCCTTGCCCGGTTCGATTGGACCATCTTTGTCCTGATACCCCGCCCCCAGACGAATGTTTTTCGCTTCATCACCACCAAAATGCCATGTCTTCAACGGCAATTCCGCTTCTTTGTGCATTAAAGCGATTTCGCTGATAATTTTGTCAACAAACCGCTTGGAGGAATCCATGCACGGATTTAAATAACTGCGGCGATCGTAGAGCTGTACTGATGTCGCATTCGTGGTATCAGTCGGGTCAAGCAGGCGATATTCATTGGCCTCCTGCTCTTTCCCCTGCGCCATCAGATTTTTATAACGAGCTTCCATCGACACGACCGCTGCACGAGCGTGAGCAGGGGTATCAATCTCGGGGATCACTTCTATCTGGCGCGCTTTGGCATATTTCAAGATATCAATGTAATCCTGACGACTAAAATAGCCACTTCCCATATTATTGCTATCAGGCCCTGATCCTAATTGCGGCAACAAACATTGAGTTTCACTCAGATCATGACAGCGTTTGCTCCCGACTTCAGTCAGCTCCGGCAGACCGGGGATTTCCAGACGCCAGCCCTCATCATCGCTCAAGTGGAAATGGAATTTGTTCAGTTTATAACTGGACATTTGATCGAGCAGACGCAGGACAGCTTCCTTACTGTGGAAGTTACGCCCAACATCCAAAAATATGCCTCGATATTCGAACCTAGGCGCGTCTTTTGCCGTTAGTGTGGCAATGGTAGGATCACCATTGGCAGGGAGCAGAGATAACAATGATTGCAGGCCATAAAACACACCGGATTGATCAAAAGCGACGATTTGCGTTCCTTGAGTTGTGATATTCAGCGAATAAGCTCCTTGTACTCGCCAGTTGCCCGTAAATTTGTTTGCGTTGATCTGTGCCGCAATCCGATAACCATTATCCGTTAGCTTGATATTGTGAGAGGCAAAGCGTTCTCGAATAACGTCGATTGATGCGTTACTCAACCCACCCAACTCCAGTTTCACACCACGGGATAGGTTCACATCTTGTGAATGGATAGTCAGCATTTTGGGCGTCGGAATAACCTGTCCACGCAGTTTATCCTCGCTGATTTTTACCATCTGCTGGTTTTTTACAAAACGAGTTTCCGGAGTCATCTGGATATTGTTATCTGACGTAGTACGTTTCCACTGATCACCTGTAAAATCAGATAAAAACGCACTCAGATCTTCCGTATCGGTATTCGCCAGTATTTTAGGCATCGCATCACCGGAAGTGGCATACCAGCGTGGCATAAAATCTGTGCTGTAAATCTGCCAGTATTCTCCAAAGATCGGTAACAAGATTTTTTCATTAGCCTTGATACCTGTGAATTTTTCCGTCGGCTCTAGCTTATGTAAGTCACCCGTAATATGCGTGATTTTGTATTGCTCATGATCGATTTTCAGGATCTGGCGAATACTGTGAAAATAGATCGCCCAGTCAGAAGAGTCGATCGCCTGATTGCCATTAGCTAATGTGATATGAACCCGATTACAGGAAGCCCCGTCCGCGCCTAAAATGGCACAATCAGTTCCATGTGCTCCTGCTTGATTATCCTTAATTTTGAAATTCACTTTTAATTGACTAAGCGAATCCACTATCTGCTGTGACGTCATTTCTGCATGAACACAGCCCATTAATCCAACTGTCGTGATGAGTGCTGCCAAGGTACGCAATTTAACGCTTTTCATGAATGACCTCGTCTGAACTTATTATTCTTTTATACCCTGCAACTTCAGATTTATCGGGTATAGCTGGGTAATGCTGCTTCTGTCAGTCAATACCGCGCTATAACAAACGCAGAAACAGCGACGACAGTCCATAAAAGATGCTAATTGGCATAGTTACAGTAAATGTAATATTTTTTCCGCCCAGAAGAACAGGCTATTTTTTGTACCACCAGTTATCAATAGCGAATAACCCTACATAAAATAAGACTATAAGGCAATTTTTAATCTTTAGTCGGGAGAGTCAATTTTCATTACAAATATTTTAAACATAAAAAAAGCGCGATAATAATCGCGCCTTTTTAATGTTTTGGTTATAAAAATTAGCTCTGGTTATTCCTGAGAGATCTTTGTCCAAGTATCACGCAAGCCAACTGTGCGGTTAAATACCAGATGTTCTGCACTGGAGAGGCCGCTATCAGCACAGAAATAACCTTCACGTTCGAACTGATAAGTTCTTTCTGGCTGTGCATTCACCAGCCCTGGCTCGACAAAACCTTTACGCACGACCAACGATTCTGAATTGATAGTGGATAGGAAATCATCTTCCGCCCCTGGGTTTGGCACACTGAACAAACGGTCATACAGATAGAATTCCGCTGGCACGGCATGTACCGCACTCACCCAGTGAATCACACCTTTGACCTTGCGGCCGTCAGCCGGATCTTTGTTCAGTGTCTGCTCATCATAGTGGCAGTAAATGGTAGTGATATTGCCTTCCGCATCTTTTTCAACACGCTCTGCCTTAATCACATAAGCATTACGCAGGCGCACTTCTTTGCCGAGCACCAGACGTTTGTACTGACGGTTAGCTTCTTCGCGGAAATCGGCACGGTCAATATAAACCTCACGGCTGAATGGGACTTCGCGGCTGCCCATTTCTGGCTTGTTAGGATGGTTCGGCATCGTCAGGATCACTTCACCTTCCGGCATATTCTCAATCACCAGTTTAACCGGATCAAGAACCGCCATCGCCCGTGGTGCATTTTCGTTCAGATCATCCCGGATACAGGATTCCAATGCGGCTATTTCGACGTTGTTATCCTGTTTGGTAACACCAATACGGCGGCAGAATTCACGGATAGCCGCAGCGGTATAACCACGGCGGCGCAGGCCGGAAATGGTTGGCATACGTGGATCATCCCAACCATTGACAATATTTTCGGTCACCAATTGGTTGAGTTTACGCTTGGACATCACCGTGTATTCCAGATTCAGGCGAGAAAACTCGTACTGACGCGGATGACAGGCAATCGTAATGTTATCCAATACCCAGTCATACAGGCGACGGTTATCCTGGAACTCCAATGTACATATTGAATGAGTGATCCCTTCCAGCGCATCGGAAATGCAGTGGGTAAAATCGTACATCGGGTAGATGCACCATTTATTGCCGGACTGGTGATGTTCGGCAAATTTGATGCGATAAATCACCGGATCACGCATCACGATGAATGGAGATGCCATATCAATTTTGGCACGCAGACACGCTTTACCTTCAGCAAATTCACCGGCACGCATCTTTTCAAACAGAGCCAGATTTTCTTCCACACTGCGATCACGGTAAGGACTGTTTTTGCCCGGCTCTTTCAGCGTTCCACGGTATTCGCGGATCTGTTCAGGGCTGAGTTCATCAACATAGGCCAGACCTTTATTAATCAATTCAATGGCGTATTGATACAGCATATCGAAATAGTCAGAAGAGTAGCGAATATTGCCACTCCAGTGGAAACCCAGCCACTGTACGTCCGTTTTAATGGATTCAACATATTCGATATCTTCCTTAACCGGGTTTGTATCGTCAAAACGCAGGTTGCATTGCCCCTGATAGTCTTGCGCGATGCCGAAATTCAGGCAGATCGACTTCGCATGGCCGATATGCAGATAGCCGTTAGGTTCAGGCGGGAAACGGGTATGTACGGATGTATGTTTACCGGTTGCCAGATCTTCGTCAATAATCTGACGAATAAAGTTGGTCGGGCGGGCATCTGCCTCACTCATCGTGTTATTCCTCAATGCAAAAAACGCTTCAATATAACCTTCTATATTCTAATAAGCTGAACCGAGAAACAACTCTTTGTTAGTGGGAAAGGGGAGTTCAGAACAAAGTTAATGCGGAAAAGCGGGAAGACAGACTCCTTCCCGCGACAATTGAGAGAAAATCTTACTTTAGTTCAACATTTGTTACGTATTTTTGAGCAACAAAATAAGCTGTTGGTTTAACGCTCATCAATAAAATCAACTCACACGATGACTGTTCAATACGGCGATCAGTTGATCCGCACAATAAACAATATGCTCTTCATCCCAACTAGGGTGCAGATACAGGCTGATTGTTCTCGGCAATAAAGAACGTGCAGTTTCACAGACAACATCACGGTAATTGACAGATTCCGGTGATGTGTATTCTTTCGAATGAAAAGGGAAATTGGCTGAACCAAACCCACGTAGCTCTCTGAATACTTTTTCGCCATAGGCTTCAGGCCACTGGATTTTAAATGCCGGAATACCTATCTTTTTCAAATCACTCAGGATGATTTCAGCCGTACAATCCAGTTTGGCAAGATCAAAAACAATGGGATATAACCAGTACGCATTGCATCTGTCTTCATTATTCAATGGCAGGCCGTGGATCAAGTCGATATCCGCAAATTTTTCATCGTAGATCTTCGCATATCGCTTGCGATTGTTCATATTCCAATCATCAAATCGTTCTAGTTCATTCAGGCCGATAATCGATTGGATTTCAGTCATACGGTAGTTGTAACCAATTCGATTATGCACATGCCATGAAACTTCTTCTAAAGCGAGAAGGTCAAATTTTCTCCGCACATCAAACCCATGATCACGATAAGCCCGGCATTCCCAACCTATTTCAGTATTGTTGGTCACGACCATGCCGCCCTCTCCCCCCGTAGTAAAATGTTTTGACTGGCAGAAGCTAAACGTACCGATATCCCCGATTGTGCCAGCCGATTTTCCTTTATATTTTCCGCCGAGACATTGTGCGCTATCTTCGATCACTTTGAGGTTATGCTGGCGGGCAATCGCCATGATTGGGTCCATATCAGATACGACACCATAAAGATGCACGACAATAATTGCTTTCGTGCGCGGTGTAATCAGTGCTTCTATCTTAGTGGGATCAATGGTGTGCTCTTCTGTCGTATCACAAAAAACAGGAATGGCACCGCATTGTAAAACAGCAAAGGAAGTTGCAATGAAAGTGTAAGAAGGCACGATAACTTCATCGCCGGGGCCAATATTTAATGCGCCAACAGCAATATTTACGGCAGAAGTCCCGGAATTACATGAAATTGCCATTTCTGCGCCAATCCAATGCGCAAATTTATTTTCAAATTCCATGCCTTTTTTTCCAGTCCAGTAATTTACTTGACCAGATAATAGGGGTTCTTGAATATCTTTCAGTGTTTTTTCTGTAAAACTTGGCCATTGTGGGAAATTCATAATTTTACACCTTAATATTTTTAAAATAGATAAAATTAATCCTATAAAATAAATCACATAACTAATCAATCAGATTATTTCAATGTTTCTTTATCAATTTTGTATTTGCTACCATAATTAATGCACCAATAGCTAATATATAAAATGCTGTCTCCAGACCAGAACTCTGGGCAATAAACCCTATTAAAGCTGGCCCAATCATAATTCCAAAATACCCAAATGTGACAATAGAAGCGACAGCATGGCTAGGCAACATGACTTTTTGAGTTCCAGATATTGAACATAAGATTGGAACAATATTTGATGATCCCAACCCAATAAAGAAAAACCCAATCATAGATAGATTGAGAGTTCCTACATTAACAACGATAAGAAATCCAATGAAGATACTGAGTGTACCAGCAAAAAATACTTTCCCCCTTCCTATTTTTGATATAACCCGATCTCCCATGAATCGTCCTATTGTCATCGCTGCTGCAAAGGCAGCATACCCAAATCCACTGAATGAAATATCAATATTACGCTCACTAACTAAAAATACTCCACTCCAGTCAATTACAGAACCTTCAATAATTCCCATTAAAAAACAAAGCAAACTCGCTACAATAATGATTCCCCGAGGAAAAACAATTTTTTTACTATCGCTATCCCCATGATTTTTATGACGACTAATGAGTCCAGAAAAAGAAAACAAAAATAACACAGACAATATAAAGGATATAATTAAGCATGCTGCAAGCGCTGAGAAATTCAAATAAAGTAATATAGATACACCAGCAGCACCAAAGATCCCCCCTAAACTAAAAAATCCATGAAATCCTGACATTAAATTTCTATTTGTATTTTTTTCGACCTCAACCGCCTGAATATTCATTGCAACATCCACTGTACCAATGGATGCACCAAATATAAAAAGCATAAAACCCAGTTGAGTGACATTAGGCGCCAATATTAAAATCGGTAAAGAAACAATAGCAAAAATTCCTGAAGATATAATAACCTTACGACAACCAAATAAAGTGGTAAGAAATCCTGTAATCGGCATCGAAACAATTGAACCGAAACCAAGAAAAAGTAATAAAAAACCTAACTCTCCTGCATCAATATTTAAATCAGCCTTTACCAAGGGTATAAGAGGAGCCCACGCAGCAATTCCCATACCTGCTGCCAAGAAAACAACTCTAGTAGAAATAACATTATTCATTAAGCATCTCAACTATAATATTTTAAATAAAGTAATTACGTTTCAGTTACTTATAAATATTTAACAGTAAATAGTTTCAAATTTACGCTTATAAGTTCATACTGACTCTGAAAGAATTAATTCCCATCTCAGCAATCTTAATTTCATTCCAGTCATTAATTAGACCTATAACTGAATCAAACATTTTTTCTTTTCCACCAATCTGTATGACCTTACACTCTGCTGCTAATGCGCTTTGCACCCCAGCATGAGCATCTTCAAAAACTAAACAATCTTCAGCCGCAATATTCAAACGTTCTGCTGCCATAAGATAGGGATCAGGATAGGGCTTGCCATTCAGCACATCATCAGAACCAATTATGAAGTCTGGTATCTTAAGACCACAAATCGCCATCCTATGATATGCAACTCGTTGGCTGGCAGAAGTGACGACAGACCACGGACAAGTGCCTAAAGACAGCAGAAATTCTTTTGCCCCCGGTAACGCCTTGGCAGTAGCAGAATATTTAATTTCTAAATCATCTAATAACTTAATTTGTTCTTCCACATTCAAATATGGAGCAATGGATAAAATAACATCCTTGGAGCGAACACCATGGCAAATATCTAATACATCTTTGATAGATATGTTGTGCATTTCGCACCATTTAGACCAAACAACTTCAACTTCTGAAAGTGATTGAACTAAAGTGCCATCCATATCAAATAAAATGGCTTTTATGTTAAAAATCTCCATTACTCCTCCAGACTTCATACCAATTAAGGTAATTTATAATTAAGTAAAGAAATGATAAACCAGCAGTAAAAGCTCAATAACGAACTACTTATTTAAACCCTTCATCTTTCAAGTTGCCGCCGCATTGAAACATGAAATTCATTGGGTATATTAATAGACTCAGATAATTTTAGGATCATTGATAATCCAATAAATTTTAATAGAGAAAATTCCTAAAATCATAATACTATAATTAATAAACGTCCTCATAAAACTCCAGTTCTCTCTTGTATCCTCCCAAATAACAGGGAATTGATATAGTTTCTTAGAGAGTCTATTTGTAAGGTAAATAATTTCAGCATCAAATGCATACCCCTTAATCTTTTGCTTAGAAAATACTTCCTTTGCTACATCAGACCTTAACATCTTAAATGGGCACTGAGAATCAGAAACTTTACAGTTTAATAGTAAATTAACAATTTTCAAAAAAAACTTACTGGTTATTTTTCTATATAAATTCGCTTTTGATTTATTCTTTGAGAATCGCTCCCCAATAATTAAATCAACATTAGAAGTTTCAATTTTTTGATAAGCACTAAAAAAATCACTCTCCTTTATTGGAAAATCAATATCAGTATAAAAAATATATCTTCCTTTTGCTAAATCAACGCCTCGCCTTATACTATATCCTTTTCCATAGTTACCACAGTTAGAGACAACCTCAACATCAGGGTACTGTTTTTTTACCTTGATAATATCTATATCATGGAAATTATTTTTATTTGAATCATTAATTATAATGACCTGTACTTTCAATACCTCTTGAATATTCTTAATGCGCTGTATGGTTTTTTCTATAACTAAATAACTTTCATTATACCTAGGAAGAATAATTGAAACATCAATATTATTCACTCCGTGATGCATTATTTTCTCCATAATAACACCTTAAAGACAATATGCTAACTCCCCAACAATAATTCACCCAGCTCTGTTAAATTTATGCTGGATGTACCTTGTTGATTAACTTTTTTAACCGGGAAAAGTTTACCCGTTATAGATGTAGTCGGTAATCCTTGTTTATAAGCAGCAATTCGTTCTGCGATTTGCTGCTCAGTAAGATCAGTCCGTGGAAAACAACAAAAATATTGAGCTAATCTTGGATTATCCGAAATATTAGGTTTATTTCCATGAGGCAGCGCGCCATGAAAGATAACATAATCCCCGGCTTTCAATGGGATAGATACAATTTTCATTCCTGTCGTATCAGGGAATCGGCTATTATATCCTTCCGGTTGTTTCGACAGCCATTCATAGATTACTTTATGAAACCCCGGTACACATTGAAATCCACCAGAATTGCCATCATCGTCAGTTAGGCTCAATAGGCCTTGTATTTTACTCTCTAACGGGCGTTTTGAAACATCAATATCCCAATGAATAAAACCTTCGTATTTCCAATCATCATTAACAGGGGGATTCATATTGACCCTATCAATACTCACCAATAGTTCTTTTATACCAAAAATTCTTTCATATACAGAGTAAATTATTTGACTTTGCCGATTATCCCACAAGGTCTGATGATGATAAAAAGGAATACGCCCCATTTCATCAATTCCTGAGCGAGAACGGATATCGGTGTTATAAAAATTAACGGGATCATTTTTATCCATTTCCAAAAAATAGAATATAGCATCGACTGTTTTCTGGGTTTGCTCTCTACTAACCGCTGATTCTATAACTATATAACCGTTATCATCCCAGCTTTTTAAATACTGCCCCATTTTTTCTTCAGAAAGAAATTCAGACATAATTCCTCCTACCTAATTATTAGATATAAACTAAATGTAATAATATATACTGAAATAGAATTAAATATAGAAAAATATAAGCAACAAGAATCAAACATAAACGCATTAAAAATAAACTACAGCAAGCAATGTGAAATTCAAATAAAAAAATACTTTTTTTAAAAAAAGTTGATGCAAATCACACATTAATGTTAATCAAATAAATAAATTCCAAAATTATATTTATAATAAATTATTCTTAATAGAAAGAATGACAAAAATAAATTAATGAATAATTAAATAAAAAATAAAACAAACAATCACGATAATATATTTAAACTTTTGTTTATCATTTCTATACTCAATGGATTTCGAGTTGCAGCGCGACGGTAAGAGAACGAATCCCCGGGAGCATAGATAACGGTTTGGCTGGGATGAAGGAATACAGCCAACAAAGCTACAATGCAAAAGATAAAGGGATATATAAACAAGGCTCTCACAATGCCGTAGCGTACAGATGTTGGATGTTCAGGTGAAGCTTTAAAAAAGATAAGCCACCACTGAATACCTCACTTTTGAAAAGGAAGATGTTAGTGACGGCTTAATCCACATTCGCTCACACAAAAAAATATCAAATACAAATCCGAGTGATTCTTGAAACTTAAGCGATATGATTACCCTAAATGCATTAAATCACCTGAAATAAATCTGACTCTTTAGCAACAACAGCATCTTGCGCAATCATTCTAATGCCAAAATAATCATCAATATTGCTGATAATCACAGGGCTGATCATTGATTTAGCATGGGCGTTCAAGTAATCAAGATCCAGCTTCAATAGTGGCTCACCCGCTTTAACTTTCACACCTTCTTCAATCAGACGCTCAAACCCTCTGCCATTAAGAGTAACGGTATCAATACCTATATGAACAATGACTTCAACACCATTATCTGCCGCAATACATACTGCATGATTGGTATCGAAAATTTTCACGACCGTACCGTCAATGGGAGCTAAAACAGTGTCCGACGTCGGCTTAATCGCAATACCATCCCCTACCAACTTGCTGGAAAAGGCTTCATCAGGGACATCTTCCAGTTTGACCAATTCCCCTGTAACAGGAGCGATTAAGGTCAAGATTGGAATGCCTGTTTGATGGCTATCTTCCTTTGTCTGAACATCAGACTCAGAGTATTGAGTTTCTGTGATTGCCGCTACCGGGCCTTTTGCCAATACTTCTTTCATGGCACTGGCAATCAACTCTGCGCGGGTTCCAACTATGATTTGGGCGTTCTGTTTATTCAGACGGATAATTCCCGAGGCACCAAGATGTCTGGTCAGTCTATTATTGACCAATCCTGAGTCTTTGACTGATAAACGCAAACGGCTGATACAGGAATCAATCCCTGTCAAATTATCGGATCCCCCTACTGCGGCAATGTACTGACGTGCTTCTTCCTGAATGTTATTTACTATATTCTTTCCTTGTTTTGCCGTATCAACATCATAACCATCGGTTTCATCCGTGGCTGATAATTCACGCCCCGGTGTCATCAGGTTGAATTTTTTGATGGTGAAACGGAATACAACATAGTAAAGGCAGAAGAATACCAAACCTTGTGGGATCAGCATGTACCACTTAACCGCCAGCGGGTTGCGCGAGGAGAGCAACATATCGACGAATCCGGCACTAAAGCCGAAACCTGCAATCCACTCCATTGTGGCCGCGATATAAACAGAAATTCCCGTTAAAATGGCGTGCAAAACATAAAGCACAGGTGCGACAAACATGAAAGAGAATTCAAGTGGCTCAGTCACCCCCGTGAAGAAAGCCGCAATAGCGCCCGCCATCATGATACCAGCAACTTTAGCTTTGTTTTCAGGACGTGCACAGTGGTAAATCGCCAATGCGGCTCCCGGTAATCCAAACATCATAATGGGGAAGAAACCCGCCTGATAACGCCCGGTGATACCCGTAATGGCCGTACCAGCCTCAATCGATTTCTGACCACCGAGGAAGTTAGGAATATCATTGATGCCGGCAACATCAAACCAGAATACTGAGTTAAGTGCATGATGCAGGCCAACGGGTATCAACAGACGGTTAAAGAATGCATAAAGACCCGCCCCTGATGACCCAAGATTCATGATGCTTTCACCAAATGCCACCAGCCAGTCATAAACTACCGGCCAAATGAACATCAGGATAAAAGATACCAAAATCATCAGGAAAGAATTTAAGATAGGTACTAAACGGCGACCACTAAAGAATGACAGCGCCTGTGGTAACTCGACGCTACTGTAGCGGTTGTACAGTTCAGCAGAAAGTACCCCAACCAAAATCCCGACAAACTGGTTATTGATCTTCCCGAATGCCTTTGGTACTTCATCAATCGGCATACTTTTAATCATTGCGATAGACGCGGGAGCACACAGGTTTATGACGACAATAAACCCGATTAAACCTGCCAGTGCAGCAGCGCCATCTTTATCCTTCGACATGCCATAGGCTAACCCAATTGCGAACAACATCCCCATATTGTTAAGGATGGCATTGCCGGATGTGATAAGCAGTGCTGCCAGCGCATTATCAGCGCCCCAACCCGTCGGATCGATCCAGTACCCTATCCCTACTAATATTGCCGCTGCCGGCAATGTGGCAACGGGCACCATCAATGCCCGACCAATACGTTGTAAGTAGCTTAGAATGTTCACTCTTGCCCCCTTGAAGCTCCGTTAATGGAGTCTTTTTGTTAATTCATGATGTGATGACATCACTTATGTATTTCTTGTTAAAACATTTTTTAGTCTAAAAAGATTATTTTGTATCGCAAATTAAATCCTTCTGATATGTGATAAACGTCACCACATTTGATAAATTTTTAATCAATTATCTAGCTGGCACACAAAACTTATTTTATGATTAAAAATATCTTCGAGGTATTAAATGGGTCAAACCCGTCGACAGAACAGGTATGATAGGTGCTTTTGCCCTACGGCTATCCAGTCGCCCCCATAATTAATAACAAATGATTTAAGAGGTAATCATGAGGCTGATCCCCCTAACTAATGCAAGCGATGTCGGACGATGGTCTGCTCACTACATTATTAGTAAAATCAATGCATTCAATCCAACCGCAGAGCATCCTTTCGTGCTTGGCCTACCCACTGGCAGTACTCCACTGACCACCTATAGAGAACTTATTGCTCTGTATCAGGCGGGAAAAGTCAGTTTCAGGCATGTAGTGACATTTAATATGGATGAGTACGTCGGTATTCCTGAAGATCATCCCCAGAGCTACCATACGTTCATGCAGCAAAATTTCTTTGACCACATTGATATTCCAAAAGAAAATATCAATTTACTCAACGGCAATGCAGCAGAGATTGGCGCTGAATGCCTGCGTTATGAAAATAAGATCAAGACTTATGGGAAAATTCATCTGTTCATGGGAGGAGTTGGGAATGATGGTCATATTGCCTTTAATGAACCCGCGTCTTCCCTCTCTTCACGCACTCGTATCAAAACGTTGACCATTGAAACGCGAACCGCAAACTCCCGTTTTTTCAACAATGATGTGGAACAGGTTCCGAAATATGCATTAACGGTCGGTGTAGGAACTTTGATGGATGCCGAAGAAGTCATGATTCTGGCAACAGGAATGAACAAAGCACTGGCCCTGCAAGCTGCAATAGAAGGCAATATCAACCATATGTGGACAGTAAGCTGCCTACAAATGCATCCTAAATCGATTATTGTCTGTGATGAACCCGCAACAATGGAATTGAAAGTGAAGACAGTGAAATATTTTCGCCAGTTAGAGGCGGATATTCTCAGTGAATTCGCTAGTTAGTATTTATTCAGGAGGCCAGAATGTACGCTTTAACAAACTGCATCATCTATACAGGGTATGAGCGACTCGAAAAACATGCCGTGATCATCGCAGATGGGTTGATTCAGCAAGTTTGTCCAGAAAATGAATTACCGAAATCCATCGAAAAGCATGATTTGCACGGTGCAAACCTCTCTCCAGGGTTTATTGACCTGCAAGTCAATGGCTGTGGGGGAGTTCAATTTAATGAGCGACTGGAAGATCTTACAGAAGATACGCTGAATATCATGCAGAAAACCAATCAGCGCTACGGTTGTACCAATTTCCTGCCGACGTTGATCACCAGTCCCGATGAATTGATGATAACGGCAATCGAAGTGATGCGTTCCTATCTGACAAAGCATCCTAATCAGGCGCTGGGGCTGCATCTGGAAGGACCTTATATTAATCCCATAAAAAAAGGGACTCACAATCCAGCCTATATACGCAAGCCAACCTCCGAAATGGTCAACTATCTGTGTATTAATGCCGATGTGATCACTAAAATCACACTCGCTCCTGAAATAGTGGAAAGTAAGTATATTCATCAGTTGACCGAAGCCGGCATTATTGTTTCTGCTGGCCATTCCAACGCAACCTATGAAGAGGCTCGCCACGGCTTCCAGCAGGGTATCTCTTTTTCCACCCACTTATATAACGCCATGCCCGCCATTTCCGGCCGCCAGCCAGGGCTAATCAGTGCCATCTATGATTCTTCCGAGGTCTATGCCGGCATTATCTGTGACGGAATGCATGTTTCATGGCCGAATATCCGCAACTCCAAGCGATTAAAAACCGACAAATTAATCTTAGTGACGGATGCCATCGTCCCTGCTGGCCTTGACCCGAAAACCAATACACTAGAACAATTTACCTTTGCCAATAAAACAATATACTATCGAAATGGCTTATGTGTTGATGAGAATGGCACACTGAGCGGTTCATCAATCACGATGATTGAGAGCGTCAAGAATAGTGTTGAATATGTTGGTATTGCTTTGGATGAAACATTGCGGATGGTGACGCTTTATCCAGCCCGAGCAATCGGTGTTGATAAACGCCTCGGTACGATTGAACCCGGTAAGGTCGCGAATCTGACTGCATTTACTCATGATTTCAACATCTGCAAAACCATCGTTAATGGAAATGAAATCGAACTATCGTGAGTATATCGCCTGATGAGTAATCATAATGCACAGAAGCAAATCGGTAATATTGATCTGGTCAAACAGCTTAATGGCGCCGTGGTCTATCGGCTGATAGACCAACATGGGCCAATATCCCGCATCCAGATTGCAGAAGAAAGCCAGCTTGCTCCCGCCAGCGTAACCAAGATTACTCGTCAGTTACTGGAACGGGGCTTGATAAAAGAAGTCGAGCAGCAGGCTTCCACTGGAGGGCGGCGCGCGATCTCAATCATCACCGAAACTCACCACTTCCATACCATCGGAGTTAGGCTTGGCCGCCATGACGCCACGGTGGCGCTATTTAATATGAGCGGTAAGACGCTAGTGGAACAGCACTATTCAGTTCCAGAGAATACGCAACAGGAAGTCGAAAACCGGATTATCTCCGCCATTGAAGATTTCATCGAGAAAAATCAGCGGCGGCTCCGTGAACTGATCGCGATTTCAGTCATTCTGCCCGGTCTGGTTGATCCCGATGAAGGTGTCATTCGCTATATGCCTCACATCAAGGTGGATAACTGGCCACTGGTCAAAAGCCTCAACAATCATTTCAATATCTCTTGCTTTGTTGGTCATGATATTCGCAGCCTTGCACTGGCTGAACATTACTTCGGGGCAACCCGCAATTGTGAAGACTCACTTCTGGTACGTATTCATCGTGGCACGGGAGCAGGAGTCATCATCAATAAGAATATTCTGCGCAACAAACGTGGCAATCTGGGTGAAATAGGCCACATCCAGATCGAGCCACTTGGCGAACGCTGCCATTGCGGTAATTTTGGCTGTCTGGAAACGATCGTATCCAATTCAGCGATAGAAACCAGAGTTCAACATCAATTACGACAGGGTTTTCCAAGCCAGCTAGCCTTGAATAATTGCAATATCCATGCGATCTGCCTCGCAGCCAATGAAGGTGATCCACTGGCAGTAGAAGTTATCAGACAAGTAGGGCACTATCTTGGCAAAGGGATCTCGATTGCGATTAATTTATTTAATCCCCAGAAAATCGTCATTGCCGGTGATATTACCGAAGCAGAGCAGGTTTTACTCCCGGCAATTCAAAGTTGCATCAATACGCAGGTGTTAAAAGCATTCCGTGAAGATCTTCCGGTGGTAGTTTCTGAGCTAAATCATTGTTCTGCGATTGGTGCATTCGCCTTGACGAAACGTGCGATGCTTAACGGTGTACTGCTGCAACATCTTCTTGGCGGATAATTTCAACCCGCTTTGCCGATAAAATCGGCAAAGCGATTACAAGCCAAACAAACAAACGTTTTTGTGCATAATTCTTTAAAAAAGCAGTTGACGCATCGGTCTGATATACGCATAATGCGCCCCGCACCGCCGATGAAGGCAAAGCGAAAAAAGATGGCTACGTAGCTCAGCTGGTTAGAGCACAGCACTCATAATGCTGGGGTCACAGGTTCGATTCCCGTCGTAGCCACCATATTTGCGGGAGTGGCGAAATTGGTAGACGCACCAGATTTAGGTTCTGGCGCCGCAAGGTGTGCGAGTTCAAGTCTCGCCTCCCGCACCATTTCTTTCATTGGGTTGTACTTAGAATGTTATTTCGAATAACAGTTTAAGTTTTAGTGTGTTGTTTTCAGGTGGGGTATCGCCAAGCGGTAAGGCACCAGGTTTTGATCCTGGCATGCCCTGGTTCGAATCCAGGTACCCCAGCCATATTATTGAAAACAAGTGATGATATTCAGGTGGGGTATCGCCAAGCGGTAAGGCACCAGGTTTTGATCCTGGCATGCCCTGGTTCGAATCCAGGTACCCCAGCCATCATAATGAAGATTTTCACAAACTTTACGATTTGATAATTTTACATCGTAAATGGCTACGTAGCTCAGCTGGTTAGAGCACAGCACTCATAATGCTGGGGTCACAGGTTCGAATCCCGTCGTAGCCACCATTAACAATTCAATTGGGGTATCGCCAAGCGGTAAGGCACCGGATTCTGATTCCGGCATTCCCAGGTTCGAATCCTGGTACCCCAGCCAGATTAATCAATGTGTTACATGAAATAACGTGTTGAAAAAGAATATACAGTAAGAATATTCTTTGATGCAGAAGGCCACCGAAAGGTGGCTTTTTGCTTTCCTTCCATCAAAATACCAACACCTAAAAATCCATTTTAAAGCTCACCAAGCGATTATCTGTTTAAAGGGTAGTCATCTGGCGTTAACCAATTATCTCCTTCTACCGTTGTTTCTATGGCGAATTTTAGGCTCGCCTCTCTACACGCACCGAAAAGAAAAGCAGGAAATTGTGGAAAGGTAGGAATTATCCTCTTTTGTCGGATTTAAAAAGCCAGTCAACGAGTGAATACACGTCTCCCAAAATAACTCAGATTTCAGATTATTGACAACGGCTATCTCTCCATTGACTATGCCCATGGACTCCAAAATAGTGGTGAAAAAATCATTTTCATCACAAACCCCTTGACTCTGACAGTACTGTCAAGGATTTCATGGTGACTTATGATTCATCTGAATAATCGGCGTAAAGGTTGGGGAATTCTATGTCAATTGAAGAGAATGATTGCCAAGGCGCTGTTACTAAGCCAGTTCGTAAAACAAGCTGGTTTTCAATAATTATATTATCGCTGGCAGCAATAATTTTCGTAACAGCTGAGCTCCTTCCTATTGGAGTACTACATGAAATTGGAAATACTTATAATAAATCCGCAGGTAATATAGGGTTGATTGTTGCCGGATATGCTTGGGTAGTAGCATTATCTGCAATAAGCGCCACTTCTTTTTTTATGAAAGTGGAAAAGAAGAAACTTGTTATAGGTATTCTCTTAGCATTCTCAATATCAAATCTGATAGTTTCTTTTGCACCAAATTTATTCTGGCTATATATAGGAAGAGTGATAGGCGCATTCTTTCATGGTGTATTTTGGTCAATTGTAGGCCCTCTTGCAGTAAGGTTAGTTCCTGACAGTGGAAAAGCTAAAGCGACGTCATTAGTGTTTGGTGGTATTGCGATTGCCTCTGTAGCTGTTGTCCCCATAGCAACGTTTGTTTCGCAAAATATTGGTTGGCGATTGTCTTTTATAAGCCTCGCTATTATGGGATTACTCATTACCATTGCAGCACTCTTTTCGATGCCTAAAGTACATCAAGCTGATGCGAGCAAAAAAATAGCTATAAAAGAAATCATTACTCAGCCTTATCTAAGAAGAACATTTCCAGTTACAGCCCTCGCCCTGAGTGGAAATTACTGTGCTTTTACCTATATAAGTCCACTACTGGAGAATAGAGCTGGAATCAGCCACGAACAATTACCATTCTTTCTACTGCTTTTTGGTATGTTTGGAGTAATAGGAAATATAATTTCAGGATTTATAACAGATTCCAGACTGGTTGCTGCTACAAGAGCAATATTAGCCGTCTTAATTATTTCTGTCATTGGTATTGGTTATTTTTCAGAAGGTAATGTCGCCCTGACCTACTCTTTTATTGCTATGTGGGGTATAGGGATCTGTTTGTTAACAGTTACCCTTCAATCTCTTGTTCTTAATTTAGCGACAGACACTGGAGAACGAGCATCTTCAGTCCATGTCGCGATGTTTAATACAGGTATTGGCTCAGGTGCATTTATAGGCGGAATTTTGATAGATAGATTTAACACCGAAACTACAGCTTTGACAGGAGGAATACTATTAACAATCGCATTCGTTATTTTAATTCCTCAAATAAAACTAAATAACAACAGTTCATCTTAATTAAATGAGATTAGGTAATACATCCAATTTATTGATGTGATAAAAATTTCAGCTGAGAAAGAAGCATGGCAAAAAGTTCACCTAAATAAAATCTAGTTCAGTCTTTGCTATAGATTATTAAAATTAGGCCATAATACATCACGAAATAATATTTATTATTTATTATTTATTATTTATTATTTAAACATTGAAATTCATTCAAGATAATTATATCATGATTACGTAATAAACTCTCTTCAATATTTTATAATATCGCTTTTTCATTGAATACTGTTTTTATTGTCCAGTCAATCTATTTAAAAATTAGCAAGGAATGCCAATATAAGAATAGATTTAGCTAGTAAATCTACTACCGACGAAATTATAAAAACCATGACTGGCATGAGAAACACGCCAGTTTTTTACTAAAAAATATAATGTAACAGACCTTTTTTATTTGAGTTTTAAAAAAAGATACTAACATTATGTTATACATTTGTACTAAAAATTGTGACGTCAGATATAAACTGATCTAGCAACGAAAGAGCTCGTGTATTTTTGTTAAGATCCGCTCTAATTTTATCTCTATGTTGCTTTAGGGTTGCAATAATGAGAGGACAAGGAGAGAGTTTGATTGGTTCACTAACAATACATGGCATCAGGACTCTGACTGCATCTAACGTTAAACCTGCTTCTTGAAGGGACTGTATACTTCTTATGGTGATTAAATCCTTTGATGTGAATCTTCTATAACCAGAATTTGTTCTATCAGGCTTAAGTAAACCTTGTTCTTCGTAATAACGTATCATTCTAGCGCTAACTCCAGTTTTACTAGATAACTCCTTTATTTTCATGCCTCACCTCATATCAATTTGACAATATATACCTGTAAATTAACTTTTCTGCAGATTCTGAAAATAAGACTAAGAGCCTATCCCAATAGATATCCTAAAGATGGAACACTTTTCATACGGCGATAGCGACACTACAAAGTATGATATTAGTATCTCCATCGTCAAATCTGACCAATGCAGAGCCAGTTCAAAGGAATCATAGGCTCTTTTCATTAGACTCAACAATAAATTGTGCAATTCCATCATACTCAATACGACCAGAGCCGGACTTCGTAGCCATCCAAGCCCTGTCTCTTCAAAATCACTTTCTATCTCCCAGCACTGATCCGTTTGAATTACTACAGATTAACTACAATCCCAATGCATATTTCAGCGCCAGCTTCTTCATCGCCCCTGAACGTTGTGCCGCCATCAGTACTAAATTCCGCATGGTTTTCAATCCTGGCAAATCATGGCTGAATGCGGTGTGGAAGAGATCCATACCCGCTTGCATCACTAAATTATCCGGCATTCTGCGACGTTGATAACGCATCAATACCGCTTGAGAATCCCACTCTTCCTGTAATTCTTTGGCGTTTATCAGCACTTTAAGCAAAACCTCAACATCTCGATAACCTAAATTCACGCCCTGCCCGGCCAATGGATTAATGGTATGAGCCGCATCGCCAAGCAAGGCCAATCCCTCACGCACATAGTGGCTGGCATGGTGACGAGTAAGAGGAAACGAACCCACAGCAATTGGAGTCACTTTGCCCAAGCGGGAGGGAAATGCCTGAAAAATTTCTCGCTCAAGCTGTACCATCGTCATCGACTGTAGTTGACGAATTCGGGCAGGAGAATCGTACCAGACCAATGAAGCCCACTGATCAAACAGAGGTAAGAAAGCTCTCGGGCCAGAAGGGAAAAACTGCTGCCATGTGGTGTCCTGCTGAGGTTGCTCGGTTTTGACGGTGATCAACATACATGACTGCTGGTATTGCCACCCATTGCTGCCAATGCCTGCCAGTTGTCGAACCTGAGAGCGGGCACCATCTGCACCAATGATCAGACGTGCATTCATTTCCGTGCCATCAGTCAATGTTATTTGCCACATTTGATGTGCATTCTGCCGTTGCATCGATTTCAGGGCGGCCGGGCAAAACAGCGTCAGATTCGGGTAACGTTCAAACTCCTGCCACAGTGCCAATTGCAGGATGCGGTTCTCTACCATATAGCCCAACTCTGTCAGCCCGAGACTTTGGGCATCGAAAGTCACGTTGGAATCATGCTGTTCCCACGTCTCCAATTTCCGGTAAGGCGCACTGCGCATCCGCAAAACATGGTTCCAAACGCCTAATTGTTTCAATAAATCCACGGAAGCGCAGCTAATTGCAGATACGCGAAGATCCGGTTCATTACCTTCATCATAAGGCTGAGGCGGCTGGTGCTCCAGTAATGCGACACGCCAGCCCTCTTGTACGAGTCCCAAAGCCGTCGCTGCACCAACCATACCCGCACCCACGACGACGATATCGAATTTTTGCTGTGGATTATTCATATTCATCACGCCATTAACTTCCTGATTAAAATAGTGTACCGGAATTTTCCCTTTCCGGCTGTGAATATCCGATGTTACAGTCTGGTCACTGGTGCCTCAAATGACTACAATAGCCTGTAATATTATGCTAAATACATTATGTTCAATACACTGCGCTTTTCAGTGTTGATGCAACATTTCACTGGAAATACCGGATACATAAAATGTCGACGATAAAAAAACTGTATATCAAAACTTGGGGCTGTCAGATGAACGAATATGATTCATCCAAGATGGCCGACCTACTGGAAACCACTCACGGTTATCAGTTAACCGATGTCGCCGAAGAAGCAGATATCTTACTCCTGAACACCTGTTCAATCCGTGAAAAAGCCCAAGAAAAAGTCTTCCATCAACTCGGACGCTGGAAGGGTCTAAAAGACAAAAATCCCGAAATTATTATTGGTGTCGGTGGCTGCGTTGCCTCTCAGGAAGGGGATTTCATCCGCCAGCGCGCTCCTAGCGTTGATATTATCTTCGGGCCTCAAACCCTGCATCGCCTGCCTGAAATGATTAATCATGTGAAAGGCACCCACAGCCCAATAGTTGATATCAGCTTCCCTGAGATCGAAAAATTCGACCGAATGCCAGAACCTCGGGCAGAAGGCCCGAGCGCATTCGTCTCCATCATGGAAGGCTGCAATAAGTACTGTACATTCTGTGTCGTTCCTTACACCCGCGGAGAAGAAGTCAGCCGTCCTTGTGATGATATTCTGTTTGAAATTGCCCAGCTTGCGGCACAAGGCGTACGTGACGTTAACCTGCTCGGTCAGAACGTCAACGCCTACCGAGGCGCAACATTCGACGGGGATATCTGCACATTTGCGGAATTACTGCGTCTGGTCGCGGCCATTGATGGTATCGACCGCATTCGCTTCACAACGAGCCATCCAATTGAATTTACTGATGATATTATCGAGGTCTACGAAGACACACCGGAGTTAGTCAGCTATCTGCACCTACCCGTACAGAGTGGCTCTGACCGTATCCTGACCCAGATGAAACGTGCACATACCGCGCTGGAGTACAAAGGCATCATCCGTCGTCTGCGCAAAGCACGTCCTGACATTCTGATCAGTTCTGACTTCATCATCGGTTTCCCTGGTGAGACACAGGATGACTTCGAAAAAACCATGCAACTGATTGCCGATGTGAATTTCGACATGAGTTTCAGCTTCATCTATTCAGCACGTCCGGGAACCCCTGCGGCCGATTTGCCGGATGACGTGAGTGAAGAAGAGAAAAAACAGCGCCTGTATCTGCTCCAGCAGCGTATCAATCAGCAGGCCATGAGCTTCAGCCGTGCAATGGTTGGCAGTACACAGCGTATTCTGGTTGAAGGCACATCCCGCAAAAATATCATGGAGCTTTCCGGCCGTACTGAAAATAACCGCGTGGTTAACTTTGAGGGAACGCCTGACATGATTGGCAAGTTCGTTGATGCCGAAATTGTTGACGTGTATGCCAACTCCCTGCGCGGTAAAATTATCCGTACTGAAGATGAGATGAATTTACGCATCCATGAGTCACCTGAGTCAGTCATCGCCCGTACCCGCAAGGAAGATGAAATCGGCGTTGGCATTTATCAGCCTTAACAGGCCCTAACTTAGAGATAATCAGTGACACAAATAAACTCACAAGTAGCAACACAAGAGATCTTTCTGGAACCCGCAGATAATCAACGTCTTATGAGTCTGTGTGGCCCACTTGATGACAATCTGAAACAACTTGAGCGTCGTCTTGGAGTCGAGATCAGCCGCCGCGACAATCGTTTCAAACTGGTGGGTAAACCACTGTGTGTCAGTGCAGTAGCCGGTATTCTGCGCCATCTTTATGTCGAAACCGCACCTGTCCGCAGCGTGATCCCAGTTCTTGAACCTGAACAGGTTCATCTGGCCATCACAGAAAGCCACGTGCTGGAACAATCGGCAGAAAGTATTCCTGACTATGGCAAGGCTGTGAATATCAAAACCAAACGGGGTGTTGTGAAGCCCCGTACGCCCAATCAAGCACAGTACATTGCCAATATCCTTGATTATGATATTACATTTGGAATTGGGCCCGCAGGGACAGGGAAAACTTATCTGGCCGTTGCCGCCGCCGTTGATTCACTGGAACGTCAGGAAATTCGCCGTATCCTGCTAACCCGTCCAGCGGTTGAAGCGGGTGAAAAGCTGGGATTTCTGCCGGGCGATCTGAGCCAGAAAGTCGATCCTTACTTGCGTCCGCTTTACGATGCCCTGTTTGAAATGTTGGGATTTGAAAAAGTTGAGAAGTTGATCGAAAGAAATGTTATTGAAGTGGCTCCACTGGCCTATATGCGTGGACGTACCCTCAATGATGCCTTTATTATTCTCGACGAAAGCCAGAATACCACCATCGAACAGATGAAGATGTTCTTAACCCGCATTGGCTTCAATTCCAAAGCGGTGATTACCGGTGACGTGACTCAGATTGACTTGCCAAGAGGCCAGAAATCCGGCCTTAGCCACGCAGTAGAAGTCTTGTCTGAAGTTGATGAATTAAGCTTTAATTTCTTCCATAGCGAAGACGTTGTCCGTCATCCTGTGGTCGCCAAAGTCGTTATCGCCTATGAAGCATGGGAATCTGCGGAACAGAAACGGAAACAAGAGCTTAATGATAAACGCAAGCAGGAAGCACAATGAATTCAGTTATATTAGATTTACAAATTGCATGTGAAAATCCAGAAGGGCTTCCTGATGAAGCCCTTGTCCAACGCTGGCTGGAGAGTGTTCTGCCACAATTCCAGGCAGAAAGTGAAGTAACAATCCGTCTGGTCGATGAGGCAGAAAGCCACGATTTAAACCTCACTTATCGCGGGAAAGATAAACCAACCAATGTGTTATCCTTTCCGTTTGAAGCACCGCCTGAAGTGGAATTACCTTTGCTCGGTGATTTAATCATCTGCCGTCAAGTTGTTGAACAAGAAGCAGAGGAACAACAAAAGACAGTTGAAGAACACTGGGCACACATGGTAATTCACGGTTCTCTCCATCTACTTGGATACGACCATATCGAAGACGATGAAGCAGAAGAAATGGAATCTCTGGAAACAGAAATTCTACAAAAAATGGGTTATGCTGATCCCTATTTAGCGGAAAAAGAATAACCGTTAGCATCATTTTTATGCTAAAAATTACGATTTACAATATTAATTAATGGGGAATTTTCATTCAAACGCCATGAGCGACGACCATCCTTCAAATAACGATAGCCCTGGCCCTAAGAAAGGCTTTCTTGCGCTTCTTAATCAACTTTTTCACGGTGAACCGAAAAACCGTCATGATTTGGTTGAACTGATCCGTGATTCTGAACAGAACGATCTGATCGATCCCGATACTCGAGAGATGCTCGAAGGGGTAATGGATATTGCTGACCAACGCGTGCGTGACATTATGATCCCTCGCTCACAAATCGTTACCTTAAAACGAAATCAACCTTTGGACGAATGTCTGGATGTAATTATCGATTCGGCTCACTCACGCTACCCTGTAATCAGCGAAGACAAAGATCACATCGAAGGCATTTTGATGGCAAAAGATCTTCTGCCATTCATGCGCACGAATGCAGAGCCTTTCAGCATTGATAAAGTGCTACGTCAGGCTATTGTGGTGCCAGAGAGTAAACGTGTTGACCGCCTGCTGAAAGAGTTCCGCTCCCAGCGTTACCATATGGCAATTGTAATCGATGAATTCGGTGGTGTTTCCGGTCTGGTCACGATAGAGGACATTCTTGAACTGATTGTGGGCGAAATAGAAGACGAATACGACGATGATGAAGATAACGATATTCGTGCCTTAAGCCGCCATACTTATTCAGTACGGGCATTGGCTCAAATCGAAGATTTCAACGATGTTTTCGGCACCAATTTCAGCGATGAAGAAGTTGATACCATCGGTGGGCTAGTGATGCAGGCATTTGGTCATCTACCTTCCCGGGGTGAATCTATCGACATAAACGGTTATCTTTTCAAAGTAGCAATGGCAGATAGCCGGAAAATCATTCAGGTTCATGTCAAAATACCGGATGATGCTGACGTTCCTGGCCTTGATAAACAATAATAGGATCTGGATGAACAAAGCCTCATTACTGAGTTGCCAGCGGCTGCGCGCCTTGCTGGCACTTTTCTTAGGAGCCAGTGGAACACTGGCTTTTTCACCTTTTGGTTTCTGGCCTGCTGCATTCCTGTCTCTTTTCGGCCTGCAAATTCTGACACTCAACAGAACCACTCGACAGTCTCTCTTTATTGGTTTCTGCTGGGGATTTGGCTTATTTGGCAGTGGTACAAACTGGGTTTATGTCAGCATCGCGAATTTTGGCGGCATGCCCACTGTCGTCAATATCTTTCTGGTTATCCTGCTATCTGCCTATCTCGCTCTTTATCCCACTCTGTTTGCTGGCCTGCTCAACCGTTTTTTTCCGGCCGCCAACGGGATCAGGCTGGTCGTTGTCAGTCCAGCACTATGGCAATTGACTGAATTTCTGCGTGGTTGGGTATTAACTGGGTTTCCATGGCTGCAATTTGGCTACAGCCAGATCGATGGCCCAATGAAAGCTATTGCCCCTATTCTGGGGGTGGAAGGCATCACCTTCCTGATACTAATGATCAGTGGTCTGCTGGTACTTGCCACTATCCGGAAAAAACTTTCACTGGCTATCGCCGCGGTTATTCTGCTGCTGCTGCCGTGGCCAATGAGGTATTATCAGTGGTATACCCTACTGCCGGATAAGTCTGCCGATATCGCACTGGTTCAGGGCAATATTCCCCAAGTCATAAAATGGAATCCCTCAGAACTGGAAAATACGCTGGACATCTATCTGAATAATAGCCGTCCTTTCATCGGTAAAATACCCATCATCATCTGGCCGGAATCTGCCATTACTGCTTACGAAATCACCCAAGGTAGTTTCCTGACCGAACTGGATTCTTTGCTAAGACAGCGTAATACCAGACTGATTACCGGAATTCCTGATGCTCGTCCCACATTGGAAGGCTATAAATTCTATAACAGTATTATCGTGTTGGGAGATAAAACCCCTTACCGATATCCGGCATCGATCCGCTATGATAAACATCATCTCGTTCCGTTCGGTGAATTTGTTCCGCTGGAATCAATATTGCGCCCATTGGCCCCCTTCTTCAATTTGCCAATGTCTTCCTTCAATCGTGGTGATTATATACAGCCACAGCTTTCTGTAGCAGGGCATAACATAACTGCTGCAATCTGCTATGAAATTATTTTGGGCGAGCAAGTACGTGATAATTTCAAGCCCGATACTGAATTTTTGCTGACAATTTCTAATGATGCCTGGTTTGGGCGTTCTATTGGCCCGTGGCAACATTTCCAAATGGCACGAATGCGCTCTCTTGAATTGGGACGCCCATTGCTTAGAGGAACAAATAACGGTATTACTGCGGTTATCAGGCCAGATGGCTCAATACAAGCCAAGCTTCCACAGTTTACCCGTCAAGTGTTGGAAGCTAAGGTTACTCCAGCTAGTGGCAGCACCCCTTATTTTCGCTTTGGTTATTGGCCGATATGGGGATTAGCACTGCTGTTCATTGGTTTCGGATTGATAAGCAGCAACCGCCGCCGAACTTAATTTCCTATTCAGTAGATCCCTCAATAAAAGATCAGGGTATATTATTTATACCCTGATCTTCTCTATGACTCGTTCGCTCCACAGAAAACTCCAACCAAGTCGCATAATTCATTATTTTTACCATACGATTAACCAAATACACTTTATATTATTCTTAACTAAAATCAAAAATAAATATATTGACCTAAAAAACACAAACTGTGAACAGAGTTCAAAATTATTTTCTCTTTAATCGTACATAAGTAAAATTGTTTATTTATAGTGCGAGGCAGGTCGCGAAATAGAAACATTATGGTTTCAAAAAACTAACATTATGAATTACTTTTTTACAGCATATAAACAAAAAGATTCAGGAAATCGTTTCTACAAAAATGTAAACGCCACTATCTGCAAGCAAACCCAATCTTCAAAGAATAACCCGATAAAGGAGCTGTATATGCGTAAGTTGATGTTAACCATGATGTTGCTTAGCGCGGTAGGAGCTGCCCATGCTGAGGAATTAACTGGAACACTGAAAAAAATCAAAGACAATGGGATTATCGTTGTTGGACACAGAGAATCTTCTGTTCCATTTTCTTATTATGATAATCAACAAAACGTTGTCGGCTATGCTCAAGATTATTCCAACTTGATTGTTGATGCCGTCAAGAAAAAGTTGGATATGCCCAACCTACAAGTCAAACTAATCCCGATTACCTCCCAAAACCGCATTCCGTTGCTGCAAAACGGCACTTATGATTTTGAGTGTGGCTCTACCACCAATAACCTTGAGCGCCAAAAACAAGCTGCATTCTCCAACACTATCTTTGTCGTCGGTACTCGTCTGCTGACCAATAAAGATTCAGGAATAAAAGGGTTTGACGATCTGGCCGGGAAACATGTTGTCGTTACTTCTGGTACAACATCTGAAATTCTGCTGAACAAACTCAATGACGAGAAGCAAATGCAGATGCGCATAATCAGTGCCAAAGACCACGGTGATTCATTCCGTACTCTGGAATCAGGCCGTGCTGTCGCTTTCATGATAGATGATGCATTGCTGGCGGGTGAACGCGCAAAAGCGAAAAAACCTGATCAGTGGATCATTGTTGGTAAACCACAATCAGAAGAAGCTTATGGCTGTATGCTGCGCAAAGATGATCCTCAATTCAAGAAATTGATTGATGGCACGATTGTGAAAGTACAGACCTCCGGTGAAGCAGAAAAACTCTTTGATCTCTGGTTTAAACAACCGATTCCACCTAAAAAACTGAATATGAACTTCTCCATGTCAGATGAGATGAAGACCTTATTTAAATCACCAAATGATAAGGCGTTAAATTAAGGAATTAACTAAAAACACTCGATTTTATTGGCACGATGGGGGTGAGGTAGTCGTTCCCTACCTCATTTTTTTAGCCTGTTCTTTTGAGTCAATGATTTACCACTAATAGAACATCTTAGGCGTGACAGCCAACCCCATTTCAGGGAGCACGATTATGTCTGTTGATTGGAATTGGGGCATCTTTCTACAAGCTGCCCCTTTTGGTAATACCACCTATTTGGGGTGGATTATTTCTGGGTTTCAGGTGACGATTGCACTTTCCGTCTGCGCTTGGGTTATTGCGCTCGTTGTTGGATCGTTGTTCGGTATCCTCCGCACCGTTCCGAACAAATTTCTAGCAACGCTAGGCGCTTGTTATGTTGAGCTATTCCGCAACGTTCCTTTGATCGTCCAGTTTTTTATATGGTATCTGGTGGTACCAGAATTCCTGCCCAAAAATTTGAGTAATTGGTTCAAGATGGAACTGGATCCCAATATTCAATTTTTTATTTCCTCGGTAATCTGTCTGGGGCTATTCACTGCCGCCCGTATCTGCGAGCAGGTTCGAGCTGCCATCCAGTCACTGCCACGGGGGCAAAAAGCCGCAGGACAGGCCATGGGCCTGACTCTGCCACAAACCTACCGTTATGTCCTGCTGCCAAACGCCTATCGTATCATTATTCCTCCGATGACCTCAGAGATGCTCAATCTGGTGAAAAACTCTGCTATTGCCTCCACCATCGGGCTGGTGGACATGGCAGCACAGGCAGGCAAATTACTCGATTATTCAGCACATGCTTATGAATCATTTACGGCGATCACGCTAGCTTACGTTGGCATCAATCTGGTGATCATGCTTGCCATGACTCTGCTTGAGAAAAAAGTGCGCTTGCCAGGCAATCTGGGAGGAAGATAGAAAAATGTATCAGTTTGACTGGAGTTCCATTATTCCCAGCTTGCCATTTCTGCTGAATGGATTGGTGATAACCGCCAAAATTACCGTGATAGCCATTATCATTGGCATTGCTTGGGGAACCTTGCTGGCAATGATGCGCCTATCTTCTATCAAAATACTGAGCTGGTTTGCCACCCTGTATGTCAACCTCTTTCGCTCAGTTCCACTGGTGATGGTATTGCTGTGGTTCTACTTAATTGTGCCGAACTTATTACAAAATGTTCTAGGCATATCACCAAAAACCGATATCCGTTTAATTTCTGCAATGGTAGCGTTCTCGCTATTTGAAGCGGCCTACTACTCCGAAATCATTCGGGCAGGTATTCAGAGTATTTCCCGGGGGCAGTCATCTGCTGCGCTGGCGCTGGGTATGACCCACATGCAAAGTATGCGTCTGATTATCCTGCCACAAGCATTCCGCGCAATGATCCCATTACTGTTAACGCAAGGCATTGTATTATTTCAAGATACATCGCTAGTATATGTACTGAGTCTGGCTGATTTTTTCCGTACAGCAACGAATATAGGTGAGCGTGACGGTACTCAGATTGAAATGATTCTGTTTGCCGGCGTTGTTTATTTTGTGATTAGTTTTGCCGCTTCCATGCTGGTTAACTATTTGAAAAAAAGGACTGTTTGATGATTTCCCTGAAAAATGTATCCAAATGGTATGGCCAATTTCAGGTTCTGGCTGACTGCTCGACTGAAGTCAAAAAAGGCGAAGTAGTCGTGGTCTGTGGCCCCTCGGGTTCCGGTAAATCCACACTAATAAAAACGGTTAATGGCCTTGAACCTGTCCAGCAGGGTGAAATTCGGGTAAACAACACGCCAGTTAATGATAAAAGCACCAACCTGGCTCAATTGCGTTCTAAGGTTGGCATGGTGTTCCAGCACTTTGAGCTGTTTCCCCATCTGTCAATCATTGAGAACCTGACACTGGCTCAGGTTAAAGTTTTGAAACGCGATAAAAAAGCCGCTACCGAAAAAGCGTTGAAACTCTTGGAACGAGTCGGGTTGACCAGTCATGCTGATAAGTTTCCTTCCCAGCTTTCTGGTGGTCAGCAACAGCGTGTCGCCATTGCCCGTGCACTCTGTATGGACCCCATCGCCATGCTGTTTGATGAACCCACATCAGCGCTTGATCCTGAAATGATCAATGAAGTACTGGATGTCATGGTTAAGCTGGCTAATGAAGGCATGACCATGATGGTTGTGACCCATGAAATGGGATTTGCCAAAAAAGTGGCTCATCGCGTCATTTTCATGGATGAAGGAAAAATTGTCGAAGACAGCAAAAAAGAAGATTTCTTTGCCAACCCTAAATCAGAACGCGCCCGTGATTTTCTGGCGAAAATTCTACACTGATTTTCTCCCTGTCGGCGGATAACACGACTTCCGCCGACCTTAATCTGCTTCGAAAATAGGTAAATTTCAGCGATCTCACTTTAACAAGTGTTGTTGCCCCTATCCCTTATCAGCTATGCTATGAGGTCTAAGATTTCATAAACAAACTATGCGCGTTACAGGCGCAGCTTTATTACTCACCATAGGATTATCGGTGCCATGCAAGAACAATATCGTCCAGAAGACATAGAGCGACAAGTACAGCTTCACTGGCAAGAGAAGCAAACTTTTAAAGTGACAGAAGACAGCAACAAAGAAAAATACTATTGTCTGTCCATGCTACCTTATCCTTCTGGCCGACTACATATGGGCCACGTCCGTAACTACACCATTGGTGATGTGATTTCCCGTTATCAGCGTATGCTTGGCAAAAACGTCCTGCAACCTATCGGTTGGGATGCATTCGGTCTGCCAGCAGAGGGCGCTGCGGTCAAAAATAATACCGCACCTGCTCCATGGACCTATTCCAATATTGAATACATGAAAGCCCAGCTGAAAACTCTGGGATTCGGTTATGACTGGGATCGTGAAGTCACAACCTGTACGCCAGAATACTACCGCTGGGAACAATGGTTCTTTACCAAACTGTACGAGAAAGGTCTGGTTTATAAAAAAACCTCTGCCGTCAACTGGTGTCCACATGACCTGACCGTTCTGGCTAACGAACAGGTTATTGACGGCTGCTGCTGGCGCTGTGATAGCCAAGTTGAACGCAAAGAGATCCCTCAGTGGTTCATCAAAATCACTGATTACGCTGAAGAACTGCTGAACGATTTGGATAAGCTGGAAGATTGGCCAGAGCAGGTCAAAACTATGCAGCGTAACTGGATTGGTCGTTCAGAAGGTGTCGAAATCACCTTTAATGTGGCTGACAGTCAGGAAACATTGACGGTTTATACGACTCGCCCAGATACATTCATGGGAACGACCTATGTTGCTGTTGCGGCTGGTCATCCTCTGGCAAAACAGGCAGCGGAAAATAATCCTGAACTGGCTGAGTTCATCAACGAATGCCGTAATACCAAAGTTGCCGAAGCTGATATGGCCACTATGGAGAAAAAAGGTGTGCCAACAGGCATGTTCGCAATTCATCCATTGACCAACGAAAAAATTGCCATCTGGGTCGCTAACTTTGTTCTGATGGAATACGGTACAGGCGCAGTGATGGCAGTCCCAGCCCATGATCAGCGCGACTGGGAATTTGCAACCAAGTACAGCCTGCCAATGAAAACCGTCATTCTGGACAACGACGGCAATGTGCCAACTGTTCAGGAAGGCGCAGCTACTGATAAAAATGCACTGGTTAATTCCGGTGAATTCAGTGGACTGAGCAATGAAGAAGGCTTCAATGCTATCGCAGATAAACTGGTCGAGATGGGTGCTGGCAACCGTAAGGTTAACTATCGTCTGCGTGACTGGGGTGTTTCCCGTCAACGTTATTGGGGGGCGCCAATTCCAATGGCGACACTGGAAGATGGTACTGTCGTTCCTGTTCCAGAAGATCAACTGCCCGTTATCCTGCCAGAAGATGTTGTGATGAATGGCATCACCAGCCCAATCAAAGCAGATCCTGAGTGGGCCAAAACGACCATCAATGGTCAACCAGCGCTGCGTGAAACCGATACTTTCGATACTTTCATGGAATCATCATGGTACTACGCACGCTATACCTGCCCAGATTATGACAAAGGTATGCTCGATCCGGCCGCCGCTAACTATTGGCTGCCAGTGGATCAATACATCGGTGGTATTGAACACGCCATCATGCACTTGATGTACTTCCGTTTCTTCCACAAGCTGATGCGTGATTCTGGGATGGTCAATTCTGACGAACCAGCCAAACGCCTGCTGTGCCAAGGTATGGTTCTGGCAGATGCGTTCTATTACACCGGCAACAGCGGCGAAAAAGTCTGGGTATCCCCAGCTGACGCGATTGTTGAGCGTGATGATAAAGGCCGCATCGTGAAGTCGGTGGATCAAGACGGTCATGAGCTGGTCTATACTGGCATGAGCAAAATGTCTAAATCCAAGAATAACGGTATCGATCCACAAATTATGGTCGATAAATACGGCGCTGATACCGTTCGCTTGTTCATGATGTTCGCTGCACCACCAGAACTAACACTGGAATGGCAGGAATCTGGCGTAGAAGGCGCTAACCGCTTCCTGAAACGTGTCTGGCGCCTGGTGTATGAACACAGCAGCAAAGGTACAACCCAGCCGCTGGATATCGCCAGCCTGACGACTGAACAGAAAGATTTGCGTCGTGACTTACATAAAACCCTTGCGAAAGTCACCGATGATATCGGCCGTCGTCAAGCATTCAATACCGCAGTTGCGGCTATCATGGAACTGATGAACAAACTGACTCGTGTCCCACAGGAAACCGAGCAAGATCGCGCTTTAATGCAGGAAGCACTGACTGCGGTTGTACGTATGCTTTCCCCTATCACGCCACACGCTTGTTTCGTGATGTGGAAAGAACTTGGTAATGAAAGCGACATTGACACAGCTGCATGGCCACAGGCTGATGAGCAGGCAATGGTGGATGATACCAAGCTGGTCATCATCCAGATTAACGGTAAAGTTCGTGGTCGCATTACCGTACCCGCAGATGCGACAAAAGAGTATGTCCAAGAGATGGCGGAAAAAGAGTACAGCGTTGCGAAATACCTTGAAGGCGTCAGTATTCGTAAAGTCATCTATGTTCCAGGCAAATTGCTGAATCTGGTCGTCGGCTGATAACAGGAGTCCATATTTTGGTAGGAAATAGTGTGCGGCATGGTATTTTCACGTTGTTTCTGGGGTTAGCGGTGCTGGTCACCGCTGGCTGTGGTTTTCATCTTCGTGGCACAACACAGGTACCAAAAGAACTTCAAACATTACAATTAAGTTCAGGTGATCCCTACGGGCCTCTGGCCAGAGCAGTACGCCAGCAACTTCGCCTGAACGACGTCAAGATTGTTGAACGTGGCGATGCCTCAGTACCGATCCTGAAACTCTTGGGTTCTAATGAGCACAAAGAAACCGCTTCTGTATTTCAGGATGGTAAAGCGGCGGAACGTCAATTAGTACTGTACGTTGATGCTCAAGTGCTCATGCCGAATGGCGGTATCTATCCATTGCGGGCAAGGGTTGATCGTTCTTTCTTCGATAACCCGCTGGAAGCACTGGCAAAGGATGCGGAAAATGAACTGATTCAGCAGGAAATGCGCGAGCAAGCAGCCCACCAGCTTATGCGCCAGTTGCTGACCGTTCACAGTGCAGAACTCTTGAAAACTGAAGAAAAACAGCAAGCAGCGACTGCACAAAAGCAATGATCCGACTCTATCCTGAACAACTCCTTTCGCAGCTCAATGACGGGCTGCGAAACAATTACCTGCTATGGGGCAACGAGCCGTTGCTGTTGCAGGAAAGTCAGGACAGCATCCGCAGAGTGGCTGAACAGCATGGTTTTCTGGAGCATTTCACCTTTTCTTTGGATAACCATACTGAATGGGAAGAAATATTCAGTCTGTGCCAGTCACTCAGCCTGTTTTCCTCTCGCCAGTCACTTACCCTGCTACTTCCGGAAAATGGCCCAAATGCGGCAATGGTAGAACGGCTAACCAAGCTGTCTGGATTGCTGCACGCAGATATCTTATTGATATTACGTGGGCATAAACTCACCAAGGCGCAGGAAAACAGTCCGTGGTTCAAAACACTTGGGCAAAATGGTGTGTACATCAGTTGTCTGACACCTGAACAAAACCGTCTTCCTCAATGGGTGGCACAACGTGCCAGAAGCATGGGGCTATCACTGGAAGATGAAGCTAACCAACTACTATGCTATTGCTATGAGGGAAATTTATTGGCACTGGCTCAGGCACTGGAACGCCTTTCTCTGCTCCATCCCGATAATCGGCTGACGCTTCCCCGTGTCGAAGAAGCTGTCAACGATGCGGCACATTTTGCCCCCTATCACTGGGTTGATGCCCTGCTGGCAGGCAAAATCAAACGGGCGTGGCATATACTGAAACAACTTCGACAAGAAGATACTGAAGCGATCATCCTGCTTCGCACCATACAACGAGAGCTAATGCTGCTGTTAATCCTCAAACGTCAGGATAAGACGACCCCTTTGAAGACACTGTTTGATCAGCACAAAGTCTGGCAAAACCGTCGATCACTGCTGACAACCGCATTACAGCGCTTGTCACAGCAAGATCTGCAATCAGCCATACATTTGCTGACCCAGATGGAACTGTGCGTCAAACAGGATTATGGCCAATCGATTTGGGCTGACCTGGAAACACTTTCCATGCTGTTATGCGGAAAAACATTACCAGAGAGCTTCTTGAATGCTTCATTCCACTGATTCAACAATAGACCCGAGCTCCCCGATTATTCAAGCACTGTTTGGTGGCACATTCGATCCCATTCATTATGGTCACTTGCGCCCTGTGGAGGCATTAGCGAAACAGGTAGGGCTAAAGCAGGTCATTTTACTGCCAAACCATGTTCCACCACATCGTCCACAACCTGAAGCAACCGCCAGTCAACGGTTGGAGATGGTTCGTCTGGCCGTACAGGACAACCCGCTTTTTACCGTCGATACCCGTGAACTGGAACGTCAGACGCCCTCTTATACGATAGAAACGCTGAAATCCTTTCGTCAAGAAGTCGGCGAGCAACGGCCACTGGCATTCATCATCGGACAGGATTCACTGCAATCTATCCATACATGGTATAAATGGGAAGAATTACTGGGTATCTGCCACCTTCTGGTCTGCTCACGTCCGGGTTATCAAAGCCAACTTTCAACCTCAGATATGCAAAAATGGCTTGAACAGCACAAAATTGACACTCCGATATCATTGAGACAAAAGCCACACGGTTGTATTTATCTGGCCGCTACTCCGTTATTAAACATCTCCGCAACTGATATTCGTCAACGCCATCAGCAAGGGCTGAGCTGTGATGATTTACTGCCTCCAGCGATACAAAATTATGTCGATTCACGGGGGCTATATCGACAATAACGAAAACATACTGTGATTTGCCGCTGAGTCGCTTACTTTTACAGAGATTGGCATGCTATTATTCTGCATTATTCAACCAATTTGATGAAATTAAGGTGATCCTTTTGCAAGGCACAGAACTACAAAAATTTGTTATTGATAAACTTGAAGATTCCAAAGCACAGGATATTGTTTCTATAGATGTTCGTGGAAAATCCAGTATTACCGACTGCATGGTTATCTGCACAGGCACATCAACCCGTCATCTGATGTCAGTGGCAGACAATCTGGTTGATGACTGCCGCAAAGCCGGATTTATGCCGCTGGGTGTCGAAGGGCAGGGCATCTCAGACTGGATAGTCGTTGACCTCGGCGAAATAATGATACATGTCATGCAGGAAGACAGCCGTCGCATGTACGAACTGGAAAAACTCTGGAGTTGAGTTTGAAGTTACAATTGGTCGCTGTAGGAACAAAAATGCCGGACTGGGTTCAGACCGGCTTTATCGATTATTTGCACCGTTTTCCCAAGGATATGCCTTTTGAGCTGATTGAAGTCCCTGCAGGGAAACGAGGTAAAAATGCTGACATCAAACGTATTCTTGAAAAAGAAGGCGAACAAATGCTGTCGGCTGTCGGCAAAGGCAATCGCATTGTGACACTGGATATTCCCGGATCTCGTTGGGATACCCCACAGTTAGCACAACAGCTAGAACGCTGGAAACAGGACGGCAGAAATGTCAGTTTGCTTATTGGTGGCCCAGAAGGTCTGGCTCCGGCCTGCAAAGCTGCCGCAGAACAAAGTTGGTCACTTTCTCCACTGACGCTGCCACACCCTCTGGTACGGGTTCTGGTTGCTGAAAGCCTTTATCGGGCGTGGAGTATCACGACTAATCACCCTTACCATCGGGAATAAATTGGGTAATCTATCACCGTGAATTCTGGCAATGGGATGAAGAATAAACGAACCCCTTTTCGCGATCATACGGCTGAATCAGCCCTTTTTATGCGCCGCGCACTCGTGGCGTTCATTGGCATTATCATTTTAACGGGGATTCTGATTGCCAATCTTTATAATCTCCAGATCATTCGCCACGAAGATTACCAGACCCGCTCAAATGGGAACCGCATTAAGCTCGTTCCCATTGCCCCAAGTCGGGGTATTATTTATGACCGTAATGGAACACCATTAGCGACTAACCGCACTATTTACCAATTAGAAATCATTCCACAGAAAATCGATAATCTTGACAAAACGCTGGATGAGTTGCGCTCCATAGTTGACCTGACCGATGAAGATATAGAAAACTTCAAGAAAGAACGTCAACGCGCACGTCGTTTTACCTCCGTTCCTTTGAAAACATCCCTGAACCAAGTACAGGTTGCTCGGTTTTCCGTCAACCAATATCGTTTTCCAGGGCTGGAAATCAAGGGCTATCAGCGTCGCGAGTATCCTTTTGGTTCCGCTCTCACCCACGTGATTGGTTATGTCGCCAAAATCAATGACAAGGACGTAGAACGGCTTGAGAAAGAGGGTATTCTTGCTGACTATGCAGCTACCCATGATATCGGTAAGCTGGGCATTGAGCGTTATTATGAATCAACTCTGCATGGCAAACCCGGCTATGAAGAAGTTGAAGTCAACAACCGTGGCAGGGTGATCCGCCAGTTACATGAACAACCCCCACAGGCAGGTAAAGATATTTATCTGTCGATAGATTTGAATCTGCAAAACTATATTGAACAAATTCTGACAACCAGCCGTGCTGCTGTCGTGGTCACTGATCCTCGTACTGGTGAAGTGTTGGCAATGGTATCGAACCCAAGCTATGACCCCAACCTGTTTGTGGATGGGATTTCCAGTAAGGATTATAAAAATCTGCTCAACGACCCTAACCGTCCGCTAATTAACCGTGCAACCCAAGGGGCTTACCCACCGGCATCAACGGTTAAACCTTTTATTGCTGCTGCGGCACTGAGTAGCGATATCATCACGAAGAATACCACGATATTCGATCCCGGCTGGTGGCAGCTACCCGGCTCAGAAAAACGTTATCGTGACTGGAAACGCTGGGGACACGGTAAACTGAATGTGCATAAATCTATCGTTGAATCGGCAGATACTTTTTTCTATCAATTGTCCTATGATATGGGGATCGATAGGCTTTCCGAATGGATGTCAAGGTTTGGTTATGGTCAATTTACAGGTATTGATTTGAGGGAGGAAACTCCCGGCAACATGCCAACCCGAGAATGGAAAGTGAAACGCTATAAAAAACCGTGGTATCAAGGTGACACCATTTCTGTCGGCATCGGTCAGGGATACTGGACAGCCACCCCTATGCAGATGGTGAAGGCTCTGATGATATTAATCAATGATGGCGAAGTAAAAACGCCACATTTCTTGCTGGGTACTCGCGTGAATGGCGAAATGCATCCTTACCAACCTCCTGTAAATCATTCGATTGGTGATATCCATTCCGGCTACTGGGAAATTGCCAAAGATGGCATGTACGGTGTCGCCAATGCCCCAAACGGCACCGCACGCAGGTTCTTTGCCGGTGCACCCTACAAAGCAGCCGTAAAATCAGGCACCGCACAGGTATTCAGCTATGAAACCTATAATGCAAGCAAACTGGCAGAACATCTGCGTGATCACAAACTAATGATAGCCTTCGCGCCCTATGACAGCCCAACGGTTGCCATTTCTATTATTCTGGAAAACGGCGGCTCAGGACCCGCGGTTGGGACGATAATTCGTCAAATTCTGGATCATATTTTAATCAAGGATAGCGAGCGCATCACTCCCGTTGCGGCTCAGGCCGTAACCGGAACACAAGCTAATTGAGTAACGCCATGACAGACTCTCAGAAAAAGGTTCCTTTCTGGACCAGAGTACATATCGATATCCCACTGCTACTGTGCATTCTGGCATTGTTAGTCTACAGTCTTTTCATTATGTGGAGCGCCAGTGGACAAGACGTTGACATGATGGAGCGTAAAGCCGGACAGGTTATCATGGGGCTGATAGTCATGATCGTCTTGGCTCAAGTCCCGCCACGCATATACGAGAACTGGGCACCTTATCTTTATATTGGATGCGTGTTCCTGCTAATCCTTGTTGATGTTTTTGGGCAAATAAGTAAGGGTGCGCAACGCTGGCTGGATCTGGGCATTGTGCGCTTCCAGCCATCGGAAATTGCTAAAATTGCCGTTCCTTTGATGGTTGCTCGTTTCATGAACCGTGATCTTTGCCCTCCCTCATTGAAAAATACGGGGATTGCACTGATTCTGACATTCTTGCCTACCCTACTGGTCGCCGCACAGCCAGACTTGGGAACCTCTATCCTGATTGCCGCCTCTGGTGTATTCATTCTGTTTCTGGCAGGAATGAACTGGCGGTTAATCACCATTGCCATTTTACTGATTGCCTGTTTTCTTCCAATATTATGGTTCTTTTTGATGCATGACTACCAACGTGCCAGAGTCATGATGCTGCTGGATCCTGAAAGTGATCCACTGGGTAAAGGCTATCACATCATCCAGTCCAAAATCGCCATTGGCTCAGGAGGGGAATTTGGCAAAGGCTGGTTGCAAGGAACACAGTCGCAATTGGAATTTCTACCTGAACGCCATACGGATTTCATTTTCGCTGTTCTCTCTGAAGAGCTGGGGCTGGTGGGTGTTCTTGTCTTGCTGGCTCTCTATCTGCTGCTCATCATACGTGGTTTGGTTATTGCCGCCAGAGCACAAAATACTTTTGGTCGGGTGATGGTGGGTGGTTTAATACTAATTCTATTTGTCTATGTCTTCGTAAATATCGGCATGGTGAGCGGTATCCTGCCTGTAGTCGGCGTTCCCCTGCCGCTGATTAGCTATGGCGGCTCGGCATTAATTGTCTTAATGGCAGGATTCGGCATTATTATGTCAATACATACGCATCGCAAGTTATTGTCCAAAAGCTTATAAGGAAGAGGTTTCATGCGTCAACAATGGCTTATACTCGGCATCGTGGCTGTACTGATATCAGGCTGTACAACAACAGGTAATAAAAGAGAGGACTCCTCCATTCCTCCTGTTCCAACCCGTGAGGTATTGGGTGCAGAACCTCAATATGAGCCTTATCACCCAAGTGCCAACCAAGACTATCAAAGGGATGGGCAATCCTATCGCATCGTGCAGGACTCAGCTAACTTCACCCAGACGGGTTATGCCAGTGGGTTCGGTGAAGAAGCGAATGGAAAACTGACAGCAATTGGTGAACGAGCCAGTCCTTATGCTTTAGCGGCTGCGCACCCCACATTACCTATTCCAAGCTATGTCCGGGTCACTAATTTGAGCAACGGGCGCATGATGATTGTCAGAATTAATGACCGTGGCCCTTACAATAAGCCGGGCAAAATCATTGAATTATCGCGGGCGGCGGCGGAACGCCTGAATCTGATGCCACAAAGCAGAGTCAAACTGGATGGAATTCAAGTTGCACCTGATGGATCAGTTTCTGGCTTGGGGACAGAAGGCGCGACTATCGTCAAACAAAGCTATGCTTTACCTGACAGGCCCAATATTGGCGCACCAGCCATGATGAGCAGCCCATCTGAACAAAATATCGCAGAGCAAAATACTGTGGGGCAACCTGCTGTTGATCAGAATCTGTCTGGGAATACAGAAAATCCGTTTCTCACTTCACCGCCCGTGGGAACACCATCTGCACCAAAGCAATCAGAGACAAAATGGATATTGCAGCCACAGACTAAACCTGTTGCGACTTCCCCCGTGACACCTGAGCCTGCTGCCACATCAACGGGCGGTTTCATGGTACAAGTTGGTGCCATCAGTTCTGAACAGAAAGCCAAAGAGTGGCAACAATCATTAAGCCAGCGCTTTAATGTACAAGGTCGTATTATGCAATTTGGCAATGTCCATCGCGTTCAACTGGGGCCTCTCAGCCGCCAGCAAGCAACGGAACTGCAAAAGAAATTGACTGACCAGATGCATCAATCCTCCTTTATTGTTGCCCCCTGACTAGCCAATCATCTGCTGATATTCGACAATTCCGTCAATATCAGCAGGTGGGTAAAAAAACAACCGGGTAAAAAAGTGTAAACCTTCAACTCACTCAATTTTGTTTAATGTCAGCTTTTTTGTCATTTGTTATTATGTCGCTTATTATCAATCCCTTTCTCACGGATGCTACCTAATCAATCATGAAATACATAGTTACTTCCCGTTTTATTAAAAATGCCACTTTAAGCATCGCTCTGGCTGCCAGCGCTTCTGCATTCGCCAACACGGATGATAATTTCAAAACCATGATCCCCGGCGTTCCCCAAACCGATGCAGAAGCCTATATTCTGATTGATTACAATTCAGGCAAGATATTGGCAGAAAAAAATTCGGATATCCGACGTGATCCCGCCAGTTTGACGAAGATGATGACCAGCTATGTGATTGGTCAAGCCATCAAATCAGGGAAAATCGGTCCAAATGACACTGTTACCGTCGGTAAGGATGCTTGGGCAACGGGCAATCCGGTGTTTAAAGGCTCCTCACTGATGTTTTTGAAACCCGGCGATCAAGTTTCTGTTGCCATGCTATCCCGTGGTATCAACCTGCAATCCGGTAATGATGCCTGTGTCGCAATGGCTGACTATGTGGCAGGCAGTCAAGATGCGTTCGTCAACCTGATGAATAAGTATGTGCAGAATCTAGGGTTGCAAAACACACACTTTGAGACTGTCCATGGCCTAGATGCAGCAGGTCAGTACAGTTCTGCCCATGATATGGCACTGATTGGTCAGGCTCTGATCCGTGATGTACCGGATGAGTATGCAATCTATAAAGAGAAAGAATTTACTTACAACAATATCCATCAACCCAATCGTAACGGGCTGCTATGGGATAAAAGCCTGAATGTGGATGGCATCAAAACCGGCCACACCAGTGGCGCCGGTTATAACCTTGTTTCTTCCGCCACCGAAAGTAATATGCGCCTAATTTCTGTCGTCATGGGCAGCCCAACATTCAAAGGCCGTGAAACCGACAGCAAAAAACTGCTGACTTGGGGCTTCCGCTTCTTCGAAACGGTCTCACCATTGCAGGTGGGTAAAGAATTTGCCTCAGAACCAGTCTGGTTTGGTGATGCTGATAAGGTACAATTGGGCGTCGATAAAAATGTTTACCTGACTATTCCCCGTGGCCGCCTGAAAGATCTGAAAGCCAGCTACGTATTGAACAATACCGAACTACATGCCCCACTCGCCAAAGATCAAGTCGTCGGTACTATCAACTTCCAGCTTGATGGTAAAACCATTGAACAACGTCCATTGGTCGTGATGCAGGAAATCAAAGAAGGGGGTTTCTTCAGCCGTATGATCGATTACATCAAATTGATGTTCCATCATTGGTTTGGTTGATCCCTTGAAAGGTAAGCATTGAACCTTATATTAGTCACTAATTGTTAGAAAATAATCACGCCACGGCAAAAACTACCACGTTGCCGTGGCAAGTAAACTAGGAGTGCCCATGAAAACAAAATTAAATGAACTGCTTGAGTTCCCCTGCTCATTCACTTACAAAGTGATGGGTTTAGCTCGACCTGAGCTGGTGGATCAAGTTATTGAAGTGGTTCAGCGCCATGCGCCGGGCGATTACTCCCCAGTTGTGAAACCAAGCAGCAAAGGCAATTACCACTCGGTTTCCATCACCATCAATGCCACACATATTGAACAGGTTGAAACGCTGTATGAAGAGTTAGGTAATCTGGAGCTGGTGCGAGTGGTTCTGTGATTAAACAGCCACAACGTGATTGATTAAGTATTTAATGCCCCAGTCGGGGCATTTTAAAAGCCGCGATTCATGGTGAAATTCATCAAATCATGCGTGATCATCCTTGGATGAAGATTTCGACCAATACGCCATGAAATTGATTAATGAACGATCTAAATGACGTTCCTGAAGCAAATACTGGCGCAGTTTCTTTACCACAGAGGATTCTGCTGCAATCCAACCGTAAAAACGAGTCTCATTATTTTCACTTGTCGCCCTTTCCCATAATTCACCCTCTGATGTGGTCTTCTCATCCAGAGCTTGTTCTTTGATAAACGCTGATTCTGGAATAGTGACGTGCTGGGGGACTTCCTCTATCAGCCGTTTACCATACTGATACTTTCCTTCAGTATCTCGGGGCAACCAGAACACATCAGCAAATGTGAAATGCTCTACATTGACACAATCCCCTTGCTCAGGAACTTCAAAGAATGCCTGAACATAAGGTGGGTTATCACGCTGAGCTAATTGTTCGAGGATACCCAAAGCGGCTGGCAAGGCAGTCTCATCGGCGATCAGGAGTGTCTGACACATGTGCTCAGGAGGATTCCATTCACACCCTCCCCCGCTATTTTCCATACAGCCATCCAAACCTGCCATCGGAGCAACAATTTGGAGTGTATCCCCCAAGTTTGCATGGGATAACCAATTGGATACCGGACTATTTTTTCCGTGCAGAACAAACTCAACATCCATTTCGTGCTTTTCAATTCGTAACGCTCTCAATGTGTAAGTTCGCATCAATGGACGCTGCTCTTTAGGTATCGCCATGTAATCACGACGCCATTCTTCCCCACCCTCTAACTTTAGTGCAGGGTTATTTTGAACAGGAAATAGTAACTTAATACGCTGATCAGGTGCATATCTTCGCATCCTGTGTACGTCAGGCCCTTGGAAAACACAGCGTAATATGGATGGTGATACCAAGATTCGTTCTTTTAAGAACAGAGTAAAAATAGAGTAGGTTGAAGACATAATATTATATTAACAAAAAGGCTTGTTATCTCTTTATTGATAAAATATTAGTCAACATACTTCAAGGAATATCTTAAATCAATATCATTAATGATGTAGAGAACACAACCAGCTCGTGTTCACTGCCACCTCAAAAACGCCAGAATGCCTTCGAACAGAGGATCAGGATCGGATAAATTTCAAGACGCCCCAATAACATGGCCGCACACATCATCCATTTCGCGACAGCATCAAGATCACCGAAACCTTGCGCGGTTGCGCCATAACCGACTCCCATATTATTGATACAGGCAGCAACGGTAGCAAACGAGGTCACTAAATCATAACCCAACAGATTCAATGCCCAGATAAAGAAACAACTGAAAAAGACATACAAAAAGAAAAACCCCCAGACAGAGCGCAGTACCCTTTCATGAACCGAAGACTGGCCAACTTTAATCGTTGAAATGGCATTCGGATGAACAAGCTGATTAATTTCGCTGATACTCTGCTTTGCCAGGATCAGGAAACGGAGTGCCTTAATACCGCCACATGTCGATCCCACACAGCCCCCAAAGAAACTGACTGCCAACAGCATCAATATCGTGTGGGAAGGCCATTGGGCATAATCTGAAGTCGCCAAGCCATTATCGGTCATCATGGAACTGGTCATGAAAAAACCATGAACGAAAGCTTCCTTCACACCATACATACCCGAGCGATATAACTCCAACCAGATAATGCAAACTACCGCCGCCAGCACCAGCAGAAAAAATTTCAGTTCGGCATTTTTCAACAGTGGTTTTAGGCTTCTGCGTGTCAGTGCAACAAAATAGAGCGTAAAGTTGACTGCCGCCAATACCGAGAAAATGCCCCCCACCATTTCAATAGCTGCACTGTCATAATAACCAAGGCTTTCATTGCGGGTCGAAAATCCACCTAAAGAAACGGTCGAAATTCCATGGCAAACGGCATCAAACCACGACATTCCCGCTACTTTAAAACTCACCGAACATAGAGCCCCCAACAGCAGATAAACCAGCCATAGACTTTTAGCACTGTCGGCAAGGCGAGGGGTCAAGCGCTCTTCTTTAAAAGGGCCAGGCATTTCTGATTGATAGAGTTTTACCCCACCAATACCGAGCAATGGCAGAATCGCAACAGCCAGCACGATAACTCCCAATCCACCAATAAAATTAAGCTGTGCACGATAATAGAGAATAGACTTGGGTAATTCAGACACATCATTCAGTACCGTTGCTCCTGTCGTTGTGATACCCGACACACCTTCAAACACCGCATCCACAAGGTTGATATTCAGGCTTTTATCAAGAACGAAAGGCAAAGCACTGAGCAGCGAAAAGAGCAGCCAGAACAACACGATGATAAGAAATCCATCTTGGGTACTGGGTTGTGCCTTGGTTTTGCGAGTAAAATACCAACCAACGCTTCCGACACTCAATCCAATGAGCAACGTCTCAAAAAAGGCAAACACACTTTTTTCTTTATAAAATAGTGCAACAAAAATAGGCAGCAACATAGAGAGGCTGTAAAGGAGCACCAGAAAACTACAAAGATGCCCCACAATCAGGAGTTGGTTTTTTCTGACCATCTGTTAGCTCAAACAGAGATTAAAGGAGAAATCATCGAAATATATAACCATCATAATATAAAATTTAAATATATTCGTCTAATTAACAATATTATTGCATTAAAGCATTCTCAAACTGGTGGGAATCCTTTTAGGACGTTATACTGGCGGGTAATTTTTGTTAACGAATGATGAAGTTCCCATTGCAACATAACACCGTTATTTTACGCCAGCTGGGTATCCAGCCTTACGGGCCAGTTTCTGATGCTATGCACCAGTTTACTGAGCAGCGTACTGCGGAAACATCCGATGAAATTTGGCTCGTCCAGCACGAAAAAGTGTTTACGCAAGGTCAGGCAGGTAAAGCCGAGCATGTGCTTACGCCAGGTGAGATTCCCGTCATTCAATCCGACAGGGGCGGTCAAGTAACCTATCATGGCCCTGGGCAACAGGTCATGTATGTCTTAGTCGATTTAAAGCGGGCAAAAATTGGTGTGCGCCAGTTGGTGACCGCAATCGAGAATACCGTAATCGAAACCTTGGCTTATTTTGGTGTAGAAGCGCATGCCCGTCCAGATGCGCCGGGTGTCTATGTCCAGAACAACAAAATATGTTCACTTGGGCTGCGTATCCGTAAAGGATGCTCTTTCCACGGTCTGGCACTGAATATTGCAATGGACTTACAGCCATTTTTACGCATTAATCCATGTGGTTATGCGGGAATGCAGATGACTCAACTCAGTCACCTCGCAGCAGAGGTAACGGTTGAAGATGTACAACCTGTTCTGGTGGAAAAATTCTGCCGGATCTTGGGATTTCAACTAATCAATGAAAGATGATATAATTTTTTAACATTTTTCAAAAAAAATTGAATGGATTTATTGATCTGATGGCTCTGACATAGGGATTAGACAATAAATCAAAATCTGAAGAATATAACTGGAACCGGCACGATTATGAGTAAACCAATTCAGATGGAACGCGGTGTCAAATATCGCGACGCAGATAAAATGGCTCTGATCCCTGTAAAAACAGTGGCCACAGAACGTGAAGCACTCTTGCGTAAACCTGAGTGGATGAAAATCAAACTTCCTGCGGATTCCAGCCGCATTCAGGGCATCAAAGCGGCAATGCGCAAAAATGGTTTGCATTCCGTCTGTGAAGAAGCCTCCTGCCCTAACCTGGCCGAGTGCTTTAACCACGGAACAGCCACCTTTATGATCCTTGGTGCGATTTGTACCCGTCGCTGCCCATTCTGTGACGTGGCACATGGTCGCCCGACTGCACCAGATACCAATGAGCCCACCAAGCTCGCGCAAACCATTCAAGATATGGCTCTGCGTTATGTCGTGATCACCTCTGTTGACCGTGATGATCTGCGTGATGGCGGCGCACAGCATTTTGCCGACTGTATCTCTGCCATTCGCGAAAAAAACCCATCAATTAAGATCGAAACACTAGTACCTGATTTCCGTGGCCGCATGGATCGTGCGCTGGAAATTCTGACAGCGACACCACCTGATGTATTTAACCACAATCTGGAAAACGTACCACGGGTATATCGTCAGGTTCGCCCAGGAGCTAACTACGAGTGGTCGTTGAAGCTACTGGAAAAATTCAAGGAAACTCATCCAAATATCCCAACCAAGTCAGGTTTGATGGTGGGATTGGGCGAGACCAACAAAGAAATTTTAGAAGTGATGCGTGATTTACGTCGTCATGGCGTCACCATGCTGACATTAGGCCAATATTTACAGCCAAGCCGCCATCACCTGCCAGTCCAGCGTTATGTCAGCCCTGCTGAATTTGACGAGATGAAAGAAGCCGCACTGGAGATGGGCTTTACCCACGCTGCCTGTGGTCCATTTGTCCGCTCTTCTTACCATGCTGATATGCAGGCCAAAGGTATGGAAGTCAAATAACCTACCGCCACCATCATGATAAATATTATTTTTGCTGTATTTATAGGTGGTGGCTTGGGCAGTGTATTGCGCTGGTTAATTAGCTTCCGCCTGAATAATGCCTCTACTCCTCTTGCCGTTGGTACGCTGACGGCTAACTGCGTTGGGGCATTTATCATTGGGTTGGGATTGGCTTATTTTAATAAGGCCACACACCTTGATCCAGTTTGGAAATTGATGCTAACCACGGGTTTCTGTGGTGGGTTGACAACCTTTTCCACCTTTTCTGTTGAAGTTGTTTATTTGTTACAGGCTGGAAAAATCGGCTGGGCATTGAGCAGTATTCTGGCAAACCTAGTGGGCTCATTATTGATGACAACGTTTGCTTTTGCTCTGATGAATAGGTTCTAAATCAAGTTGTGTTTAAAAACATAAAAAACCCGTTGTAGTAAACGGGTTTTCAAAATACGGGGATAGAAATTAGATTGGGACAACGTTTGCAGCAGATGGACCTTTCGCACCCTCAGTGATTTCAAACTCGACTCTTTGACCTTCAGCCAAAGTTTTGAAACCGTTAGACTGAATGGCGGAAAAGTGTACAAAAACATCTTTGCTACCATCTTCTGGAGTGATAAAACCGAATCCTTTAGATTCATTAAACCACTTAACGTTACCTTTAATTTTTGACATCAAACTTACCTTTAATAAATAAGACACAAACTCTGTGTCACATACAGTACAACAATAATATAGTCTACTGTCTGTAACGTAGATCACGAAATATATAACAAAATGTGAAAAACGCACGTTTTGTTTTATTTCATAAAGTTATTTTATACTTTAGTAGTAATTTCATAAATAAACTAGTATTTTGTTCAACTCTGTTTAGCTTTAATTTTTTTATTCTTTTCATGTTCCAGCAACCATACTTTGATATCCAGCCCACCAGTATAGCCGACTAACTTACCATCATGCCCAATCACTCGATGGCAGGGTACAATCAGGGAAATGGGATTACGTGAGTTTGCCATTCCTACAGCACGGCAATAATTAACGGACCCCAGAGTCAATGCCAATTGTTTATAACTCCACATGTCGCCAAAAGGGATGTTGCAGAGCTGCTGCCAGACTCGCTTCTGGAATTCTGTTCCCTTCATGCTCAAAGGAACCGTGAATGTATGTCGTTTTCCTTTGAAATATTCCTGTAACTCTTTTACACACTGCTTAGTAATCGTGTTTTTAGATTCTAATTCTTTCTTTTCATTAACAAAGTAGATGCTAGTGACTCCTTCATCATCTGCAGTGATATGTACATAAGGTTTAGGAAAACCTTCTGGAGTATTCAGGTAATGATGATACATAAACTACCTCCATTTAATTTATTGTTAATAATTTCTATACTAGCCTAAATCTCTCCTTCATCAATTTGCAATGATGAATTCAGTTACACATCTGACAATTTGATAAAGAAACCATCCCGCCCTCTGACAATAAAAATCAGAGGATTGCCAATCTGATTGAACACCCTATTTTTAATGGGGTTCATTCAAAAAAGATAAAGCCACTATATATAGTGGCTTTTATAAAAAAACACAACATATATTGTATTTATTTCATAAATAGATTATCCGAATATAATACAAAAATGTTAGTTTTTATTATTAGCTACAGCAGTACTCAGAAAGTAATTTTACCAGAAGCGTTATCATTTATGGCAAACACAGTTGTGTTTGGTACAATTTTGCCAGCCTTCTCTACAACGCAAGATCTGTCTGATGAGATATATAAGTAATTACTATACTGTGTCTAATAAATTTCAAGTTGCAGTACGGTAGCAAGTAAAACGAATTCCCAAAGCATAGATATAGATAACGATGTGGATAGAGTAAGTAAAAGTAGTCAACAAAACAGCGACTTGAAAAATGAAGGGAGTAAGTTGTATTGCTTTCACCAAAATTTAGCTTTTTTTCTACATACCCTGATATAAAACCGTTAAAATAAATTAAAATTTCTTATTGATTGAAATATTTTTATTGCATGTAAAATAAAAATACAGATTAATTCAAATTTTCTGTAACACCTAAAAAAATGACACCTAAAAAAACAAAAAAAATAAATATATAACAGAAAGATGAGTCATCAACACTACCTAAAATACGCTTTTAGGATTACATATTTTCTTTCTTAAAAAAGATTAAAAATCAAATTATAGTCACAAACATTACGCCATAATAAATATCCATTTTGATTAATAATTCTAAACAAGGGGTTGTCAACATATTTCAGTGTGCTAGGGTAGATATGTGAAAAAATGATTCGAATGATTCGGAGTAATAAAGAAAATATATCATTAACAAACGGAAAATATTTATTGCATGACAATTAAACTCGAAGTTAAAAATTTATATAAAATATTCGGCGATCATCCAGAACCCGCATTTAAGTTATTAGAATCCGGTCTCAACAAGGAACAGATTTTTGAAAAAACCGGGCTGGCAATTGGAGTGCAAAACGCCAATCTGGCCATTGAAGAAGGCGAAGTGTTTGTCATCATGGGGTTATCCGGTTCAGGTAAATCCACGCTGGTACGCCTTCTCAATCGTCTGATAGAACCCACCAGAGGTCAGGTTCTCATTGATGGAAAAGATATTGCTGCTATTTCAGACATCCAACTGAGGGAGGTTCGCCGCAGTAAAATGAGTATGGTTTTCCAGTCATTTGCACTCATGCCCCATTTAAATGTTCTGGAAAATACCGCGTTTGGGATGGAACTTGCCGGCATTCCCAAAAAAGAGCGTCACTACAAGGCACTTGAAACCTTGAAACAAGTGAATCTGGAAAACTACGCTCTGTCATATCCCGATGAGCTTTCCGGCGGTATGCAACAGCGTATCGGGTTAGCGAGAGCATTAGCCAATGATCCCGATATTCTATTGATGGATGAAGCCTTCTCTGCTCTCGATCCCCTGATCCGTACCGAAATGCAGGACGAAGTACTACGTCTGCAGGGCGAGCACCAGCGCACGATTATATTTATTTCCCATGACTTGGATGAAGCAATGCGCATCGGTGATCGCATTGCAATCATGCAGGGGGGCATCATTGTACAAGTGGGTACACCTGATGAGATCCTGAATAATCCTGTCAATGATTACGTCAAAACGTTCTTCCGAGGTGTAGATATTAGCCATGTATTCTCAGCAAAAGATGTTGCTCGTCGTCGGCAAGAAGCTCTGCTCCATATAGCCACAGGTTTTGGCCCTCGCTCGGCTCTGAAAGTTCTGGATGATGAAGACAGGAGTTATGGATATCTGATCGAAAAAGGCCAGAAATTTATTGGCGTGGTTTCGGTCTGCTCCTTACAAAAAGCGCTGACAGAAAAGCAATCGATTGAATATGCCATTTTGAAAGAACCCGCCGCCGTCTCGGCTGATATGCCGCTGCATGAATTGATATCTATCGTGGCGCAATCCCCCTGTGCTGTTCCTGTTGTGGGTGATAATGACCGTTATTTAGGTGTCATTTCCAAAGGGATCCTGTTACAGGCTTTAGATAAGGAAACACCTAATGAGCAGTAAAACCCCGCAGACAGCATCTGATCAGGCAACCTTCAGTGATCCTTGGATCAATAGCGCCACAGTCGATCCATCATCAAATAATGATTGGCTGGATACTTCCGCAACTGAGATTTCATCAGAACACTTCAATATCATGGCGCCTTTTCAGCATAAACTGATTCCGTTTGATTCATGGGTAACCCACGCTATTGACTGGCTCGTCCTGCATTTCCGGCCTATTTTTCAAGGTGTACGTGTTCCGGTCGATTTTATCTTAAACGGGTTTGAACAGTTTCTGGTTTCCATGCCTGCTCCCGTGACCATTCTAATTTTCGCACTGCTGGCGTGGCAGCTTGCAGGAGCGGGTATAGGGGTCACTTCCTTCATTTCACTGATCCTGATCGGTGCTATTGGCGCATGGTCTGAAGCCATGATAACACTGGCACTGGTGCTCACGGCTCTGCTGTTCTGCATTCTCATTGGCTTACCGCTCGCTATCTGGCTAGCACACAGTGAACGGGTTGCCCGAATTGTCCGCCCCTTGCTGGATGCAATGCAGACAACACCAGCTTTTGTCTACCTCGTTCCTATCGTGATGTTGTTCGGCATCGGTAATGTGCCTGGGGTCATGGTCACGATCATTTTTGCCTTGCCGCCCATTGTTCGCCTGACAATTTTAGGGATCAAACAAGTTCCGGCAGATCTCATTGAGGCAGCCCGATCCTTTGGTGCAAGTCCACGCCAAATGTTGTTCAAAGTTCAGCTTCCCCTTGCCATGCCTACAATTATGGCAGGCGTGAATCAAACATTAATGCTGGCACTCTCCATGGTCGTCATTGCTTCCATGATAGCCGTTGGTGGTTTGGGACAGATGGTACTGCGCGGGATTGGCCGTCTTGATATAGGGCTGGCAGCCGTTGGGGGCGCAGGAATTGTCATTCTTGCCATTATCCTTGATCGACTGACCCAATCTCTGGGGAAAAACAGCCGTGTCAGAGGCGGACTCTGGTATCACTCGGGGCCGATAGGGCTGTTCATCACACTTTTTGCCCGAAAATGGGCACGAAAATCCTCCTGTGACAATAACGTTCAAACCGACAAATAACGGAGAGAGAAACTATGCGTATCATAACTCGGTGTAAAAAGATCATGAATAAGAATACGATCTTGGGATTAACCCTGTCATCATTAGTGAGCATGCCGCTATTTGCCGTTGAACTGCCCGGCAAAGGCATCAGTGTACAACCGCTGCAAAGCACCATCAGCGAAGAAACTTTTCAGACACTGATTGTCTGCAAGGCGTTGGAAAAACTCGGCTATGACATCAAACCCATCAAAGAAGTCGATTATAATGTCGCTTATGCTTCCATTGCCGCTGGTGATGCCACATTCATGGCCGTTAATTGGGTTCCCCTCCATAACGCGCAATACAAAGCCGCAGGTGGTGATAAAAAATTCTATCGCAAAGGAACATATGTTGAAAATGCTGTTCAAGGTTATTTGATCGATAAAAAAACGGCAGAAAAATATCGCATCACCAATATCGCACAATTACAAGATCCCCAACTTGCTAAGTTGTTTGACAGCAATGGAGACGGTAAGGCAGATTTAACCGGTTGTAACCCCGGTTGGGGATGCGAAAAGGCAATTAACAGCCAACTAAAAGCCTATGGATTGGAGAATACCGTCGAACATAATCAAGGAAACTATGCTGCTATGATGGCTGATACGATCGCTCGCTATCGAGAAGGCAAACCTATTTTCTATTACACGTGGACACCTTACTGGATCAGCGATGTACTGAAACCAGGTACGGATGTGATATGGCTACAGGTTCCCTTCTCTGCGCTCAATGATGACGGTGTGGTTGATACCCAATTGCCAAATGGCCGTAACTATGGTTTTCCTCCCAGTACTATGCATATTGTGGCAAACAAGACCTGGGCAGAGAAAAACCCGGCGGCTGCAACACTTTTTGCTGTCATGAAATTGCCAGTTGCTGATATCAACGCACAGAATTTGCGCATGCACAGTAACAAAGTTTCTGATATTGATATTGAACATCATGCTGAAGGTTGGCTCAGAGCACACCAGACAATCGTTGATGAATGGCTTGAGGCTGCCAGAAAGGCGACTGGACAAAAAACAGGCTAACCTTGTACTTCTCAAAAAAAGTTGTAAATTCATTAACGAAAATTTATGACTTTTATCTCCACACTGCTAAAAACCTATAAAAAACACGGGCCTTAATAATATTAATTAAATAATTTATACATTTCATATTTTCACTTTCACCATATTTTGTTAATGTTGTTTCACCTATTAACAAAAAAACAATCAGCTCCATGCCAATACCTGATAAACCTGCGCCCGATACCCCAAAATCTGGGACATCCATACCTGAGCTCCCCATTCCGAACAAAATTTCTTCGTTCTCAGAAGGCATTATTGATAGCTTACCCATTGCCATTGGCTATATTCCCATCGCCTTCGCATTTGGCCTGAGTGCCGTAAAGCTGGGCTTTACTCCCCTCGAAGCCATATTTTTTTCATGTGTCATCTATGCGGGGGCAAGCCAATTTATCATCACCGCTCTGCTTAGTGCAGGTATGTCTCTGTGGGTTTCTGCTTTGACCGTCCTGGCGATGGATATCCGCCATATTCTATATGGCCCAGCTCTGCGTTATCGCATCAAACAAAAATTATCAGAAAAGAAAACTGCGATCTGGGCTTTTGGTCTGACTGATGAGGTTTTTGCCGCAGCGACCGCTAAATTGATTAAAGACCAGCGTAGCTGGAGTGAAAACTGGATGGTCGCGATCGCTATGTGTTCATGGCTATCCTGGGTACTGGGAACCGTAGCAGGCTCCCTGCTGGGGAATGGTTATCTGGACTCATATCCAGCCGTTGAAGCCGCCATGACCTTTATGCTCCCAGCCCTGTTTTTAAGTTTTTTATTGGCATCTGTCAAAAAACAAAATAGCTACTGCGTTACTGCGTCTCTGGCGGGTGCGTTGATAGGTGTCACATGCTTTTCCATCCCGGTTGCCATTCTTGCGGGAATTTTGGGTGGTTGCCTGACAGCACTTCTTCAGTTTCATACCACACAGTTGAATAAGAATAAAACTGATGATTGATAATAGAATACTTCTAATCGGTATTGTTGTAGGGGTAGCCAATTTTTTATTCCGTTATCTACCCTTGCGCTTTGGTGTCAATCGCTCGCCTATGACCAAAGCGGGAAATACTGGGGTTGTACTGGACAGTATTGGTATTGCATCAATTTGTTCGCTCCTTATTGTTTCAGGTATTCCTGAAGTCATACGCGAACATAATAAATTTTTTCCGACTTTGATCGGCTGCCTGACTATCTGTTTACTGTTCTATAAAACACGAAGTATCAGCATTGCCACACTGTCTGGAGCCACTGTTTTTGGATTAACATTCAAGGTATTTATGAATTAGGTATCAATATTAAAAGAAATATGATGATAATAAATAACTACAATTGCTAAATTTAACTTTTAATATAGTATTTGTAGGGTTTTTAACAGAAGTTACTTTACCGGTTGAAACTAATAAGGTATCTAAACAATGGAAAGTTCATTCACTCCCACTGAAGAGTTGCTTAATTGCCGTGTTACACAGCAAAAAGAGTTGAACAAAAGTTTGCCCTATCAAGAGATATTACTCACTCGCTTATCGATGCATGTCCAGGGTAAGATACTGGAAAATCGTAATAACATGCTGAGAGCGCAAGGAATCAATGAAACCTTGTTTATGGCACTGATGATCCTGGATACCAAAGAAAGTCGTAGCATTCAGCCATCAGAACTTAGTGCTGCATTGGGTTCTTCCCGCACAAACGCAACTCGGATTGCTGATGAATTAGAAAAGCAAGGCTGGATAGAAAGAAAAGAGAGCCATAACGATCGTCGTTGCCTCCATCTTCATCTAACAGAGAAAGGTACAAATTTCTTGAATAGTTTACTTCCACCTCAACATGACTGCCTGATTAAACTTTGGTCTGCGCTTGAACAGGAGGAACAAAAACAGTTAGAGAAATTGATGAGAAAATTATTGGCTCGATTGGATAATATCGGGGATTGTTTTAAAAAGTGATTCTATTTGTACCGAACAGTTCGCATCAAGAAAAACGTGTTATGGCAACATGACCTAAAAAATCTTTTCTGCTAGCCTGTATCATCTGATACCTCATATGGCTAACTATTATCCTCAGATAATATTTGAATCCATGTAATTCACCCTTTCCAGTAGTGTAAATGCACACTACTGGAGGTGTGTTCTGTCTACAATGGTTTTAAAAAAACAGCAAGTTAAACAAGAAAAACACGGAGATTCACCATGAATATTAAAGAGGAAATAAAATCCCCGACAGCTACGAGCCGCAATAAGAAAAGACAGCGCCGAAGTATCATCATATTACTGACCTTACTCTTTCTTATCCTTGGTGCCGTTTATACTGTTTATTGGTTCCTCGTTTTACGTCATCATCAGGAAACCGACAATGCCTATGTGACAGGAAATCAGGTACAGGTCATGTCTCAGGTCACTGGCAGCGTGACTACCGTCTATTTTGACAATACCGATTTTGTAAAAAGCGGTAGTGTTCTAGTGCAACTCAATCCCCTTGATGCTGAACTGGTACTGAAAAAAGCCGAAAATGAGTTAGCCACAGCCGTTCGAACCACCCACCAGCGCATACTCGATAATCAACAATATCAAGCCGTCATCAACCTGAAAAAGATTGCTCTCAGCAAGGCACAAAACGATCTAAACCGCAGGGAAATACTTGGTATTAAGGAAGTCATTGGTAAAGAAGAGCTGCAACATACGCGTGAGAGTGTCGCGATTGCCAAAGCTGATCTGGATGTATCAATCGCGCAGTACAACAGTAATCAGGCCACCATTCTGGATACTCCACTGGATAAACAACCTGCGGTAGAAAAAGCCGCTTCAGGGGTTCGTGATGCCTGGCTAGCCTTACAGAGGACTAAAATTGTCAGTCCTGTTGATGGATATGTTTCTCGTCGTAATGTTCAGGTAGGCTCCCGCATTAATTCAGGGACACCTTTGATGGTCATCGTCCCTGCCAGCAATATGTGGATTGAGGCCAATTTCAAGGAAACCCAACTCGCCAACATGCGTATCGGGCAGACAGTAAAAATCATCAGCGATTTTTACAGTGATGGTGTCGTATATACGGGCAAAGTGGCAGGCCTTGATATGGGAACCGGTAGTGCGTTTTCTCTATTACCCGCCCAAAACGCCAGTGGCAACTGGATTAAAGTTGTTCAACGCTTGCCTGTCCGTATTGAGCTTGATCCTGAGCAATTGAAGCAGTATCCCCTGCGCATTGGGTTATCGACAAAAGTCACGGTAGATACAGCAGATACCCGTGAAATGACACTGGCAACCTCTGAACGCCATCACCCCGCTTATCACACGAATGCACTGACGATCGATATGGCTCCTGCCAATAAAATAGTTAATGACGTCATTAATAGTCATTCAAGGAATTAGTCTTAAGGGGACGTTATGGTGACACGAGAACCACTTACAGGCGCTAAACTGGCGCTGCTGACCATTTCCCTTGCAATGGCTACTTTCATGTTGGTTCTGGACTCCACTATTGCCAATGTCGCCATACCGACGATTGCGGGCAATCTGGGGGCATCAAACTCACAGGGAACATGGGTCATTACCTCCTTTGGTGTCGCAAATGCAATATCCATTCCTATTACTGGCTGGTTGGCAAAGCGCATTGGCGAGGTCAAGCTGTTCATTTGGTCTACCGCACTCTTTACTTTCTCCTCATGGCTATGTGGTATCTCCAACAGTTTGGAAGTACTGATTTTATTTCGCGTTATCCAAGGAGTGGTCGCAGGGCCGATAATTCCACTTTGTCAAAGCCTGTTATTGAATAATTACCCTCCTGCCAAACGAAACATGGCACTTGCACTCTGGTCCGTGGTGATCGTTGTTGCGCCGATTTGTGGCCCGATTCTGGGGGGATATATCAGTGATAACTACCACTGGGGATGGATTTTCTTTATTAACATTCCCCTTGGCATCGCCATTATCTTTGTCGCAAGACAAACACTGCGGAATAGAGAAACTAAAACAGAAATCCACGCCATAGATACTGTCGGGTTAGTGCTGTTGGTCCTTGGGATTGGTTGTCTGCAAGTCATGCTTGACCAAGGAAAAGAACTTGATTGGTTCAACTCCACTGAAATTATTGTCCTTACCGTGATCGCCGTTATTTCATTAACCATTCTAATTGTCTGGGAACTCACTGACGATCATCCCATTATCGATCTATCACTGTTTAAAGAGCGTAATTTCACCATTGGTACACTATGCCTCAGCCTTGCCTTCATGTTTTACTTTGGCACGATAGTCTTGCTGCCGCAGCTATTACAGGAAGTCTTCGGTTATACTGCGACATGGGCAGGTTTAGCTGCCGCACCAATCGGATTGATGCCTTTACTGCTCTCACCGCTCATTGGAAAGTATGGCCATAAGATCGACATGCGTTATATCGTGACAGTCAGTTTCATTATTTACACTGTTTGTTTCTATTGGCGGGCGTATACATTTGAGCCAGGCATGAATTTTGCCGCTGTTGCATGGCCTCAATTTTTTCAGGGATTTGCCATGGCTTGCTTCTTCATGCCTCTGACCACGATCACTTTGTCAGGTTTACCACCGGAACGCATGGCGTCAGCTTCCAGCCTGTCCAACTTTATCCGCATATTGTCAGGTTCAATCGGAGCCTCCATTACAACTACGATATGGACACAACGTGAAGCTATGCATCACTCCTACTTTACAGAGCATATCAATCCGTATGATCCGAATTATCAGCAAACATATCAGCAGTTGACACAGTTGGGCATGAATGACCAGCAAATTTCAGCTTATCTGGCAAAGCAGATCACTCATCAAGGGTTAATTATCTCTGCCAATGAAATTTTTTGGCTTGCGGCGGGAATATTTTTGGTTTTGGTGCTACTGGTATGGATGGCAAAACCCCCATTTAGCGCAGGAAGTAAAGATAGCGGAGGCGCACATTAGGGCTATTTATCTTTAATCTATCTGTTTAAGTCTACCTGTTTAAATCGACTACTTATCAACGGGAGTGAATGCTCCCGTTAAATTAAGCTCAGAATTTAATTCATTATCCCTTAAGCCATTACCACAATGCCAATTCGTTCTAACAGTTCTGCGACTTGATAAGACTCTAATTTAACGCCTTTCAAATCAACTTTCCGAATATCAAGCTCACCCAGTGTAGAATTAGTCAGATCACAATAAGTAAAGTCGGCCGCATTCCAGTCAAAAGAGATAAATTCACCACCGGAAAGATCGGAACCACTGAACCTCGCTCCCAAAATATGGGTTTCATGCCAGCGGTTTTCCCATAATTCACATTTTTCAAGAATAACATCAGCAAAGTTTGTGTAGCTTAAGTTACATTTAGTGATATAAGCAGAGCAGAACTGGATGTTGGCACTCACCCTATTCATAAAACTGGCGCCCCGAAAATCGGCTCCTTGAAGCCTACACCCGCGAATCTCTATACCAAGAGCATTAATATACCTGAAGTCTGCCATGGACAAATCACAGTTTTTGAAACTGGCTTCTTTCAGCATAGCGTGTTTGAAATTACAGCCCAGATAATTTGTTGGCTCATAAAACTGGCAATCGATAAACTGGGTATCTCTCAAATCGCTACTCGAAAAGTCGCAATTTAAAAACTTACTGTTTTTAATAATTTCTCCACGAAATTGGTCACGTTCGATTTTCTCTTCATATAATTCAAGCCCTTGCATAATAACTCCAACTGTTGGGGCAGAACTGTTCTTAGCAGCGATTTTGAAGCATTCTTACTGATGTGTCCACCCGATGGTTATAAAAATTCTGTTCATTTAATTATTTATCATAAAATGACATCATAATAAAATAGTATTTTAATAAAATCATCTTATTATATATTAGATAAATTAGCGTATATTTTAATATAATAAATATATTATTAAACCTAGCCACTCTATTTAAAGTAAATTATATCGTAGTTTTTCAATATAGATTATTTAATTAAATACAATTCAGAGATATAACCATATAATAAAACCTCATCATAATTATCTGTCTCTTGAGTCAAACTTATAATCAAGAGACAGTCGTGGCTGATGAGGTTTAAATCGTTTCAGATACAGATAAGTTGATAATTAAACAACATTTACAATGTTCTTAACAAACGGGGCAATTGGATTAGTCAGATTATCAGCAAACTTAAAACTCAGTGCGGGATCAGATAAATCCAGCATTTGTCGATTATTGGCAATTTGCAATCTGTTCAAGCAGCAACGTTTTATTTCTGGCGTAAACAGTTCATAACGCACAAATTGTTGACTAAATTCTGGATGATGAGATTGGTAATCCAGAATGCAATCCGCCACAGCCTGCCAAAATAGTTCTTGCGAATATCCGCCCTGCTCATCAAGAATTGCCGATAAATAGCGGAACACACCATCGAACACATCAGATAAAATGGTCAATGTTTTCATCTCTTCCGGCATACTGACTTTCACTCGGCTGGCCTTTTCTGGCAAATCCGCATCGGGGTTCACGACCAGAATTTCTTCTGCCAGATCTTTCATGAAGATGTATTGCGGAATATGATTCTCCAGCACCATAATGATATTTTCACCATGTGGCATAAACATCAAATCGTAAGCATACAAACAGTGCAGTAATGGTGACAGATAGCAATCCAGATAACGACGTATCCATTCCTGAGTCGGCAGACCTGATACAGATATCAAGGCTGGCAGGAAGGCTTTCCCCTGCTGATCATGATGTAATAATGCAGCCATCGTCATCAGCTTCTGATTTGGTTCAATCAATGGCAGAGGATTTTCCCTCCACAGCATCGCCATCATTTTCTTATAAGGCGTATCACCATGAATGGCCTGCTCATAATAACTGTTTCTAAAACCGATGCTCGCAACTTCCCTCAACAACCGAAAACCGTAGCCCTGTAAAACAGCGTCCTTTTGTACCAAATCAAACAGCCAGTCATTAATACCTGGCGTTGTTGCCATATAATAAGGTGACAACCCACGCATAAATCCCATGTTGAGGATGGATAATGCTACTTTTACGTAATACCGCTGTGGATGGCTGCGATTGAACAGGGTTCGTATCGATTGTTGAGCCTGATATACATCCGTTCCTTGCCCCAAATAGACCAGTTTTCGGTTGGCAAGGTCGTGCGCAAATACGGATGGCAGTTTATTTTGCCACTGCCACGGATGGAATGGCATCAGCAGATATTCTTCTGGATTAAGCCCAAGAAGGATCAGTTGATGGTTAAACTTGGCTATTTCCGCTTCCCCCAGTTCCTGCTCCATCAATTGTTGGTAACTGAGTTGTTCAATGCAGGCAAAGTGAGCTTTACTTTTATGCGCCGCCAACCATACCAAACGCATGTCAGAAGCTGACTCAGGAGTAAATTTCTGGAAATCTTCCGCATCAAAGCCGATACGCCCATTGTTAGCGACGAAGATCGGATGCCCTTCCATCATTTCAGCTTCGATTGTCTGAAAATCAGCATTGACCAACTCTTCTACATCGATACCGTTTCGGTGATATTTGAATGCACTGCTATGCAATGTGCTCGTCAGTTCTTCCAGGTAAGTCGGCATCACGGTATCACTGATACCAAGCTGTTGTTTGAATTCAATGATAAAGCTGATAAAGTCCAGCTCGCACCAGTCACCTGCCTGCATTTTCCGCAACGAGTCAGCATCAATCAACCAGTGATCTAAAGCCAATCGGCGCGCTCTGAAATGATAATTAACTGAGTATTCAGGATTATCCAAACGATAGTGGTGATAACCGTCTTGATCTGCTTTTTCTGTCAATTGTTCAGGGAACAGTAAACATTCATGGGAAAATTCAGAAATGGCTTTCCTCAAATGCAGCCGATTAACCTTCTGCCAAATGGCGGGATGTAAATGGCTGACAAGATAATGAGTCTGGTTAGAAGGTACTGCTAATTTCGCTGATTGTAATGCCATTTGATGTTGCTCCCGAGTACAAAATGCCAACCCTGCGGTTTTGTGGGATAACTGCACAGTTTTGTCGTAAACAAAGCCAGCCCGCAAGTTGAGCCGATGGATTTTTTCATTTCGTATATCCGGCTCGACGACAATTCTGTTCACAGCAGGATTTTTAAAAATAAACGCGATAATTGTCTGGAAAATTCCCCATGTAAATTGACTGATTTTCTGTTCAGATGGCGCAACCAGAATATGCATTCCCATGTCACCCGGACGGGCTGGATAGTATTTTCCTATTTGATCATCCTGCGCCCAATAACACTCCAGCAAAAATACAGGCTGTTCTTGGTAAATTCCGATAAAGACAGAATCAGGCTGGCGATTCAACAGATCTTGATAAAAGGTTTTTACCTGTTGTTCGGTATGACTTTGCATCCCCCAATAATAGGCATATTCCTGATTAACCCAATCGGTAATAGCAGCAATATCCTCTGTCAGATCCAGTGGACGCAATGAAAAGGTGCCCAAATCAGGCAGCGTTTTTTCAAATGAAACAGTAGCAACGGCAGACATCAGAATACTCCTTCACTCGCAACACCAAACTGTTGAAACGCAATACTTTTCTCTATCACATAATGTTCCGTTCCAGTAATTTCCTGAATCAAGCGAGAGTTACGGTAACTGGCCATGCCCAAATCCGGCGTCACAAAACCATGAGTATGAAGCTCGACGTTCTGTACAAAAATTTCGTTTCTGCAATCGATGCTGTAATTACGCTGAACATCATAACGCCCCTGTTTATCCCAGCGGATAAGATGCTGGATACCCTCCATAAAACTTGGGATCTGGTATTGATAACCCGTGGCAAGCACCAATCCCTCTGTTTCCAAAGAAAATGCCGCTTCCTGTTCATGCTGGAATAAATCCAGTATCAATTTCTGTTCTTCTACGACGCCTTGTCTTTCCGCTATAAAATGTACTTGTCGCAATTCGCTGTTGGTATACAACGAAACATCTAATTCCCCACTCAATCGCTTGGTATACATCAAGTCGAAAATTTCATTGATAAGTGAACTGTTAATGCCTTTATAAAGTGACTGTTGCGAACGATTCAATGCTTCACGTTTGTTCTCCGGCAAGCTATAGAAGTAATCCACATATTCTGGTGAAGTCATTTCCAACGTTAGCTTGGTATATTCGAGAGGGAAAAAACGTGGGGAGCGAGTTACCCAATTGAGTTGATAACCATGGGCATCAATATCCTCAAGCAGATCGTAGAAAATCTCCGCTGCACTTTGGCCGCTTCCCAGAACAGTAATCGATTTCTTCTGCTGTAAGGCGGCCTTATTTTCTAAATAATCTCCCGATGTCACCATATGATCAGCAAACGGTCTGCAACATTTTGGAATATAGGACGAAGGCCCGGTTCCCAACACTAATTTTTTGCAGAAAAATTGGTGTTTTTGCCCAGTCAGAGTATCAGCGCAATGCAAGGTATAAAGTGAAGTAGAGGCGTCATAACTGATATTCTCAACCCGCGTATTAAAACGCAAATTAGATAGTTGTTCCGCCGCCCACTGACAATATTGGTTATACTCTTTGCGCATCAGGAAAAAACTTTCCCGAATATAGAACGAGTAAATACGGCCTTTCTGTTTAATATAATTGAGAAAGCTCAAAGGATGGGTAGGAGATGCCAATGTCACTAAATCTGCCATGAACGGCGTTTGCATGGTGGAACTCTCAAGCATCATGCCGGGATGCCAGTTAAAGCCGGCTTTCTGATCAATAAACAGGCTGGTAATCTCTTTTATCGGTTGCACCAGACAAGCCAATCCCAGATTAAATGGGCCGATTCCAATCGCGATAAAATCATAAGTTTTAGTTGTCATAATCACTCCTAATAAATATAAGATGAATTTATAATTTCGATTACCATTTCAGCAATCACCGCTGGCAATATAAGCGGAAATGAATGTAGCTAACATATTTATGATGCTAAAAATAAAAGGAAAATTTATCTTATTTAATATTCTTTTTATCTTGACAATAACATCACTGGTGTTTTAAAAATAACCATCTTTAAAATAATTAAAATCCCATTAATGAGGCGTTTTTCACCAACGGATTGGCAGTTATTTGAGCCTCTTAAGACATTATATATCCTTATTGTTTATATAAATTATCTTAGATAATTTCTCGACATTATTTTTAATAAAAACAAATACCTTTATCAACCAAAAAATTAATAAAGTACGTAATTATCAATAAATGATAATTTTTTATTTTTGTAAAAAAATGAATTTAGCTGATTCTATTTATGCTGTAGATTCAAGAGGACAATCGTGACAATTCCCCACACCCGGCAATTTGTTTCTTTGGCAGCAACTGCGACGCTGTATGATATTATTTTTCAAGATCATCGTACGATAAAGCGGATTATCCCTGCCATCTGGTAGCGTTTGCTCGAAGAAAAGATTCTGTATCAACGATTCATATTGTTCAGTGCTCATTCTTCCCTTGAAATTATCCAAATACCAGTGAATCACATAACCAATATTGTTCCATAATAAGCGGCCATTTATTCCCCGATAAGATTCAATTTTCTCACACACAGGAATAATATGACGATCAAGCAAAGAATGATAACGTTCCAATAGTGATAAAGATTCGTTCAACCACGTTAACTGATAATACACAATATCTGGCCTGCCACTTTCATGAAATTCAATCTGAAAAAGATGATAATCTGTATCTATAGGTTGGGAATATTCCAGCAACATTAGCATCATAGGAGGAATAGTTAAACCAAAATACCATTGTGCCCATAAAGAACAAAGCCCTTTCTGATTTGGTTTCTGTTCATTATTACCATAATATGCATCTTGATAGCGTTTCATCAATAATGAGAATTCTTTTTCGCTCGACCATTGATAAAATTCCATACTATCTGAAGGAATATTCTCCGCATTCACTTTCATTGATGAATTAAAGTGACTGAATGCGCCATCAAATAGTCTAATAATATCTTCAATCTCTATTTTAGATACCCATTCATTGGAAATTTCATTATTTTTATTTATCATTAAAAATTCCCCTATTATATATTTATGTCCTAACCCAAACACACGCTATATAAAAATAGTATTGTTGATTATTTATTCATTTTGTATTTAGGAATAATCAATGGCTTGTCAGATTCAGGATCACGGATAATTCTGCATTCCAAACCAAAAACATCTGCAATACTTTGTTCAGTGACAATCTCTTCAGGTACGCCTTCGGCATAAATTTGACCATTTTTCATCATGATCAAATGTGATGCATAACGCAGCGCCAAATTAATATCATGCAATACCAACACCAGCGTTTTTCCTTGTCTGTGCAGACGCTGACATAAATCGAGTAACTCAATTTGGTGCGTAATATCCAGATAAGTGGTCGGCTCATCCAACAGAATGATCGGAGTTTGCTGTGCCAATGTCATAGCAAACCAAGCGCGCTGGCGCTGACCGCCTGAAAGTTCACTGACCAATTTCTGCGACATCTCATCTAAATCCACCGCCTGCAATGCTTCATTAACCACGCGCTCATCTTCTGCTGACCATTGCCGCAGGAAAGATTGATAGGCATAACGCCCACGGGAAACTAAATCATAAATTGTCAGTGCCTCCGTCACGGTGGCGCCCTGCGTCAGCAGTGATAGCTCGCGCGCCACCGCCTTTGGCTTATAACGATGGATATTGATTCCATCAAGCTGAACTTCACCTCGCTGTGGCTGCATATTTCGACTGATAGCGCGCAACAGTGTTGATTTTCCACACCCGTTAGAGCCAATAATGACACTGAATTCACTATCGTGAATCGCGAGATTCACCCCTTCAATAATGGTTCTTTTACCGTATGCCAGTGAAAGATCATGGGCTTTCAGCCGTGAAGTAACCACTGGGGAATTAGCATCCGATGACATTATCGCGTTCTCCTTAATTCGGCATACAGTAAATACATTAAATAGATACCACCAACCACCGCGGTAATCACTCCTACAGGCAAGCGAGCTACCGTTGGTAATATCAGGGTAATTAAATCAGAAGCCAGCATCAACAAAGCCCCCACCAAGGCAGAGCAAAACAATGCTGCGCCTTTCGCCCGTACCAACCGTCGGGCAATTTGTGGTGCAGACAGCGCAATAAAAGCGACAGGCCCCACGACTAATACCGACATTGTGGCAAAGGTTACGGCCAGCAATATGCTGACAATCCGGATGAAACGGACAGGTACACCAAGGGTATTAGCAATATCATCACCAAAATGGGTATAGTTCAATTGCCTGCCCAGCCAACACAAAAAGGGAATGAAAATCACCATGCCACTGATAAGCCCGACATCCTGCCAGCGTCGGCTGGCAAGGCTGCCACGCAATAGCGAGCTGATCTGCTGAGCCTGCTCAATACGAATATTCGAGATAGCAAAATCGACAAATGCCATGCAAAATGTGGCAACGGCAATCCCCGAAATCACTATTTTGTTAGCCTGCATGTTGCCAACACCCGAACCATTGCCGATATAAACCAGCAATACAGCAAGACAGGCACCCAATAACGCCCCCAAAGGAACCGGCAATATACTTGGCCAGAAAAGCAATGCAACCATGATACCGACAGCCGCTCCTGCATTAATGCCAATGATATCCGGGCTACCAAGTGCATTGCGGGTCGTCAACTGAAAAAGGGAACCGGACAGTGCCAGCGTCATACCTGCACCTATTGCCACCAGCGCTCTGGGTAAGCGGATCTGCAACAGGATAAATTCCTGATAAGGCGTCTCCATCGCCAGAAAAGGATTATCCATGCCTTCTCGGCCTAACGACAAAGCCAGATAAAAGAGCGCCACAAGCAGCAGCAACATTGACAGAGTCACTCTGCTCGTATGCGATGAAGGCGCAATAAAGACGGCATTGCCCAACGTGAAGGTTTTGATTTTTGGCTGCCCTGCCGTGAAATTTATCTGCGCCATGCTCTACTCTGCCATTATTTTCTGTGAACGATTTTTAGCGACCAGATAAAGCAACGGAGCACCCATGCCAGCCGTAATAATACCCACCATGATCTCTTGTGGCGCAATCAGCAACCGGGCCACGACATCTGAGATAAGCAGCAGACAGGGGCCAGCGAACAGGCAGTAAGGTAACAACCAACGAAAATCACTGCCTACCAGTGCACGCATTAAGTGCGGTGCGGCCAGACCAATAAATGAGATTGGGCCGGCCATTGCCGTCGCTGTGGCTGCCAGCATGGTAACCATCACCAGCGATAATATGCGGGTACGGGCAACATTCGCCCCCAGAGAACTGGCAATCCCTTCACCAAAGACCATCACATTCAGAGAAGCACTGAGCGAAAGTGTCACGACCACAGCCACCAGCAAATAAGGGATCAACAAACTGGCTTCGTTCAACGACATTGCACTTAAAGAACCAATTGTCCAGAAACGATAGTTGTCCATGGCCTGTGCATTTATCAGAACGATACCTTGCACCAACGCAAACAGGCAGGCATGGATAGCCGCTCCCGTCAAAACCAAACGTACAGAGTTTGTATTGCGAGGCCCTCCACTCAACAAATAGAACAGCAATGTTGACAGACTTGCACCAATAAAAGCGGTCCAAAAACGCGGCAGTATGTCCAGAGCAGGAATAAAAGAAAAGCAGACTACGGCAGTTGCCGCACCTGCATTGATACCGAGCAGACCGGGATCACCCAGCGGATTGCGTAACAGCCCTTGGGTTACTGTTCCCGCAAGCGCCAGTGCCGCTCCCGCCATTAAACCAATCAGTGTGCGAGGTTCACGGGCATTAATGACCAAATCGTAATAACTGCCTTGATCTCCCAACCAATAATGCTGCCAGATCGCTGACAGCGGCAATGATTTTGAACCCAAACTCAAGCTCGCAACAATGCAAAGACAGGTTAGCAATGCCATTAATACCAAACCCAATATGAGGGCAGTTCGCCGTTTAGCGTTCATTATGTTTTGCTATCTCCTGCTTCAGCAACGGCATAAACCTTGACAACCCCCAACGCAGACTGAGTGGTGAGCCATAGGACATGGACATTACAATTGACTGATCGGTCAACGGAATATATCCCCCTTGGCGAACAGCGCGGATAGAGCTAAACAGAGGCTGTGCTTCCGTATCCTGGCGCTCTTTTTCGCTGGAATACCAAGTCACCAGAATATCCGCACCATTGAGCAAGTCGGCGTTTTCCAAACCGATATTGGCTGAAAAACTACCAAAAGGCGCAGTTAAGGTGTCAGCCAACGGGAGCAAAGACAGGCCAAGATGTACCATCGTATCAACGCGTGGATCATTTTTGACATAGATCGACAAAATGTTCCCTGTCGTTCCCGCCTTAATATAAGCAAATCGATAACGCCCTACATTAGGAACCGTGCTGCCTGCCTGTAACAGCATTGTATCCAGTTCGGCACTGAGTTTTTCTCCCAGTTGTATTTTATCCAATGCATGAGCTACCAGCGCTATCTGCTGCTGTGGTGTCGTCTGCCACGGTTTTTCCGGATAAGCAATCACAGGAACAAAATGGGACAGATGATCGTATTGTTCCTGCGTGATGCCCGATTGCGTTGCCAAAATCAAATCTGGCTTCAGACTGATAATTTTTTCGATATCCAGTTCAGGGTACATCTCGATAATGACTGGCAGTTTTTCGCCACGCCGTTCTATCTCGTCCCTAAACCAAGGCAAATAGCCTTCAGCGTCTCCGCCCCAGCGATGAGATTCAATCCCAATCGGAATGATTCCCAGATCCAGCAAGATATCTTCGCTGCCCGTTCCCAACGCCACAATCCTTTGCGGCGATTGGTTTATTACCGCCGTTCCCAGCGCGGTGGCGATCGTTTTAGGATAGCCAACGGCATCCGTCGGTAAATTTTTTGAGACCGCTGGCTTATCACAGCCTACCAGCAAACTTACCAGCAATATCAACGGCACGGCGACCAGCATTTTGCAACGTGTTAATACCATTACCAGTAACCCTTTACAGCCCGTTGTTGTTCAGATGAATAAAAATACATCGTCGCCGTCCGTGATTTTCTTAAAATTTATAACTCAATGTTGCTTCGACATTACGTGGTGCACCGTAGTAGTACTGGGTATAGCCCCCGAACGAGGTGTAGTACTTCTTGTCAAAGAGGTTATTCAAGTTCACGCTCAGAGAAAGATCCGGTGTAAATTGATAACGTCCCATCAACTTAACTGTGGCAAAGCTGCCTTGCTTATCTTGGCGTTTACCAGTAGGCGTATCAAGCTCCAACCACGTTTTGTCCTGCCAGTTGACACCACCTCCAAGCGTTAAATCGCTCATGACACCCGGCAACGTATACGTTGTGAACAGTTTAAATAACCGACTTGGGTTATCCGTATTGATACGCTTGCCCTTTGGATCAGTCGCACGGAATTGGGTGTAACCCGCATAAATCCGCCAATCATCGGTAATTTGACCACTAACTTCAGCTTCGAAACCACGGGTTTTTACCCCATTGAGCACATAATAAGTTCTGATGTTATCTGGACGTCGTGGAGCAGTGCTATCCCATTCCGTAAAATTATCCTGACGGATATCAAAAATTGCCAATGAGTAATCAAGACCGTTATCCAAAGCAACACCCTTCAGACCCAGTTCATAGTTTTCACCTGTGACTGGTTTAAGGAGTTGGCCATTACGGTTAATTCGACTTTCTGGATCAAAGATTTTGGTATAACTGCCATAAACGGAGAAGTCTGGCGTAATGTTATAAACCAACCCACCATACGGTACAAATTCATCACTGTAGCTGGCATTTTGTGGCACATCGAAATTATCACCACGAGTTTTCCAACTGGTGAGACGGCCACCAAGAATCAATGTTACAGGATCAGCGAGTGAGATTTGAGTGACGGCATAGCCCGCGGTTTGTTCGTTATAGCCATCAGAGCCAGTTGTTCTGTTTTTACCCCACGTTGGTTCAGCATAACCCCATGAAGATTGAGTAAAATCCCCTAAGTAATTACAATTATTTCTTTTTCCTGTTCTTTCTTGATCTTTTTTAACAGAATTTTCCTCACGCATACAGGTGGCGTAATAGTAATCATTCTGGAAATTCTGTTTCTGATAATTCAGACCAAAGCTGGCGTGATGGGTACGCCCAAGCAATCTATAGTCACCGTTTACCTGCAAATCGAAATTACGCTGGCGACGAGTTCCATCAATCAACGTCATGTTGCCCGGATACATTCCCTCATTAGTCACCCGATCAGGAAAACCCGTTGCCCACAATACTTTCTGGTCAAGAGTACCGTGATCATAAGTAAAGGTTCCTTTCACACTCCAGCCATTATCAAATTGGTGTTGCAAACTGGTAAAGGTAGAGAATGAGCGGACTTTAGAAAACGCCCAATCAGGCGCATAACTGTCACTGCGTTTGTAATCGGTTTTACTGCCATCTTTAAAATAAATAGGCAAACCACCAAACATACCGCCACGGGTATGGTTAATCTGATAATCCGCACCGACGGTCAGCAAAGTATTTTCTGTCAGATCCGCTTCAAGAATGCCATAGAAGGGATACTTCTCATGTTTGTCACGATCAATAAAAGAATTGGAACGTTGATAAGCGGTGACAAAACGCCCTCTGACTGTCCCGTCTTCATTTAATGGGCCAGACAGATCAAGGCCAGTCCGCCATTTATCCCAAGAACCACCGCCCAGCGTCATTTCACCTCGGAAATCTTGGGTTGGACGTTTACGGATCACGTTAACCGCTGCTGAAGGTGTGCCTGGCCCCACCATTAGGCCAGCCGCTCCACGCACCACTTCAAGGCGATCAAAAATGGTGGTATCCATCAGGTTATCACCATAATTAAAACGGATATCATAAAAAGTCGGCACGCCATCACGTAGCATGTTTTTAACCGTCATACCTCTTGAAGTGAAAGTAAAACGATCACTGTCAGCCTGGCGGACAGTCATACCGGTAATACTACCAATAGCGCTCTCAACACTGCTCAGATTTTCATCCACCATCCGCTGTTTGGTCATTACGCTAACACTTTGTGGTGTTTCACGGGCAGACATATTCAAACCTGTCGCGGTCACCATTGAGGAGGTGTTGTACATTCCAGTGTCTTCCGTTACACCTTCATGCCCTGGCGCTCCTGCCGTTACGATAATTTTATCGTTTTTACTCTGTGTTTCTTCTGCCATAGCCGTGCTATTTCCCGCCAAAATCAGCGGGATCATGAGAGAAAGCACTTTTTTCTTGGTCAAATGATTCGGTTGCAAAATTGGATTTATCACTCTACTTATCCCATTACCAAATTGATTTGTTATTATTTTTACTTTGACGTACCCATCAGTTATCTGTCTCAACAGTGACAGCGTATTTTTCGCGTAGGGCGTGAAGTGGATTAACTAAAGTTCCGGCAAATTTCAGGTTCTTTTCACGATCATCGAGATCAATCATCTGCTGGTTATTCGCCATTTGCAGGCGATTCAAGCAAGTACGCACAAAATCATGCTTAAACAGATCAAATTTGCGGAATTTTTCTATCTGATTCAGATGTTGTGACTGGTAGTTGTAAACACACTGAGCCACTAACTCCCAAAAGCGCGCTTCTGGCAATGCAAGATGTTTTTGCAACAGAGGGGTCAGATAGCGGAAGAAACAGTCAAAGATATCAAGGAAAATATAATTAATTTTCATTTCATCCTTGATGGTGACATGCAGGAAATCAATCTCTTCAGGGAGTTGGATATCTCCATTCAAAATTGCAATTTCTTCACCAATATCTTTCATTAACATTTTTACCGGTACATTGTTTTCCAATACCAGCATCAGGTTTTCGCCATGTGGCATAAAGACCAGATCATAAGTGAAGAAAGAATGTAGCAGTGGAGAAAAATAGGCATCAAGATAACGCGTTACCCACGCTTCCGCCGATAAACCTGAATCCTTAACCAAGGCAGCAACGACCGCATCACCTTCTCTATCAACATGTAACAATGAAGCCATGGTCATCAGACGCTGAGTTTCTTTCAGAATCGTCATTGGGCTTTCACGCCATAACGCTGACAACATTTTTTTATGCGGATTATCTTTTTTAATTGCTGCTTCAAAGTAATGATTGAAATAGCCTATTGCTGCACGTTCCCGCAATATGGTGAACCCTTTTTCCTGAAAGAAAACATCGGATTCTACTAAATGATTGAGCCACTCATTAATTTGCGGTGTCGTCACCATGCTATGCGGGTCCAACCCACGCATAAACCCCATATTGAGGACTGACAGCGCCGTTTTCACATAATTTTTCTTGGGCTGGCTGATATTGAAAAATGTGCGAATAGATTGCTGGGCAAGGTAGCGATCATGGCCTTCACCAAGATAAACAATTTCTTGGTTGGCAATATCTGCCGCAAAACTGATGGCAATACGGTGCAGCCATTGCCAAGGATGCACAGGCATCAGGTAATAATCTGACAGATTTAATCCCAATGTCTGCATGTGTTGTTCAAAACGGGCTGGCAAATATTTTTCCAGTTCTTCTGCCACCAGCTGTGAATAAGAGAGCGAAGATAATGCAGAAAAAACGGTTTTATTCCGATGCACGGCAATCCAAATTAATGTCACTGGATTTGCGCTTTCTGGTGCATAGTGTAAATAATCATCAGCATCAAAACCAATACGGCCGTTATTAGCAATAAAGACAGGATGCCCTTCAGTCATCGCTGTTTCCACAGCCTGATAATCAGCTTGAGCCAAGTTCTGTGCGGTCAGCCGATTATTTTGATATTTAAAAGCGTAGCCATAAAGCGTGCTGGATATTTCATCAAGATAAATAGGCAGCATCTTCTCAGAAATATCCAACAGTGGATGCAACTCAATAATCAGTTGAATGGCATCAAGAGGCTGCGGTTGGTTATGACTGAATTTCGTTATTGACGCAACATCAATATCCAGATGGTCAAGTTGGTAGGATTGTGCCTTAAAATGGTATTGAAATTGATCAATTTCAATCGAATAAGATTTATCCGTGCTCTGATTTACCGGAAAGATTAATTTCTCATGCAAAAGTTCACGCAATATTTTTGCTACAAGATGCCTATTAGCATGTAACCAGCTTTCTCTAGTTAAATGCGAGGTTTGAGGACTCAATTTAGTGTACAACGGACTCATTTAATAAAACCCTTCATTCATATCCAGCATCATCCCGTTTCCATGCATAAACATGACTGACAGGGTAGATACACCTATATATAAACTTTGGATATTGCTATCCAGCTCTGGGGGGGGTTAATTCTAGCTCACTAAAATTACGATCTTTCTATTTTTTCTTGCATGGATGATAATTAAAATCATTACTATTAACAACCATAAAATGTAAAGACTTTAAATGAAATTTTACTAAAGAATGGGGCAGAAGATAAGTAACGACCAGATTAACCATGTAAATGGCATGGTTTTTTTAGATATACTGTTTAAAATTTTGCAGTTATAAAACGCAATATCTTTATAATTAAAGAACGATATTATAAATTTTATATTTAATTACATCAGTAAAATATTTCATAAAATTTTTAATAGAAATAATTTTAATGAATTAGTGGTAAAATAAAGGCTCTGGTTAAATAACCAGAGCCTTATTAAGGTACTTTAATCTCTGTATCAGGCTTTATTCTGGCGCCACCATTCCGCCAGCATAATACCTGTTGCGACAGAAACGTTCAGGCTTTCTACTCGACCCGTGCCACCAATCGAGAGACGGATATCACCATCTTCCCAGGTACTGTCACTCAAACCATCACTTTCCTGACCCAAGACCAAAACCATTTTTTCCGGAAGATCCGCTTTGGCTAGCGTTGTGCTTCCCTTATGGCTTGAGGTGGTCACAATGGTATAACCTGCACAGCGGAATTGGTTCAACGTCGTTGTGAAACCATCAGCATCAATACCTTTGATGTGCTCCGCCCCACCTTCAGCAGTACGAACAGCCGCACCCGATTCCAGCATCGCCACATCCTGTAATATCACGCCCTGCACGCCAAAATGAGCGCAACTGCGCATAATTGCCCCAAGGTTGTGCGGATTGCCCACATTTTCCAATGCCAGAACACAGTCTTTTGCTGGTGCTTGCTGCAAATAAGTTTCTACATCCAGCCCATTACGCTTTTTAATCAGGAAGCATACGCCACCATGATGCTCAGTGCCTGATGCCTTAACTAACTCTTCATCATCAACCACATGGTAAGCCTTGCGATTTGCCGCCATCCATTTCAAAGCATCACGAAAACGAGGTGTCACTGATTGGACAAACCAAGCTCGGACAATGGCTTCTGGACGGTTCTGGAACATCGCCTGACAGGCATTTTCACCATAGATCCGAGTCTCTTCCAGCCGCTGACGGCGAAGCTGTTCAGGATCAATCTGGCTTTTACCGCTGATACCGCCATGATCAGGCGTCAAGGATTCTTCTACCGGGCGGGAGACTGTTTTCCAAGGAGAACGATCACCTGAATACTCTGGACGTTCATTATCACGACGCCGCCCCCCCTGATCGCGTCCCTTACCAGACGACGGGCGTTTATTGTTATTACGACTGTCATTGTTGCTGCGGCGGTCATTGTTGTCCTCACTACGGACATACATCACTTTGACTTTGCCATTTTTACCACTATAGGAATCGTTCATTCATTTCTCCAACTGCGTTATGGCGCGCAGATTACCCGATGTACGCGCCCGAAGCTACCTCTGGCAACGACAATCCATTAAAATACCCGCTAATTTTTTATCGGCTTTATTCACAAACATGTTTGAGTTCCTAAATGAGAAATAACAACACCGTTTATCAACTTCGCCAACAGCGTCTAGCCCGCTCTACCCGTCCCTTTCAGGCAAGGGGCTGCCGAGTGCAGCGTTGCCTGCATTGTTTATTACCCCAAAAAAGCTGCCTATGTGAAACAATTTCACCAGTAAACGCGACTAGCCGCTTCTGTCTCATCATGTTTGATACTGAGCCAATGAAGCCCAGCAATACGGGAAAGTTGATTGCCGATATTCTGCCCGATACACACGCTTTTCTCTGGTCAAGAACCGAGCCTGATCAACGAATGCTTGAAGCGCTGCGCGACCCAACTCGACAGCCCTATTTGATCTTCCCTGAGAGTTATGCCACACCTCCCCGTACTGTATATCAGCAACTCCCTGATAACCAGAAGGCGCCGCTATTCATTATATTGGATGGCACTTGGCCAGAAGCAAGGAAAATGTTTCGAAAAAGCCCATATTTGGACGATATCCCCCTATTATCTATCAATAATTGCGCCAAAATGGATTATTTACTGCGGATACCATCCAGAAAAGAACAGCATTGTACTGCCGAAGTCGCAGCAGCTGCACTTGAGCTGGCTAATGACCTTGAGGCATCACAAACACTACTCAGCCATTTCAATCATTTTCGTGAACAATATCTGGCTGGGAAACCTCATCGTCAAGAGGAGTCAATCACAGTAATTCTTGACAATCCCCGCTAAAGTGTCTGATGGTGGCTAAAGTTATTCATAGTAATTGTTTAATCAAGGGTGATTGTTTATTGATGTGATAACTAATGAGGAACCCCAGAAATGAGTCAGCGCGGACTGGAAGCATTATTACACCCAAAATCCATCGCAGTGATTGGTGCTTCTGAAAAACCAGAGAAAGCTAGCTCCATGTTGATGCGGAATCTGCTAATGGGGCATTTTACTGGCCCAATTCTTCCTGTGACGCCGAATAAAACAGCTATTCTCGGAGTACTGGCTTATCCCTCTATTGATAAATTACCACTGACGCCGGATTTAGCCGTGATATGCACTCATCACAGCCGTAACCTATCTTTGCTGGAACAATTGGCGCAACGAGGATGCAAAACGGTTATTATTCTCTCCTCACCGCCTTCACAGTTTGCCGAATTGAAACAGTTCAGCCAAAAACATCACATCCGCATGCTGGGACCTAACAGCCTCGGTATTCTGGCTCCATGGATCGGGCTGAATGCCAGTTTTTCCCCTATTCCTATCCTCAAGGGCAAACTGGCTTTCATCTCACAGTCAGCAGCAATATCCAATACCATTCTGGATTGGGCCAACCACCGTAATATTGGTTTTTCCTATTTCATTGCATTGGGCGACAGTGTTGATATCGATATTGACGATCTCCTCGATTTTCTGGCGCGAGACAGCAAAACCAGTGCGATTCTGCTACACCTTGAACATATCAGTGATGCCCGTCGTTTTCTGTCAGCCTCACGCAGCGCTTCGCGCAATAAACCCATTCTGGTTGTAAAAAGCAGCCGCACCCGCAAAGCTCAGGAATTATTGGGAGAACAACAGAATTTCGATGCGGCTTATGACGCTGCGATTCAACGTGCTGGATTGTTGCGGGTACAGGATACGCATGAAATGTTTTCTGCGGTGGAAACATTAAGTTTTATGCGGCCACTGCGCGGGGAACGCCTATTGATCGTCAGTAACGGTTCAGCACCTGCGGCTATGGCGCTGGATGAGCTACTCAGGAGAACCGGCAAACTTGCAGTGTTAGGAGACGAAACTAGCAATAAATTGTCTGCTATTCTCCCCGATACCCTGATCCTGCGTAACCCTCTGGATCTCGGTGATGATTCTTCATCCGAACAATATATTGCCGCACTTAAACTCCTGCTCGATAGCCATGATTATGATGCTTTGTTGTTAATCCATTCACCCTGCGCCATCTCCCATAGTATGAATACTGCAATCAAAGTCATTCAGATTATTAAGGAACATCCACGCGGGAAGTGGCTGACAATCTTTACCAATTGGTGCGGGGAGTATTCTTCTCTGGAAGCGAGGCGTTTATTCAGTGAAGCGGGTATTCCCACCTACCGCACACCAGAAGGTGCGATCACGGCTTTCATGCATATGGTGGAATATCAGCGCAACCAAAAGCAACTCAAAGAAACCCCCGCTATGCCAATCGGCATTACATCAAATACTGCACACGCTCATGAGTGTATCCAGCAAGCCCTTAATAGCGGAAATACGCTATTAGATACCCACGAAGTGCAGCCTATTCTTGAAGCCTACGGCTTAAATACCTTACCGACATGGATCGCATATACCAGCGATGATGCAGTCAATATCGCCGAAAAGATTGGCTATCCGGTCGCATTGAAACTACGTTCCCCCGATATTTCCCATAAATCAGAAGTTCAGGGGGTAATGCTCTATCTGCGCAATTCTGATGAGGTAAAAACCTCAGCACAAGCGATTATTGACCGCGTTAAACAGAACTTCCCCCAGGCCAGAATTCATGGCTTATTGGTGCAGAGCATGGCTAACCGTGCTGGCGCTCAAGAACTGAGGGTAGCCATTGAGCAAGATGAGATATTCGGCCCCTTAATCATGCTTGGAGAAGGGGGTATCGATTGGATTAATGAAACGCAGACTGCTGTCGCCCTGCCTCCCCTGAATATGGCGCTGGCCCGTTATTTGGTGATTCAAGCGATTAAGGGCGGCAAAATAAAATCCGGTGGCTCGCTGCTGCCACTGGATATTCCTGCACTCAGTCAATTATTGGTCAGAGTATCCAATCTTCTGATTGACTGCCCACAGATCTCTCGTATGAACATTCATCCACTGCTGGCATCAGGTAGTGAATTCACTTTATTGGACGTTGCAATGGAATTAACGCCAGTAACAGGTGATCCTCACAATAAACTCGCGATCCGACCTTATCCCAATGAATTGGAAGAAACTATTTATCTCAAAAAAGATTTTGAATGTCTGCTGCGCCCAATCTTGCCGGAAGACGAACCCCTGTTGAAGACATTTATTAGTCAGGTAACAAAAGAAGATCTCTATTACCGCTATTTCAGTGAGATCAGCGAATTCACCCATGATGATCTCGCCAATATGACTCAAATTGATTATGACCGTGAAATGGCATTCGTCGCAATTCGTCATGCAGCAACTACACCAGAAATTATTGGTGTCGCCCGAGCGATGGCCGATCCCGATAATATCGAAGCAGAATTTGCTGTATTAATTCGATCAGATTTGAAGGGTATTACGTTAGGCTATCAGCTCATGACTAAATTGATCCATTATACAAGAGGCCATGGTATCCAGATGCTGACCGCCATTACCATGCCAGAAAACCGTAATATGATTCAACTTGCGAAGAAACTGGGATTTACTATTGATATTCAATTAGAAGACGGCGTTGTCAATCTTGTACTAAGACTTTAATCCTCGCTTTCGTGATAGATTGCACAGACTTAAAGCAATCAACACTTGAGAGTTAATTCATACTCACAATTAACCAAACTAATGGTATTATCGCCAGATCATTTTGATTCATACACCTGATGATGGAACTCCAACCATCCAAACTAAGAGAAAAAACGCACTGTGATGTTGTCTAAATTTAAACGAGCAAAACACCAACAACACCTTGCACAACTGCCTAAATTACCGCAGTCAGTTGCTGACATTAAGACACTTTATCAATCAAAAGTGTTCCGCAGCACCTTACTGGAACACATTGCGAACGCTGAAAAATATATTTATATCGCCGCCTTATATTTAGAAAATGACGACGCAGGGCGAGATATTATGAGTGCTCTGTATGTCGCCAAACAAAAACGCCCTGAGCTGGATATCAAAATTCTCGTTGACTGGCATCGTGCTCAACGTGGCCGTATCGGCGCAGAAGCAGCGGCAACAAATGCAGATTGGTATTGTTCCATGGCCGAAAGCTACCCTGATGCCAACATTTCCGTTCTAGGCGTTCCGGTGAATACCCGCGAAGCACTGGGGGTTTTGCATCTAAAAGGCTTTATCTTTGATGATACGGTAATTTATAGCGGTGCCAGTATTAATGATGTCTATCTGCATCGCCATGAAAAATATCGTTATGACCGTTACCATTTGCTGCATAATGCAAAACTCGCCGCTATTATGAAGCAGTTTATTGATGATAATATTCTTACCGCCGGTGCCGTAAAAAATTTAGCCAGTCACAGTCGCCCTCGTAGTCTTGAAATTAAAAATTTGATTCGACAGTTCCGTGCTTCATTACGCAGTGTTGAATACAGCATTGAGAATCAGGCTTCAAATGAGGAATTGGCAGTCACGCCTCTTGTCGGATTAGGTAAAAAAAATCTGCTGAATAAAACGATATGCCACCTGATCTCCAGTACTGAAAATAAATTGGTCATCTGCACACCTTATTTCAATTTACCGGCGGTTCTGGTGCGCGCAATATCACGATTGCTCCGACAAGGAAAACAGGTTGAGATTATCATTGGAGACAAAACAGCCAATGATTTTTACATTCCACCGGAAGAACCATTTAGGATCATCGGGGCATTACCTTATCTGTATGAAATTAATCTACGTCGTTTTACTAGCCGGCTGCAATACTTTATCGATAGCCAGCAATTAACCATTCGGCTATGGAAAGATTCAGATAATACTTATCACTTAAAAGGGATCTGGGTTGATAACAAATGGCAATTAATTACCGGCAATAATCTCAATCCACGAGCATGGGGACTAGATCTAGAGAATGCTATTCTCATTCACGACCCTTATCAGGAAATGCAAGAACAACGCACGTTAGAGCTGGACTGCATTCGTACTCATACAAAAATTATCAATGATTATCAGGAGCTGGAAAGTATACAGCTCTATCCGGTCAAGGTTCGCAAACTGATACGCCGTTTACGCCGCATCCGAGTCGACCGATTAATTAGCCGCATACTGTAAAATACATAAATAATTATCGGTTCATCAATCCCTTCTCGCTATCGCTAGAGGGGATTTTTTGTATCTTATTTATCAACAAGCTATGATTTACAGAAATATACATCATGGCGTAAATCACAATGATAAAACCCGTCATAAATATAATAAAAAATGTATTGGTAATCTTTCCTCTCCTATTTACAACCGCGTGTTCCAATATGTATCAGGCCAACGATATTTGGACAGGTAAAGATAAAGCTCAACATTTTCTATTTTCTGCAGCTATGGCGGCTGCGGGTAATGCTTATGGGGAACGTCAAAATTGGACACATCGGGAAAGTGCACAGTTTGGCCTACTCCTGTCTATTAGCTTTGGTGCAGCGAAAGAATTTTATGATAGTCGTCCACCAGGAACAGGCTGGAGTTGGCAGGATTTTGTTTATGATGTCGCCGGAGCAATGGCTGGCTATAGTTTGTATCAGTCTTTGAAATGATTTTTATGCTCCAAACGCAAAAAAGCCACCCGGTGGGGTGGCTTCTCTGGCTAAATAGGTGTCTGGCAGTGCCCTACTCTCACATGGGGAGACCCCACACTACCATCGGCGCTACGGCGTTTCACTGC
>NZ_JANAIF010000200.1 GCF_024721015.1 Xenorhabdus bovienii
ACCTTGTTTTTGACGGCTGGCAGTTGCTGGCCCAGCAGGTGCAGTTTTTCACGCCGAACCCGGAAAACCGCAGCGAAGTGCTCGCCGGCAAAATCCAGACCCAGTACGCGGTGTGCGCCCCAACGGGCGAGCCACTGGCGTTGTTTGATGCCGCCGGGCACCGGGTCTGGCGCCAGCCGCCGCAGAGCCTGTATGGTTTGCGTTTGGGTGTGCTGGGTGAAAATGCGGAACTGAATCCGGGGCTCAAGTTCGCAGGCCAATTTCTCGATGAAGAGAGCGGGCTGGTCTATAATCGGCACAGGTATTACTCGCCTGTTGCTAGCATGTACCTGACGCCCGACCCTATTGGGTTATTGGGGGGAGAAAATCTATATTCATACGTTGGAAATCCGACGGGATTCATAGATCCGCTGGGTTTATCTGGTCTTGGTATAGTTGGGAGTATGGTCAGAAAGGTGAAAGGCCGCTTACCAATTAATAGCAAGCATGCTGGGAAAATATATCCAGCAAGTGAGTTACCAGTTGAAATAAGAAATAAATATCCACATGGTGTGCCATTTACCCATTCAGGGTTTCCAGATTTTTCTCGATATTCTATTAAGAACGTAAGAATTGAGCTTGGAAAAACCCGAACAGTTGATTTTGCTAGGGCAGATGCAGCCGCAGGATATAGCAGAAGTAATCCTCGACCAACCGGATATACCTGGCATCATCACCATGATTCAGGTTATATGCAGCTAATCCCAACAGATATACATAGCAAAGTGAAACATACCGGTGGAGTAGCAACGAGAAAATGTCCAAAGGGAAAATAAATTATGGTTGCCAATATTATTGATTTTAAAGGACCAATTGATGAAAGCGCAGTTACTAATTTTGAAAATGAGATAGGAAACTCTCTTCCAAATGACTATCGTAATTTTCTAAAAAAATATAATGGGGGCTATCCTGATCCTGATGCTTTTCTCTTTTTAAATGATGAAGAAGATGGCTCATCTGTTGATCGATTTCTAAGTTTAGGGTGTGAGAAACATCATGATCTCAGAAATTATTTTATTGACTATAAGGATAGAATTCCTCTTGATTTTTTGCCTATAGCTCATGATCCAGGTGGTAATTTGATATTGATTTCTTTATCAAACGATAATCCTGGTGTGTTTTTCTGGGATCATGAATTTGAAGCAGATGAAGGTGAATTGCCTGATATGAGTAATGTTCATCTCATAAGTCATACATTTACTGATTTTTTATCAGTTTTATATAAGTTGGAAATTTAATTTTATAATACCGGAACGATGTAATACTCTTCCGGTTATTAAATTTTAATTGTCCGGCTAATTAGCTTGCCGGACAATTAATTACTCTGTTTTATCCTGCCTGATAATCCCCAATCAATTCCCGCATTCGGAGCTTAATCTCACTGAGCTGATCCTGCTGGCGCTGGTACTGTTGCTTGATGCTGCGAGTATCATCGCTGTCAGGAATAAGCACCAAACAGCCATCCATAATCTTCACGGTGA
>NZ_JANAIF010000201.1 GCF_024721015.1 Xenorhabdus bovienii
CTTTCGCCCAGATATAACGCCCACGGGATCGGCAGATATCACGCACAGAGCCGATTTCATATTGTTGGAATTTAGACGAGGTAGGCCAGTTCTCCAGACGTTTGACCGTGCCGTCATAGCGATAAAGTGACATCACACCATTGGCCGCTACTGTTTGACTATTGTAACTGTGTGCCATGCTGACCCTACCGGAGCCGGGGACATCACCAATAGCATTGTTGGATTTATACAGCTTACTTCCCAGCACGCGATAGACGGCAGACTCTTTAGTATTGAACTCCGACCCTCGCGAGATACCAGTAACATCAGCGCGTTTTGTTATGCCGGGGAAGGAACGGAGATAACCAGAGGAACCCAGTATTTCTTTCGGTGTGGCCAGCATGTTGACAGGGAGCAGATCAACATAATCGGCAGAGCGATAGTCTTTACCTGTCCCCTTCATCAGGGGGAGTTGTTGAATCGGCATGTGGTTTGCCTCCCGGATAAAAATGCCAGCCGTTAACAGTCGCCCAATGATTACCTGAACCAATAGGCATTCGTGCTGGATAATCAGAACGTGATTTCTTGGCGCGAGATATGGCAGATTGCTTATACAAAAGCTCTTTGCCATATCTGGCTGTGTTGATGATCTTTATTGGCGGCTCAATGGCGTAATCTGGGGCAATCCGCACAGCGAGGTTATGAATAACGGCACTGATAGCGCTACTTTTCATGTCGTGCTCGTCACCGTCAGCGGATGGATTATCAACATCAGCAAATCGATATCCGGCATCAATACCTGCGCCGTCCTGATACCATTCCGCCATCATCATTTCGAGATCATTGACTGCATCTTCCATTGATTGCGGTTCGATATCGGATAACGTGGCATTGGAGGCAACACCCAGCTTACGTAGTGCTGCCTGAACCAAATCACTCTTTGTTGTCAGCCCCATTTTCACCTGCCTTACCTTTGCCGAGATTCACTGGCTTAGATTTCAACGTATCCATGGGATTTTCAACCCAGCCATCAGTCAAGTATTCGTCCAATTCCTCTAGGTCAATGATCGTAATTTGCAACAGCATTCCCCAGACACTGACATCACCATCTGGTTTGTAGAGCATCTTTTTCATGTGTCACTCCTGAATAACCCAATCTTCTGCAAATAAATCACCTTGAGACGGAACCCATCCGGGCTGCATAGTTCCTTGGGCGTTTTTCAATCCAAAGCAATCTTGCATATCAGCAATGATTGCGCCTTTGCGATATGCGGCATTACCTGCATAAATACGGGCAATAAACTGGTTCGCACCATTCCATCCAGCCCTATGAATAAATTTCCCTGCTTTTACCGCTTCTAATGCTTCGCTAAATGTAGCCATTTTCACTTCTCCAAAAAGAAAAGGGAGCCGAAGCTCCCTTGTGTCATTTCTGACCAGCTAACCCAACGCCGATCGCCTCTGGACGAACCGCACACGCGGAGTACCACAGCGCAATACGGCACTTACCGGACAATGTGCCGATATCCCCTTG
>NZ_JANAIF010000202.1 GCF_024721015.1 Xenorhabdus bovienii
CTTTCGATTTCTCCCAGCTCAATGCGGTAGCCACGGATCTTGACCTGAAAATCATTGCGCCCCCGATATTCCAGATTGCCGTCCGGCCGCCAGCGTACCCAATCGCCGGTTTTATACAGGCGGGTGTAGCCCCGCACCTGATCTTCCGCCGTGGCAAACGGGTTCGCCACAAAACGCTCGGCGGTCAGCACTGGCCGGTTCCAATATCCGCGAGCCAGCCCTGCCCCCCCGATATACAGTTCCCCCGGTGCACCGATGGGAGATAGGTTGCCTTCACCATCAAGGACATACAGACGGGTATTATCAATGCCCTTACCGATCGCCCGATCCCCGTCCTGCAACCAGTTTTGGGTGGCGCACACGGTGCCTTCGGTGGGGCCGTACTGGTTAAACAGCGTGACATCCGGCGGTAGATTCAACGTATTCAGCGCTTCGCCGCCGGTATGGATGACCTGCAAGGTTGAGCGGGCCAGTTCGGTGGCAAAATGATTCATCAAGGCAGTGGGAATAAATGCTTTGGTAATTTCGTGCGTATTGATAAACGACAGCAATTGGTCACTGTCCGCCGTCACGGCCGCCGGCGCGATAAAAATCGTCGAACCAGCCATCAGGGCTGGGAAGAGTTCAAACACCGATGCATCAAAAACGTAATTGGAAAAGAATAACGCCTTTACCGTTTCCCCCAGTAAATGCGTTCGGGCAATAAACCGGGATAAATTAATAACACTGGCGTGTTCTACCATCACCCCCTTCGGCTGGCCGGTCGTTCCCGAGGTGTAGATGATGTACGCCAGATCCGTAGAGGTATTCACCGACGCAGGATTATCCACTGGCCGACCTGCGGTCACGGATAGATCATCCGCCGCGATCAGTGACAGCGCGTGGGAATATTCCCCCAGCGCCGTTAAGTGCCGCTGCTGAGTCACCACGCACGGGGCTGCGGTGTCGGTCAGAATAAACCGGGTTCGCTCCGGCGGGTAGGCTGGCGAGATCGGCACGTAGGCGCCGCCAGCTTTTAGTACCGCCAGCATGCTGATGACCATTTCCAGGCTGCGATCCAGATACAGCGCCACTGGCGTGTCTACCGGCATCGGCGCATGGCGCTGCTGCTGATAGCGTTCACGGATCACAACCGCCAGCTGGTTCGCCCGTTCATTGACCTGTCGGTAGGTCAGCGTTGCCCCCTCAAACACCAGCGCCACGTTATCCGGGGTAGCTGCCGCACGCGCCTCGAACTGCTGTTGCAGGGTGTGGCTCTGCGGGTACGGCACGTCGGTCTGGTTCCAGCGGTACAGCAGGGTGTGGCGCTCGTCGTCACTGAGAAATTCCACCGACGGGTGCGGCTGGTGTGGATCGCGGGCGACGGTATGCAGGATGCGCTCAAGCTGGTGCAGTAAACGCCGCGCCTGTTCACCCGCCAGCCAGTCTTCGCCATAACTCAATTTCACGGTCAGGCTGTCACCCTGTTCATAGGC
>NZ_JANAIF010000203.1 GCF_024721015.1 Xenorhabdus bovienii
AGAACCCGCGCTATCACCTCTCCCATATGCAAAGCAGCGAAGGCTTCCGTGATTTTGGCAGCCAGACACCGTATACCGTGTTTGAAAGTTATGGACGCTTTCAAAAAGATGCCGCCGCCAAACCCTTTTTAAAATACCGTCAGGAAGCGCTGGATAACCAGAAACAAACCGGCAGCGGCAGTAGTAACTGCATCAAACTGATGCCGGGCAAAATCTTCGAGATAAAAAATCATCCACATAAACCGCTTAATGTTCGCTGGCAGGTGGTGGGTATCAGCCACCACGGACGTTGCCCGCAGGCACTGGGAGACAGTGGCGGTGAAGGCACCACACTCAGCAACACATTCAGTTTCATTTCTGGCCTCGATGATTACCGTCCACCGTTCCACTACAAACCCTTAGCCGAGGGTGATGAAACGGCGAGGGTGGTCGGGCCGGAAGGGGAGGAAATCTTCGTCAATAAAGACGGCGCGATTAAAGTGCATTTTCACTGGAACCGCTATGACGATCCGGATGACGGAGCTTCCTGCTGGGTACGTGTCGCGCAAGGCTGGAACGGCAACGGCTTCGGCTTTATGGCCATTCCCCGTATCGGGCAGGAAGTGATTATTTCTTATCTGAATGGCGATATTGACCGCCCCATCGTCACCGGGTGTGTTTACAACGGCCTGAACCGTCCGCCACTGGATTTACCGACGCAAAAGACCCGCACGACCTTTAAAACAAAAACCCACAAGGGCAAAGGTTTTAACGAACTGCGCTTTGAGGATGCGAAAGGCAGCGAAGAAATCTATTTTCACGGCCAGAAAGATTTTACCGCCCATATCGAAAATGATGCTTACTGGCATATCAAGCACGACCAGAAGAGCCGCATCGACAGTAACCGCTACCACGATATCCGCGCCGATGACCACCATCAGGTGGCCGGTTCGCGCAAAATCACCACCGAAGGGGATGTGTCACACCGGATTGCCGGCAGTCAGCATACCCAGACTGGGGATGCGACCATCATTGACAGCGGACAGGAAATTCACCTGAAAAGCGGTGGCAAAGTGGTGCTGGAAGCCGCATCTGAAATCACGCTGAAAGTGGGTGGCACGTTTCTGAAAGTCACGCCGGGCGGCATTCTGTGTTCACCGCTTAATGTCGGGCAGGGTTCCGGTGGCAGCAGGCGCGGGCTGGCACTGCAATTACCGGAAGGTGTAGCACCGTTGCCGATGGTGGAATTCCCGGCTCACCCATACTGCCCGTTACTGGCACAGCAGGATGTCAGTCCGGTGATTAAACCCGCCAAAAAGGAATAATTATAATGACGGAAGAAATGATGACAGAAACCTCAACAAGCTGGCAGGCATGGCTGAATAAATCCAATGATGCACCGGTATTCTTTATCCTCAATTCGCTGGCGCAACCCAATCCGGTCGATCAGTTTTACCATAACGACTGGGTTGAGCAG
>NZ_JANAIF010000204.1 GCF_024721015.1 Xenorhabdus bovienii
AGAACCCGCGCTATCACCTCTCCCATATGCAAAGCAGCGAAGGCTTCCGTGATTTTGGCAGCCAGACACCGTATACCATATTTGAAAGTTACGGACGCTTTCAAAAAGATGCCGCCGCCAAACCCTTTTTAAAATACCGTCAGGAAGCGCTGGATAACCAGAAACAGACCGGCAGCGGCAACAGCAACTGCATCAAACTGATGCCGGGCAAAATTTTCGAGATAAAAAGTCACCCCCATGCGCCGCTTAATGCCCGCTGGCAAATCATCAGCATCCACCACCACGGGCGCTGTCCGCAGGCGCTGGGAGACAATCGCGGTGAAGGCACCACACTCAGCAACACCTTCAGTTTTAGCGACGGCCTTGCCAACTGGCGTCCGCCGTTTCACTATAAGCCGCTGGCGGATGGCGATGAAACCGCCATCGTGGTCGGCCCCGACGGGGAAGAAATTTTCGTCAATAAGGATGGCGCTATCAAAATCCATTTTCACTGGAACCGCTATGACGAACCGGATGATAGTGCATCGTGCTGGGTGCGGGTGGCGCAGGGCTGGAATGGTCACGGTTTTGGCTTTATGGCAATCCCCCGTATCGGGCAGGAAGTAATTATTTCTTATCTGAACGGGGATATTGACCGACCCATCGTCACCGGGTGTGTTTATAACGGCCTGAACCGTCCGCCACTGGATTTACCTGCGCAGAAAACCCGCACGACTTTCAAGACCAAAACCCACAAGGGCAAAGGTTTTAACGAACTGCGCTTTGAGGATGCGAAAGGCAGCGAAGAAATCTATTTCCACGGTCAGAAAGATTTTACCGCCCATATCGAAAATGATGCTTACTGGCATATCAAGCACGACCAGAAGAGCCGCATCGACAGTAACCGCTACCACGATATCCGCGCCGATGACCATCATCAGGTCGCCGGCTCCCGCAAAATCACCACCGAAGGAGATGTATCACACCGGATTGCCGGCAGCCAGCATACCCAGACCGGGGATGCCACCGTGATTGACAGCGGACAGGAAATTCACCTGAAAAGTGGCGGCAAAGTGGTGCTGGAAGCGGCATCTGAAATCACGCTGAAAGTGGGTGGCACGTTTCTCAAAGTCACGCCGGGCGGCATTCTGTGTTCACCGATTAATGTCGGGCAGGGTTCGGGTGGCAGCGGGCGCGGGCTGGCACTGCAATTGCCGGAAGGTGTAGCACCGTTGCCGATGGTGGAATTCCCGGCTCACCCTTACTGCCCGTTACTGGCACAGCAGGATGTCAGTCCGGTGATTAAACCCGCCAAAAAGGAATAATCATAATGACGGAAGAAATGATGACAGAAACCTCAACAAGCTGGCAGGCATGGCTGAATAAATCCAATGATGCATCGGTATTCTTTATCCTCAATTCGCTGGCGCAACCCAATCCGGTCGATCAGTTTTACCATAACGACTGGGTTGAGCAG
>NZ_JANAIF010000205.1 GCF_024721015.1 Xenorhabdus bovienii
TCGGCTCAGGGGCATCGTTTGGAACTCGCGCAAAAACCGGGAAGTTTACCTGAAGTTCCGTTAATGCGACAGAACCAGCTGGCAACAGGTGATGCTGTCGATCCGGCGTGGGGTTAAACCTTGCGCGGCGAGCCGCTTGATGGTCACGTTTTTGTGCGTAATGATGGTGAAAGAGATGTACCGGCCATCATAATGTGACACTTTACAAGCGTTCCCTTTTGTAGAGCAGTTAGTAAGTAACATAGAGGGAACTTTACTGATTTTTCCGAATTCCAAGCGCACCCCTACTAGGCCAAATTTTAAATTTGTACTCACAATGCACTTACAAATTGACGATTAAGTAGACATCTAGTATGATGTCTTTATACGAAAAAATGTATTAAAGGTGATTCATATGACACATATCAAACTAGCTACAGAGCGATTACAATTTCGGGTTAATTCTGAAATTAAAGAGTCTATTCAATTAGCTGCATCAATCTTACGTGTGAATGTAACTGATTTTGTTACACAAACAGCAATGAAAGAAGCGCAAAGAGTAATCAATGAAAATGAAAGTCTCAAATTATCATATAGTGACAAAAAATTAATCTTGGATCTTTTAGATAATCCCCCTAAACCAAATGATAAGCTAAAAGCAGCGGCGATTTCAGCTTCTAAAAATTTTCAAGGATAAGTTAAGCCATGTTCATTGAGGAACTTATAGACAAGTCTCACAATCGAAAATCATTCAATTGCGGAGAACCCGCACTGAATGATTATCTACAAAAATTGGCACGGCAAGATACTAAGAATAACGTTAGTAAAACATATGTCGCAATTTCATCTAATGACTCAAATAAAAAGATTATTGGTTATTATACCGTTACGCCTTCATCTATAAATTTTGACGATCTTCCTAATAGTTTATCCAAAGGGTTAGCTAAGCGCGCTGTTCCAGTTTATTTACTATGCCGTTTAGCTATTGATGTACATTTTCAAAATAACGGATTTGGAGGGCAATTACTGATCTTAGCTGGTTATCGTTGCCTAAAAGTCGCTGAACAAATTGGGGGAATCGGACTATTTATCGAGGCTAAGAATCAAGCAGTAGCTAAATGGTATGAATCATTTGGAGCGATTCCATTATCTTCTGCGCAGAAGTTGATCATACCATTCGAAACAATTAAACAAGCTCTTAAAACATAATAATCCTCTCAACAATTTCAATCTACCCTAATTGAGGTTATGAAATGAAAGTGAGATACAAAGGTTCTGTCGCATTAGCAGAGAAAGTGCATCAAAAGATGAATACGATTATTTTTTATGCAGCGAGTTGATAGAAAAATTCGGCGGGTGAAATCGGACATTCCGGTTCTTGCGGATATTGTCCTTTACGTAACATATTAACCAGCTCAATGCCCGCTAATACGCTCTGCGTTCGCCTGAAATTTTTAAATCCCAGCATG
>NZ_JANAIF010000206.1 GCF_024721015.1 Xenorhabdus bovienii
AGATTAATTTTCATGAGCGCGATCATGATCTGATACAAATGAAAAATCAAGCATCTTCAATGACGACGGATATATAAGTGACATTTCTGGAGATAAAACAAAGTGAGTGATAAAAATAAATATACCATACGCAAACTGAGCCCATATTTCTGTGCTGAAATACGTGGCATTGATCTGAATGGACCATTAGATGATGAGATGGTTAAGGCTATTCAGTCAGATTTGGAAGCGCATGAAGTGTTGGTATTTCTTGAGCAAGATCTAACATCAGAAGATTTAATGCGCTTAGGTCGATATTTCGGGCCACTGACCGTACACCCTTTTGCTGAGAACAGTGAAAAGAATCCAGAATTAATCGTCTTTGACTATAAGGATGGTAACCCACCCGTGTTAACAGACCGTTGGCACTCAGATGAAACCTATAAGCTTTGCCCACCTATGGCAACAATGCTCTATTCGAGGATTGTCCCTGAGATAGGCGGCGATACCTGTTTCAGCAGTATGACTACCGCCTATGATTTTCTCTCAACAAAAACTCAAGACTTCATCCGAGGGTTGGAAGCAGTACATGATTTTGCATCATACAAATACCTGTTCCCTGATACGGAAAAAGGGCGACAATTATTGCAAAGAAAAGAGTTAGAGTACCCGCCGATCGCTCACCCTGTTGTTCGAATCCATCCTAGTACTACATCCGTAAAGATTGCAAAATCAATGTATTATCAGATACGCGATAAACTGAGAACTTATATGACTTCAATCTGTTGTATGAAGTAGATGTTTTATTAAAATGCCAGTACGGCTGTAGTACTAGATCGGGAACAGTCAGAATTGTGGGTAGAGCCTAAAGAAGGTTTAAACTGTTCAGATGATTCTATAGCAAATCATATCATTGATGCTCTACAGACACACATTGCAGTTAGTCCAACGGTGAGAGTTGTCAATAAAGGCATTATTGACTCTCTAAAAAGCACGGCTCTTAGCTGCTCAAATGGTGTTAAAATCCCTCAATTAATTGATATCAGTCATCCAAAAGAATACATTTAATGACCTGTAAGTTAAGCAACTAAACGTTGCTTAACTTACAGGTCATTAAAACAATATTGAATTCGGTGGCCATCTGAATAGCCACCTTTAATGGAAATGACACAAATCGGGTGCAGGATCAAACTAACCTTCATTTTCCATAATAAGCGCCATCTTTATCCATTGAAACACCCTTAATTTTTTCTTCCGCCAAAGACCAGAATGAGGCTTTTTTCTTATGCTTTGCGTAGAGGGCGGTTAAATATGTTTGATTAGAAGCAATATCGTCCGTACTTTGTATCTTTTCTCCATAATCCAAGCTTTTCTTAAGATCAGAAACGGAATATTTAAGTAATCAAGAAAAATTAATTGCAAATTTAGCACCATAACCTTCCAATAGAGTATTTAGCTCATACTCCA
>NZ_JANAIF010000207.1 GCF_024721015.1 Xenorhabdus bovienii
GGAAACCATAATCCACACCAAAGAGATGCTCAGGGCGGTGCCGAATAAAGGGATAGGGTACGGGGCCTTGCATCAGGTCGGGAATTTAACCGGTGAGTTGCCGGCGATAAGTTTCAACTATCTCGGCCAGCTGGGGGGAGACGCCGGACAGGGCCTCCATCAAGACTGGTCACTGACTGACGACGATTGTGGGGCCATGATAGCTAGCGATAACCCCAATCCTTTGCTGCTGGATATCAATGGGGCGGTTCAGGCAGGCAGCCTGCAATTCAGTGTGAACTCCCGTTTGTCACCGGCCCAGACTCAGGTATTTATCACGGCACTTGAGCAGGCACTCACCACCGTTATCACGGCCGGCCAAAAACAGGCCCGGTTGGGCGGAGTAAAAACCCCCAGTGATTATGGTATTAAAGGCGTTTCAATCGAGCAGTTAAATCAACTGACTCATCGTCTTGATCATGTGAATAACGAAAATTCGTATCTCCATGTAGAAAAGAAAACAATTTTGGATGTGTAACAATATGTTGATATTACTGAAAGAACTAATTAAAAATCGGGTGTCAGTATGGGTCTGTGAAAATAAGTTAAAACTGGCGTTTGCAGGAGAAACGCCCCCTGTTCAATTAATCGATAAAGTAAAAGAGAAAAGGCAAAGCGTAATAGATTTCTTAAATGAAAGATGTATTTTCTCTGAAGAGGATTTTCAAAGTTTTATCTTTAATAAAAATCAGTCTAATGTCGATATAACTTTTGCTGATCCCAGCCAATATCTTGAAAATAAAATTGAAGCGATATTTCCTGCTACCAGTTTGCAGCAGGGTTTTGTTTATCATTATCTGGCTCAACCGCAGGATGATGCTTATCGAGTGCAGTTACTGTTGGATTATCACGACAGGCTGGATTTTGCGGTCTACCAGCAGGCCTGGGCACTGGCTTCACTGCGCTTCCCTGCCCTCAGGACGGCCTTTGACTGGGAAGGAGAGGTGTTGCAGATTGTGACAGAGGGCGCCAGTATCGGGCCGGCTAATTTCACGATCAAAGATATCAGTTCATTACCGCCAGAAGAGTGGGACCGGGCGATTGAAGAACTCCAGCGAAATGACCGGACCCAGCCTTTTGATTTAAGCCAGCCCGGGTTAATCCGTTTCACCTTAATCAGGCAGCAGGCACAGCGGGTGACGGTACTGATCACTCAGCATCACTGTATTGCCGACGGCTGGAGTACCCCGATTTTATTGCAGACCGTGCATGAGTATTACAATGCGCTGGTGCAGGGACGGGTCCCCCCGAAAGGGGGAGACACGGCTTATCTGGCGACTCAGCAGTATCATATTGATCACAAAGATGCCTCCGAGGCGTATTGGGCTGAACGCAAAACCCAGTTTCAGGGGGCGAATGATCTTTCTGCCCTGTTAAGTCACGGGATTGACCT
>NZ_JANAIF010000208.1 GCF_024721015.1 Xenorhabdus bovienii
ACATGGGTTAACTGGAACAGATTGAAACGGGATGAAACTGCTATAATGGCTTACACGAAAGATCACTTGTATGAAATATTTTAATTTAAGAATTCAATACGTTAAGAACAAACTCTTGCTTCACTCCGCAAGATGTGTACTCGATTAAGTACATAGTTTTTTAAAGTACCCAGTACATTTGCCCTAACTCATTCACCATACTATCACACTGAGTAAGTGTTAAAATAGTTTAACGTGATATTCAGCCATCTTGAACTACCTAAAATATCTAATAATTATTACGGTAGAAAATTAAGTAAAATGCTGTTGAAATATACGCCATCTGGATTCAACCTGATATCTAATACACAACGTTTTCTCTTATAAGTCTGATGATATCTGCATTGATATTGGATGATTTTTTAAACTTTTCTTACCATACATTCCACGTTCTATATAGTGATCTTTTTCATTAACTAAATCTTGGGAATTTCCCTGCGCAAATGATTGAGTGAAAACATACAATAAAAAGTTACCGTGTAATCTATTGATTAACCAATATCAATTATCAATGATATCCAAATCGCGGTAGGCATTTTTTACTTTCCATAAATAACGAGGAGCCTGTGGTGCGGGATGATTATTCTGAACATATTGATAAAACTCATTTGGCGTCATTCGATTAATTTTATTGATTGCCAAAGTCCTGTTTGAATCAAATGTACTCAATAGTGCTCCTGCACCATTAACATAAGCGACTATCATCGCATAGTACATCGTTTCAGGATTAGTGATACCTTCCAGATGCTGCTTTTTCAGGATGCTAATGTAGGCGGTTCCAAGATCAATGTTGGTTTCTGGATCTTTCAACTCACGCATAGTTGGCTGCCCCGATTTTCCTTTTATTCGATAAGCATCTCGCCCTGCTGTAGATGCCTTGATTTGCATTAGACCAACAGCATTGGATTTACTGACGACTTCTGGACGAAAACCAGATTCCACCCGAATAATCGCTTTAATAAGCGTTTCATCAACACCATAACGTCTTGCAGCCTGCTCAATAAAACGATCAAATGGTGTTGATTCAGATCTAGCCATAAATTTACGGGAACTAGAAACAACGTTATTGTTACCGAGCAAGCGTTTTGCTGTTAGTTGCTTACTAACTCCTGACTGATGAATTTCTTGGTCTGCACATCCTGTCAATAGCATTGCCAGCACAATATAGCCGAGTCTTAATTTCACGCTGTCTTCCCCAAACCAAAATTAACTTTATAAATCATATATAACTTTACTAATAAGCCCAAAATACTTTTATACAACTTATCAAAATAAATTGAGCCATTTATATTATGTAATCCTAGATGGTGTCGTCATGAGGAATTTCGTGCAATAATAATGCCCCACCATTCCATCATAAGAGTTGATTAACCATGA
>NZ_JANAIF010000209.1 GCF_024721015.1 Xenorhabdus bovienii
TAGTACTACAGCCGTAATTGCTCTGTAAGCCGATGATTTCCCCGGCGGCGACAGTGACATTGTTGTGCCCGGTATTGATGCCGTCGTCGCCAGTCTGACCAATGTAAAATCTGTTCGATTGTCTTTCCCGCTTTTTCCATCAGCTTTGACAGCAGCTTACGGAGTTCCGCTACACTGAGCGGAACCCGGCCTGCCGGTGTTTTTTTTCTCCTGTACCCGCAAAACCGCCAGGACTGCATGGGCCAGTAACGACAAGGTAATATGCCGGTGCCAGCTCTGCCATCGCCGCACTTCGTAGTGATCCAGCCCACATTCCCCTTTGGTTTCCTCAAAGCCACTTTCGATTTCCCAGCGACAACCCGCAACCTGAACCAGCGTATTAAGATCCACCTGTTCTCTCAGGGCATACACCACATAGTAAGCCCGTTCCTGTCTGCTATCCCGGCTGCGCCGAACTAACAAATAATGACCATAATGTCGATCCTCTTCACTGAGCTGTAAACGCCATAACGGCACGACAGCCCAGTCATACTCACGCTCACCTTTTGTCCCCGTTCCCGCTGACCGTGTTTTCCAGTCAGCGGCGGTCAGGGTATCGGCAATCCGGTCAGCACGGATATACTCTGGCCCTCGCCACCCTAAGGGGGTATTGCAGGGAATGGCTAACACAAAGGGCGGGTATCGGGACTCCAGCCAGACTCTTAGACGACGGTCACGGCCATAAACTTCATCCGCGGTCACCCAGCGACAGGGAACGCCGGCATCCCATGTTCGTTCCAGCATCTGCCGGGCTAACGGGGGTTTCGTTGCAAAAGTGACGCTGGCGGGGATACCCGCGGCTTCACAGCGGGAACGGGCATCTGTCCACTGGCGAGGCAGGTATAATGCCCGGTCAACAAAGGCATGCCCTCCGTTGCCGGCGTAACAAAGAAATACGCCTATCTGGCTGTTTTCTACCCGTCCAGCGGTCCCACTATACTGACGCTGTACCCCGGCAGAATGTGTCCCTTTTTTGATAAAACCGGTTTCATCAATGATGAGAACACCCTGTTCATCGCCCAAATGTTCAGTGACATAATCCCGCAGGATATCGCGGGCCATATCGACATCCCAATCAGCGCGTTCCAGCAAATATTGAATCCCATCGGGGGTACTTTCCCCCATCCATTCAGCCAGTTGCCAGCTATTCTTACGTTCAACATCACTGAGCAATCCCCGAAGATAGGCGAGGCTGCGTTGTCGTGAGCCGGTAGAGTGAAATAAGGGAGCCAGACGGGTATGTAATGCCTGTAGCGCCTGTTCCCAGATTTTGGCAGGGGATGGCATGTGACACCGCCTTTTATTTAAGGAAGAAGAGCCCTATCATGGCACATGATGGATTACGGCTGTAGTA
>NZ_JANAIF010000020.1 GCF_024721015.1 Xenorhabdus bovienii
TTGATGCGGTCACGTACGCGCCCATCACGAGTCGTATCGTGCATCAATTCGAGGGCTTCTTTTTGGGCATCTGTCAGAGTAATTGTCATGGGCGCGATCTTGATCTGATACGAATGAAAAATCAAGTATCTTCAATTACGATGGGTATAGATGAAAACTATAAAATTTCCGGGTTAAATATTTATGTATAGAAAATATTGAATATTGAATAAGCCATCCATTAGAATAACTTATTTAAAATTGGAAATAGGGAGGTAAAATTCAATATTCAAAAAATGGATTTTGAGTTTGAAAACTGTCAGTGAATGACGATATTAATTGTTTTTTCTCAGTAAATTCAATTATAAAACAACTCATAGCAAGACGCCAATTTTGGATTAGCATTATCCATTTTTTAGCGGCGGCCTGAATCGCCAGCCAAATCCGGACTGAAGCGATAAAATTATCATTCAGCCCATATTAAGAAAGTGTGAGGTTGAGCACAGGTAAGAATGGCGTTTTGTTGCCAGTGGTTAAATTATCAACGCCGTAAACGCTCCAAACACTGCTACAGGATATTAACGACGGGCGCTTTTTGGTCGGAAAGCGGCGACTACCGTTTCATCAGTTTCCACATAAGGGCCATCCAACAGTTGGATGCAGTAAGGGACACTAGCAAAAATCCCTGACACCAGCACTTTGCCGCTGTCATCTTTCAGGCCTTCCAACGTTTCCGCAATAGCTTTCGGTTGACCGGGCAGGTTGAGGATCAACGCTTGATGACGAATAACGCCTACTTGACGGGATAAAATCGCGGTTGGCACAAATTGAAGGCTGATCTGGCGCATTTGTTCACCAAAGCCGGGCATTACACGATCTGCAATTGCCAGTGTTGCATCTGGAGTCACATCGCGGCGCGCTGGCCCGGTTCCCCCCGTTGTCAGTACCAAATGGCAGCCCCGCTCATCGACTAATTCACACAGGGTTTGTTCAATCAGGATTTGCTCATCAGGGATCAGACGCGTTTCGACGCTAAAAGGCGTGGTAATCGCTTTTTCCAACCATATTTCCAATGCAGGGAGGCCCTTGTCCTGATAGACACCGTTTGAAGCACGATCAGAAACAGACACGAGGCCAATGCGCAGTACATTCATACGAACCTCAATTAACAGAAAAAATAGAGAGAAAATATCGCTCATGGTGAAGTGAAAAAATAAAAGGCGACCTCATTATGTCGCCTTTGTGGAAGATAAAATAGCGTATCGCTTAAGATTACAGCAGATCAGCGATCATGCTCTCAAGCTTGCCCTGATCTACGGCAAATTTACGAATACCTTCCGCCAGTTTTTCGGTCGCCATCGCATCTTGATGGTGTTCCCAGTAGAACTCAGCTTCTGTCAATCGAGCTGGACGCGCTTTGATTTCGCCTTCATAACCCAGTTTGCACTCAACTTCACCTGCTGTTTCAGACAATTCTTTCAGCAGCGCAGGAGAGATAGTCAGACGGTCACAGCCAGCCAGTTCTAGGATTTCGCCGGAATTACGGAAACTTGCGCCCATAACCACCGTGTTATAACCATGTTCTTTGTAGTACTGGTAAATTTCAGCAACAGAGATCACCCCCGGATCTTCATGTGGTGCGAATTCTTTCTTATCGCCATTCGCTTTGTACCAGTCAAGGATCCGGCCAACAAACGGAGAAATCAGGTAGACACCCGCTTCCGCACAAGCGCGCGCCTGAGCAAAAGAGAACAGCAGGGTCAGGTTACAGTTGATACCTTCTTTTTCCAGTTGCTCCGCCGCACGGATACCCTGCCATGTAGAAGCCAGTTTGATCAGAATGCGATCATTGCTGATACCCGCTTCGTTATACAGTTTGATCAAACGTTTTGCTTTCGCTACGCTGGCTTCGGTGTCATAAGAAAGACGGGCATCAACTTCGGTGGAAATGCGGCCAGGGATCAGTTTCAGAATTTCCAGACCAATATTGACTGCCAATTTGTCGCCAGCATCAATAATCTGCTGCTCACGAGAATCGCTCTGACCACGCGCCCATTCAATGGCTTCATTAATCAGTTGGCGGTATTCAGGGATTTGAGCTGCGTTCAAAATCAAGGAAGGGTTGGTAGTTGCATCTTGCGGCTGATACAGTTTCATCGCCGCGATATCCCCAGTATCTGCTACGACTGTTGTCAGTTTACGCAGGGAAGTCAGTTTATCGGTCATGTTTAATATCTCATCGTTATACGTAAAATATTGGCACTGTTGCCTCGCCATCCGGTGATAATAACATGGTCAAGCAGCTGCTGTAAGGTAGGAAAATCTTATCGCTGTTATTCGCCCTTTTCAGTTTGTTTTTGCTAAAGTTGAGAAAGCCTGCATTATGGGGAAAACGATTCGAAACAAAATCATATCGGAACAAAATCATGCTTATTACTATTTCACCTGCAAAAACACTCGATTATGAAAGTCCACTCGCAACAGAGAAATATAGTCAGCCTGCATTGCTGGAGGAATCCAAGCAATTGATCGATGTCTGCCGAACCTTAACGCCAGCGCAAATCGGCAGTTTGATGGGTATCAGTGATAAGCTGGCCGGCCTGAATGCGGCTCGTTTTGGTGAATGGCAACCGAATTTCACCCCGGAAAATGCCCGTCAGGCGATCCTCGCCTTTAAAGGTGATGTCTATACCGGTATGCAGGCAGAAACCTTCTCAGACGCCGATTTTGGCTTTGCCCAAACGCACTTGCGGATGTTATCCGGCCTGTATGGCGTATTACGCCCTCTCGATCTCATGCGGCCGTATCGGCTGGAAATGGGTATCAGGCTGGAGAACCCGCGTGGCAAGGATTTGTATAAGTTCTGGGGAGATCTCATCACTGAAAATCTGAATGCTGCGCTGGAACAGCAAGGTGATGATGTGTTGGTCAATCTGGCTTCAGATGAATATTTCAAGTCGGTGAATACTAAAAAGCTAGCGGCTCAAATTATCAAACCAATTTTTCTGGATGAAAAAAATGGCAAGTATAAAGTGATCAGCTTCTATGCCAAGAAAGCGCGTGGGCTGATGAGCCGCTTTATCATTCAGAATCAACTGACTGATCCTGCCCGGCTGGTGGAATTCAATCTGGAAGGGTACGCCTTCGATGAATCGCTCTCCAAAGGCAGTGAGCGGGTATTTAAACGCCCTGAACAGCATTGATTGATGTCACTCCACCCGCCATTCAGGTGGAGTGACAGATACGGCGTTATTTCGGCGCTCTTTCCATTAAGAATTCGCGCAAACTCGCAAAGTCAGCAGGCAGAAAGTGGGATAACAGGGCTAAATCCGTACGCTCTGCCAATTCCTGTGGCAATGGCAGCGGCTGGCCGAGGATCACTTCAACACTTTCTTTGAATTTGGCCGGGTGAGCCGTTCCCAAGAACAGGCCATATTCTCCTGCCTGTAATTGATCACGCAGTACACGATAGGCAACAGCGGCATGGGGTTCGGAAATATAGCCTTTGGCAGCCAGTTCTTGCATTGTGGCCTGAGTGGTGCTGTCATCCACCACACCATTGGCTAATTCACTGAGTGACCAGCCTTTGCGCTGGAACAATTCTTCAATGCGCGGCCAGTTATTTGGCTGGCTGACATCCATTGCATTCGAAAGAGTCGCAACGGTCTGATGTGGCTGCCATGCGCCTTCAGACAGATAACGGGGAACGGTGTCATTGACATTCGTCGCAGCAATAAAACGTTTTACTGGCAGTCCCAGCGATTTCGCCAGCAACCCCGCTGTCAAGTTACCGAAGTTGCCACTTGGCACGGAAATCACCAACTGTTCACGTTTTTCTGCTGGGATCTGGGCAACAGCTTCAAAGTAGTAGCAGATTTGCGCCAATAAGCGACTGATATTAATTGAGTTGGCAGAGTTGAGATACAGTGCACGTTTCAGTTCTTCATCATCAAAAGCCTGCTTTACCAACGCCTGACAAGCATCAAAATCGCCCTTGATAGCGACAGTGTGGATATTCCCCCCCAGTGTGCAGAACAGTTTTTCCTGCAATGGGCTGATTTTCCCTTCTGGATAGAGGATCACCACCTGTACGTTGTCCAAGCCATAGAAGGCATGAGCAACCGCCGCCCCGGTATCACCGGAAGTCGCAGTCAAAATAGTAACCGGCTGTTCTCCCGCGATTTGTGCGAGGATTTGTGCCATGAAACGACCACCAAAATCTTTGAAAGCCAGTGTCGGTCCATGATACAGCTCCAGCGAAGCGATATCGTCTTCGACGCCTGTCACCGGGGCAGGAAAGGCAAAGGCATTTTTGACACGAGCCACCAATTGTTCTGCGGGAATTTCATCACCAATAAAGGCAGAGAGAATTCGCTGGCTACGGCTGACAAAATCCAGTTTCAATAATTCGTCGATTTCGTCACGACTGAATTCAGGTAAGTCCTGCGGAAAAAACAGCCCCTGCTGTCTGCCCAATCCCTGTTTGACCGCCTGTGAAAAGCTGACCTGTTCGCTACTGTCTTTTAAATTATATAGTTTCATCGTTACCCTACCTGTCGTGCGCCTGCGAGATCCAGACGGCAAATATGCACAAAACCTTCATCATTCTGTACGTAATGTTGTTGCAGCCACTGTGCGACTTCTTTCGCTACAGCCATGTCATCGCAGATCGCAAATAATGTCGGCCCAGAACCCGAAATACTGCACACCAGAGCACCCAGTTTCTTTACTCCATCACGCGCGTTGGCAAATCCGGGTAAAAGTTGTGTGCGATAAGGTTCAGCAACAACATCTTTCATCAATTTAGCCGCTAGTTCGGATTGCTGGGTATGGCAGGCGTGAATAAATCCCGCAAAATAACGGCCGTGATTAATCATATCCCCACGGGAGTAGTTTGCCGGCAGAATGGCACGGGCTTCTGATGTCGAAACTTTGATGCCGGGGTAAGCCATCACCCACAACCAATCATCAAAAATAGGAACAGACTGACAAACGGCATTTTCCTGCGCAAGGAGCAGTTGCAATCCCCCTAAGTAGCACGGCGCGACATTATCATAGTGCACACCGCCGGAAACACGCCCCTCTAACTCGCCCATCATGTCCAGCAATTGGTTGCTGTCAAATGGACAGCCAGCATACTCATTCAATGCCACCAGAGCAGCAACTACCGAACAAGCACTGGAACCCAGCCCTGAACCAATCGGCATGTTTTTTTCCAGTGTCATGGCAACAGGCAGCTTTTTTCCCAGACGCTGGCAAAAAAGCTGCCAGCATTGGTAAACAATGTTGTGTTTGGGATCAGCAGGCAATTTGCCAGCAAACCGCCCTTCATTACTTAAACTGAAACGTTCAGCTTCACAGACAGAGACGCAATCTCCAAGCAACGAGCCATCAACAGGAGAAACCGCTGCGCCGAGCACATCAAACCCAACGCCAACGTTCCCGATAGAGGCGGGTGCATAAATCCTGACCACCATTAAACCCCCAATTTCCATGACAGAGTACGTAATATATCAGCAAAAACCCCGGCGGCTGTGACATCATTCCCAGCACCGTAGCCACGTAGCACCAGCGGAATGGGTTGATAATAACGGGTATAGAAAGCCAGTGCGTTTTCGCCATTTTTGACCTTATAAAGCGGATCGTTGCCATCAACTGCGGCAATTTTCACCCTACAACGGCCTTGTTCAATGATGCCAACATAACGCAGAACTTTCCCCTGTTCTGCGGCATCAGCAACACGATGAGTGAATTCTTGATCCAGTTGTGGCAAACGTTGCAGGAAGCTACCAACATCACCGCTGGCATCAAACGCGGCCGGCAAGACTGGCTCTACGTGAATATTTTCCAATTCCAGTTCATAGCCAGATTCACGAGCCAGGATCAATAGTTTGCGAGCAACATCCATACCGGAGAGATCATCCCGTGGATCAGGTTCGGTAAAGCCCTTTTCTTTTGCCAGCAGAGTCGCTTGTGAAAGCGTCATGCCTTCATCCAACATGCCGAAGATATAAGATAACGAACCGGACAGAATGCCGTTGAACTGCACCAGTTCATCCCCCGCATTGAGCAGATTCTGCAAGTTTTCGATAACCGGTAATCCTGCGCCTACGTTGGTGTCATACAGGAATTTCCGCTTCGATTTTTCGGCTGCCTGACGAATTTGACGATAGTAGGCCATTGACAGCGTATTGGCCTTTTTATTCGGTGTCACGATATTAAAACCATCGCCTAAAAAGCTGGCATACTGCTCCGCAATCGACTGATTCGAAGTACAATCCACAATGACCGGATTCAGGAGATGATATTCTTTTTCAAGACGGATAAGGCGACTCAAACTGAAAGGCTCGGTCGCTTCTGACAGCGACTGTTGCCAATTATCCAGACCGATGCCCTGCATATCCGTCAACATCGCCCGCGAATTGGCAATGCCACACACTCGCAGATCAATGTGTTTTTGTTTGAGCCATGACTGCTGACGGCGGATCTGTTCAATCAATGCACTACCCACCCCTCCCACACCCACCACGAAGACTTCAACCACTTGAGCGGTGTTGAACAACATTTGGTGACAGAGCCTAACCGCGGTGGTAGCGGTATCATTGCCAATCACAGCCGAAATGGAACGTTCAGATGATCCCTGTGCAATGGCGATGATGTTAATATTCGCGCGGGTCAGTGCGGAGAAGAACCGGGCAGAGATACCTCGCTGAGTGCGCATTCCATCCCCAACCACAGAGATGATGGCAAGGTTATCGATCACATCAATGGGATCGAGTACACCATCTTTCAGCTCCAGATAGAATTCTTCGGTCAGCGCCTTCTGTGCTTTTGTCAGCTCTTTTTGCGGCACACAGAAACTAATGCTGTACTCCGATGAAGACTGCGTGATCAACACAACAGAAATACCTTTGCGAGACATGACGGAAAACACCCGCGCCGCCATCCCGACCATACCTTTCATGCCAGGGCCTGAGACGTTGATCATCGCCATATTGTTCAGGTTGGTGATGCCCTTGACAGGCAGATTTTCGTCTTTCTGCCCTTCTCCGATAAAGGTGCCCGGCGCATCGGGATTCGCCGTGTTTTTAATCAGGCAAGGGATCTGAAATTGGGCAATAGGCGCAATTGTCCGCGGATGAAGAACTTTGGCACCGAAATAAGAAAGCTCCATCGCTTCCTGATATGACAAGCTTTTTAGCAGACGCGCATCGGGTACAGCCCTTGGATCACAAGTATAAACGCCATCTACGTCAGTCCAGATTTCGCAGCAGTCCGCTCGTAGACACGCAGCCAGCACTGCCGCTGAGTAGTCGGAACCATTGCGCCCCAGTACCACCAATTCACCGTTATCGTTACCCGCAGTAAAACCCGCCATCAGAATGATATGCTCAGCCGGGATGTTCAGCGCAGCAATGCGTTTGGACGATTCGTGAATATCAACGGTAGATTCAAGATAATGCCCGTGAGAAAGTAGGTTTTTGACCGGATCAATGACTGTCACTTTATGACCGCGCGCTTGTAAAACCGCTCCCATAATGGCAATGGACAGTTTTTCACCGCAACAAATCAGAGCAGCATTAATGCTGTCTGGACACTGCTTCAATAGCGAAATTCCATGCAAGGTCTGTTTCAGGTAGGCAAGTTCACGTTCCACAATGCCTTTCAGGTATTCATAATCGAAATTCGGCTGATGTTCTTTTAAGCCCGACAGCAAATCAGCAAAGATTTGGGACACATCGCTCATGTTGGAAACAATATCCTGCCCTGCCACCGTTTTGTCTATCATCGCCACCAAGTGGTTCGTGATTTTTGCGGGTGCAGAAAGAACCAGAGCCACTTGCCCAAGGGATAGTTCACTTTCGGCGATATCAGCAACACTCAGTATACGCTGGTAATTTGCAACTGAGGTGCCCCCAAATTTCAGTACTCGCATTAGCATTTCTCTCCTGATTTATGTCCAAAAAAAAGCCCGTATCTTGTGGGATACGGGCTTTTTATTATTTTATGTGTACGCGTCAGCCCGCCCCGTAACTCATAGTTCCGGTGGTAATCGTCGTAGTGGTTTCTGTAGTAACCTTATTTTTCGGGCTGATATGGCGCATGATTTCCTGTCTGTCTTTTAATTCGTTTGACCCCCTATTGGTTAAAGCAAACTGTAGCCGAAGTCAAATATTTTTGTCATGAAAGCATAAAAAAATGCCATTTTCCGTATTGTAATCATTCAGAATATAGCGAAACTATTACGTCATTATCTGGCCGATAATATCGTTTTATAGAATTTAATGTTATGAAAAACATATTTTGTAATTATTTTGTCTTTATGATAAAAACACGCTCATCTTGACATTAGGGCGTTACTGTTAATCTATCTAAACGTTCTGGCAACACCACAGAGTTAACAATATTCTCTCAATTTAATAACATATGACCGAGTTTAAAATTAACAATTACAACGAATGTTAACGTGCTACAATTGATTTTGATATGTATCAACAAAAGTTAGCTTTTTTAGAGGGCAAGTGCATTACTAGCTGTTATATTGCTGTTAATAGACTAATATAGTCCCCTGTTTAAACCCGCTTTTTCGGGTATGTATCCTCAAAAAAGCGATGCTGGCTTCTGGCATAAAATATATCAACAACGTCTATTTTGGACATGAGCTGCGTTTTCTGTAATTCAGAACAAGATCAGCATATTTTCTTTTAATAATAACAGCTTGCGTCATACAGATTCTGTTTTTTTTAGCGATTTTAGGTAGCAACCATGCAAACCCCGCACATTTTGATTGTTGAAGACGAAATTGTCACACGCAATACCCTGAAAAGCATTTTTGAAGCTGAAGGGTATGTCGTTTATGAAGCCACTGATGGCTCAGAAATGCACAACATTCTGTCAGATAACGATATCAACTTAGTGATTATGGATATCAATCTGCCAGGTAAAAATGGGTTACTTCTTGCCCGTGAATTACGTGAGCAGGCAAATGTCGCCCTGATGTTTTTAACAGGGCGTGACAATGAGGTGGATAAGATCCTTGGGCTTGAAATTGGCGCTGATGATTACATCACCAAGCCATTTAACCCACGAGAATTAACCATCCGTGCACGGAATCTGCTTTCCCGGACTATGAACCTGAGTCATTCAGGTGAAGAGCGCCGTCAGGTTGAAAGCTATAAGTTCAATGAATGGGAATTAGATATCAACAGCCGCTCTCTGGTAAGCCCAATGGGAGATCAGTACAAACTGCCACGCAGCGAATTCCGTGCGATGCTCCACTTCTGTGAGAATCCGGGGAAAATCCAAACTCGTGCAGAACTACTGAAAAAAATGACAGGGCGCGAACTGAAACCTCATGATCGCACCGTTGATGTCACTATCCGTCGTATTCGTAAACACTTCGAATCCACACCAGATACTCCAGAAATCATCGCCACCATTCATGGTGAAGGCTATCGTTTCTGTGGCGATTTAGAAGACTAATCGATACCACCTAAACTACCGCATTTGTAAAAAAGCCCTGAATGTCCTTCGACATCAGGGCTTTTGTTTAATGAGTAACTCACTCTTTCCACGGCATAATCGGCACAGCACTGATCGCATTTTTAGGCGACCCGTCGATGACTTTATCAGAATAGGTTAAATAAATCAGAGAACTACGTTCAGGGTCGTAGAAACGAACCACTTGAAGTTTTTTAAACACCAAAGATGTACGTTTTTGGAAGACAACCTGCCCTTTTTTGGGGGATGTCTTGATTTTGTCGCTCAATTCAATCGGCCCGACCTGCTGGCAGGATATAGCGGCATCAGAAGTATCTTCTGCCAACCCCAATCCACCTTTGATCCCACCTGTCTTAGCCCTGCTCAGATAGCAGGTGACATTTTTGACATCAGGATCATCAAAAGCTTCTATCACTATTTTGTTATCAGGGCCGAATAGTTTGAACACGGTATCGACAGAACCGATCTCCTCAGCATGCAAGATCACAGGAGAAAAGATCAAGGCAGCCGCTATCACTATTTTCTTGATTGTTACCATATTTAGTCCATTTGAATTAAATAAATGCAGTGAAAATATTCACTATTCACATATAATGTGAATCAATATCTTTCATGAAATCATTTTCACTACTAATGTATTTATGACGAAAAATCGTGACATTATAGCTGAATAGGCATTCTAAACGAGTAAAAAATGGTCTTCAAATCCATTTCTACTGGTTAACCCACTTTTTGAATTGCACTTAAAAGTACGCCTATTTTGAGAAAATTTTTATCAACCTGTTTTATGTTCAACATCCACCGACCTATGTATGTTGGCGGGTGGAAATGGTTGTGAAAATGAACATAGTGATACCTATTGTTAATGAATTTAACAAGATAACTCTTGACAAATTATCGGTTAAGCTATTAATTTATTCCAAGAAAATTCTTGTTTAATTTAATGAGAAGGTTTTTCCGTAAAAGTAGATATCACATGCTCAGGCTTACACAAAACAAAATTAATCATTCATAGCATCTAGAATTAACAACTTTTACCCGTGAGAATAGGAATAATTTCTGCTCTCCGACCATCAAGAGGCATCACAAGCTATGTTTTTTACCTTTTGGGGATGGTAGGTGTTAATTCTCGACCAAACTGCATAACAGTTGCATTCAGAAAAACGTTTTGGTTTTTCAAAATAGTAAGTTGTTGTACATTTGTATGATTTTCTTTTTGTCTTAATGACTTAGGGAGAAGTATGGATCAAACCAACATCATTCGAGATTTGCTGCATTGGATGGATAATAACCTAGATCGTCCACTATCCCTCGATAACGTTGCAGCAAAAGCAGGTTACTCCAAGTGGCACTTACAGCGCATGTTCAAGGATGTCACAGGTCAGGCTATTGGTTCTTATATCCGAGCAAGACGGTTATCCAAAGCCGCAGTTGCATTGCGTTTAACTAGTCGCCCTATTCTGGACATTGCATTGCAATATCGTTTTGATTCTCAACAAACGTTTACTCGGGCCTTCAAAAAACAGTTCAACCGAACGCCTGCTTCCTACCGCCGAAGTGAAGAGTGGTGTGCTACGGGTATTTGCCCACCCATTATGTTGGATAACAAACCGTTGCCAGCACACAAATATGTCACGCTGGAAGATCAGCTGCTTATCGGTACTGAGCATACTTGTTCTTATACTCTGGAGCAGTGGTCAAGTGCCTGCACAGAGATGCGTCACGGTTTCTGGGTGAACTATCTGCAACATGCTAAAACACTTCCCCCCAGGCTGTATGGATTGCACCATTCCGATCTCAGCGCAGAGCATGAAGATGAGCAGACTGTTTTCTATACCACAGCAATAGAGCCAGAATATGCCACATTTGATACGCAAGACAACAGGCCTGTTGTTCTACCTGGCGGTGACTATATTTCATTCAGTTATTTTGGGGGCAAAGAACAATTAAAAGAGTTCCTCTTTACAGTTTATGGTATCTGCTTGCCTAAATTAAATATCACTCGCAGGAAGGGATACGATGTCGAGCGATACTACCTTACTAATCTTGAATGGAAAAACCTTGAGGATGAGTCTCAAAGCCACGTTGTGGAATTTGAGTACCTCATCCCAATTGAACGTTAGCCCTGTAATTCATCCAATGCGGGCATATCCAGATGTGTGATATCGCCTGCAGTTTCAACAATCCAGCCCGAAGCCAGCCACGGGCTATCTTGATAATCCACTCTTGAGATAGAGCAGTTTCTTAGCCGCAGGCGGCGCTCCGAGTTGGCAGGAAGCCCCAAGATAGAGCTGACCAAACAGACTAATGCCATACCGTGACTCACTAACAACGGGCGGCTGCCTGCTGGCAGGCCAAGGCAACTTTCCAGTGCTGCCCGCATACGAGCTGACAATTCATTCATTGATTCACCTTCTGGGATCTTCCCATTTGGTGTACCATCGACAAGACTTTTACGCCAGGATTCTTCTTCAGGAGTCAGGGAATTCAGTTCACGATTTTCCAGAACACCCATGTTTAACTCCCGCAAACGGGGTTCCAGCAGCACTTCACACCCACAGGCTTTCGCGATGATTTCTGCGGTTTGACGTGTTCGACCAAGGTCACTGGTGATAACATGTGTGATGTTTTGTGATTTTACTCTCTGTGCTACCAAGCGTGCCTGACGCAGGCCAATTTCAGTCAAGGGACTGTCAGTTTGCCCCTGAATACGGCGAGCCACGTTCCATTCGGTTTCGCCATGGCGAACAAGATAGACCTGTAACATATTCTTTTTCCGTTATACTGCATCTGAAATAGTTCAAAGGATAATTTATTTATTATGTACCACGTTATTGCTGCAACAACTAACCCTGCAAAAATAAAAGCGATTAGCCTTGCATTCGATGATGTTTTTGGCCCCGGCACTTACCGCATAGAAGATGTCAACGTAGATAGCAGCGTCCCCCAACAACCCATTGGCAATACTGAAACCCGTACCGGCGCCCGTCACCGTGTGATGGCTGCCCGTCAGGTTCGGCCAGAAGCCGATTTTTGGGTTGGAGTCGAAGCTGGAATTGAAGATGACATGACGTTTGCCTGGATGGTTATCGAATACAAGCAGATTCGGGGTGAGTCGCGCTCTGCCAGTCTGATGCTGCCTGAAAAAGTATTGGAAGGCATTCGTGAAGGACGCGAGCTTGGCCATGAAATGGCTTATTTGACCGGCGTCGATAATATCAAGCAAGAAGGTGGCGCAATCGGCTTTTTTACCAATGGTATTCTGACCCGCACCAGCGTTTATCATCAGGCCCTGATATTGGCTCTCGTTCCTATTCATCATGAAATTTACAAAGAGTTGAATAACCAACCTTAACGGCCTGGCCGTCAGGGGTCATAACAAAATGACCCCGCTTTGGTTATTTTAATCGTTATTATCTTTTAATAATTGTGCTTCCAACCATGCTTTGACAGGGGCAGGCGCTGCTTTTAAGCTGTTAGAACCACGAGTAATTGTCGCTATACCCACATTGAGCTCATTTTTCAACTCACGCTGGCTCATCTGCCCACGCATCAATTCCTGAATAATCCGAATCCGAGTTGACAGAGCCGTGCGCTCATCGGGAGTCAATAATAGCTGCAAAATAGGATGTTGCAAATTTTGTTCAAATGCTGACTGTAACAATCCCACAAAAGTGAGCCAGTCATCGCTATCTTCCGGGGTGAGTGCCGGATCAATCAAGTGATTTGGTATCATAATAAACGGCCATACTATTTAACTAGTACGGCAGCATACCATAGTTATATCTAAAATTAATAACGCCTTTGCCATTCTGCGTTAGTCAACGCATTTGAATGTATTCCCATAAAAATATGATAGTACATATCATAAGCCAGTACGTTTTTGACATAATCGCGTGTTTCCCCGAAAGGAATGCTCTCAATAAAAGCTATCGCGTCAATACGATCAGCACTATTCGCCAGCCAGCGATCAACATTTCTGGGGCCAGCATTATAGGCTGCACTGGCAAGAACGCGGTTATTGCCAAAACGCTGGTAAACCAAGTCCAGATAAGCTGTACCCACTTTGATGTTCATAGCTGGCTCCATTAATTGACTGCTGCTGGAATAACCCTGAATCTTCTGCTCCTTCACGGTATGCTCGGCGGTTTTTGGCATGATTTGCATCAATCCGCTGGCTCCCTTCCCAGAACGAGCCTGGGGATTCCATGCACTTTCCCGTCGGGCAATCGCCATCGCATAACTTTGTGAAATATTTTTATCGGCAGTAAAATTCGCAAATTCCTTCTGCCATGCCAGAGGAAAACGCTCCTCAAGATGATCCCACATATTACCTGTAATGGTGGCCTGTACACTGAGTGCCGGCCAATGCTGTTCAAGAGCGTAACGTGCCAACTGTTGCTGCTTTAACGGACTTTGTGAAGAAACAAAGTTATTCCACTCTGAGTTCGCCAGATTATCCATATGCCAGTATATCAACTCATGGATACGCTTTATTTCCCGCATTTTTGCAATCGAATCATCTGGTTTTTCTGCTCTATCAATCATCAATGGATAAGTGATATTTAATTTCTGCGCAGCCACCATTGAATAAAAGCCACGCTTTTCCCTAAGGTTGTGCAATATTGCTTCACCCTCTGCTTGCTTACCTTCATTAAGCAAGACAATGGCACTCCAGTATTTCCACTCCTCTTTTTTTCGCAGAATACTTTTGGGAAGCAACGACAACCACTGTACCAGCCCTTTTTCATCGCCATCTTGCAGTGTCAAACGGACGCGTCGCTCAAGCAGATTGGTAGATTGCGAATCTCGTATGACGTCATCCCGCCATTTCGCCTGCGCTGGAGTGACATTGCTCATCAAATTCCATGCCACTGCATCTTTTAACAATTGATGCTCGGAGTCATTCATTTTCTGCGCCCGAACAATGGCCGGAATACTGTGTCTAGCAACTTCTGCGTCTTTACGGGCAAAACGAGAAAAAGTCGTCATGATAACGGAGCGGGTAAAATCCGTTGATGTGGACGTTTGGGCAAAATGCTCAATGAAGGCAGGATCACTTTGCAATTTCAGTAAATTTTCACTCAAGCTCCGATAGCTCAAAGGCAAGCGCTTAATAAGATAATTAACCAATTGAGTGTTATTTGATTTAATCGCCAATTCCATACGCTGCAAAATTAAATTTGCAGATAAGTACCCAGCCTGTTCCCAGACATCAAACAGCTTATCGCAACTGCCGGGCAATGTGTTGCCACTCAACCACAGTTCTTGGGCACCTTTCCATGCTACCTGCTGATTTCCAGTAGCCCATTTAGCAAAATAATAATTGCAGCGCGTCATAGCAGCCCTTGGTGCATTTGGAGTGAATGCCAAAATACCAGACCAGTCTCCATTGCTTGCCAGCGAATTGATATATTTGGATGTCAGAGAACGCGCCGGTGGTAAAGTCGGGTAAGTATCAATAAAGTGGCGGATTTGCTGAGGCGTGGCAATATCCAAATCTTGAGTTAACTGGCGATATTCGAGATAAGGATATAGGGGATAATCTTTCAGCGTTGGCATCAATCGTTCAACTTCCGCCATATTTTTCGCCTCCCACGCCAGCTTTACCGTTTGATATCGCTCACGTTGGGCGTCCAAAGAATCCGCATGTGCTGCCCCAGCAACAAAAACCAGACCCACAGCCATCATAAAATGCCGCCATTTATTCATTGCTACATGCTCCTCCAAAGGACTAAACGGATAACCACCAATACAAAAATGCTATTCAATTATAATCATATTATTGACATGATTGATTACAACAGTGAATTCATAACGATAAGATTTTTATAAAAGTATCGTTTAGAAGAACACACACAATCTCATTTGTATTCCTCCCCACAGTGAATACAATCGTCAGACAGGAACGAGGCCCGCACAAATGATTTTTACCGTTTGCGGTAATTGGATGCTTGAACTAATGCTGATCAGGTAGCAACACGATACGTAAAATTTAGGGTAAAATGCCCCATCCAGACCCCATAAACGCAAACGAATTTCAAAATTCCCTTATTAATAAAAAGGTAAATTACATTGGCTCAATATGTTTATAGTATGCATCGGGTTGGCAAAATTGTTCCCCCTAAAAGGCATATTCTGAAAAATATTTCTCTGAGTTTTTTCCCTGGAGCAAAAATTGGTGTTCTCGGTCTCAATGGTGCGGGTAAATCAACCTTACTGCGCATCATGGCGGGTATCGATAAAGATATTGAAGGAGAAGCTCGTCCACAACCCGGCATTAAAATTGGTTATCTGCCGCAGGAACCCAAGCTCAACCTTGAACATACCGTTCGCGAAGCCGTGGAAGAAGCAGTCGGCGAAGTCAAAAATGCGCTGACGCGTCTTGATGAAGTCTATGCTGCTTACGCCGATCCTGATGCAGATTTTGACAAGCTGGCAAAAGAGCAAGGTCAACTGGAAGCGATTATCCAATCCCATGACGGGCATAATCTGGATAACCAACTGGAGCGAGCGGCTGATGCCCTGCGCCTGCCTGCCTGGGATGCCAAGATTGAACATCTGTCAGGGGGTGAACGTCGCCGAGTCGCGATTTGCCGCTTGCTGCTGGAAAAACCAGACATGCTGCTGCTCGACGAGCCCACCAACCACCTTGATGCCGAATCTGTCGCATGGCTGGAGCGCTTCCTGCACGATTATGAAGGCACCGTCGTTGCGATTACCCATGACCGTTACTTCCTCGATAACGTTGCTGGCTGGATTTTGGAACTTGACCGTGGCGAAGGCATTCCATGGGAAGGCAACTACTCTTCATGGCTGGAACAAAAAGACGCACGTCTGGCACAAGAAGCCTCCTCAGAAGCTGCCCGCCGCAAATCCATTGAAAAAGAACTTGAATGGATACGCCAAAATCCGAAAGGACGTCAGGCAAAAGGTAAAGCGCGTCTGGCTCGCTTTGAAGAACTCAATAACGTTGATTACCAGAAACGTAATGAAACCAGTGAATTATTTATCCCACCAGGCCCACGTCTGGGTGATAAAGTGCTGGAAGTGACCAACCTGACCAAATCTTATGGCGATCGGGTTTTAATCGACAACCTGAACTTCTCTCTGCCAAAAGGGGCGATTGTTGGGATCATCGGCCCGAACGGTGCAGGTAAATCAACCCTGTTCCGTATGCTGTCCGGTCAAGAGCAACCTGATTCTGGTACAGTCTCTCTGGGTGAAACCGTTACGCTGGCTTCCGTTGAACAGTTCCGCGATAGCATGGATGATAAGAAAACCGTTTGGGAAGAAGTTTCCGGTGGTCAGGACATCATGCGGATCGGTAACTTTGAAATTCCAAGCCGTGCCTATGTTGGACGCTTTAACTTCAAGGGCGTAGATCAAGGCAAACGTGTCGGTGAATTGTCTGGTGGTGAACGTGGCCGTCTGCATTTAGCCAAACTGCTGCAAGTTGGCGGCAACATGCTGCTACTTGACGAACCCACCAATGATCTGGATATCGAAACTCTGCGAGCGCTGGAAAACGCCCTGTTGGAATTCCCGGGCTGTGCGATGGTTATTTCCCATGACCGTTGGTTCCTTGACCGTATTGCGACACACATTATTGATTATCAAGATGAAGGTAACGTCGCTTTCTTTGAAGGAAACTTCAGCGAATACGAAGATTATAAAAAGCGGACAATGGGGGCTGCTGCACTGGAGCCACACCGCATTAAATATAAAAAAATCAGTAAATAAACCTGATAGCGAAAACGGCCTGATATTAGGCCGTTTTTCCGAGTTGACTTATCCCCTTCATCTTTCAAATTGCTGCTTTGTTGGCTGCAACTTGAAGTTTATTGGGATATAACGACTACACCATCACTCTTTTTTCTTGAAAGGATTCATAAGTCTTAACAACCTTCCCTCTTTCTAACGTAATCATGCTATCAGCGTATTGAACCAGGCGGTTATCTTGAGAAGCAATCACAACCGTACCTTTTTGTTCGTGCGCAATAAATTTAAAGATATCGACGAACATCTGAAACTCCTTATGGCCCAAGTTACGCGTCGGATCATCGGCAAATAGATATTCAGGTCTTCTGACTATTGCTCTTGCCATCGCAGCCAGCTGTTTTTCATTTTCAGATAGCTCGCCAGGGTAATAACGGCTCTTATGACCCAATTTGACAATATCCAATGATTTCTGCGCGATTTTTGTCGCTTGCTCACTAGAAAGTGTTAATCCATAAGAAGTTGATAATAACAAGTTATCTAAGAGCGTCAGTTTATTGGATAAATTAAAGTCATGAAAAATAAACCCACTACTTTCATAATGAAACTTTCCCAATTCGATATCATTCATTAGTTTCAACTTGTTATTATTAATTAATACATCTCCTTGATCTGGTTGTAACATACCCGATGCAATCGATAGCAATGTGCTATTGGTCGATGCTTTCGGTCCTGTTATCAAAGTAATTTCACCTGGTATAATAGAAAATGTGATATCTGAAATCATTTCATGATTAACTGAATTATCAGTCAAACCATATGAAATATTGATAACCTCAATCGATTTAAATTGATTTAAGTTCATATTCTCAACACAATTAGGTTAAAAGATTAAAGCTTTTTCCTTAACATATGCTGCCTAGATTCATTTGTGATACTACTAATATCCATTAGATATTGTACAAATAAAAATAGTTTATATGTGAAACATCCTGATAAGGATATACTCATATTATGTCAATTATTATTTACAATGAGCATATAATAAATAAGATATTTCCTAATCTTAGAATAAAAATTTAACAATATTAATTATGCCTAAGGAAATACAATCCAAATAAAAATAGCATAAATTTTTCTATTTTTATTCCATTTAGATAATAAGGAAAAAATCATCATGGTTACTTCCGTAGTTTAATATTTTCTTTACATTATCTCCATTTTTGGTAAAACACCTAATATATCTGTGGGTTTGTTAATAACTAATAAATTTTATATAAATAAGTCAATAGGTCTGTTCATTAAATGATTTATTTCTCTACAATTCAAGTCAAAACGATAGAATTCAAGCATCAAAAAATATTATTATCACAATTTATTTTATTACTATTGTAAAAATAACCACAAGAAACATTTAATTAAAGTTAGTTAAGAATAAAAAACAATAATGCTAAGAATCACTGTAGAAAATAGATTATCATGAATTAATTATGATAATAATATAAATTAAAACTATTTTTATATATAAAAGTTAGTTACGCCATTAACATGTGTTGAACTAATTCAATACAGCGCAGAAAACGTTGATCATAGTCCGCTGAGTTGACACAAACATAATCGACGTTATTTTTCTTCAACAAACTCTCAAGTAACTGCTGAAACTCTTTACGTTCCCGTTCACTACCTAAACTTCTCAGCCCATCAGCCACCCACGGGGTGTTGTTTTCTAACAGAATAACCAGATCAAATCGATATTCATCAATCATCGCCTGTACAAAGGGATGCTCTTTTCCTTCATAACGCTTGCAAAATGCCTGTGTCGTCACGAAATCAGTGTCAATAAAAGCAACTTTATTGGCATATTTGACTGAAAAATCAATATATTGTGCATGTCCCAATGCAATTTTATCGTAATCTGAGTATTGCAGAGCCATTTCATCCCCTCCCAAGTGGGAGAACACGTACTCTCGCCCATATTCCCATACGCTGGTTGTGTTAAACATATTGGCTAACTTGTTTACCAGTGTGGATTTACCACTCGACTCACCACCCAGAATTGCCACGGTGCGCACAAAAAATGGCTTCACTTCTGTTGGAATATATTCCCAATAGCGAAAAGGTGCCTGCCGTATCTGGCTGCCGCTGATATTCATGAATGAACGTTGTGGATCAATAAGGATAGTTTCAATATCGAAATATTCTTTATAACATGCTACATCCTGCGCTTCACTGGAATAGATATATTCAGGATTGATGCTCTTCTCTGCCATGAATGCCTTCACTCCCCGGCTCCATACTTCCCAGCCATTCGGATAAGGCTCCATGCCATGTTCATCAAAAACGTGGATGTGGATATTTTTTTGATATTTGAATGTTTGTAAAAGCCATCTCAGGCGGTCACTGACTGTGGGTTGCTGAGACATAGAACTATTGATGAACAATTCACGATCCCGCAATTCGTCATAACAGAGGACGACGTGCAATTCATCGACCTGACTGGATGCCCGCTGGATCAAATAAATATGCCCAGTATGCAACGGGTAAAATTTACCAAACACCACACCGACGGTTTTCTTTTCCATGGGATACGCTAATCCTAAATATTGATGAATAGATGCCAGTTTCTGCGCACTCGGACTCTTTATTTTGCCGTTAATAAGTTGGCTCAAATAGCCTTTTGTCATTCCACAGGCATCAGCCACTTGCTGCAATGTGTAACTCGCCTGTTTAATAGCTTCTTTCAAGTAGTCAAATTGCCCCATAAAACCCCCTATGTTTAGTATACTAAACAAAATAACACGCTTGTTGTGAAAGGTAAAAACAAAATTGGTTGTTTATTAGTATTTTGGGATAAAATCTTGTTATCCCAACCATTAAAAGTATTTAAAATTAAATAATTTAAGATATTCATAAAATAAAACAAACAAATATTAAATTATTAGTTTAAGCGAAAAGTTAATTAAAGAACTCATTATTGAATGCAATAAGTGAAATTTTGCTGAACCACAATGAAATTTATGCCGTTATTTTCTGAATTAAATCCCACTGTAATTTCACAGGGTATTTATTATAGATAAATAACTTAATTCGGTAAAAGTAGGAAAATTTGAGCAGTATAACGTCCCACTAGCTGATTTTTTATTTAGATTAAATGAATAAAAATATCACTCAAAATTTCGCATATTTATTTGAGTCGGATGTAAAAACTGAATTTCCTAAAAACCAAGATATTAGAAAAAAATGGGACAGTTATTGAAAAAGTGTCTGATGACCTGCCACAGTCAACGTGACGATAGCAGGCAATCAGACAGATCCTTAATCAGTCATCCAACTCATCCAGCACAGATAGTGCATCTGCCAATTTTTTGACACCAAACACTCTCATCTCTGGCAATGCTTTTTTCGGCATGTTAGCGTGAGGCACAATAGCGCGTTTAAAGCCATGTTTGGCTGCTTCTGAAATGCGTTCCTGACCACTGGGAACGGGGCGTATTTCCCCTGCCAGACCAACTTCACCAAATACCACCAGATCACGAGGCAAAGGGCGATCACGGAAACTGGAAACCAAAGAAAGCAATAACGCAAGGTCAGCACTGGTTTCTGTCACTTTCACCCCCCCAACGACGTTAACAAAGACGTCTTGGTCAGCCATTTGCAAACCACCATGCCGATGTAAAACAGCCAGTAGAATCGCCAGTCGATTTTGCTCAAGCCCTACAGCGACGCGACGCGGGTTGGACAGCATGGAGTGATCAACCAGCGCCTGAACCTCCACTAGCAGAGGACGGGTACCTTCCCATACGACCATCACGGAACTTCCCGACGTAACCTCATCTCCTCGGCTCAAGAAAATCGCTGAAGGGTTACTCACTTCCCGTAATCCCTGTTCGGTCATGGCAAACACACCCAGCTCATTTACCGCACCAAAACGGTTTTTATGACTGCGCAGAGTCCGAAAACGGGAATCCGCCTCACCATCCAGCATTACCGAGCAATCTATGCAGTGCTCCAGCACTTTTGGTCCCGCCAGAGAGCCATCTTTTGTCACATGCCCAACCATGATAATGGCCACACCACGCGTTTTCGCAAACCGCGTCAAATAAGCCGCAGTTTCTCTGACCTGTGCGACACTGCCCGGTGAAGATTGAATATCCGCCATGTGCATGACTTGAATAGAGTCGATCACCATCAGTTTAGGCTGTTCCTGTTCGGCAATCAGACAAATTTGTTCAATGCTCGTTTCTGACAGCATATTCAATTTATCCGTCGGTAATCCCAACCGATGTGCCCTCATCGCCACCTGCTGCAACGATTCTTCCCCTGTCACATACAGCGTTTTCATCTGTTCAGATAACTGACACATGGTCTGTAATAGCAGAGTACTTTTCCCCGCACCAGGATTACCACCAATCAAAATCGCGCTGCCGGGTACAACGCCACCACCCAGCACACGGTCAAATTCTTTAAACCCGGTCGAAAATCGCGGCAACTCTTCCAGACTGATTTCAGCGAGTTTCTGCACTTTGCTGATACTGACCTCTCCCGCGTAGCCACTGAAACGCTCACTGCGGGAAGATGAAGCGGCAGCCAAACGCACTTCCGTAATGGTATTCCATGCGTGGCATGCGGTACATTGCCCCTGCCAGCGGGGATAATCCGCGCCACATTCGTTACAGACAAATGCCCTTTTTACTGCTTTTGCCACTCTGTACTCCCTTATATGGCTGCCTTTGGCGGCCAGAAAACTCACATTAACGCTCTTCGTGTTTTAAACCACCGCTCAAAACACACAGAACCCCCATCAAATCAGCATGGCGAATACCTACTTTGGCCTGCGTATACACTTTAGGTTTTGCATGATAGGCAATCCCCAGCCCCGCTTTGCGGATCATTTTCAAATCGTTAGCCCCATCCCCAATTGCCACGGTTTGACTCAGTGGGATACCCAGTTCTTTTGCCAGCCGTACCAACGTGGTTGCCTTGTATTTTGCATCAACAATCGGCCCTTTGACCTTGCCCGTTAATTTGTCATCTTTGACCTCAAGCTGATTAGCAACCGCAGCAAACAGACGTAGCTGCTGACGAAGATTATCCGCAAAGAAGGTAAAACCTCCCGATGCAATCGCAACATGCCAATCCAGCGACTGTAACTTGCGGACAAGACTCGTCAGCCCTGGCATGAGGGGAAGGGTTTCCATCACCTGCTGCAATATTGATGCATCTGCACCTGCCAGTTGAGCAACCCGTTCACGCAGGCTTTCTGAGAAGTCCAGCTCTCCCTGCATCGCGCGCTCCGTGATGGCAGCCACCTTATCGCCGACGCCCGCCAGACGGGCAATTTCATCAATGCACTCAATCTGAATGGCGGTCGAATCCATATCCATCACTAACAGACCTGGTGAACGCAGGCGTGGGATCTGCCCCAGAGGAACGACATCAAGGCTGCACTCATCTGCCAACCGTTTAATACGTGGGGAAGGGCTGCCGGCAATGCGGACAACTTGATAATCATCAATACGCCATGATGAGACCACGACAATGGCAATTCCCAGACGGTGCTGAAAATCGCTAATACGCTGTTTATCCAAACCGCGGCCGTACAGTAACCAGCCACTATCCCCTGCGCGATAGTCCAGCGGCATCACTTCGTCGCCACTGAGGGATAACGGTAATCCCGGCCATTTATGGATCTCATCGGGTAGGTAACGGTAGGCCAGATTATTAGACATGAACATCGACTCCTGTAATTCCGTGTCATTTTGGCAGGCAAAAAATGCTTTTCAAACTATCCTATCAATACAGCATCTGGCAACATGATGTGTTCCAAAGCATGGATGGAATAACGATGATCAAAGCAAAACTAAAATTTCGGCTGCACAAGACGGCGATTATTTTAATATGTATAGCACTGCTGGTATTACTGCTGCAGGGTGTCTCCTATTTCAGTCGTTCTCAGCAACAGGCTCAGGTAAATCAGTTTGAAGATCTGGCGAAGACTCTGGCAAAGCAGGTAGCATACAGCTTGTCTGATTATATGGAGAATGGCAGCAAAGATCTTAATAATAAGAAGATTGTAGCCAGTCTGAACTATCTGACCAGCAAAAGTCGCATTTTGGATGCCAGTGTTTATCTGGAAAATGGCACCCAGATCGCGCGGAGCGGTGAGCCAATTTCTGTTCGTGACCGGTTATCGTTAGATGGCAAAAAATCAGGCAGCTATTTCAATCAGCAGCTCGTTGTCCCCATACCCGGCAAAAATGAACCAAAAGGTTTTCTCCGCCTGACACTGGATAGTCACAGGCTAGAAACAGAAGCCAAGCAGGTGGATAATACGACGAATTTACTCAGGATCATGATCCTGCTGGCATTGGCGATTGGGTTTGTTCTGGCACATAACTTACTACAACTCACTCCCAGTCGCTGGCAGCAATCACCTTATCTCTTGACCGCCAATACCAAATCCTCTGATGAGGATCGAGAAAATAAAAGCGACACCTCTCGACGCTAACCTTCTTCCCCAATTCATCATTTCATCTGAATTCAGCATAACCACTGAATTCAGATGGTCTTCTTTCCTGTTTTTTCTGCATAACCCCCTATTTTCACAGATAAATGACTATGTATTTTTATCATCACATCATTTATTACTAAACCCTGATGTTGCAGTCTGTGAATAATCAGCAAGAATCATATTAGGCATCTTTGATAATCGTAAGGAGTCAAATACTGTGTCAAACATCATGCAAAAAAGTAATTACTTAACCCACTCGGAGATTGAAATACTACTCAAAGAGTTGGGAAAACACCCTTATGCTGAACGAAATATATGCATGATATTTATGGGCTTTATTCATGGTTCCGGGTTTCTGAATTGCTTGGACTAAAGCTTTCTGATGCGGGGGTTCAACTGATACGCCAGTGGCTTGCCCAACGTCAGAAGTACAAAAACAGTGAGCAGAATGACTGGTTATTCTTGTCGCGCACAGGGGTACGGATGTCCCGCCAGCAGTTTTATAAAATCATCCGACAAACGAGTTTACAGGCCAATTTAGCGGTTTGCGCGAATCCGCACATGCTACGACATTCCTGCGGCTACGCGCTGGCGGACAATGGCGTGGATACCCGCTTGATTCAGGACTATTTAGGGCATCGGAATATTCGCCATACTGTACGTTATACTGCGAGTAATGCGGGTCGTTTCGGGACTATCTGGCAGGAAAGAGGAAAACGAAAATTGTCTACAATTAGTACCAAACTGTTAACTGAAGATGATTAGTCCTAATTTTTCTATTTTTTAAGTTAATTATTCCAACATAATTAATGGTTTTAATTTATATTACTTTCGATATAAAACAATTTAAATGAGTATTCACCGAAGTAGAAAAACAGGAAAATTTTGATGATGGAGTAAGGGGGATATGACACATAAAAAGAAGAGATTACTTTCTATAGTGTAATCAAACTATTACTTTGATTCTTTCGGATGAAATGAAAATAAACGGATTGTAAAAAGTAGGATAATTGACGGGTTAACAGTTTGGTACTAATTGTTAACCAAATACCGTATTTAGGTCACGTATTATCTGATGGATATTCCTGGCAAAAAAGCCATTCCGAACAGGAATGGCTTTGACTTCTCGGTTTATTCACTCTTTTTCTATCTGATATCAATATAAGTCCAAGATTGTCTCTGCCACAAAGGCATATTGATTCTTAACATGGACTTGCGTTTTATTGAAGCAATCTTCCAAAAACCAATCAGCAGGCGTTTTCAAAGCAATGGAAACATCAACCAAATGTTCCAGACTGATTTTATTGGTTCCCCGTTCATAACGTGACAATTGCTGCTGACTAACGCTGATTCTGTCCGCCAGCTCTGCTACTGTCATCCCAGCTTCTTTCCTTTTCATTTGGATTCGTTTTCCTACCAGCATACTGACTCGCATAATATCTTTACTCTCAATTAATTATAACTTAATAAAACTACTGCGATTCCTTCATATTTACCGGCTTTTGGTGGTGTGCTCGTACGCAATATGGATGTCAGTGTGAAGTTTTCCGGTTGATTTCTTCCTTTCGCTTTCAAATTCATCCCTTCCATTGCTTCCCGCCCATTAATCTGCAGTGTGGTATACATCTGTCTGTTCGAATCCAAGTAAATTTTTGCTTCTCTATTCGTTGAGAAACCTTCTAATCGGAAGCTTCCCTCAAGAGCACATTTCACCTGCCCCGTGATCGAACGCGTCGCATTATTGACATCTGATGCTTTTAATGCGCCATAAGCAATTTCAGAAGGCACAGAAATAGAGCAATTCTGATTTGGGGGGGGTAACTTACCACAAGTGGAATTAGGAAATTTTTCCGCTGAACCATAACCTGGAGATGTTCCATAGGAGTAAAACAACCCTACACAATCAGCTTCCTTACTCATGATGGTAAATCTTGTTCTAAAAGGAATACCCAGTTTCCTTTTATAAGCCCGCATTACATCTGCAGTTGTAAGGTATCGATTTGCATCATCCAAACACGCACCTGCTCCAATGCAGGAACCATACATACCTGGTTTATTGCCATTATTATAAAAAACATCAGGCCCGACATAGCATTGACTGCTGCCATAACAAGGGTTTGGTATTCCTTCTTCCTCTGTCCAGGCAATAATTTCCATGGTCGTGACAGCCTGATTACCTAATGGTTGAGTATCAACCGCCATAACATAAGCGCCCCCATAGGCATATGAGGCACTTAAGAAAAACAACAATGCTACGAACTTCATCAGTGATTTCTTAATATGGCGCATAATTTATTCCCCTAAATAGCATCAAACTCTGGCTAAAAATTGTGAGCGAAAAATAAGTCAGCATAATTACTCATAACTGACTTCAAAGGTCGCAATTGCATTGAATGCACCAGCACCAATCCTATTTTGCTGGATAGCGCGGGGTTCAGCTTGTACATACGCTCGAAACGGGATCACATTACTGCTACTGGTACGAGAGAGCGGAAATTTACTGACTTTGTTAAAAGGAAGTGGCTTGCCATCGATGCTCTCCATACCAATAGCGGCACCGGAAGCACGGCTGTCAGCACCGAATGCCAGCAATCCGGGCAGTGCTCGACTCTCTGGCCCCATAAACCTGATCTTGAGGCTTTGCGCGACACGGGGATCACACTCCTCCAGATGCAGTTCGAAATGCTGGCCTGAAGTGCGATGGTTCTGATAAAGGTCACGGTTAAGAATACGGCCCAAATACACCTCCATCGCTTTATCTTCTGTCTTAATCACACAGGGAGCAGCGAGTACAGTCAGCGTAATTTTGACATTCTGGCGCAGACTATCTTGTGCATAGGCACTTTTCTGACCACCAATGCCGAAAATAAACAGGGCTGGCAGTACATATTTGGATAGCTTCATATTTAACGGACTCATTACTCTTTACCCCAACATTTACCCAAAGAAAGCCATCACGATCCGGTTAATGAGACTTTAAATTTCCCATCAGCATGACGACTGATGGGACGTTATCCACAAGGTTCAATCAGTTTTCTTCAACTGTGGTTTTCGCAACCGTGCAGATATCGCCATTACAGCTGAATGTTAGCTGTGGACGCCCGCCATAATCATTGACATAGGTCAGTACTGGCGCATTGCCCAGCGCACTGAGGTCTCCCCCGAGTTTTTCACTACTTCTGGGTGCTAGCATCAAAGGTTGAAAACCATCGATATTCTTACCATTAACCTTATTAGAGGCTTCCGAAATGGTGATGTAATAAGATGTCGGGTTACTCACCAGATATTGATTTGCCTGACGGGTCAAAGTGAGTTTTTCCTGCCATGGGTTATCAAGGTCGATACGGCGAGCAATGACGGCTTCCGGGCGATAGAACAACTTAACCCGGGTTTGTAACGCAATTTGCAGCACATTAGGTTTATTGCTGCGTGGCGGAATTTCACGCAAATTGAAATAGAACAGGCTTTCTCTGTCTTGAGGCAATTCGGCTATTGTCGGTAATGTCTGAATTTTGACCTGACTCTTCGCTCCTGCTTCAACACGCTGTACAGGAGGAACTACCACGAGCGGGCCATTAATCTTATTTCCCTTGTCATCTTCAATCCACGCCTGTGCCAGATAAGGCAAATCGACATGCTGGTTTTCAATATTCAAGCTAACGGACTTGACATCCCCATTGAAAATTACCCGGGTACGATCCAATGCCATCGCAGCCATTGCCTGATAAGCTGACATCAGGCTTGTCACCGTTATAGCGGTTACCATTAGAATTTTTTTCATTTTCATTATTACTTGCCCATTCTCAAAGAGATTCGTTTTTAGATTGCTCTGCTAACAACAATACTTTCCATGTTAAATCAGCAACATAATACGCCACTTCAATTCAACTTTCTGGCTTGCCTTATTGCAATTTACTGATGTTCACCTTTTAAAAACTGACAAGGTAGTAAAAATGAAGTCAAAGATGCTTCGGATATTTCTTGCGGTACAGTTATTTCACACTGAGCCCCGCCATTCCAATGTACCTGCAATTTCTCACCTACATTCATTCCACTCAGATAGGCATACCCATCATCACTGACAATCCCAATTTCCCGTTGAGCGGTGTTCATGACAGAAGCACCGAAAGGTGGGAATGAACCATCAGGCAAACGGATAACGGTCATCGCTTTAAATCCTGACATCACCTGGAACTTCCGATAACCAATCGCGCCTTCCGTCAGGGTTGCCTGTTGCACAGAACGCAGGGCTTCTACGTTATCCGGCAAATTGTCTAAATCGATGTTTGCAGAATTGCGGTAATAGTGATTAACATCCACTAGCACTGCCTTACCAAAGTGATTTGTATGAACAACAGAGCCAAATCCCCTGATGGGCACACCACTAACCCCTTCCGTATCCACCATCAGGCGAGTGGCACCAGGAAGATTGATACGATGCAATGCTGCGCCATTTGCTGTCACGGTCACTCCACCTTGAAGACCAAGTGCTGCGGAGGTATACCCGCCATCCTGATAACTGGCACTGGCAGACAGCAACGTTTTATCACCATAATGGGTGTAATAACCATCTGCGGCAGCCTTACCACCGATGCTGCTACCCGCAGAGATACGATAGTTATTTCGTTCATCAATGCGGTTGAAATAACCAGCCATATGCGAATTACCCTGACGATTGGCCAAACCGTTATAGCTAAGTGTTCCGCTCTCTCCCCACGGAATAGACAGATTCAGATACACGCCATCATCTTTTTTATTGTCAAAATTGTTGCGATAGGCGGATAAGTTCACATTGATATTTTTATAACGCCCAATATCCAAATATTTGGACAGCGAGATGTTATAACGATCATTTGTTGGCCTGTTCCAGTAGGTCTGATGGCTATAGTTAAAATGGGTATTAAGACCAAGATCCTTAAATTGTTTACTGAAAATCAGGGTATAAAGTTCTTTTCCACTATCAGAGTTAACATCGCGGTAACGGCGGTCGATATATTGCGACATGCTCATAAAATCACGCTCGGAGAAACGATACCCCGCAAAGGTCACCTGACTATTATATTGTTCGAAACGTTTCGAATAACTGAGACGATATGAACCACCCGTAAAGGTTTTATTCTCTTTCGGTAGTTTTGCCCTTGATTCCGTTATGTCAAAAGACAGCGCACCAAACATCATCAAGTCACGACCTATCCCCAGAGATAAGGCGTTGTAATCCCCTGCTCCCAGCAATCCGCCATACAATGACCAGCCGTTATTAATCCCCCAGGAGAATTCGCCCAACCCAAACGCGGGCCCTTCTCGACGATGTTTGTCATTGGTCGATTGCCCACCGACCAATTTATACTGCACGCGTCCGGGGCGAGTCAGATAAGGAACTGTAGCCGTATTAACCTGAAATTCCTGTATGCCACCATCCTGTTCTTCTACTCTAACATCCAGATTTCCCGTTACTGCATCACTGAGATCCTGAATGCGGAACGGGCCGGGAGCGACCTGAGTTTCATACAGCACTCGCCCCTGCTGGCGCACAGTAACCTTGGCATTGGTTCTCGCTACGCCAGAAACTTCGGGGGCGTATCCACGCAAGTTTGGCGGCAGCATATTGTCATCCGTCACCAAACTAACCCCTGTATAACGGAAACTATCGAAAATATTGGAATTCAGATAATCTTCCCCAAAAGTCAATTGAGCCTGAAGGCGAGGTATGGCGCGATACAGGTAGTAACGGCTCCAATCCCAGTCACGCTCTCTTTCTCCAGAAGCTCCCTGCTTAGTATCCTTTTTTTTTGTCCGGTTATAATTAGCCTGCCAATCAGCCCGAAAACGCCATGCGCCCGCATTCATACCTGCTGTTCCGTTGGCACTCACCTGCTGGTTGCTACTGCCATGGGTGGGTTTAGATGTCTGCGCATTGACGTTATAGTCAAACAATACTCCAGGTACACCGTTATCCCAGCGGGAAGGCGGATCCCAATCCGGTAAGTCATATTCCAGATAGATCTGCGGAACAATTAAATACAGAGTATAAGTTGCCAGATCCCCTCTGGCTGACATGCCTGGCAAACTGCCGAGATCAAGACACTTTCCATCATTCTGCCAACCTAATTTTTCTGCCCACTCCTGTTTCAGTGCTATTTGCTTCACCAATTCAGGGGATATGCAGGCTTCGCTACTTTTGGGGTCATCGGGTTGTGGGGTAAAATCAATCGAATACATGTCCGGAAATTCATTTTTATTCATCCGGACACCCATAATATAGTTACCAGGCATGATATAGCCTGCGCGGGAGAATTTATCCAAATCGATATTGGCACGTTCACCGACATCCAGCGCGTCGATATTGAATTCAATTGATGGATTAGAATATGCTGTTTGCATACCCGCCAGTGCAAACAATACCAATGCCGAAAGAGGTTTAATTCTATTTTTTAAGCGGACTGTTTTTATTCTATTAACGACTTTCGCTTTATTATCTATTGTTTTTTTATTAGCGATGTTCTCTTTATTAATGTTGTTTTTTATATTAATAGCTGAAAAATGATGATTCATGGAATTTGAAAACAAAGCCATAGCACCCTCTGAACGATGAATCGTTAATAATCCAAATTGAATTTAGCCGCTGCCTGATGCTGCCAAACGAGTGAGAATATAGGGCTTCTCACCTGATACATGGCATTATTAAATTTCATCGATCTAAATTGAAGATCTCGACCGATACTGGTGTCACAGAGGTAGCCATATGTCCTGCTTATCCGTAATATCTCACGCTTTCTCTTCTTTGTGCTTTACTGATTTTACCGTACAGCGGGAAGTAGAGGAAAAATGTCACTACAGGTATGCCATTAAAATTACATTAAAATGGCTAAAAGCCTGATTTTCCGAGTACAGCCAATTAGAGAGAATGCCGTTGGTTAAATAAATAAAAAAGGGTATTTCAATTTACGTCTATCATAGATAATTCCGTTAATGGCACACATTGATGACTTAATTTTCAATAATATTAACTTAAATCAACAAAACAGATCCTGCTACATCATATTGTAGTAATGTTCTGCTAACGTGTTATATCCGAGAAATACCCTGAATAAGCTATCAATTATCAGGAAACCTATAATAACAATAGGCAGTTAGTTTCCTGATATTCAATGACTAAAAATTACCCGTTAACTCATAATATTACAGGTAGTTTAAAGTAAAGTTTGCGATGGCAGTGAAGTCACCTGGTTTCGCTTCACCTTTACCAGTTTCATCTTTCAGGCCTTTCAGATGAGCGGCGAAATTCAGATCATTGCTACCTTCGTGCAGAGAAAATTTATCTGATTCTGTACCCAGAGGAATGATCTTATTACCCGCATTAGTGATAGCGATTGCAGCACCGCTTGCAGTTCCTTCAATGCTTAATAAACCTTTCTCATCAGCTTCTGCGCCAGTAAAAGTTGTTTTCACACCGTTTTTGGTTTCAGCAGTACAGTTTTGTAATTCAATTTTGAACGCTTTCGATGCTGAACGGCCACCATCTTTCAGGATATGGCTAGAAACCGCGCCCAGATCAACGTCAATATTAGTGTTTTTGATTGAACAAGGTGCATCAATAATAGAACCGCTGAATTTAACTGTTCCGCTACCTTGGTTAGCTGCGCTTGCCGCACCAGCCGTCAAAGCGACACCAAAACCCAGAACCATCGCCAATTTATTAAGTTTCATAATTTAACTTTTACCTTTAATTTAAAAATATAGATACTCATAGCCAACAGGAAGCCGAAGCACAGAAATTAATTTCTGACACTTAGGCGAATGATTATTTAGTTTTTTGACGTAATTAATAACAGGTCAAAATAAACTAAACTGGCAATATCATTCTACATAATGAGCCTTAAGTCAAATTTCAGGTAATAAAACTAAAGATCCGCGTTAACTTCATATAAAATATGAGTTTTTGTAAAAAAGTACGTGGAATGAGTAGTATATTTTACTAATAATTTTTTAAATTTGGATTATTACCCTGAGTTATATCGAGCAACGATCAGTAATTTAGGATCTTAGTTTGCGTTGCTTTATCATTCAATTTTTTCACTCTAGAAGAAAAAAATATTTTATTATATCGCCCTAAGCCTAAACTATGGTTTTTATTATGGAATTTATACCTTTAGTTAAAACAAAACCAAAATACCCACCTAATTAAAATAATTATCAAGCTAATTATTAATTTAAAATATTACTAAGAATAAATGGTTCTAATTTTGTTAAATTTAATTTTTTCATTCATTTTTTAAGCAAATTAGTCCGAAAGGAAATGCCTATTAAATGAATAAGTAAAAAATATCTTTAAAAAAACCGAACACACCAACACAAGGCTTAATAAATAAAAAGGCCCTTTCCAATAATAGAAAGGGCCTTTAATTTTAATTAAATAGTAAAACTATTTATAATTTTTTAATTATCATCTAACAAAATTGATTCAAGCGCAATTTCAATCATGTCATTGAAAGTTGTCTGACGCTCTTCTGCAGAGGTTTGTTCACCCGTACGGATATGGTCAGAAACGGTGCAGATTGCTAATGCCTTAGCACCAAATTCTGCCGCTACACCATAAATTCCCGCCGCTTCCATTTCAACGCCCAGAACGCCATATTTTTCCATTACATCGAACATTTGTGGATCTGGTGTATAGAACAGATCGACTGAGAAAATATTACCGACACGAGCGTTGATATTCTTCGCCTTAGCGGCATCGACTGCATTGCGCACCAAATCAAAGTCAGCAATCGCCGCGAAATCATGATCTTTAAAACGCATGCGGTTTACTTTGGAATCAGTACAGGCTCCCATACCAATCACAACATCACGGATTTTGACATCGTGGCTGACTGCACCACAGGAACCAATACGAATAATCTTTTTAACACCAAAATCGGTGATCAACTCTTTAGCATAAATAGAGCAGGATGGAATCCCCATACCGTGACCCATGACAGAGATCTTGCGACCTTTGTAAGTACCGGTGAAACCCAGCATACCGCGAACATCGTTAACCTGGCGGACATCTTCTAAAAAAGTTTCCGCAATGTATTTTGCACGCAGTGGATCGCCTGGCATCAGAACAACATCAGCAAAATCGCCCATCTCAGCATTAATATGTGGGGTGGCCATAAATCTATTCCTTGTTTTTATTACATATCAAAATAGGTGAATATCGGGGCAACCCACTGGCTGCCCTGAGAAAATCAGAACATCACTTTACCGTAATCCATTGGCGTCAGGTCGAAGTATTTCGCCACTGTCTGACCAATGTCAGCAAATGTTTCACGATGCCCTAATGAGCCAGGTTTAACTTTCGGCCCATAAACCAGCACAGGAATGTGCTCACGAGTGTGATCCGTACCCGGCCAGGTTGGGTCACAACCATGGTCGGCCGTCAGGATCAGAATGTCATCTTCTTTAACCATTTTCAGCATTTCTGGCAAGCGACGGTCAAATAGTTCCAACGCCGCTGCATAGCCTGCTACGTCACGACGGTGGCCGTAAGAGGAGTCAAAATCAACAAAGTTGGTAAATACGATGGTGTTATCCCCAGCCTGTTCCATTTCAACCAGTGAAGCGTCAAACAATGCATCAATTCCCGTTGCCTTGACCTTTTTGGTAATACCGACGTTAGCATAAATATCTGCAATTTTGCCAATAGAAACAACTTCACCCTGTTTTTCATCAACCAGTTTTTTCAGTACGGTTGGCCCTGGGGGTTCAACCGCCAAATCATGACGATTGCCGGTACGCTGGAAATCGCCAGCCTTGTCACCCACAAATGGACGGGCGATGACACGGCCGATGTTATAATCACCTAGGTTCAACTCTTCACGAGCAATTTCACAGAGTTCATACAGCCGATCCAAGCCGAATGTTTCTTCATGGCAGGCAATCTGGAACACGGAATCCGCAGAGGTGTAGAAAATCGGCTTACCGGTTTTCATGTGCTCTTCGCCCAAGTTATCTAGAATGACCGTACCGGAAGAGTGACAGTTACCCAGATAGCCCGGCAGATTAGCGCGTTCAACCAGTTTATCCAGCAATTCTTGTGGGAAACTGTTGTCTAATTCCTGGAAATAACCCCAATCGAACAGAACCGGAACACCTGCAATTTCCCAGTGGCCTGATGGAGTGTCTTTACCAGAAGAAAGTTCACTCGCATAACCGTAAGCCCCAATAATTTCAGCATCCTGATCCAAACCTATCGGGAAAATCCCACTGGATTCCTCTGTTGCTTTACCCAACCCCAAACGGCTCAGGTTTGGCAGCTGCAATGGCCCTTTGCGGCCGATATCAGCCTCACCACGAGCGCACTGCTCTGCAATATGCCCTAAAGTGTTAGATCCCTTATCACCAAATTTCTCTGCATCTGCACTCGCACCGATGCCAAAGGAATCCAATACCATGATGAACGTACGTTTCATAATTTTCTCCTGCGTCAGTCAATTCACGCTATCAATGCGGAAACTGTCGGCTGTTAAAATCTATTTTCATTATTCATGATGATTTAGCCATCAATGTGGCGGTAAACCATCGGTGTGGCGGCTTTTGTTTCGGTACTCACATCAATTCCCAAAACGATGGACTTACGCACGACCTCCGCCGCTTCCTGCCAATCATTTTCGTTATTGGCATAAATCATTGCCAGAGGAGTATCTGCGTTCACTTCTGCACCAAGTGCAACAATATCACTCAGCCCCACACTGTAATTAATGGGATCAGTGGCCTTGTGGCGACCCCCTCCCAATGCAACCACGGACATTCCCAATGCCCGCGTATCCATTTCAGTAATTATGCCATTTTGCCCAGCAAACACCGGTTTGCTAAAAGAGGCAGCCGGTAGATAACGAGCATAATTTTCGACAAAATCGATCGGGCCTTTTTGTGCTGCCACCATACGCTCGAAGGTTTCAGCCGCCTTGCCATTGTCTAGCACCGCCTGCAATTTACGGCGTGCTTCGGCACGATCTGCCGCCAGATTACCCGATACCAGCATCTCCGCAGACAATGCCATAGTGACTTCAAATAACCGAGGATTACGGTATTCTCCAGTCAGAAACTGGACGGCTTCACGCACTTCTAGCGTATTGCCGGCGCTGGAGGCCAAAACTTGATTCATATCCGTCAACAACGCGGTTGTCTTGCAACCCGCACCATTAGCAACGCTAACGATGGATTCTGCCAGTTGTTCTGACTGTTCATAAGTCGGCATGAATGCTCCAGAGCCCACTTTCACATCCATAACCAGCGCATCCAATCCCTCAGCCAGTTTTTTGCCTAAAATAGAGGCCGTAATCAAAGGGATGGAATCAACGGTGGCAGTAATATCACGAGTCGCATAAAAACGTTTGTCCGCAGGTGCCAACGAATTGGTCTGCCCGATAATTGCAACACCCACATCTCGGATAATGTCACGGAAGCGCTGTTCATCAGGAAAGATGTCAAAACCGGGGATGGATTCCAATTTATCCAGCGTTCCCCCGGTATGCCTCAAACCACGTCCTGATATCATCGGTATGTAGCCCCCACAGGCGGCTACCATCGGCCCAAGCATCAGGGAGGTCACATCACCGACACCGCCCGTCGAGTGTTTATCTACGATCGGGCCATGTAAATTCAATTTTTTCCAATCCAGAACCGTACCGGAATCGCGCATTGCCAAAGTCAGTGCCACACGCTCTTCCATCGTCATATCATGGAAATAAATGGTCATCGCCAGTGCTGCGATCTGCCCTTCAGAAACGGTATTATCACGAACTCCGTTAATAAAGAAACGGATCTCTTCTTCACTCAACCGGTGACCGTCACGTTTTTTGCGGATAATTTCCTGTGCCAGAAACAAAGCGACCTCCCAATCATCATTATCTGAAAAGAATGGCAGTAATGCACTCTATCTTAATATGCATTCAATATGTGGTTATTGATCTCAATAACCACTACTTTGCTTTTGGCCTTGGTGTCCAAGCACTGTCAACAAATTGCCCAACAGACTGGAAGCACCAAAACGGAAATGACGGGGGTCGGCCCATTTGTCTCCCATGATACGCGCAGACAGTGCCAGATATTGTGCGGCTTCTTCGGCTGTACGTACTCCTCCGGCAGGTTTAAAGCCAACAGTTTCACCTACCCCCATGTCGCGGATCACACTGAGCATAATTTCTGCGCTTTCCAGTGTCGCATTGACAGGGACTTTACCTGTTGAGGTTTTGATAAAATCCGCACCTGCGTTGACTGAAATTTCAGAGGCTTTGCGGATCAGATTCTCTTCTTTCAACTCACCCGTTTCAATAATCACTTTCAGCCAGACGCCAGATGCAGCGCAGGCATCTTTGCAGGCTTTAACTAAATCGAAACCAATCTGTTCATTACCTGCCATCAGAGCGCGATAGGGGAAAACCACGTCAACTTCATCTGCGCCATAAGCAATGGCTGCACGAGTTTCAGCCAGTGCAATATCGATATCATCGTTGCCGTGTGGGAAGTTGGTCACTGTAGCAATGCGAATGTCCGGAGTACCCTGTTCACGCAATACTTTACGTGCGGCAGGAATAAAGCGTGGATAGATACAGATAGCGGCAGTATAACCCACCGGGCTTTTTGCCTGATGACAAAGTATCGCCACTTTCTCATCCGTATCATCATCATTGAGTGTCGTTAAATCCATCAAACTCAGCGCACGCTGAGCAGCTGCGGTTAAATCGGTCATAAAACTCTCCAACGGTATTATTATCGTGACTGAACCCGTTCATACATTCTTTTGAACAATTGTTTTGAACGATTAGTGAGTTCGTTTGTTGGCGAGCGGACTTGGTTCCTTGAAGATGTTGCCATAGTTATGCACAACAGCAACAGTAGAGTTCCTTCTCTCCGCACTATACTTTCTTCAGCTTTTACTGCCCCGGCGGGCATCAACTTAATCCATGAAGCCTTGGCACATCATTATTTGAACATGTAAATACCGAATAATGCGTACCATAAATCACACTAATCGAATGAAAATTGCAATGATAAACATTTTTTTGTGATTCATATCACATCGAAACAGTTTCAGAAAAAACAAAAGCAGGTGAGATTATCTCACCTGCATTCAATTTGATACGCGATTCCTGCTTTTATAACGCGAGGAAGAACCCAGCAATGGTTGCACTCATCAAGTTAGAGAGTGAACCGGCCAGTACGGCTTTCAGACCAAAACGTGCAATGTCTCCACGACGATTTGGCGCCATACCGCCTAAACCACCCAACAAAATAGCGACAGAAGACAAGTTGGCGAAGCCGCACAGCGCAAAGGAAATAATCGCTTTGGTATGATCGGAAAGCACTTGCAGACCTGCGGCCTGAACTACCTCGTTCGGTTTCAGATATTCGCCAAAGTTCATGAACGCCACGAACTCATTGACGACCACTTTCTGGCCGATGAAAGAACCTGCAATAGTCGCTTCATTCCACGGTACACCAATCAGGTAGGCGATTGGTGAGAACATCCAGCCCAAAATCAGTTCCATGGACAATTGAGGATAGCTGAACCAGCCACCGATACCACCCAGCATGCCATTCAGCAAGGCAATCAAGGCGGTGAATGCCAGCAGCATTGCACCCACGTTCAGAGCCAGTTGCATACCCGATGCCGCACCTGATGCCGCAGCATCAATGATATTGGCAGGGCGATCTTCAGCCGCAATCAGCGACATGACATCATCGGTGTCGCGTGTTTTTTCCGTTTCCGGCACTAACAGTTTCGCAAATAGCAAGCCACCCGGTGCAGCCATGAATGAAGCGGCAATCAAGTATTCCAATGGAACGCCCATCGATGCGTAGCCAGCCAATACTGAACCTGCCACAGAAGCCAGACCACCACACATGACAGCAAACAATTCAGATTGAGTCATGGACGAAATATAAGGACGGACAACCAACGGCGCTTCAGTGTGGCCGACGAAAATATTTGCGGTCGCAGACAGAGATTCAGTTCGTGATGTTCCCAGCAGCTTTTGCAGGCCACCACCGATTATTTTGATCACAATCTGCATAACGCCGATGTAATACAGGACGGCAATAAGTGAGGAGAAGAAAACGATAACAGGCAGGACGCGCAGAGCAAAGATAAAACCACTGCCGCCGAACAGTTCAAACATTTTGTCGGAAACCAGCCCGCCAAAGATAAAATCCGTTCCTTTCTGACCGTACCCAATGACGTTGGAAACGCCTTTTGACATTCCAATCAGAACGTCTTTACCCGCTGGTACGTAAAGTACAAATGCCCCAATAGCAACCTGAATCAAAAAGGCGCCCAAGACTGTGCGGATCTTAATAGCTCGGTAATTACTGGAGAAAAGTACTGCGATAAAAATCAGCACTACCATCCCTATCAGGCTCATAATGAGTTGCATCGGAAGAATCCCTGTTCACTGAATGAATAATGAAAAAATATGCCAGTTATATTGTGAGTTCCTACCGGCATTGTGCGAGGCCGATTATACCTAGTAGTAAAAAAGAACAAGCAACTAACATCACAAATTAATACCGCAAAAAGTAATATAAAAACACAAAATGAGACATAGATCACATAAAACCATCTAGTTTCTAATGGATTAGATGATTTTGCGGTGAAAAAGGTAAAACAAGGGATAAATGAGTAAAGAAGACCAATTAAGGATTATTAATATTTATTTAATACGGATGCTCACTTCCTGTTACCCTAAAAAAACATATTATTTCTGTGGTTATAAGTCAGCTTAACGCAAATAGTGCCATGCTGTTGTGATAAATCTGGTCGGCCATTTCATCAGGAGATTCTCGACGCAATTCACACAACGCAGAAAAAACCTGTGCGACTCTTTCTGGTCGGTTCGGCTGCCCTTGGTATCCAGAGAGTGGCATATCAGGCGCATCCGTTTCCAACACAAGGGACGACAGAGGCAGTTGGGAAATTGTACTGCGTGTTTTTTGTGCTCTCGCGTAAGTCATCGTTCCCCCGACACCAATGTAAAATCCCAAACGAATAAAAACCTGTGCCTGAGGCAGGCTACCAGCAAAGCCATGAATAACTCCTGTGCGTGGTAAGTCATGTCTTCGCAGTATGGCGGCCAGTTGATCATGGCTTTTTCGGGAGTGGAGTATCACCGGCAAATCGTGCCTTTTAGCCAACGCTAACTGCGCTTCCAGCACCCTTTTTTGTTTCTCAAACTGTGGCTCCGGCATATAAAGGTCAAGCCCTATTTCTCCTACAGCCACACATTTGGGATTTTTTTCCTTCAGCTTCTGCGCCAACTCATCCAAATGAGAAGCTTGATGCTCATTGATATACAGTGGATGCAGACCAAACGCAGCATAGATGGAAGGATAGTCATATGCCAGCGTAGCAACCCGCTGAAAATTCATTTGACTAACGGTGGGGACGATAATGGTGTCCACCCCCGCTTGCCTGGCTTGTTTCAGACTCGTTTGTTCATTCCCTGCAAAGGGGGGAAAATCAAAATGGCAATGTGTATCAATAAACATCTACTTATCCACGTCATCCAACATAATGGCGCCTGTCAGCGGTGTCATACCCTCTTCCTGCACTTCGATTACCGGACGATTTATGCTGTCCAGCAAGCTATATCGCCTGAAGCCATCGTGATTAACCTCATCATTATTTAAACCACTGCGACAGACACCATAACTTTTACGCTTTTCCAGCCCAAATTTCCCACCAACGAAGGTATGCCCAATGGTAGCCAAAAAGTATCGCCCACAACGCCGCCCCAAATGGTAATCCTGATTTAATGCACTGATTCGGCTTCCCAATGCCATCGTAGCCAATGGCGCAGGGGGATAAATTTCGAATACCTGCACATCATTCGGCGGGTTTTCGATAAATTGCTGCGTCCGGCTGTAACTCTTAGCATGGAGATTGATCATTTTGACCATCTTTTGCAGGCTACTGGCTTCCAACCAGCGCTCCATCCGCTTGAACCACTGCGGGGTATAATAAAGCTGTGAAGGCACTGTCCTGATCACGACAATCGTATCTGCGCCACGGCGATAAGCTTCTTGTACCGGAATCGCGTCACAAATGCCACCATCCTGATAAACTGTGTCACCAAGGGTAACGCCATTGCGATAAAACCCCGGAATGGCGCTGGAGGCTTTCAAGATCTCCATCCAATTATGTTCATTAGGGTGAAAATAATCAGGTTCAAAGTTATCTGCGCGGCAGGCACACATGTAGAATTCACGGCCAGCATCAAACTGATGCATCGCAACAGAGGTATTCAGCGGTAATTGTTCAGATATAGTATCAATATACCAATCCAGATCGATCAAATGCCCGCCACGGACAAAACGCAGCGGATTAAAAAAAGTGGGTGCGGTTGTGTAACGATTGATCACTCTGCGGGCATAGCCCCGCTGACCACAAATATAGGGAGAGATATTCTGGGCACCCGCGGAAGTTCCAAGGAACAATTCAAACGGATTAAAGCCAAGCCGGAGGAATTCATCCAAAACACCTGCGGTAAAAATCCCCCGCTGCCCACCACCTTCACAAACAAGTGCAATTTTTCCTGGCTTGATCTGTGATTTATAAGCTAAAGGTTCTATGTTACCCAACGTTATTGGAATATGTTTCCCCACACTTCCTCCTAAAAAATCAATGACAGTGTCATAGAGTAATCTGAATAATGACTATCTATCAGTATATTGTTGTTCAAACAATACGTTTGTAAAATTTTCGTTAAATAGTGAAAAATAGAGGGTACCACAAATACTGAAGCTATATTATGAAAAAAGGAAAGTAAAATCCCCCTGAGGAATCGTTTTCCCACAGAAGTTTTAGAGGATACTGATTACTTACAATCTGGTGAAATGTAAAGTACCGAAGTGTAGCTATATACGAACGGGACTTTACATACCTAAAAGTATTCTACCCGTTATAAAAGTGCTTAACCAAGTAGCAGTAGCATGACTCCCTAGGGAAGTCATTTTATAATGACAATAAAAAGAAAAAAAGAAGGTATTTTCCGAAAATAATTTTTAAAACAATGAACGCTAAAAATATTAGCGCTACATCAATAAATTTATATCTTCGGTGAGAAAAAAACATCTGGCATTACTATTGATAAATATAATATTACATCGCCCTTAAAGATCTATTAATTATTTAATTAAACAAAATCCATATAATATCAAATACATAATAAATAAAATTACAAATAATAATAAATCATTAACAACATACAATAAAAACTCCATTTAATATATTATTAGATTAATTATTTATTAAAAACGACGAATTATAATTCTTAATTTAATAAAAAAATTCGACCTATATTTATATTATTTATTGATAAGTGGAGATTTAATTCTGAAGCAGAAAATATAAATAAATTCCTAATGGATATAAAACAGTAACAATAAAAAGAGTGGCCTATTAGCAGCCACCCAGTCAATTATTAAGATTATTTTTTAACCTTTAATGTGTTTTTCACTGACTTGACACCATGCACTTTATGAACAATTTTGGCTACTTGTTTAGCCTGATATGTGTTTTTGACAAAACCTGAAAGATGAACAATACCTTTTTCCGTCTTCACTGAAATATCATTGCTATCTAATCCTTTAGTTTTCAGTAAATCCGCTTTTACTTGCGCAGTAATACTGCTATCGCTTACATAAGCGTCTGCGTGTTTCAAAGAGTTGTCAACTTTGCTGCTTACACTTTCCAATGTGCTAGCTGGAGATGTTAATGCAGCCAGTGCGTTACTACTTATCAGAACTGAACCTAAAACAATAGCCAGTAGTGAATGTGTAAACTTTATGTGTTTCATCCTATCACCTTCCGTCATGTTATGTGGGTAAGAACAGCACCAGAATAATATATCACCATATGACATAAATGAAGTATGATTTACAATAAATCACGAATTTTTTCACTAAAACAGATTATTGTTCTTTGTATAGAAAAAATACAGAAAGAGGTTACAAACTGACAAGGGTCAACTATTTGTTGACCCTATGATATAAAAAGAATTAGTGTTCGCGTGTTTTACGGAAAGAAATTTCGGGATAACGTTCGCTGGTTAGATTTAAATTGACCATTGTTGGTGCAATATAAGTTAAGTTATCACCACCATCGAGTGCCAAGTTCAATTCATTCTTGCGCTTGAACTCTTCCAGTTTCTTCGCATCGTTGCACTCTACCCAGCGAGCGGTGGAAACATTGACGGATTCATACAATGCTTCAACGTTGTATTCGCTCTTCAAACGGGCAACAACGACGTCAAACTGAAGCACACCCACCGCCCCAACGATCAGATCGTTATTAGCCAGAGGACGAAATACCTGTACTGCCCCCTCTTCCGATAACTGAACCAGACCTTTCAGCAATTGTTTTTGTTTCAGAGGGTCACGCAGTCGGATACGACGGAATAATTCTGGCGCAAAGTTAGGAATACCGGTAAATTTCAGTTCTTCGCCCTGGGTAAAGGTATCACCAATCTGGATCGTGCCATGATTATGCAAGCCGATAATATCCCCAGCATATGCGTGATCGATATGAGAGCGATCTCCTGCCATGAAGGTCAGTGCATCTGAAATGACAACGTCTTTCTTGAGGCGGACTTGACGCAGTTTCATACCCTTTTCATATTTACCGGAAACAACACGCAGGAATGCCACGCGGTCACGGTGTTTCGGGTCCATATTGGCCTGAATTTTGAAAACAAAACCCGTGAATTTTTCTTCCTCTGCTGTCACTTCACGCGCATCAGTCAGACGAGGCATTGGCATTGGCGCCCATTTGACAAGGCCATCCAGCATATGGTCAACGCCGAAGTTACCCAGTGCTGTGCCGAAAAATACCGGTGTTAGCTCACCCTGTAAAAAGGCTTCCTGATCAAACTCATGTGATGCCCCTTTTACCAGTTCCAGCTCTTCACGTAATTGATTCGCCAACTCTTCCCCAACAACCGCATCCAGCTCAGGGTTATTCAATCCTTTAATGGCACGGACTTCCTGAATGGTATGCCCTTGACCGGATTGATACAGGTAAATTTCATCAAGGTAAAGATGATAAACCCCCTTGAAGGATTTACCACAGCCGATTGGCCATGTAATCGGGCTACAGGCAATCTTCAACTCATTTTCCACTTCATCCATCACTTCCATCGGATCACGGATATCGCGGTCGAGTTTATTCATGAATGTCAGGATTGGAGTGTCACGCAGACGGGTGACTTCCATCAGCTTACGGGTACGATCCTCAACACCTTTCGCGGCATCAATGACCATCAGGCAGCAGTCAACCGCCGTCAGAGTACGGTAAGTATCTTCGGAGAAGTCTTCGTGCCCTGGAGTATCCAGTAAGTTAACCAAACAATCATCATAAGGAAACTGCATCACAGAGGTGGTAATGGAGATACCACGCTGTTTTTCCATCTCCATCCAGTCTGATTTAGCGTGCTGGTTAGAGCCGCGACCTTTTACCGTCCCCGCTTTCTGGATCGCCTGTCCGAACAGTAATACTTTTTCAGTAATGGTGGTTTTACCCGCATCGGGGTGAGAAATTATTGCAAAGGTTCGTCGTTTCGCGACTTCCTGCTGGAATGGAAAATTTGACATCAATTAGGATCTTCTAGTCTATACGCGGATTGATACTATTAGGGAAGCGCCCCGAACGACCCTTCGCCTGCAAATCCGTCATGTTAATCGTGATTGGGGCTTATTTTCGCTGAACTTGGATTTATAAACAATCAATGATTATCTGGCTGAGTGCTATCATCTTTTTCACTCATGGCGCGGCGAACTCGTTCAACGACTTCAGGAGTGACAGACCCCTCGGCCAGACAGGAAAAGTCGCATATTTTCTGACAACACAAAGCAAACGATGAACAAAATAAGTTCATAAATCAACCAGCAAACAGAGGTAAAGCCATAATAATGGCATCTTCCTTTCCCGTCGCCGTTGGGTAATAATTCTTACGGATAGAAACTTCGTTGAAACCCAGATCTTCATACAAACCAATCGCTGATGTATTTGAACTTCGTACTTCAAGCCATAGCGTATTAATCTGCTTTTCTGGCAGCACATTGATCAGGTGAGTCAACAACGCTCTTCCATGCCCCTGCGATTGATGCTCAGGGTGGATGACGATATTAAATAGCGTGGCCTCATCCACAACACACTGTATGATTGCAAAGCCGATAATCTGGTCATTCAGCGTGATTTTATAATTCAGATAACGCTTTCCCTGGTTGGAGTAAAAGGTTTTTTCACTCCACGGGAATGCATGACTGAACTGTTCTATTTGAAATGCTGCGGGAAGATCAGCGGGAGTTAATAGAGAAATATTCTTCATAATGGTAAATTTGTTGCCAAAGAGAGCGTTTTGCATTCCCGTCAAGGGATAAGTCATTTAATGCTGGGCTTCTCAAAGAAATCCCTTGTATTGATAAGGTAATATCAACCCCCAACAGCCAGCATGGACAATGGATTGATTCTGAAAGCAGCTCAACATCTTTTGTCGTGATGCAATAAACCGATGAGGCATCAATCCCCATGGCTGTAAAAATATCAGCAAACAATGAATGACTTAAATCAATATGATCATGGGTAATGATCAACAGACGAGTTGAGTCAGGGATGAGGACAGACAATTCACCTTGCAAGGCTCTCGGGCTGCGCACAACCCACTGGGTGATCCCCAATTGGGCGAGTAATCTGTCACGCTTCGTCATCGTGTTTTATTCCATCTGCCATAAAAAATAACAGGTAATATACTATCAGAGGGCTTATCTCTACGCCAATCAGCATAGCATCACAATTTTGCCCTCCGATGTTTATACTTGGATAAAGATTTATAAGGAGCTATACATAGATGTCAGTATTAACCCCGGCCAGCGAAGTTATCCTGCGCCACCATGAGCAATTCATCAACCATCACCTGCTGCTTGCCGGTGATCTTCAGGACAATCTGGCAACGGAAATCGAAGCCGGAAGTGTGCGAGTACATACTAACCAATATCACCACTGGCAATCCCTGATCCGTCAACTGGGTGACAATGCCTCTTTTGGCCTCGTTGCGGACAGCGCATTTGTCAAAGGGTGTGATACATTGATTTATTACTGGCCAAAAAGTAAACATGAAGCGCGCTTCCAGTTACGCAGCCTGTTTTCCATTCTGCCGCCCGGAACCGGTGTTTTTGTGGTCGGCGAGAATCGCACTGGTGTACGCAGTGTTGATAAATTAATGGAAGGTATTGTGACTTTCCAGAAAGTGGATACTGCCCGCCGTTGCAGTCTCTTCTATGGTCAACTGGAAAATCAGGTTCAATTTGATCAAAATAATTGGTGGAACAGCTATCAGGTAGGTGATGTCACCGTCAACACGCTGCCTGGCGTATTCAGCCAAGATGATCTGGATGTCGGCAGTCGTTTGTTGCTTTCTACTTTTGATGGCCCTGTTTCTGGTAGTCTGCTGGATATCGCTTGTGGCTCAGGCGTATTGGCAGCGGTTCTGGGTAAGAAAAACCCTGATTTGACACTGACACTGAGTGATGTCAATGCCGCAGCCATAACATCCAGCAAGGCCACACTGAAAGCCAATAAACTGGAAGGCAATGTTGTCACCAGCAATGTGTATTCCGCTATTGAGGAAAAATTCGACTGGATCATTTCCAATCCACCATTCCACGATGGTTTAAAAACCAATTTAGCCGCGGCTGACGACCTGATCCGCATGGCGCCAAACTATCTGAAGTCTGGCGGTAAATTGCGGATCGTAGCGAACGCTTTCCTACCTTATCCCGCTCTGCTGGATAGTACCTTTGGCAACCATAAGCTTATCGCGCAGACAGGTAAATTCAAGGTCTACCAAGCAACCAAAAGGTAACAAGCAAGCCGTTTCTTGCCTGCTCAGTTTTAACGGGCAGGCAATTCTTGTGTATCTGCCTCACCCATAACACCAGTGTGCCGTTTTTTGCACCATTCATGCTCTTTCTCGATAAATAATGATTGACGTTAGCCGTAAAATCTCTAGAATGCGCCTCCATGCTATCTGTTTGGTTGATAGTGTCTGAATTTGCGAGGGTGGCGGAATTGGTAGACGCGCTAGCTTCAGGTGTTAGTGTTCTTACGGACGTGGGGGTTCAAGTCCCCCCCTTCGCACCAAATCAGACAGTCGTCGGTTAAACAAATTAGATAAATGGCAGTACCTGCGAGGGTGGCGGAATTGGTAGACGCGCTAGCTTCAGGTGTTAGTGTCCGTATGGACGTGGGGGTTCAAGTCCCCCCCTTCGCACCACTGTTAATATTTATCTGCTCCCTGTATTCATTTCTTTATTTCATCCCATTCTCAACTAATCTTCTTAAGAATTCACGCTATCTCAAAAATACTCCGCATAGCGCAAGCCCGCGAATAAGCTGCACATTACAGCAATACCCGCAGGAATTAAGAGGAAATGGCGTGCATCGCGATGCAGCAGCAGCACAAGTGTCAACAGCATAGCAGCCAGAATACTTATCTTAAATTGCTCGATCCCTGCCCCGGTTATTACCAGTATTGACGCCATCAGACTGAATAACAAACTCCCCCATAATCCGGTGATACTCTGCCAAAAAGCCAGTTTTAAACCCCGCTTTGCACTGATCATAATAAACCGCCAATCAAATGATAATGATTCCTAATATCATATATCATAGCGGCTTAATCACAAGCTGAAAATAAATCACGAAAATAAGCTGTAATAATGCGTGATTAATAACGAACCATAACCGATTTCAGTTCGGTGTAATGCTCAATAAATGCACTACCAAACTCCCGGCCAATGCCCGACGACTTCACGCCACCAAAAGGCACCGCTGGATCCAGAAACGTATGCATATTAATCCACAAAGTACCCACTTGAATCCGGGGGATCATACGCATCGCCTTACTGAGATCATTCGTCCATAAACTGGCAGACAGACCAAATGGCGTCGCGTTCATCATGACAATTAATTCTTCTTCATCATCATAGCTGAGGAACGTTCCTATCGGCCCGAAGGTTTCTTCTTGCATTAATGTGTCTTCAGCACTCTTGGCTCGGATAATCGTTGGTGCGACAAAAAAACCTTCGCCTTCCAGCGCATGGCCACCATATACGATCTCACTGCCATCCTGACGCGCTTTTTCAAACAGGGACAGGATTTTTTCGTAATGCTCTTTGTTTGCCAAAGGCCCCATTTCGGTTGATTCATCAAGAGGAGAGCCGATTTTCATCGCTGACAAACGTTCAGAAAGTAATTTTAAGACCGCATCCATGTGAACAGATGGGATATAGAAACGTTCCGCTGCCGCACAGATTTGCCCCTGATTCAAGTAACCGGCTTCCAATACACCATCAACAATCTTTTCAACTGACATATCAGACAGGAAAGCAGCCGCATTCTTGCCTCCCAGTTCCAGCGTCGCACGAGTCAAGCCATACTCTATCGCCGACTTACCGATAATCGTGCCGGTCGGGACTGAGCCAGTAAAAGTGACTTTGGCACATTGGGGATGAGCGAGCAGAGCTGACCCAACCCTAGCGCCAGAACCATTGACGACATTAATCACGCCATCGGGTATCCCGGCTTCTTTCGCCAATTCTGCCACACGAAGCATAGTCAAAGGGGTATACTCACTGGGCTTCAGTACTAAAGTACAACCACAGGCCAGTGCCGCCCCCAGTTTCCAGATGGCAATCATAATGGAAAAATTCCACGGAATAATGCCAACCACCACGCCAATTGGTTCACGTCGGGTAAAGGCCGTGTATTTTTCCCCTTTGAGTGATGGCAATGAAACATTCAATGTCTCACCACTAATTTTGCTCGACCAACCGGCAAAATAACGCAGGTAATCAGCAGAAGCGCCCACGTCTAACATTCGAGAAAGCTGGATCGGTTTACCTGAACATAAACTTTCCAGCTGGGCTAATTCTTCACCGTGTTTTTGCAATAAATCAGCCAGCCGGTTCAGGCAATTACCCCGCTCCATAGGCGATGTCTGCGCCCATGAACCATGAAAAGCCTTCGAGGCTGCTTCCATTGCCAAATTTAGCTCAGCTTCCTCTCCTCGATTAACTTTAGCGATCACTTCATCAGAAGCAGGATTAACGACAGAAAAGGTGTTGTTTCCCTGACCAGGAATGGATAACCCGTTGATATAATGACCATGAGGACGTTGCAGAAAATCCGTAACGGGCTTTAGCAAGGTTATTTCACTCATCATGTTTCCTCTCTGGTTAGCCCGACATTTAAGCGTTCACACACGCCATGTAATGTTTAACAAAGCGTTCAGTGGTGATTTCCCACACCATTTCAGTGCCTTTCGCCGCAAACCAAGAGTCGCCCTTATGGTATTCAACCGTAGCCCCCGTTTTGACATCGGTCAGTTTCACCGAGCCTTCATGAACCGTCGCCATTTCATCAAAGGGATAGATCATTTTAAATTTACCCCTGGTGCAGGCAAAAATACCGCAAGTCAGATTATCCGTAGGCTCTCCGTGGGTCATTGCGCCACTTGCCTGGGGATCCCCCTCCAACACAATAGAACCAAGATGAGTGACACTGCCAATAGGCATTAATTCAGGAAGTGCTTGATCTAACAATAATGGCTTTATCATGACTTTTACCTTTCAGAATTTATTATTCAAAAAAAGAACAAAAATAAAAAACGTCAAAAAAGTGATAAAACTAGCGACGGCCTTTCCAATAGCCTGAAGCTTGGTGCCAAGTTTTGCCGACAGAAAGGAGCAGGCTCCTTAATTTGTCTTTGCCCACAACATTGAGATGAGGAATCGAACTCATCAGTGAGTAACGTTCAGAGCCTTCACTCATTCCTTCTGCCAAGATTTTGCAGACAATGTGACTCGGCGTTACACCAAATCCTGAATAACCCTGTACATAAAACACATTGTCATGTTCGGGCAAAGAGCCAATTTGTGGGAACAAGTTGACGCTACAAGATAGTGGCCCGCCCCATGCCAATTCAATTTTCACATCTTTCAGGTAGGGGAAGACATCCAGCATACGTTTGCGGTTCCATGCTTTTAAATCAGAAGGGATATACTCAAGATATTGTGTAGCACTGCCAAACAGCACTCGGTTCTCTTTGGTAACTCGGTAGTAGTTGATGACAGGACTAATATCACTGTATGCCCCACGAATCGGGCTGATCTTTTCAATCAGATCGTCTGACAGTTCTTCCGTCATTAGCTGGAAAGCGTAAGTATTGATCGTTTTTTTGTAGATAGTCGGTTCAAGACCATTCAGGAAAGCATTGCACGCCCACAGTATCTTACTTGCCCGTACCGTCCCCATTGCTGTGCGAACTGTGACCCGTGGGCCATATTCCACATTCACCACCTGGCTGTTTTCAAAAATTCTGACACCCTGCTCCGTTGCAGCCTTAGCTTCCCCCAGCAACAGATTGAGTGAATGAACGTGTCCCCCACCCATATGCTTCAGCGCACAGGTATAAAGATCTGAACCAATGACTTTTTTAACATCAGCACCGACATAAAGTTCAATCTCTTCATCGGGACACGCTGCCTGAAACTCTTTCAGCCAGCCCCGCAAAGTTTTCTCCTGCCGGGCGTTATAACCCAGATAGCCGTAACCCTTACAAAAATCCGCCTTGATATCGTACTTAGCGATCCGGTCACGAATAATTCCTGCACCCATGTTGCTAATTTTAAAAATAGTCTCTAGACCTTTCTCACCGACATGACGTTTAATCCTATCCAAATCATGACCAATACCCGCCATAACTTGACCGCCATTGCGCCCCGTTCCGCCATATCCCAACGTCCGACCTTCCAGAATAGCAATATTGGTGATGCCTTTTTCAGCCAGCTCCAGTGCCGTATTCACACCGGAAAACCCGCCACCAATGATAACAACATCAACATCCAAGTCTTCTGTCAGTGTGGGAAAGCGAAGATCATATTTTTTGGTTGCAGCATAGTATGTTAATGAATCAAGATTATTATTCATGTTATACCCCGTGAGCATCTGCCTACTCCCTGATGATGTACAGCCAACAATTTTGTTACTCTGTTTCTTCAGGGACACTTTGTCGCATTTATTTAACATTGTTTATTCAGGCGGAATAACAACAAATACATTCACCTTTTATTTTATTAATAAATTAATAATGATAACACCAGCAACTATCTGTTTGTTTTTTATAGCATACATATATGAATCATATGTACTTACAATGCTCAAATCATTTATTATTTATATGTTAATTATGTCACAATTATTAAACATATTATTAATAAATTTAGATTTTTATCTTGTCGTTTTGTGATTAGTGTTGGGGGAATCTTTATCCAAGGTGAATTATTCTTAACATCTACATTTGTGTTTAGTTATCACTAAAAGGAATGAAGATGCTCCCCAAGAAAATTATCCTTGATTGCGATCCCGGGCATGATGATGCCATTGCGTTACTGCTTGCTCATGGAAATCCTGACATTGAACTACTGGCGGTGACTACGGTTGTTGGCAACCAAACCTTGAATAAAGTCACCCGCAATGCCCTTTCAATTGCCCGCATCGCCAATATTCACAATGTTCCTTTTGCCGCAGGGTGTCATAGACCATTGGTCAGAGATATCCAAACTGCACCAGCAATTCATGGTGAAACCGGTCTGGATGGCGTCGTTTTGCCTGAACCTGCATTAAGGCTGGATGCCCGTCACGCTGTTGATTTGATTATCGACATCATTATGGAAAATCCCCCCAAGAGCATTACCTTGGTTCCAACGGCAGGTTTGACAAATATTGCCCTTGCCGCCCGTAAGTCTCCACATATTGTTGAACGCGTAAAAGAAGTCGTGTTGATGGGAGGTGGCTACCATACTGGTAACTGGAGCGCTGTCGCTGAATTCAACATCATGATCGATCCTGAAGCGGCACATATTATTTTTAATGAAAAATGGCCCCTGACGATGGTGGGGCTGGATCTGACGCATCAAGCTCAGGCAACGCCTGATGTCATTGACGCTATCTCCAAGATCAAAACCCGTCCTGCCCAATTCGTTTTAGATGCGTTGCAGTTTTATGGGGAGAGGTATCGGGAATCGCAGGGTTTTGACTATCCTCCGGTGCATGATCCCTGTGCAGTCGCTTATGTGATCGATCCTACCGTGATGACAACACAAAAAGTCCCCGTGAATATCGAGCTGGCCGGAACCTTAACAACGGGCATGACTGTCGCTGATTTCCGTTTCCCGCCACCAAAAGATTGCCATACACAAGTTGCCGTAAAATTGGATCAAGCCAAATTCTGGCAATTGGTGATTAATGCCCTGAAAAATATTGGCGAAACAGCGTCCTGATATTAACAGCGGCGTCCAATATGTCCTTGGAATACCATTGAAGCTGCTTCTCAGCTTCAATGGTCAAAAGAAGATTTTAGCCGGGCAATAAAAGCGGCTTAATCAAGCCAACAGCCGCCCCAATCGCGAATTCAGGGATCAGTAACATCATCTCATTTCCTGCTTATTTTTCATCAAAGCGCATTTGATCACCCGATTACACAAAGCATCATCAGATGATATAGCAAAAACAAATATCATATATAAAAAGCAGCATAGATTTCATATGCTCACCACGAGCACCTAACTTACATTTTTATATGGTCAATTCCCATTATCGAGGCTAGGTTATTGATCATTAAATCAGCGATAAAAAAACGGAATGGAAAATTGATAATGGGCCTTAATTCGGAGGTAATCTTGTTTCAAGATTAAACAATTCATTCAGTTCAATCTGTAAGCCATTAGCAATGACATAAATAATTTCTAAAGTAGGATTTCTGACTCCACGCTCAATGCCGCTGATATAAGTGCGATCCAATCCGCATTTATCGGCAAAAGCTTCCTGCGACATCCCCGCTTCTTTCCTGAGATATCTAATTCTTTGCCCAAAAAGGGACTTGATGTTGTTCGACATTTTCATCTGATAAGTATCGATTCGTGTTACTTATCAGGCCACGGACTATGAGTCACGTTTTAAGCTGAGTTATGCTATGATATGTGACTTATAGTCTACTGTTTAATTGAAAAGATGACAGGTAATTGGAGACCTAAAGAATGGAAAAGAAAGACTGGCATCCCGCTGATATCATCGCTGAATTGAAAAAGCGCGGGACAACGTTGTCAGAAGTATCGCGAGCCGCCGGGCTAGCATCATCAACCCTTGCCAATGCATTACAGCGTCACTGGCCAAAAGGCGAGCGTCTTATCGCGGAAGCGCTGGAACGCACGCCAGAAGAAATATGGCCTTCACGCTACGTCAAAAAATAATTGAAATTAGACCCAGCATTTGCTGGGTTCATTTACAAACAATCAACTTGCTAATTTCAAACCAATAATACCTGCAACAATCAAACCAAGGCTCAGTATTCTGGCAAAATTGGCTGACTCCCCAAATACCATGATACCGAAAATTGCCGTTCCTACAGCGCCAATTCCCGTCCACACGGCATAAGCGGTTCCTGCGGGTAAATTTTTCATCGCATAGGCTAATAACCCTATACTGACCATCATCGCGCTGATGGTTATCAGGCTGGGCATCAAACGGGAAAACCCCTGAGTGTATTTAAGGCCGACTGCCCACACAACTTCAAGCAAACCCGCAACCAGAAGAATTAACCAAGACATACCATTTCCTTTTATCAAAATGGCAATGGGGTCGTCCCCGATGAGATGATATTTGTCCGGGTCGTCCCGGAAAACAATAAGAAATGCCGCTGGATTATAGCTATCCTCTCTGATAGCCGCAATGATAGCGCCTGATTACCACCAATAAAAAAACCGCAGCCTCTAAACGAAGATACTGCGGTTTTTTCAATAGCAAATGCGATTACTTCACGCGAGAAACGTATTCGCCGGAACGAGTATCAACTTTAATCACTTCACCAACCTGTACGAACAGAGGAACTTTCACGACAGCGCCAGTGCTTAGGGTTGCTGGTTTACCACCAGTACCTGCAGTATCCCCTTTCAGACCTGGATCTGTCTCAGTAATTTCCAGTTCAACAAAGTTTGGTGGAGTCACAGAAATAGGACGTCCATCCCACAGGGTCAGAATGCATTCAGCCTGATCGATCAGCCATTTAGTGCTGTCACCGACAGATTTTTCATCCGCAGCCAACTGTTCAAAAGTCTCGTTGTTCATGAAGTGCCAGAACTCACCATCGTTATATAGATAGGTCAGGTTCATATCCACGACATCGGCACTTTCAACGGAATCCGTTGATTTGAAGGTTTTCTCTAGCAGTTTGCCGGAGATCAGTTTACGAAGACGCACACGGGCAAATGCCTGCCCTTTACCTGGTTTAACAAATTCGCTTTCTAGAATAGCGCACGGCTCGCCATCAAACATGATTTTAAGACCTGAACGGAATTCGTTGGTACTATAAGTAGCCATGGAGATCCTCTAATTTTTAACAAAATGGCTTAGCCAAAAAATGGCACACATTATAACCCACATTCCCCCTGTCAGAGAAGTCTGGCTAAAACAACTTGCAGATGTCATTACTGATCCTAATGAGCTACTGCAATTATTATCCTTAAATACGCACGCCATGTTGAAAGAAGGCAATGAAGCGAAGCGTTTGTTTCCCCTGCGTGTGCCAAGAGCGTTTGCAGCACGGATGAAAAAAGGCGATCCTCATGATCCATTGTTATTGCAAGTCCTGACCGCACGGGAAGAATTTGAAACTCACCCTGGTTTTTCAACCGATCCGCTAGATGAACAACGCAGTGCGGTTCCCGGGTTACTGCACAAATACCGCAATCGTGCCCTGCTGCTGGTCAAAGGGGGATGCGCGGTTAATTGCCGTTACTGTTTCCGGCGCCATTTCCCCTATGAGGATAACAAAGGCAACAAAAACAACTGGCAACTCGCACTGGATTACATCGAACAGCACCCTGAGCTTGATGAGATCATCTTCTCCGGCGGTGATCCTCTCATGGCGAAAGATCACGAACTGGACTGGCTGATAACTCGCCTTGAATCCATTTCACACATCAAGCGGCTACGCATTCATACCCGTTTGCCCGTGGTGATCCCTGATAGGATCACACTTTCATTGTGTAATCGTTTCGCACAATCACATTTGCAGATAGTTATGGTAACTCATATTAACCATGCAAATGAAATTGATAATACGTTTCGCGACAAAATGATGTGGCTAAAACAGGCTGGCGTAACGCTACTGAACCAAAGTGTGATGCTGCGTAATGTAAATGACAGCGCAGATACTCTGGCAGATTTAAGTAATACACTATTTGATGCAGGTATCTTGCCTTACTACATCCATATATTGGATAAGGTGCAAGGTGCCGCACACTTTCTGGTAGGCGATGAAGAAGCAAAAGCTATCATGCGGGAATTACTGACTAAAATATCCGGTTATTTAGTTCCGTGCCTGACAAGAGAAATTGGCGGTGAGCCGAGCAAAACCCCTCTGGATTTGGGATTGAAGCAAAACAATTGATCAATTGATAATGTTGGCAAGCGTCGTCATTAGACACGTTCAGGAACGGACAACGCCAGAAACTAAAACGTACACAGAGCCAACCATGTTCTGTTACGTTTTTCTGGCTGCTGCCCTAACTGACGGTTTATTAAACCAAACAATAACACTGTAAATGATCTCTCTTCACGCAATAAGGATTTACAGCACAGGGTTAAGCCTCTGTCTTTTGTCGATACTTATGGACACTTATAAACCTGACCTACCATTTTGCTATCGAGTGGCACAAAACTGCCCAACAGGTTTTCTGTTCGGCTAAGTGGGCTATTTGCGCCATAAATGACGTTCCCACCCAATTCTGCCGCTTTATTACGCAAGTCATTGGCCGCATTGCGCATTGAACTGCTTTCATTGCCAATACCATTGAGCCAATTGCTTTGCATACCTATCACTTCGCCCAATCGCTGGCATTCACTGCCCGGCTGAGTATCCACAAAACGTACATTGGAACCTGCGGCCGTTAATTGATTGTTCGTTGTACATCCAGCCAGCAGTAAGATTGACGCTCCGAGTAAGATCTTAATTCGCATGTCTTTCCCCATTATTGTTGGAAATTCTACCGTGATGATAAATAGACTCTTTTGTATTCCATTAAGACAAAAAAGTAAAAAGGCGAGCAGATTTTTCTGCTCGCCTTCAAAGTTTTTATCCTATTGGATGGGCAATTCCATCACCAGGATCAACAGCATTACATCATGCCGCCCATTCCACCCATGCCGCCCATGCCACCAGCTCCACCTAAGTCAGCTTTGTCATCTCTAGGCAGATCGGTAATCATCGCTTCAGTCGTGATCATCAGACCAGCGATAGAACCTGCGAATTGCAGTGCAGAGCGAGTGACTTTAGTTGGGTCCAGAATACCCATCGCGATCATATCGCCGTACTCTTCAGTTGCAGCGTTATAACCGTGGTTACCCTGGCTTGCTTTCACGTTGTTCACAACCACAGATGGCTCTTCACCTGCGTTTTCTACGATCTGACGCATTGGCGCTTCCATTGCACGCAGAGCAACGCGGATACCCACGTTTTGATCTTCGTTGTCACCAGTCAGAGCAGAGATAGCAGCAGCAGCGCGAACCAGTGCAACACCACCACCAGCAACAACACCTTCTTCTACTGCTGCGCGGGTCGCATGCAGAGCATCGTCAACGCGAGCGCGTTTTTCTTTCATTTCAACTTCAGTTGCAGCACCGACTTTGATCACTGCCACACCGCCTGCCAGTTTCGCTACGCGCTCCTGCAGTTTTTCACGGTCATAGTCAGAAGTTGATTCTTCGATTTGCTGACGGATTTGAGTAACGCGTGCAGCAATTGCGACTGCTTCGCCTACGCCATCAATGATAATTGTGGTGTCTTTGTTGATAACAATGCGTTTTGCCTGACCCAGATCTTCCAGAGTCGCTTTTTCCAGCTCCAGACCGATCTCTTCAGAAATCACAGTACCGTTGGTCAGAGTAGCGATATCCTGCAACATTGCTTTACGGCGATCACCAAAACCAGGGGCTTTAACCGCAGCCACTTTCACGATACCACGCATGTTGTTGACAACCAGCGTTGCCAGCGCTTCGCCTTCAACGTCTTCAGCGATGATAACCAGCGGCTTACTTGCCTTGGCTACACCTTCCAGAACTGGCAGCAGTTCACGGATGTTAGAAATTTTCTTGTCAACCAGCAGGATATATGGGTTTTCCAGCTCGATAGAACCTGCTTCTGGTTTATTGATGAAATAAGGAGACAGGTAGCCGCGATCGAACTGCATACCTTCAACAACATCCAGTTCATCTTCCAGACCAGTACCTTCTTCAACGGTGATTACACCTTCTTTACCGACTTTATCCATCGCTTCAGCGATCAATTTACCTACGGTTTCGTCGGAGTTGGCAGAAATTGTACCAACCTGCGCAATGGCAGTGGAATCAGAGCAAGGTACGGACAGTTTTTTCAATTCTTCAACAGCCGCAATAACTGCTTTATCGATACCGCGTTTCAGATCCATCGGGTTCATGCCAGCAGCAACGGCTTTCAGACCTTCAGTGACGATAGACTGTGCCAGTACAGTTGCAGTGGTAGTACCGTCGCCTGCCGCATCGTTGGCTTTAGAGGCAACTTCTTTAACCATCTGCGCACCCATGTTCTCGAATTTATCTTCTAATTCGATTTCACGCGCTACAGATACGCCGTCTTTAGTGATTACAGGCGAACCAAAAGATTTATCTAAAACAACGTTACGGCCTTTAGGACCCAGAGTCACTTTAACTGCGTCAGCCAGTACATTCACACCGCGCAGCATTTTGCCGCGAGCATCATTACCAAATTTTACGTCTTTAGCTGCCATTGTGTCTTTCCTTTAAATTCGTTCAATTAAGAAGATCTAAGCGCAAAATGTTCAATTACGCTTCAACAATTGCCAGAATGTCGCTTTCAGACATGATCAACACTTCTTCATTATCGATCTTTTCTGCCTTAACACCGTAACCTTCGTTAAAAATAACGATATCACCCACTTTTACATCCAGCGCTTTCATTTCCCCGTTTTCAAGGATACGACCATTGCCGACTGCCAAAATTTCTCCACGGGTAGATTTGCCCGCCGCAGAGCCAGTCAGAACGATCCCGCCAGCAGATTTTGATTCAACTTCTTTACGCTTGACGATAACGCGGTCATGTAATGGACGAATGTTCATTGATAGATCTCCTGTAAATAAAGTCCATATCAGGTAAGAGGATTGGTACTAGAGCCTAATAAAACCAGTACCATGAAGCTACAAGTTGGGGCTTGTAAGCAGTACTTCAAGGGGCGGACAGTAAAAAATATTTCACTTTCTTCTTACCCACTGAAATCTCAGCCAAAGCAAGCAACAATTACTTTTTGTCGTGCTCGTTGCCATGTTCATCGTGACGTTTCTGACCATCCAGTGTATAGGAAGCATCATCTTGCCTGCGCTCATACTCCCCCTCAAAAGTCTGCCCATGATGGCCGCCCTGACCATCTCGCCCATTATTATTCGGACGGTAAAAGGTGATATGAGGCAGCAATTTTGCTGTCAGCAGCTTCTGCGCGAATGGCAGTAACAACAGCAATCCGAGAAAGTCAGTAAAAAATCCGGGCAATATTAACAGAACTCCCGCAATCACCAGAGAAACACTTTTGATAGCCTCTTTCGCAGGGCTTTCGCCAGCAGCAATTTTTTGCTGCATCGACATAAAATTCTTGATGCCCTGATTACGCACGAGGGAAACACCAACACAAGAAGTAAAAATGACTAGCAGCAGAGTCAGTAAGACTCCGACTTCAGAGGCAATGCGAACAAACAAGACTGATTCGATGTAAACCAGCAAACATATCAGGACAAATGGGAGCCAACGCACGTGGTTCTCCTTTCATTAATGAGTGATAAAATCATTGGGATGAAAATATTCCCTTTGAATATTGTTAGCAAAGAGCTACATGGCCAGTAAACAACCCTTAAATTTGCATGTTCACCGTTTATTGACATAGTTATGGATTACAAAATTTGTAAATCATAGCGTGGGGATGATAATAACGCTTTTCAATACTTGAGACCTTTGACTTTACATCTCCGTAATCGTGACTTCAATCACACATATGTTATTTCATTAATAAAATTCGCACTATAAAGTGATCCAGGTACAAGGCATTTCTGGTAAATCCACATATGATCGCGCCAGCAATTCAGTGATAAGTGATTAATATCACGGCAGTTGCTGACGGCGACATTATTCTCAACAAAAACGTATATAGAACAGTAAAAAAACGTATCCAAATTAAAGAAGGTTCTCATGTCAAACAACATTCGTATCGAAGAAGACCTGTTAGGTAAACGAGAAGTCCCTGCTGAAGCCTATTACGGTATTCACACTCTGCGTGCGATTGAAAACTTTTATATCAGTGACCGTACTATCAATGATGTGCCTGAATTCATCCGTGGCATGGTGTTGGTAAAAAAAGCCGCGGCACTGGCAAACAAAGAACTCCATACTATCCCTGGAAAAATTGCGGACATTATTGTCAAAGCGTGTGATGAAGTCCTCAACACAGGCAAATGCCTGGATCAATTCCCTGTTGATGTATTTCAGGGCGGTGCAGGCACCTCACTGAACATGAATACCAATGAGGTACTGGCAAATATCGGTCTTGAATTGATGGGGCACCCAAAAGGTGAATATGAGTACCTGAATCCGAACGACCACCTGAACAAAAGCCAGTCAACCAATGACGCTTATCCTACTGGTTTCCGTATTGCTGTCTATAATTCAATCATGAAATTGATTACCTCCATCGAGTTATTGCAAGTCGGTTTCGACAAAAAATCCGTTGAATTTGCTGACATCCTGAAAATGGGCCGTACCCAATTGCAGGATGCGGTTCCGATGACACTGGGCCAAGAGTTCCGCGCCTTCTCCGTGTTATTGAAAGAAGAAATCAAAAACATCACCCGCACAGCAGGATTACTGCTGGAAGTGAACCTCGGTGCTACCGCTATTGGTACTGGCCTGAATACCGCGCCAGGCTACCAGACGCTGGTGGTTGAAAAATTGGCTGAAGTCACAGGGTTACCTTGCCTGCCAGCAGAAGATCTCATCGAAGCAACGTCTGACTGCGGTGCTTACGTGATGGTTCACAGCGCATTGAAACGTCTGGCGGTCAAGATGTCCAAAATCTGTAACGACCTGCGTTTGCTTTCTTCCGGCCCTCGCACTGGGCTGAATGAGATCAACCTGCCAGAATTGCAGGCCGGTTCTTCCATTATGCCAGCCAAAGTTAACCCAGTGGTGCCAGAAGTCGTCAACCAAGTCTGCTTCAAAGTTATCGGTAACGATATCTGTGTCACCATGGCATCAGAAGCAGGTCAATTGCAGCTTAACGTGATGGAACCAGCCATTGGGCAAGCGATGTTTGAATCCATTTCCATCCTGAGCAATGCATGCCGTAATCTGGTTGAAAAATGTGTTAACGGTATTACTGCCAATAAAGAAGTTTGCGAAAGCTTTGTATTTAACTCTATTGGTATTGTTACTTACCTGAACCCATTCATCGGCCACCACAATGGCGATATCGTAGGCAAGATCTGTGCAGAGACAGGCAAGAGTGTTCGTGAAGTCGTATTAGAGCGCGGTTTGCTGACCGAAGCACAATTGGATGATATTTTCTCTGTTGAGAACCTGAAACATCCAACTTATAAAGCAAAACGTTTTGACGACTAATTAAATAATGATAATAACGAAATCGTCTTAATTACTGAGGCACGCAATTCCAACCGGAAGCGTGCCTTTTTAATTCATCATATAAATGATTCCACCTTTACTTTTATAAAATTAAGAGCAAAAATAAATAAAACATATAACATTGAACTATTCAAAACCAATAACCAAGGTAAATTAGAATAGTATTTTTAAATCTTATTTATCATTAATCCTCCCAATTATTTACTTATTGCAATAACATTAATATTAGCCACACCTATGGCTGATAATATCGTGTATATTGTAATTAATCGCAATATACCCCCCCTTAAATATTCGCTATTTTCATCATATTAAGCACTATTACTTACGTTATTACCGTGCATATTTTTATAATTATAATTGGCAATACTTTACTTTAAATTAATAAGTCATAATAGATTTATATTTATATAGGCGTAAAAAATATAATACAGGTAATTATAATATACTTTTCATTATAACTACCAAAAATACGGCATATCTCTTGCTATTTGACAACCTCAAGGTGATTTAATGAACATTTAGATTAATAAGTATCACATTAAAACGTTTTATACATTAACAGCAGCACAGTATTCACATTAAAATTACTTATCGTAATTTAATGCCTAACGCTATAGATAGCATGATTTATGCTATTCCTAATTATGAGTCGTAACTCACTTTTATATCAAAAATTAAATATAATTTACACTTCTAAAAACGCGAAAAGTTTGTGTTAAAACAAAGTGTAATGATGTAATCTTTATTAAATTACTTAATAACGAAAAATATCCAGTATATAAAGTGAAATGTTTTGATGATGACTTAATGAAATACAAGATTTTTTAGTAATCAATCCACTCACTCAGCGGGATTGAATGCCTTTTATTTTTATCAGCAATACAAAAATTTAACAATAAATTTTCACAACATTAAATAAACTAAGGAGTACATAACATGCTAGCCGTAGAATTAGTTATCGTTCTGCTGGCCATTTTTTTGGGAGCACGACTAGGGGGAATCGGAATTGGATTTGCGGGAGGACTTGGTGTTTTAATACTGGCCACAATCGGAATCAAACCGGGAAGCATTCCATTTGACGTTATTTCAATCATTATGGGAGTCATCGCCGCTATTTCTGTCATGCAAATAGCTGGCGGGCTAGATTATCTAGTTCAACAAACAGAAAAACTACTGCGCAGAAATCCAAAATACATCACTATCCTCGCACCCATTGTCACTTATTGCTTGACGCTATTAGCCGGAACAGGAAATATCTCTCTGGCAACACAACCTGTCATTGCCGAAGTCGCAAAAGAACAAGGCATTAAACCCTGCCGACCACTATCAACCGCTGTCGTAGCCGCACAAATTGGACTTACTTCCTCGCCAATATCCGCAGCCGTAGTTTATATGTCTTCTGTCATGGAAGGGCAAGGTGTCAGCTATATTCAGATGTTGATGGTCATCATTCCCTCATCGTTTGCTGCAATTATTTTGATGTCATTCATCGTCTCATGGTTTTTTGACTCCAAACTGTCTGACGATCCTGTCTACCAAAAACGCCTTGCAGATGGCCTAATTGAACTACGTGGCAGTCATAAAGTTGATATCAAGCCAAAAGCTAAACTCTCTGTACTGCTGTTTCTGTTAGGGGTAGTTGGGATCGTTATTTACGCGATTATTAACAGCCCAAGCCTTGGTTTAGTTGAAAAACCACTGATGAATACCACCAGCGCGATACTGATTATCATGTTAAGCATCGCCACCCTCACAACGGTTATCTGCTCTGTTAATACCGATGCTATTTTAAATTCAAGCACCTTTAAAGCCGGTATGAGCGCGTGTATCTGTATTATGGGTGTCGCATGGTTAGGAGATACATTTGTTCAAGCTAACATGGGTTGGATTAAAGAAACTGCGGGTAGCTTGATCCATGCTCAACCGTGGCTGCTGGCTGTTATATTCTTCTTCTGCTCTGCTCTGCTCTATTCGCAAGCAGCAACCGCGAAGGCCCTGATGCCCATGGTACTGGCGCTGCATGTCACACCACTGACAGCACTCGCCTCTTTCCCTGCGGTTTCTGGCCTATTTATCCTGCCAACTTATCCGACTCTGGTTGCAGCTGTGCAGATGGATGATACCGGCACCACTCGTATTGGGCGTTTTGTATTCAACCACCCATTCTTCATTCCGGGCACCATTGCTGTTGCGTTAGCCGTGACATTCGGTTTCCTGGTTGGTGGTATGATCCTGTAATTATCCAAATTTTCAGCATGTTATTTCAGGGGTTTAAACACCCCTGAAATATTCCCACCTCAAACCCTTTCCTTAAAATGACCCGCTTATTGCCTTAATATTAGGCAAGTCGCTTTCTGCCATGAGTTTCATCAGTTATAGTTCTAACTCAGATATCATGCTAACTCTGGCAAATTTTATGAACCAAGATACAGGCAGGTCAAAGATTATCTTATGATGAAACATATTCTCATATTGCTTCTGCTGTTGAGCGGCATAGCTATTTCTCCTATCAAGGCCAATGCGCTGTTTGAACCGCCGGGACAAAATCGCTATCTTCCTGCAGCTCAAGCATTCGTGTTTGATTTTCAGCAGAAAGACAATCAACTCACACTAAACTGGGATATCAAATCCGGTTATTACCTCTATCGAAAACAGTTCATCATCACTCCGATAAAAGCAACGTTGGGTCATCTCGATTTCTCCGGATCGGTAGATCACGAAGATGAGTTTTTTGGCAAGACTGAGGTTCATTTTGGTTCAGCACGGATTAACATCCCTATCCTTTCTGCCTCCAATGACTCCAATCTGCAAGTCACGTACCAAGGTTGTGCGGAAGCCGGGTTCTGCTATGCTCCAGAGACAATAACTGTGCCATTGTCAGCCGTTATTGCCTCGATTCCCTCAGCCAATGAAGCCGCAAAACAACCTGACATAACGACATCTCAGAAGGCACCATTACCGCAGGAAGAATCCCCTCCCAACGTACCTGACGTGCCATTTTCACCATTATGGGCATTGCTGATTGGGATTGGCATTGCCTTTACACCTTGCGTTCTGCCCATGTATCCGCTGATCTCCGGTATTATTCTAGGGCAGCGGCGACCCGATAGCTTAAAACGCATTTTCTGGTTGGCAATGAGTTACGTGCAGGGAATGGCGCTCACTTATACCGTGTTGGGATTGATCGTTGCCGCTGCCGGATTGCAGTTTCAGGCCGCGTTGCAGAACCCTTACATTCTGGTGGGGCTATCAATTCTGTTTATTTTGCTGGCCTTGTCCATGTTTGGGATGTACTCATTACAGCTCCCCTCTTCTGTCCAGACTCGTTTAGTTGACTGGAGCAACCAACAAAAAAGCGGCTCTTACATTGGCGTATTCGTCATGGGAATCCTGGCGGGGCTGATCGCCTCCCCCTGTACTACCGCACCCCTCAGTGCCATTTTGCTTTATATCGCCCAAAGCGGTAATACCCTGCTTGGCGGGCTGACCCTTTACCTCTATGCTCTTGGCATGGGCCTGCCACTTATTGCCGTCACGCTATTCGGTCACAAACTTCTGCCCCGCAGAGGCCCGTGGATGCAGTACGTTAAAGAAGCCTTCGGATTCATTATTCTGGCGCTCCCCGTATTCCTACTGGAGCGTGTACTTGGTGATACGTGGGGCATAAGGCTATGGAGTTTGCTGGCAGTCGCTTTCCTTGGTTGGGCTTTCGCATTGACCTTAAACAGCAAAAAAGGCTGGCTACGCACCCTGCAACTCATCTTACTGGTACTGGCACTCATCGCCTCACGCCCCTTACAGGATTGGGTGTGGGGAAATCCGGCTACGACACAACAGCAACCATCACTGAAGTTTCAGCAAGTCAGTGACTGGCAGGAACTAAGCCAGATTCTGGCCGAGAACCGCCATCAACCCATTATGTTGGATCTTTATGCGGACTGGTGTGTCGCGTGTAAGGAATTTGAAAAATATACCTTCCCCGATCCACAAGTGCAGGCGCAATTAAGCCAATTTCTCGTATTGCAGGCAAATGTTACGGAGAACGGTTCAAAACAGAAAGAATTACTGGATAAATTGAAGGTATTGGGGCTTCCCACTATCTTGTTTTTTGATGCTCATGGAAAAGAGCTACCCGATTCACGAGTCAGTGGTTTCATGGATGCAGGACGCTTTAGCCACCATTTACAGCATCTACAAAAATAATTTAAAAGGAGAGCAATTGTGCAACGTGAATATGTTCTTAGTCATGCCCTGAATTTACTTGAGCAGCATGGCCTGTCAGCAACATTGGAGACGCTTTTAACTCCCCTAGAGGTTGATATCAATCAAATAAAGCATTTCTGGCCTGATCGAGAAGCCTTGCTCTACGATTGCCTGCGCTATCACAGTCAGCAGATTGAAATCTGGCAGCGCCAGATCCTGCTAGATGAGGTTTTGAGCCCTGAGCAGAAATTACTGGCACGTTACGACACCCTCAAGGAAAAAGTACAGAAACAGCGTTATCCGGGTTGTCTATTCATTGCAGCTTGCAGTGTCTTCACTGATACAGAGCATCCGATCCACCAATTGGCAGAGCTGCAAAAACAAAATTCTTTTCATTATACCGTAGAGTTATTACAACAACTTGAGATCGAAAACAGTGAACGGGTTGCCAAACAAATGGAACTGATCCTTGAGGGATGTCTCAGCAAACTATTAGGGCGTGTTGACGTTTTGTGAAGGTAATCTGAACAGCATGATGATTGGGTATAATCAATTTCGCCAAAAACTCATTAAGCCTCATCATCATGCTACGAACTAGGTTAACAGATCCCGTCTGGGA
>NZ_JANAIF010000210.1 GCF_024721015.1 Xenorhabdus bovienii
GAACGGAGTGGCCAGTTCCGCACGCACGGTTTGCAGGAGTGCGTCAAACGCCTCACAAGACTGTGACCGGAGAACCAGATTACCTTCCAGTACCTGCTGGTAGGCCTGCCCCTCGTCGTCATTACGGTAGACCGTCTTCATCACCGGATGGCGCTCAACCACCCGATGAATGGCCGTTTCCAGAAGGGATAAGCAGGCCCCATCATTGAGCTGTACCAGATAAGGGATATGATAGGCATGGGTTCCCTGCTCAAACTGTTCAATAAACCGCATCCGCTCCTGGGCAAATGACAGGGGGTAACGCGCCAACTCGACGTGGGGGATCACCGTGCAGGCCTGCTGTCCCATCTGTGCGGCCAGCCCGGCAATAGTTTTCAACTCAAACACTTGTGCCAGTGGAACCTCCACGGCCAGAACACGGCGAATGGCGGCTGTCAGCTTAATGGCTATCAGGGAGTTGCCCCCGATCCGGAAGAAGTTATCCTCAATGCCGACCCGCTCCAGCCCCAAGACGTCCTGCCAGACGGCACACAGCTGGGTTTCCAGCGCATTACGCGGCACCACATAATCGTCCCGGCTCACCCACACCGGCGCCGGTAACGCCCGGCAATCCAGCTTGCCATTCAGGGTCAGGGGCACCGTCTCAATCCGGGTCAAGCTGGATGGCACCATGTAGTCCGGCAGGCGGGCAGACAGGTACGCCATCAGGGTTTCATCCGACAGCCCCCCGTCCGTGACCAGATACGCCGCTAGGGCTTTGTGGCCTTCATGCTCGCGGTCAATCACCACCGCCTGTTTCACCTGTGGGTGCGAGGCCAGCGCGCTTTCGATTTCCCCCAGCTCAATGCGGTAGCCACGGATCTTGACCTGAAAATCATTGCGCCCCCGATATTCCAAATTGCCGTCCGGCCGCCAGCGTACCCAATCGCCGGTTTTATACAGGCGGGTGTAGCCCCGCGCCTGATCTTCCACCGTGGCAAACGGGTTCGCCACAAAACGCTCCGCGGTCAGTTCCGGCCGATTCCAATACCCACGGGCCAGCCCGGCGCCCCCGATATACAGTTCCCCCGTTGCCCCCATCGGAGACAAGTTGCCCTCACCATCAAGGACATACAGACGGACGTTATCAATTCCCTTACCGATCGCCCGATCCCCGTCCTGCAATAAGTTTTGGGTGGCGCACACGGTGCCTTCGGTGGGGCCATACTGGTTAAACAGCATGACGTCCGGCGGTAAATTCAGCGCATTCAGCGCTTCGCCGCCAGTATGGATGACCTGCAAGGTTGAGTGAGCCAGTTCGGCGGCAAAATGGTTCATCAAGGCGGTGGGAATAAACGCCTTGGTAATTTCGTGCGTATTGATAAACGACAGCAATTGGTCACTGTCTCC
>NZ_JANAIF010000211.1 GCF_024721015.1 Xenorhabdus bovienii
TAAATCTCTACAATGAAATCAATATTTCCTTTTATGAGTATTCATTATTAGACCCTTCTTATTTTTGTTATGAGGGTGCTGACAATGGCAAATAAAACCATTCTGAAATGGGCAGGTTCTAAAGTCCGTGTTATGGATAAATTACTGCCCCATCTGCCAGCAGGTAAGCGACTGGTTGAACCGTTCGCGGGTTCCTGTGCCGTCATGATGAATACGGATTACCCAGCGTATTTGGTGGCGGATGCGAATGCCGATTTGATTAACTTATACAAAGAAATTAATGCTGTTCCGGTTGGCGCGTTTCTTTGTGAGGCGGAAAGTTATTTTGATAATTGGTTTGATTGCTCTAACACTGAAGATAATTATTACAAAAATAGAGAAGTCTTCAATACGCGGGATTTTGAAATCAGTTACGTTGCTAAAGCGTGTTTGTTTCTCTACTTGAACCGCCACGGCTATAACGGATTATGCCGCTATAACACTAAAGGTGAATTTAATGTTCCTTATGGGAAATATAAAAAGGTTTATTTCCCCGAAGCTGAAATCAAAGCGTTTCATCATAAATCATGGGGCCGTGCGAGTTTTGATTGTCAGGATTGGCAGCAAACACTATTACACGTTAAAGATGGCGATGTGGTTTATTGCGATCCACCTTATCTGAGCAAAGGAAAAGGCTTTACCCAATATCATCAAGTGAATTTCACGCCTGCTGACCATGAGCTGCTGGCTGTGATTTTACACACACTACATACAGAAAGCGGCGTACCTGTCACCGTGTCTAATTCCATTGATGCTAAAGCGCTTTACGCTGACCTCGGTTTCACTGTCCATGAAATCGACGCTCCACGCAAGATTGCCGCCAATGGCAACCGTCAGCCTGCGAAAGAAATTATTGCGGTGTTGGAGGGGCAGGCATGAGTGAGTTGCTGGAACACAACAGCGGGACACAATCTCCAACGCACGAACCTGCTATCGTGCTTGATCCCAAAAATGGGGTCTATATCACCGACACCCGCTTTGCTGTCGTGGCCCATGAGAAACACCCGGGCAAGCTGGCGCTGTTACAGGTCGGCACGTATAACCGCAGTTATTCACTGGTTGGCTGGCATGACAGCGACGTGTCGCTGGTTGCTGAACTGGTGAACCTGCATGTGTCGCATATCAGACACCAGGTGCGTTCAGTTGATGATTATCTTAATACGGTCGAGGTGATCACCCGGCGTTGTCAGACCGCGTTGAATCTTTTGAATCCTGATACTTATGGCGGCATTGTTGTATGAGCCGTCGCCTGATTAATTTTAATACCCTGCCCGATGCTGAACCCGCCAATGGGCATTATGCCTATTGGTGGAATGCCCCG
>NZ_JANAIF010000212.1 GCF_024721015.1 Xenorhabdus bovienii
ACCTTGTTTTTGACGGCTGGCAGTTGCTGGCCCAGCAGGTGCAGTTTTTCACGCCGAACCCGGAAAACCGCAGCGAACTGCTCGCCGGCAAAATCCAGACCCAGTACGCGGTGTGCGCCCCAACGGGCGAGCCACTGGCGTTGTTTGATGCCGCGGGACACCGGGTCTGGCGCCAGCCGCCGCAGAGCCTGTATGGTTTGCGTTTGGGTGTTCTGGGTGAAAATTCGGAACTGAATCCGGGGATCAAGTTTGCCGGTCAATGGCTCGATGAAGAGAGTGGGCTGGTCTACAACCGATTCCGGTATTACTCGCCGGTGGCGGGGCAGTATCTGACGCCGGATCCCATTGGGCTGCATGGTGGAGAAAATCTCTATGCATATGTTCCTAATCCGCTGACTTGGATAGATCCTCTAGGGTTAAGTAAAAAGTACACAGGATTTGTTTTCCGGGCATTAACCAGAAAGCAGGCAAAATGCGCTGAGGCGGGAGAAGATATCCCACCAAAAGATCCGACAGCAAGCTATTCAGTTCAAGAACATGTTGAGAATGGAAAACTCAATACGCAATTAATTTCTACAACTAAGAAAGAAAGCACCGCTGATTTCTATAATAAAAATGGTAAGGTCAAGGTTGATTTATCCAAGATACCAGATGAGCAAATCGTTGATATTAGTAGAGGGCAGGGATTAACAGGAAAAGCATTCCGTTACGCCCGTAAGGATCAAGAGGTTCTTCTTACGAATGGTATTCCTTCTGGAACATACAAGGTTATAAAATGAGTAATGATCTTTACTTACGTCTTGATTCTATATCTCAAGAGCTAGATGATTTTTATACTAAAGAATATTCTTCTGAGCATGAGGAGTATTTAGAAAATAAAGCAATCAAATCTAAAATTGTAGATTTAATTGTAGAAGCTAAAGAATGTGATGAAAATCAGCTTATTGATAAGGCATTCTTGTTGCTTTTTGACAATACCGGATGCCAAGAAGATTTTGAGATTTTAAATGAAATCGTCACTCCCTTGGTTGATAAAAAAATTATTATCAAGGAATTGATCGAAAAGAATTTGGGTGAGAACTCTCCATTGGCAAGATGGTATTAATTATATTCAATGTGATGATCTTTTAGATTAACATTCAGGCCGGAAATTCTTTTCGATTTTCCGGCTTTATTCTTTTTTAAGAGCCGCTTATTCTCTGCCCTTAGTTGCTGTTGTAATCACCTATCAGTTCCTGCATTCGGAGCTTAATCTCACTGAGCTGATCCTGCTGGCGTTCGTACTGTTGCTTGATGCTGCGAGTATCATCGCTGTCAGGAATAAGCACCAAACAGCCATCCATAATCTTCACGGTGA
>NZ_JANAIF010000213.1 GCF_024721015.1 Xenorhabdus bovienii
ACCCTCATAACAAAAATAAGAAGGGTCTAATAATGAATACTCATAAAAGGAAATATTGATTTCATTGTAGAGATTTAAATCATTTTGAAAATAATGCACCTCATTAATTCTGAGAGTGACGCGTTGCGAGGCAACATCATACCCGCCATCTTCTCCGGCCAGACATAACAGAATAAAACTCCCTTTACAGGTATCAGAAGGTAAATTCTGATCACAAAAAATATTTTCAATACCAACACACTTAATAATAAAGAAATCTTGTATCCGTTCTAAATCTCCCTTGCTAAAGCCTTCTTCGCCAGTAGCAGCAACACCAATACACTTATTTTTATTATTTTTGATTACATTAAATTCTTTTTCATCAACGACAACAAGGTGAAGTTTAGCCATTTCACTCACTCCGGTAATGTTTTTGTTTCAGTTCAAAAACGTCTTGGCAAGGTGTACAGAAGGTGACACCGGCAATAATCATTCGACGTTGTTCGGGGATGGGATTTCCGCAGCTCTCACACTTAAAAGCAGAAACCCCGACAGGGCGGTTAACATGCGCGGCTATCCGGCGTTCCAGCATTTTTTCAGCGTGCTGAATGGCGAGGTCGAGCGCCTTAGACATGGTTCAGTTCCTGCGCTTCGTGTTCGATTTTTTCCGCTTCACTGTCCAGCAATTCACATGCAGCGACATAATTCATCCGATTAGCCCGCACATAAGACGATAATGTTCTCAGACGTGAAGCAGAGCGCCCGGCTAATGTTTTGCGCTCATCTTCCCTATTTATTTTTATCAGTTGTTCTGTATTCATTTTTCTATTTCCTGTTTTTAGGTAATAAGAAGCCCTGACGATGAACGTCATAAAATTTATCTTTCGTGCTTTAATTAAATGGCGATATCTTTAGGCATCCATGATATAGCCGCTTGAATCTGAATCATTGCCTCTTTTAATGAACGCCTTTCATCTGAGGTGAAATCCTCATATTGAGATTCATATCTTGATTCAGGTAATCCGGCCAAATGAAAAAGCCCATGCAATAATTTTTTATTATTGCGTTTTCGATTATTAGTACGGTCACGCATGTTTTTTATAAATTCAGAAATAGCTTTATCGCTATTTGATACTGAATCAAAAAAAGCACCTTTTATCTGCGCTGTATGATACATGCCGTCTATTTTTTCATCCAATGTTAATGGCACAGCGCGGTACGGTTCAGTATTAGCCATAGCATCACCCTTATAATATGGATAATAACGGGGTTAATATTGTTGACGCCAAACCAATTGAAACTAAAGTCATCATCAAAGGGTTTTCTTTCTTAGTGCCGGTTACTTTAATTTTGCAAAAGTCAGCACTGGT
>NZ_JANAIF010000214.1 GCF_024721015.1 Xenorhabdus bovienii
GCCAAATACCAACGGACACATTGAGCAATGATATCGACGGGATAATGGAGACGTTTAAAGGCGTTTCGGCTCAGGGGTATCGTTTGGAACTCGCGCAAAAACCGGGAAGTTTACCTGAAGTTCCGTTAATGCGACAGAACCGTATTGGGTGGTCTGTTTAGGGTATGCTACCTATTTTTGCGGATTTTTTTTTTACAGTTTATTATTCTTTTCCATCTCGAGATTCTCTTTCAGGGTTTGTCTGTCGTTTTCTGAGAGTGCCTCGATTCGTTTTATGGCATTCATGACGGTTGATCTATGGACATCATTTAATCGGTCGTGTATTAAATAGTTAGAAGGCTCGCTAAATATAGTTTTCACGTTCAATGAAAGTGCCTATCACTTTATCGTGCATTTCTTCAGATTTGGAATAACCGATTGTTTTTCTATTCAGCCTTTTTATTCGGGTACGATGGGTAAGGTTGGTTCTCTCTATACGTTGGGTAAATATCTTTCCAGTAAGATGGACTTCTTCAGGAAGACAATCATAAACGGCATAATCATCCGTGCAGTAAAACCGGATATTAAAGGGTGACAAGAGTGCCCGTAGTTTTTCCAATGTTTTTCTGCTGCGATCCCCAAAAGTATGTGCCACTATCCGTTTCATACGCGGCTCCCAGGCATACCAGAGCCCGCGCTGATTTTTCTTACGACCCCTGCTCATCCACTTCACAGATAAGATGAATGTCATCCCCGTCAAGAGGAAGCGTCGTCACGTTCCGGGGGTGAGTTTTTAAACGTTTTCATCACAGTAGCTGTTGCCACCTTCAATCCGCGGGCCGTGTCACGGATGCCGCTGTTATTCATCGCCATATCAATAATCTGCTCTTTGACTCCCGGTTTGCAGGCTTGATAGGTGTATGCCAACTGAAAGACTTTACTGCAGGCATAGCAGCGGTAGCGGGGATAACCTCTATGACCTTTTCCATGTCCTTTGACATCTTCTGATTTGTGACAATAACGACAATCAACTTCCACTTTAGCCACGTTCCACCACAAAATACCGGAAGATTATCATAACAACTAACTATTTAATACATGACCAACACTCCGGTATTTAGGGAGAATTACCCTTGCAATCAAGCTGTTATTTCAGAAGCTTTTCGCCATCTTTAAGCCTGATAAGTGTTTGTACGAAAGGAATTTTCCTCTTAAGCAGAGTACAAATTTTTTTGGCAGGCAGTGGTTTATCCAAAACATGAAACCCAGGTTATTAGCGGCTTGGGATAGAGCCATGTTGGCTAAACGGTTCATCATCGAAACCATCAATGATCAGCTTAAGAACGTCACACA
>NZ_JANAIF010000215.1 GCF_024721015.1 Xenorhabdus bovienii
TAAAATGGTGAAAATTTTACGTAGAGATACGTTTTTTGGCTATAAAAGAATCGATCTTAAAGTGGAATCCCGCCCTGATTATACTCCTGACTTATTCAAGAATGATGGTCCATTAGCTAAACCAAAAGATGCTCCTATATTATCTATAAAATTACATAAAATTAATGAGGACCTCACTGAAACATTAGTGTTTAAAAAAACATACTCGGAGCCTGACTCAATTGCAGGTACTGCTGATGGGATTTTATTTAGATTCGTTAGCCTTGGGGAAAGATATAAATATGGTCAATATCGTTTAAATCTAGAAATATTAGGTAATTGGCCTGAATTAAAAAATGATAACGTCAGTTATTATCTATTTATTCCTTCTTTCTCAGGAAAATAAAGATGACACCAATAAACTCAACGGAAGAATTATTGCTAAATATTACTAATGACTCTAATTTTTCAAAAGAAAACAAAACAAATCTTATCAACTCAACTACTTACCCAAACCAAGAAGTGAATTATGCGGCAGGAAAGCCATGTACGACATGCCCGCCTCCACAGGCAAGACCTGAATTTGTGGAAAACCTAATAAGATCTTTAGGTATAAGATATACCATCACCATCTATGCTGCTCATCCCTGAACTCCTCTTAATGAGGATAATGGAGAACCCAAATTTAAGAATGGAGAACGTGTGACATCATTTGCGGGACATATGTGGTATGAAATCTCAGATGGAAAATCTGATAACGCCTATGGTTTTGCTCCCATTGAATCGGGAATGCATGGAGATGGAATAGTAACAGAAAAAGATACCATCCATTATGAAAAGCCACGATATAAACGAACATTAGAAATCACAGAGGAACAATATAACCAATTGAGAAATTATGGAACTTCTGCAGTTAAAAATTCAAATCCTGATTTTAACCTTTATTACAACGGAGCCTGGAATAGCTGCATTGATTTTACCTGGAAAGCACTACGAAGTGCTGGATTAAAACCCGGAATGACGTGGAATGATTTTAGTAACATTAATAGAATTAATAAAGCTCTGGGAACATTCGACGGAGATATAAAAGTGGATAATAACATTCCTCATATAAAAACAATTCCAGCCCCATTCCCCAAAAGTGATTTAAATAAAGATCATTACAATGAACGTCCTGAAAAAACTCCAGAACAAAAGCTTCTTACTCAAACAGACAATAATGAAACAGATATTAAAATCAGCTAAAAATAGAAATATCTAAGTTAATCAATGAAATTATCTGCACTTTTGTTATAGTCGGTAATACAATACACTGACTTACCGCGTCCACT
>NZ_JANAIF010000216.1 GCF_024721015.1 Xenorhabdus bovienii
ACGGCGGGGAAAGCAGTTGCCGGAAATGCTGGAAGCCGCGCTGTTATCGGTAGTCACTGGGACTCAGGGCTAAACCCGCACCCGACGTTAAACCAGAGCCATAACACGGGCGGTATCGGGATGAGCAATCAGGAGATATTTTCACAAAGAGGCAGCGGGCTGGTATCCACCTATCGATTGCTCTCGTTTGGCGAATACCGGACAGATGATATCTCATCAACATTGAGATCCCGAGATGATAAAAGCGCCACGGATTTAGTGGCGATTGCACTGGCAGGCAACACGATAAACCGGGCACCCCAGAATGGCGGTAATGGTATCGGCTATCACCCTGAAATTTCCTACACACTGACCACAACCGATGTTCATGGCGTGAATTATGGCTATGCCGTGCGTCGTTTAACGCCTGTGGAGTGTGAGCGATTACAGGGTTTTCCTGATAATCACACCCAGATCCCGTGGAATGGCAAAACATCAGAAAATTGTCCTGATGGCCATCGCTACCGGGCAATCGGTAATTCTATGGCCGTACCTGTTATGGTGTGGATTGGGAAACGAGTTTTAATGCAAATAAAAAATAAAGGGGAATAAATATGCTATATGAAAATCTCATGCTTGATTTGGAAACAATGGGAACGGCGACAGATTCGGCCATTATTTCTATTGGTGCCGTGTTTTTTAACCCCGCGACAGGTGAACTCGGTTCAAGTTTTTATAGCCCTGTTGATTTGGCATCATCAATGCAATCAGAGGGTGCCGTTGATGGTGACACTATCCGTTGGTGGTTACGTCAGGATAGCGAAGCCAGAGTCGCGATTGCCGTTGATGGCTTGCCTTCTATCACAGACGTTCTATTCGAACTTGAAGAATTCGTTAATAAGAACACTAAATACAATACCCACGGATTAAAAGTCTGGGGCAATGGGGCTTCATTTGACAATGTTATCCTGCGTTCTGCCTATGACCGGGAAAAAATAAAACCGTTTTGGCGCTGGTATAATGACAGAGACGTAAGAACTATTGTTGAATTAGGTCGCGCGATTGGGTTTGATCCGAAATATAATATGCCATTTGAAGGGAGCCGCCATAATGCGTTAGATGATGCTATTCATCAGGCGAAATATGTTTCTATTATTTGGCAGAAGTTAATTAACAATAATAGCCAGAATGATAATATTGAATGAGGTATCAAAATGAATAACATTACCTTAAATTTAAATACCGAAGTCGTTTACAACATTAACCGTAAATTTGTTTTAGATTTATTCGTCTGGCAGAAACGCTGGAAAGCCAATCAACATCACCG
>NZ_JANAIF010000217.1 GCF_024721015.1 Xenorhabdus bovienii
AATACCGGGCACAACAATGTCACTGTCGCCGCCGGGGAAATCATCGGCTTACAGAGCAATTACGGCTGTAGTACTAGTTTATCCATTCAAATCACTCGGGCTAGATAATTTTCATTAAATTTGAAAACCGACACCCGTTAAAACCGCCTTGTCTTATTAGTGATAATTACATACTTTGAGTAGATTTATGAGATAGGATATAACAGAATTATTTATATATTCAAGCCTGAATAAAAAAACATCATTAAAATTGTGATTAACTTCACTTACTAAGCAAAATCAGATAATTACCTATTTTAAATTTCATGTAATACATCACATGAAAATCACACTGACGCGCTGTGCTTGCCTTCTCCCTATTAAATGGTTACGTATTCAAAGTGTGTACTATGAATGTCATTGTATTGCATTTAATGCTGTTGAGAGCATATGAATTGTTTTAAAACCTTAATCGTAAAGTTGTGCTGCAACCACAGCTTTCAACACATTAAATACACAACCGATTTTATCCATTACCCTGCTCATTGGTTCTCTCCATAATCTATTGATGTATTAGATATTTCCATTTTTAGCTGATTTTAATATCTGTTTCACTATTATCTGTTTGAGTAAGATTCCATTGCTTAAATTGTTCCCATTTAAGTAAATCTAGCTTAGGTGGAGCATTATAATGCTCTGTATTTAACTCACTATTTGGAAATGGGGCTGTAATTGATTCTATATGAGGAATGTTTTTAGCAACTTTCAGTTTACCTTCAAAATCTCCGTTAATTTTCTCCATTCTATTTAGTGTAGTGGCTGGGTTTAGTGCAATACTATGTTCACTAGACAGAAAATTAGATTTTAACCCAGCACTGCGTAATGCTTTCCAAGTGAAATCGATACAGCTATTGGAGTGCTCTTTGTAATAAAGGTCAAAATCTGGATTTTTTTCAGCTATAGCTAAATCACCATATTCTTTGAGCATATTATATTGTTCTTTTGTAATTTCCAGTGTGCGACTATAACGAGGTTTTTCATAATGCTTTGTATCATACTCAGTGACTGCTCCAGGTCCTGTCATACCTGTTGTTTTAGGGGAAAATCCATAGGGATTAATGGATTTTCTATCTGAAATTTCATACCACATATGCCCAGCCGCTGACGTTACTCGTCCATCTTTATCAAATCTAGGGTTGCCAAAATCCTCATTAAGAGGAGTACCTGGATATGCTGCATATATCCGTCGTCATTGAAGATGCTTGATTTTTCATTTGTATCAGATCATGATCGCGCTCATGAAAATTAATCTGA
>NZ_JANAIF010000218.1 GCF_024721015.1 Xenorhabdus bovienii
CTTTCGCCCAGATATAACGCCCACGGGATCGGCAGATATCACGCACAGAGCCGATTTCATATTGTTGGAATTTAGACAAGGTAGGCCAGTTCTCCAGACGTTTGACCGTGCCGTCATAGCGATAAAGTGACATCACACCATTGGCCGCCACAGCCTGACTATTGTAACTGTGTGCCATGCTGACCCGACCGGAGCCGGGGACATCGCTGATAGCATTTGCAGCCCTATAAAGTTTGTTACCCAGCACACGATAAACAGCCGGCTGTTTAGTATTGAACTCAGCCCCTCGCGAGATACCCGTAACATCAGCGCGTTTTGTTATGCCGGGGAAGGAACGGAGATAACCAGAGGAACCCAGTATTTCTTTCGGTGTGGCCAGCATGTTGACCGGAAGTAAATCAACATAATCCGCTGTGCGATAGTCTTTACCTGTCCCCTTCATCAGGGGGAGTTGTTGAATCGGCATGTGGTTTGTCCCCGGGATAAAAATGCCAGCCGTTAACAGTCGCCCAGTGATTACCTGAACCAATAGGCATTCGTGCCGGATAATCAGAGCGTGATTTCTTGGCGCGGGATATGGCAGATTGCTTATACAAAAGCTCTTTGCCATATCTGGCGGTGTTGATGATCTTTATTGGCGGCTCAATGGCGTAATCTGGGGCAATCCGCACAGCGAGATTATGAATAACAGCACTGATAGCGCCACTTTTCATGCCGTGCTCGTCACCGTCAGCGGGTGGATTATCCGCATCAGCAAATCGATAACCAGCATTAACACCTGAGCCATCTTGATACCATTCCGCCATCATCAACTCTAAATCATTAATCGCATCTTCCATTGATTGCGGTTCGATATCGGATAACGTGGCATTGGAGGCAACACCCAGCTTACGTAGTGCTGCCTGAACCAAATCACCCTTTGTTGTCAGCCCCATTTTCACCTACCTTACCTTTGCCGAGATTCACTGGCTCCGATAGCTCAGGCTTCAACGTATCCATGGGATTTTCAACCCAGCCATCAGCCAAATATTCGTCCAATTCCTCTGGTTCAATGACCGTGATTTGCAACTTCATTCCCCAGACACTGACGTCACCGTCTGATTTGTAGAGCATCTTTTGCATGATTTACCTCAAAATAAAAAGGGAGCCGAAGCCCCCTTGTGATTATTTCTGACCTGCCAACCCGACACCAATAGCCTCTGGACGAACCGCACACGCGGAGTACCACAGCGCAATACGGCACTTACCGGACAATGTGCCGATATCCCCTTG
>NZ_JANAIF010000219.1 GCF_024721015.1 Xenorhabdus bovienii
ATCGCTAGGTGGCGACCTTTCATGAGGCGATATTTCTACGTCAGCAGGCTCTTATTTCTATAGGAATACGCAATATGTATACAATCACAGTCCCTTTTTATGATGATGAGCTTTATGTTGTGGAACACAACAATGAGCCTTACGTGCCAATGAAACCCATTGTTGAAGGAATGGGGATGGACTGGAAAAGTCAGTTAACCAAGCTAAATCAACGGTTCAGTAAAGGTATGGTGGAAATCACCATACCCACAAAAGGCGGTTCGCAATCAATGGCTTGCCTTGCCCTCCGCAAACTTGCTGGCTGGCTAACAACTATTTACCCCAACAAAGTCAAACCTGAAATTAGGGATAAGGTGATCCGCTATCAGGACGAATGCGACGATGTGCTTTATGACTACTGGACAAAGGGTATAGCGGTTAATCCCCGCAAGCGTAGCGTGATGGAAGAACTGAATCAGGCCTGCGCTGACTTAAAAAGAGATAAGCAGCTAGCCAGTGTATTTGGTACGGGTCTTAACGAATGGAAGAAGGTTAGGCCTGAGCATGAAAGCAAGATAAATAAGCTGGTAGGGCAGGCTACGGATTTACTGCTGGATTTTGTTTTAGCTGAGACAGGCAAAGGCAAAACAACACGCACTCAATAAGGTGGGTGATATGAAAATGTCAGATACAACATTTGTTTTGATATGTACATTGATCGGCTGGGGCTGGTTTTTCTTAGCGGTGATGTTGCTATGAAGTTCAGCAGCCAGCACTTCACCCTCGGCGCTCTGGTGATTGTCTCTGGTCTGCTTTGGTTCTATTACAGTGAGTATCAGCGAAAGGACAAGGACTATACCGACCTGAACACGAAGCATAAGAATCAGCAGGCCATCACCGACAACGCCTTTCAGTCCATCAGGATCATCAATGATATCTCACGAATTAATAGCGAAAGCCGGGATCGGTCGGCCGTGGATTCTGAGCAAACCAAAACGGTCATCAAAACGGTTGTTGCCAATCATGATTGCGCCAATCGCCTTGTGCCTGATGGGGCTGTTATCCGGTTGCAGCAGCATACGAACCGAATACGTTCCGGTGCCACCGATACCTATTCCGGCACATCTGCTCGCTGATTGTCTGTCTCCGGTCATTCCCGACAAAATGACATGGAGTGACGGTCTCATACTGAATGAACAGTTACTGACGGTGATTGAGCAGTGCAATCTGGATAAGCAGGCAATACGGGAAATTGAACAACAGCGACAAATCAC
>NZ_JANAIF010000021.1 GCF_024721015.1 Xenorhabdus bovienii
TTTTCCGGATACCAAAACATTCCGTGAAACGCTGCGTCACTTTTTTCATGTCACATTGCCAGAAAAAGCGAAAGAGCTCACCACTCGGTTGACTGATAACTTCCAGATTTTAAAACCCGCCTCTTCAAGTTAATTGCGTATAGTTGTAAGTCCAAAACCTTTTTCTACTTTATTCACTATTGGTTTTTTCATTGCTGCAATAAATAAGATGGTCGAGCACACTGCCATAGGAAGAAATACATAACTTGGGTTCCCGGATATATCCCATGACAACCCACTAATCACGGGTGTGATAACTGCGCAGGTATAACCCACTGTCAGCATCAATGATGTCGTTCGATGTACTTCATGTGGTTCACTGATCATGCTGGGTAATCCCAGCATCAGTATTAAAACGATTGAAGAGAAAAATCCGATAAATGCTGATAAAACAACTATATACTCAGTGCCAAAATACATAATGCCACTTAAAGAAGCAACCAAACCTATTCCTGATAGTAAGTATGGGTATCGTGCTTTCGCGACTGTCGTTCCTGCCATCATAAGAATAATAGAGGCTGGGATCTGACCTAAATTCAACGCGATTAACGAAGAAGAGGTGAGATCTTCAAAATTAGTCTCATGCAGGTAGCGTGGAATAAAAAAGTTGGTTGCAAAATACGTTGCATTTACACACCCCATCATTAGACCCAACTTCCATAAAAGAGGATTATTCCAGTCAGGCATCCATTTGGCACTTTTGTTGATCAATGGGGCTATTTTGTTTTTAGTTTGAGGCGCTGCGATATACACAAGAATTGCGATGATGATTGACACCACAGCCCAAAACACATACGTCAGACGCCAAGAGCCCAACATAGGCAGCAAAATTGACTTTGTCACAGAGACCGGGATAACTTCGCCCCCAAGGAGAAGACCATTGATGTAGATAGCCGTTGCAAACACAACGTGTTTTGGAAACCAATCCTTCACGATAGAAGGTAGGGCTGGCTGCATAAAAGCAACGCCCAATCCTGTTAGAATGGTTGTCGCGTACATCGCAATCACATCATCTGCTGCGCCGCGAAGTGCAGATCCTAAACCGGTAATCAGCAAGCCAATGATAAGTGTTTTCACTGCACCCGTTCGTGCAATTAGTAATGCTCCCAGAATTGCAGCCCCAGCAAACAAAACTGCGGGTAACCCAGAAATAACACCAACCTGAGTTTCCGTTAACTCTAGTTCCTTATGTATGTCAGAAATGATTGGAGGGGTGGCTAGGATGGTCAAACGCATCCCAGCTCCTGCTAACCATAGTAAAAAGAGGTTCACAAGAGTTCTGGCTGACCAAAATCCTTGTGCTTCTGTGTGCTTTGCATACATTGTCTTACCATTACGTTATGAGTTAATAGAAGCGGCTTTTTCTCACTGTTTTTAGATCACTTGCATCTCACGAAATGACGCAATTTCGTCGTCATTAAAACCAAGGTAATTTTTTAATAGATTACCTGTGTGTTGGCCGTGTTCGGGAGCTGGAGTGCGAACAGCATCAAAGTCAGGGAAAGCACTTAAGTGCATGGGTTGACCTACCAATGTCAAATTACCTAAGTATGGGTGATTAATAGGACACTTCATGTTCAAGTAGTTCATTTGTGGATCGGACATCGCTTGTGCAATGTCATAAACATAACCGCTTGGTATTCCACCCGCATTTAACATTTGTATCAGTTGCTTACTCTCATACTTGATCGTCGCGGCTTCAATTTCGCTCATGAGCTGTTTTCTGTGTATTGAGCGACTGTGGATATCTGAGTATTGAGAATTTGAATAAATAATCGGTATATCAATAAGATGGCATAGTATTTTAAACTTATCATCTTCTGCGGCTGCGATATTTATCTCACCATCTTTAGTTTTTACGATCCCAGTAGGCATTAACGTAGGGTGGTCGTTTCCCATCAATTCAGGTGTTTTTCCATCCGCAAGCCAGCGAGCGACTTGAAAGTCCATAATCGCCAATGTTGATTCAAGAAGAAATGTGTATACCCACTGCCCTTCACCTATTTTTTCTCGGTGATAGAGTGCGAGTAGTACTGCTTGTGCGAGGTTCATTCCAGCACGACATCCGCTTTGCGAACCAAACGCTGGAGAATCTGCTGACCTTGCTCTGTTTTCAGATTGACTGATAAGCTTTTTTTATTTCGGTGAAGGTTTTGATAGTCAAATCCTTCACGGGAACCTCCCATACTGTCACCTTGATCGGTAGGTGCCTCAATTTTGATAATTTCAGCTCCCCAGTTACCCAGTAATCGGGATGTCACTGGACCCGCTCGATGCCATGTTAAATCAATAACAACAATGCCCGACAAGGGTAAAAAATCCATCTTAGTCCTCACTTGATTGTATGGGCCTGATATTTAAATTGGATATACAATTGAGTCAGTAATGATGTCTGGTGTACAAATACAGAGACGTTCCTTAAATAAGGCAACATTATCTTGGTATTCGATGATGTCCTGCGTAGTACCACTGACCAATAACTTATTGTCCTGACCGCAAATATTTTCATGAATGGCAAATATTGTCATTACGTGGGCGAGTATCTTGTTCCCACCACGCTCAACTTTCGTCAGCAATATGTTAGAAACTATTCGCTGCTGTACTCTGTCTCTAAAATAAATAGAACCCGATAAAGCGGATGCCCGGTCTTTTGCCATATTTTTACCTTCACAATAAACAAAACAGAGATCCCATCCGTTAATCTCTCTTCACTAATGTCACATTAGATAATTTCTTCATTTTTTTATTCTCAATAAATACATTTGTGTGTAGTACCGTTTTGCAAGATAGATGACTTTAGATGCATTGTTAATTATTTAATTGTCATTATTATTTTTTTTCTTGGTGTGGTTCACATATTTCACATTAATACGGAATTGACTATTTTGTTTTTCTAATGTAATGAAATTTAATCAATTGATTTATTTTTTATTCTGACATTTTTTATATATTTGTGGGTATATGTCGCGAATTTATTTATTAACATTAAGTAATGGTTTTTATATGTAACTTAATTGATGAGATATTGGTATTGTTTTATATAAAAATAGTTTAATTTGTTTATTTATTTTGATTCATGGAGAGTAAACTTACAGATATAATTAAATAAAATTGGAATTATTGGTCTAATCCAGTAAATGTTATTAATTATAGCGTCTATGGCTATTATAAAAAATAAAATAATATAGAGTTTCTTTGACGATAATGGGAATATTGGTATTTATATATTTATATATTTATATATTTATTATTAATTAGTTAATAATGCAGAGTATACCTATATCCTGGAACAGCTCTATACGTGTAATCTTGGCTTTTATAGAGACATTATGCTGGGTCAGCAGAAGCTGAAGAGGAGAATAGCATATGCAAAAAGTCACCATCATTACGGGTGGCTCCCGTGGTATCGGTAAGGCAACGGCGCTTTGTCTGGCACAACAGGGGCACCATGTCTGTATTGGTTATCGCAGCCGCGAAGATGAGGCTGATGAAGTCGTGGATATTCTGCGTGGCTTCGGTCAGTCGGCTATGGCAGTGCGGGTGGATGTGACTGATGAAAAGCAGATCATGGCGCTGTTCCAACGGACGGAAAAAGAATTGGGTTATATTTCCGGGTTAGTGAACAATGCTGGGGTCTTAAAACCTCAGGCGACCATCGAACAGTTAACGGCAGAACGGTTAAATACAATTTTCGCGACCAATGTAACAGGCTATTTTCTCTGTGCCCGTGAAGCGGTAAAAAGAATGGCTTTTCGTCATGGTGGGCGAGGGGGAACGATTGTGAATGTTTCATCGGCGGCTGCAAGATTGGGTTCTCCTCATGAATATATAGATTATGCGGCATCGAAAGGGGCTGTTGATACGTTGACAATTGGGTTGGCTCAAGAAGTCGCAGCACAAGGAATTAGGGTGAATGCAGTTCGTCCTGGGTTCATCTATACCGGCATGCATGCAGATGGAGGGGAACCTGATCGGATTGAGCGAATCAAAGATTCTTTGCCCATGAAACGGGGCGGACAGCCGGAAGAAGTCGCGCAAGCTATTGCGTGGCTGCTGAGGCATCGTACGTGACGGGAAATTTCATCGATCTGGCGGGTGGAAAGTAGATTGCCTGAATGATTTTGAATGGTGCTAAAGAGCTGTGAGTATGAATAGCCGGAAAGAATATTAAGGATATTTCCGGCTTATTAATGGACATGGGTTCTTAATCTAACGATTCCGTCAATTTGGGTTTAAGAATAATCTTGCCAGGTGCCACTTCAATATTGATGGGCTGCTCCACTAACTGACTGCTCGTCAGCCAATCACCAGCAATATAAAGCTCACCGTTTTCACGAATGTTGTCGATACCTTGATCTGCATGATCTTCCACTTCATGGATCAAACTGACAAGATCAACATCAGGATCAACGAGAGAGATAATTATCTCATTGGAAAATTGTGAGATATGAAATAACGCATCCGCACTAAATCCAGCATCGCTGAGTGTGCTGCCATTAAGCATTAATTCGGGAATATCAGTATGGCGAAATGAAACATGGAGGCTCATTTGTACGTTCCTTGTGTTATTTAGGCATATTGCGATACTTTATCAGTACTTCGCCGATACTGCACTGCGAATTCATACGTGTTTTCAAATTCATGCGTGTTTGATTTGTACCGCATTTGTTGATTAATTCAATATCTACACACTAGCGCTTAGATGAACGATATGCTATCGATAATGTTGGTCTTTGCGAAGCAACTCGCAAAAAATCACTGGATATTTATCCATGCCGACATACTTGGCTGAGTTAAAAAATAAAAATAGAGGAAAAAGCTATTAAAGACCCAATAGGCTGAAATTACCTAGATAATGTCTCAGTGAAATAAAAATAAATAAAATGAATTTTTTCATTAGTTCAATTTTTTATTCTTTTTATTGTGAATTGGTATTTTTTAAATTTTTTAGAAAAATGTATTTTTTCATTGTGATTGAATGTGATGATGGCGTTTTTATTTATTATTTTTTATAAAAGGTATAATTATTATTAATACTATATTTTAAAAACAGGTTTATTTTTATTCAAAATAATTCTTATATGTCATTGTTTTTAAGAGCATTATAGACAGGGGAATGTCATTGTTGTATAAGTACATGTTGTATAGATTAATTAGTTTTAGGTTAATATATGAGTTGTCAGTTGGTGTTATTTAGAAGGTCTTTTCAAGCTTATTCTAATATTCATTATCATATTTTAAATCCTTTTCCTATCTAATCAATTCTCTCTTTTTTTATAGAGATTTTCTTTAAACATTGCACTTTGATGTAACAAGGTTTCTGTAATATTTCTCCGGAAATTGTCAGGACATTGTTCACATTATGCAATATGGCCAACTATTGTCTTATTTTCGAGTAGGAAAATTAAAATGAAAAGAATTCCTGAACCCTTCCGTATTAAAATGGTAGAAAATATCCGCATGACAACCGCAGCCGAACGTGAAGCGGCATTGGAGGAGGCTGGGTATAATCCATTCCTGCTGCCTTCAGATATGGTTTACATTGATCTGCTGACTGATTCTGGTACGGGTTCGATGAGTGATCGCCAGTGGGCAGGTATGATGATGGGGGATGAAGCTTATGCGGGTTCCCGCAACTATTATCATCTGGAGAGTAAAGTCAAGGAGTTGATTGGCTACGAATATACGATCCCCACTCATCAGGGACGCGGGGCTGAGCAGATTTTATTTCCCGCTCTGATCGCCAACAAAAAAGCCAAAGGCGGTGCTGAAAAGCCGATGTTTATTTCTAATTTCCATTTTGATACGACAGCAGCACATGTGGAATTAAATGGTGCATGTGCTATCAATATTGTTACCCCGAAAGCGTTTGATACAACAACCTATTATGACTGGAAAGGTAATTTTGATCTTGATGCGCTCAAGAATACCATCAAGGAACATGGGGCGGATAATATTGTCGCTATCATTACTACTGTCACTTGTAATAGCACGGGAGGGCAGCCAGTTTCTCTCGCTAACATGAAGGCCGTATATGATATTGCGAAACAGCATGATATCCCTGTCGTAATTGATTCAGCTCGTTTTTGTGAGAACGCCTGGTTTATTAAACAGAGGGAGAAAGGTTACGAAAATAAATCCATCAAAGAAATCGTCAAGGAAATGTATCAATATGGCGATATGCTCACTATGTCAGCGAAAAAAGATCCTATGGTAAATATTGGGGGTCTTTGTTGTTTCCGTGATGATGAAGCGTTGTTTAACGAAGTACGTATTCGCTGTGTTCCTATGGAAGGGTTTGTAACTTATGGCGGGCTTGCTGGCCGTGATATGGCGGCGCTGGCGATTGGGCTTGAGGAAGGAATGGATGAAGATTTCCTATCTTACCGTATTAATCAAGTAAAGTATTTGGGCGAAAAATTACGGGAAGCTGGTATTCCTGTACAGTACCCTATTGGTGGTCATGCCGTCTTTGTTGATGCCAAATTGCTCCTGCCTCATATTCCCAGCGATCAATTCCCCGCTCACGCACTGAATAATGAATTATATCTGGAAGCAGGGATCAGAAGCGTGGAAATTGGTTCTCTATTATTGGGTCGAGATCCACAAACCGGGCAACAAAAACCCTCACCGATGGAACTCATGAGACTGGCTATTCCCCGTCGTGTTTATACCAATGATCATATGGATTATATTGTGGAAGCTTTTATCGCCTTAAAACAGCGTGCCACACAAATCAAGGGATTAACGTTTACTTATGAGCCGCCTGTATTGCGTCATTTCGTATCGAGATTAAAACCGATTGATAACGATAAATAATCAGAAAACGATAGCTTTATTTCCCGTACCGGAGAGCCGTTATCGCGTCAGCAATGCTATAAAATTATTAGGAACACAAGTATTAAAGCAGAAATTGCGATTTGCGCGAATCCGCACATGTTGCGTCATTCGTGTGGTTATGCGTTAGCGGATAATGGCGTCGATACACGATTGATTCAGGACTATTTAGGTCATCGCAATATTCGCCATACAGTCAGATATACCGCGAGTAACGCAGGTCGTTTTGATGGAATTTGGAGAGCAAGAGGGAAGAGAAAAGGGGTTACATTTAGTCCCAAACTGTTAACTGCCGATGAATTTTCTGGTTCAGAGCTGTCCTGAAAATTGTCTTTGAATAATCATGTCTATCAGCCATAACTTGATAAAAAGCCCTGCCGATATTACCAAGCAGGGTTTTTTCATCATGGTGTAACTATATTAAATTGTTATACCGTGCTGGATAGCAAGGGCAGACAAGCCACCGGCAAAACCCTGACCTACGGCTTTGAATTTCCATTCTGTATTGTGGCGATACAGTTCACCGAAAATCATAGCTGTTTCTGTTGACGCATCTTCAGACAGGTCGAAACGGGCAATTTCCTGATCGTTGTCGTTGTTGACTACGCGGATAAAGCTGTTGCTTACCATCCCGAAATTCTGTTTATTGTTGTCTGCGTCATAAATAGTGACTGCAAACACCACTTTTTTCACGTCAGCAGGCACTTTTGCCAGATCGATTTTAATCTGCTCGTCATCGCCGGCGCCTTCACCCGTACGGTTATCCCCTTGATGGCTGACTGAGCCACAAGGGCTGACTTTATTGTTGAAGAAGACAAAGTGGCCGTCTGACAGAACTTTGCCATCTTCCCCAACCATGAAAACTGAGGCATCAAGATCGAATGCCGCTCCGTCAGTGGCACGCATATCCCAGCCAAGACCCACCAGCGCAATATTCATCGCAGGGGCTTCTTTTGTCAGTGATACATTGCCGCCTTTAACCAGAGATACACCCATTTTTATTCTCCAAATAGTATTTTAAGGTATCGGGCAGGCGCGCCTGCCCAATCATGAATTAAGTGATGGCTGAATGATCAGGAAGCGTTAATGCCATACTGAGCACAAACAGATGCCAGACCACCCGCATAACCTTGACCAACAGCACGGAATTTCCACTCTGTATTGTGGCGATACAGCTCACCAAACAGCATGGCTGTTTCCGTTGAAGCATCTTCAGTCAGGTCGTAGCGGGCAACTTCAACCTGAGTATCATCGTTAACCAATCGGATGAAGGCACCGGAAACTTGCCCGAAGCTCTGATGACGGGTTTGTGCGTCATGGATAGTCACAACAAACACAACTTTTTCCACATCGGCCGGTACCTGATCCAGTTTGATTTTCAGTGATTCATCATCGCCATCTCCCTCACCGGTACGGTTGTCGCCAGTGTGCATGATGGAACCATCAGCAGATTTCAGGTTGTTGTAGAAAATGAAATCGGCATCACCGCGTACTTTGCCGTTTGCTGACAGCAGAAATGCAGAAGCATCAAGGTCAAAATCTTGTCCATCGGTGGCACGGGCATCCCAGCCAAGACCGATCAGAACATTTTTCATCGTTGGCGCTTCCTTGCTCAGAGAAACGTTACCGCCTTTAGAAAGAGATACACCCATTATTATTTCCTCACTTATTAAGTCGCATACCCTTCATCTTTTAAGTTGCTGCTTTGTGGGCTGCAACTTGAAATCTATTGGGTATATTGATTAATCGTATTAATTTTACTTACCGGATTTAACTTTCATTTTCTTCTTTTTGGGGAAACAGCAGGCTGGTAATAATGCCGACAGTCAGTACCCCAATCACCACGAACAAGCTGGTTGTCGCCGAAATTGAATAACCGTGGTGGAACATATGTTCAGATGCGTTCAGGCCGAGTTTGATGGCAATAAAGAACAGCAGGACGATAACCGCTTTTTCCAAGTGAACCAGATACTTTTTCAGTGCTTCAAGCACGAAGTAAAGCGTACGCAGGCCTAAGATAGCAAACATCATGGCACTGTAAACGATTAAAGGCTCCCGGCTGACAGCAATAACCGCAGGTACAGAGTCAAAGGCAAACATCACATCTGACAGCTCCACCACCGCCAGACATAGCATCAGTGGTGTGGCATAAAGCGCTGCTTTGCCCGTACGACCCACTTTCACATCTGCGTTTTCCGGTTTGGCAAGTTCGGCATTCACTTCCTTTTGATTCAACATGAAAGCGTGGCCGAGCAGTTTTGGCCAAATAGGGAAAAAGCGCTTCACCAGACGGTAGGCAAGGTGCTGTGAATAATCCTCGATTCCATCGCTATCATCACCGCTTTTCAGCATCATGACCGCAGTCCAGCCCACGATGATGGCAAAAACCATTTCGACCCAAGGGCCGAGCATCAGCAGGCTCGTTCCGATGGCGACAAAGATGCCACGGAAGACGATTGCACCGATAATGCCCCAGTAAAGGACACGATGGCGGTAGCGATCAGGAACGGCGAACCAGGAGAAAATCGCCATGATGACAAACAGGTTATCGACAGACAGCACTTTTTCCAGTGCATAACCGGTAACAAACAGGCTCGCGGTTTCAGCCCCGTGATGAACAAACAGGAATCCGGCGAAAACAAAGGCAATAGCGATCCAGAAGACGGACCAGAGAGCAGCGCTGCGCAGCGAAATCGGCTTATCATGACGATGCATAAAGAGGTCGAGAAAGAGCGCACCAACCGACAGAATAATGAATACAGCAACGGTTTCCATCGGAAAACCTATGTGCGTGGATACCATGAAGTGAGCCTCTTAAAGTTATCTGCGATTACAGTTCGAAATCTGCGGGTGTAAAGCCCAGAGTTGTACAAATTTCACGGGCAGCCGTTTTTTCGTCGTTATCAAAATCGCCATCACTTTTGGCGACGGCAATACCTACGCGCAAGGCAAGCTGTGCCGCTTCCGGCTGCGGTTTCAGCACCATGATGAATTTCATGGCTTCACCTTTGCCAATGTCAGCATCAAATTCATAGCTGCTGACCAGCTTGTTGAAGAATTCGATAATTTCAGTGGTATCGAAGACTTTCAGTTCAGGGGAGTTTTTGATGAACCCCACCATTTTCTGTTTTTCTTCTGAGCTGACGCCGTTGCTTGCCATCGCAATGTGCGCACACACGGCTACGGTGCCTTCCATGAACTTGCGATTCTTGAAGCGGCCGACTTGATTGGTCAGCTCTTCACGGCCCGCGCTGAAAGCCGTCTTGATTTTGTTTAAAAAGGACATAGTTCTCTCCGATTGTCTAAAATGTGAAGGGTTATTTACTGCCTGCGACCCAGCGAAAGCCCCAACCGAATGCTCGGTCCATCTCCTTATGCCCGCTGAAATACTGATTGATGCGTTCTACTTTGATTGCACCGTTTTCATTGACAAGGCGACCGACCGCACACATACGTTTCTGGTTGTTGCCTTCTGTCATGCGGGTTTCGATAGGGGCTTGGCCACTGATATGGATTGTGACCACGCCGTCTGTATTGTCCCAACTGGGAACGCCTTCGTAGATCAAGGCATAAACCAACACTTCATTGATGTTTTTCCATTCGAGGCCATTAATGTGGAGCCATTCACCATCACGGACGGCACCGGTTCGATCATCACCCTGCAATTTTACGTAGGGTTCCCGATGATAATCCCCAAAGCTTTTGCCTATCGCCTGAACGACATAACGTTCTCCGTCATGCAGCCGAATGAATGCGCCGAGATCCAGATCCACGCCTTTGTTGGCGCTGAATATACCCTGCAATACCCCTTTTTTTGCCGGGGACGCTGCCTGATTCCAGTTCAGATTGACGCGAATTTCACCGAAATTGTCACGTTTGCTCAGGCTAATCGCCGGTTTTTCTTTGGTGAGAGAAACCTTGCTTAAATTAACGCTATTTGGTGCGGGAGCTGGAGCAGGAACTGGAGGTGGCGCAGGCGTTTTGGCTGGCGCATCATCAACGATATTCACACCAAAATGTTCCGCCAGTGGTTTAAGGCCACCATTAAAACCCTGGGCAATAAAGCGGAATTTCCATTCACTGTTGCGGCGATACAATTCACCGAGGATCAGAGCGGATTCTGTCCGACCCTGAACGTCAACACTGCCCTGTAGAACTGTGCTTCCGTTTAGTTCTACCTGAATAGAAAGAGTCCGCAGGCTGGAAATGGTCTGGTTGCCGTCGCAGGTCGCCGTAAACGCCACTTTTTGGACATCTTGACGCAGGGCTGGCAAGTTAACAAAGAACGAAGTATTAACGTTGCCCCCTGCCAGACGGATGGTGTTGTCATCATTGACCGGCTGGCCGTAAAACACCATGTCGGGATCGCCCTGAACTTTGCCATCGGCATACAGGCAGAAGGCGGATACATCTACTGCCGTGCCTGAAAGGACTCTCACAGTGAGAGTCTGGTTGGATACGGGGGCATTTCCCCCCGGTGTCAGGTTCATTAGCGCACCACCGTTTCAACGATTTGAGGATACATATCCTCAATGGTACGCCCACGGCAAGCGGCACCATGTGCCGTGAAATCCCATTGACCCTTATTGCGGCGCAGGGAAGAGATGATAACGCCGGTATGGGCACCCTGCTCGTTTAGCTGGTAGCGAGCCAGCTCTTTGCCGCTTTGGTCAACGACACGGCAGAAGGCATTTTCAACATCATTGAAGGTTTGGCCGCGGAAACTGTTAACGGTAAAAACCAAGTATTCGATATTGGCAGGAAGATTGACGAGATCGACGCTGATGACTTCATCATCCCCGTCACCTTCACCCGTCCTGTTATCGCCACTGTGTGCCACGGAACCACATAGTGAGTCCAGTTGGCCGAACCACACCGTGTCGATAGTCTTGCCAGCGTTATCGAGCAGTATGCAGCTTGCATCCAGATCAATTTCGTCACTGCCACCGCCGAACATACGAGCCATAAAGCCTTTGTTCTTGGAAACTGGATCCCACCCTAGGCCAAAATCAACTTTAGCCAGTGAAGAGCTCTGCTTGGCGAGCGAAACTGACTGATTTTTGTTTAACGAAACCATTAATAACACCTCTTTTTTTGTCGGTGAATCGTGGTAATTCCACTTATGGAAAAAATCATAATATGACAGAAATGTGGCGAAATCCTGTCATATTATGATTCCTATAAACAGCATGTCTTGTGGTTAAGTCCATGATAGAAAACAATCTGATTTCTTTTTTTATGATTTCTTTTCCAAGCCCAAAAGTCAAACAAATTTTGTGCTAAAAAATCATATTATGATTGACACGTACTTGCCCCCGGTTCTAGACTGCGGCGCATATTTCGCCTGAGCTGGAAAGGATGTTGAAAGTGACCATTTTGACTAGCGGCAATTTAGCAATGGTTTCCGCGTGAATGATAAAATTTGGTTTATGAACGGATTGTTATCGTCTTCCATCAGTCATCCCAGGCTGGTTGAAATTTTTTAAAAGGCTCCCTATGACAGCATTTAATGATACTCAGAGTTATCAAGGCCAGGTTTCCAAATGGAAGTTGAACAGCGGGACGTTGACTGTAACGGCAGCCCGTGGCACAGCGTCTCTGGAAACTCTGTTTGATATTGCTGAGCGCCGTAACCCCAAAAGGGCATTTTTATTTGTCAGCAAGGTATTGGGACGCCACATTCCGGTCAGCCCATCGATCATGCGCTCGGTTTACCGGCAGTTATCTGAACAGTTTCCGACCCATCTTCCCGGCCCTGTGCTGTATATCGGTATGGCTGAAACGGCAGTTGGGCTGGCAGCAGGGGTTTTTCAAGAAACCCGGGAAAAGGTTGAAGCTCCGGTATTTCTGACGTCGACACGCCACCCCGTTGAGGGGGACTTGCTGTGTGAATTTAAGGAAAATCACAGTCATGCCACGGATCACCTGATTTACTGGCCGGAAGAAAACAGATTGCGCCAACGGGTGGTTGATGCCCGTACCCTTGTTTTGATCGATGATGAAGCGACCACGGGAAATACTTTCCTCAATCTACTCAATGCACTGAGTCAGGCCGGCCTTAATCAGATTGAACATATCGTTACTGTGACGTTAACGGATTGGAGTGGTAAATCTGTTATAGAACGTTGTCCGCTGCCAGTCTCTACGGTGTCTTTGATCGAGGGAAACTGGCATTGGGATGCGGATATTTCCGCCCCGATCCCCGTCATGCCGCAAGTCAATGTCACGGCGCGGGGAGATGTCAGCATTATTGGTAAGCAGAGTTGGGGACGGCTCGGATTGGATGACATTCAGTGTGATATCGGCACGGAAATTCATGCTATAGCGGGTGAAAAAGTGCTGGTGCTGGGTTCCAGTGAGTTTGTCTGGCAGCCATTCTTGCTGGCTGAACGGTTGGAGCAGGAAGGTGCACAGGTGAAATTTGGTTCCACAACCCGCTCCCCCATTTCCTGCGGTCATGCTATTCAGTCAGTGATGTCTTTTACGGATAATTACGGATTGGGCATCCCGAATTTTCTCTACAATGTGGCGCACCAGCAATTTGATCGCATACTGCTCTGCCTTGAAACGCCTAAAACCGCCGTCGATCCGGCACTGATGACGCAACTTGCCCGTGTTTCCCCGATTGTCGAGATTGTCTCCTATGATTAAGCCCGTTTTTTTGACTGATCTTGATGACACGTTATTTCAAACGCGTCGGAAGATAAAGAAAGCACCGGGTATTGAGTCTTGTCGTGTGGGCGCATTGGATCGAGAATATTCTCCTTGCAGCTACATGACCGAAGAGCAGTCAATGTTGATTGACTGGTTGCTGGCTTATGCGGAGGTTATCCCTGTGACGGCCAGAAATACAGAGCAACTTAGCCGGGTGAAAATCCCTTTTAATTCATGGCGGATTGCGACACATGGCGCAGTGATCTTGACACCAGAAAGCACGGTGGATCAGGAATGGCAGGCACATATTCTGGCAGCACTGACGCCTTACCGTGATCAGTTTCGGGAACTGGAGCACTTGAGTCATCGCTTGATCGCTGCTCATGGTATGGAAGCATGGGCGCGTATTGATTATGAATATGGCGATGTTCCCGTCTATCTGGTTATTAAGCACAGAGACTGTAATCGGCTGGAAGAGCTTGATGTGCTTGCTGAAAATATTACCCAAGAAATGGCTGATATTTTTGATTCTGGTGGTTTTTATCTTCATCAAAATAATAACAACCTGACTTTGTTGCCAAAGTGCGTTGACAAGGGATTGGCAACCCGTCACCTTTTGACAAAGCTTCGTACTGAGAGAGGCGTTTTTCCTATTATTGGTCTGGGGGATAGCCTGAGTGACCACCGTTTCATGAAACTGTGCAATTGGTTCGGTATGCCCCAGCACAGCCAGTTTGCTAACACCTTGATGACCTCTTTATTCGGAACTGTAAATAATGAATAGCTTTCCCCTTTTTTCTGGTTCATATGATCCCGATGATGTCCAGTTTCTGCTAAAACCCGTTCAGATTGAGATGACACCCGTTGATATCAAAGAGCAGCTTATTCAGTCTGGCGTTCGTCACTATTCAGAGATGTTGAGTCAAGAGCCAGAGCCAACGCCTTATCATCTTGATTTATTTGACAGGGCGCTTGAACAGGGCGCAGTTCGCTTGGCGACTGAAGTGGTGATGCTCGCTAATGCGTTGATATCACGCTTTGGTGATACGCCGGTAGTGTTGGTGAGCCTGGTCAGGGCAGGGGTTCCTCTGGGGGTGATGTTGCACCAGACACTCAGAAAAATGGGTAAGCAATCTTATCACTATGGCATCAGCATCATACGGGATCGCGGTATCGACAGTACGGCGCTGTCGTATATTGAGCAGCAACATGGTACGGATGGGCTGGTGTTTGTGGATGGCTGGACAGGTAAAGGCGCAATTACGGCTGAGTTATCCCGTTCTCTGGCGGGTCGGTCTGGCTATTCAGGCATTCCCCGTCTGGTGGTGCTGGCTGATCCTTGTGGATGTTCATGGCTGGCGGCCAGTGACGATGATTGGCTCATTCCCTTTGGCATCATGGGCGCACCGGTATCGGGTCTGATATCACGTTCGATCTGGCGTGAAGAAGGGATGCACGGCTGTGTGCAATGTGATCACCTGAGTGAGTTTGAATGCAGTCGTCTGCTGGTGGATACCGTTGCTGATTGTCGCGATCGCTTGGAGCTGAATGCGATACCGGTGGTGGATTGGCAGCCGCAGGAAAAAATATCCTTGCTGGAATTGAGCAAAACTGTGATCTCAACCCTTGCCGAAACGTACCAGATCGACAGTATTAATCGCATCAAGCCGGGCATTGCAGAAGCAACCCGTGCGGTATTGCGGCGCGTTCCAGAACATGTACTGGTTCGATCTCAAGATGATCCTGATGTTGCTCTGCTGGTTCATCTGGCACGTCAGAAAAACGTCGTTATTACTGAAGTCGGCGATCTGATAGGACAATATCGCGCCGTGACTATCATTAAGAAGGTAGCTTGATGAAACCGATCCCTTCCCCGCATCAACTTGGTGCAACGCTGTACATCCCGGCCACTCGTCAAGGTATTGCAGAAATTGTGCTGCATAATAAAATTCCCGGTCTGCGTTCTCTGGTGATCTGCCTGGAGGATGCCGTCAGTGATCAGGATATTCCCGACGCTATTGAAAATCTTGGTTGTGTACTGCAAGCACTGGCGGGAGCTGATATCTCTTCTTCCCATACAGAGCGTCATTACCCCCTGATTTTTATCCGCCCCCGCAATGAAGAGATGGGGCGTTATCTGGTAGACAACGTTAACCTCAGCGCCGTTGATGGGCTGGTTCTACCGAAATTTACCTGTGCTTCACTGGCTGGCTGGTGGGATATTGTGGGTTCGACCCATCTCAGCATGATGCCAACACTGGAGACCGAAGAGGTCTTTGATGCCCGGCAGATGAATCAGCTTGCGGACAGTCTTAAAACCCATCCTTGTTATGAGCGTATTATCGCCCTGCGCATTGGCGGTAATGATCTGATGAATGTGATATCCCTGCGGCGTTCGCGTGACTTCACCTTATATGAGGGGCCGATGGGATATGTGATAAAAATGCTGGTGACTGTGTTTGCTGCGCGGGGTTTCTCCCTGACGGCACCTGTTTGCGAGCATATCGATGATTTGCGGCTGCTTGAGAAAGAACTGGTATTGGATATTGCACATGGCCTTGTGGGGAAAACGGCCATCCACCCGGGGCAGATTGAATATATTCAGCGGGCGTTGATGGTCAATGGGCATGATTATGCGGATGCTCTGCGTATCCTCAATTCCAGTCAGGCTGTATTCAAGTCTCAGGGGACGATGTGTGAGCCTGCTACGCATCGACGTTGGGCTGTGAATATCCTCGACCGGGCGAAATACTATGGCATTGCGCCTGAATTCAATGAAGAAACCTGTAAAACTTTTAATTTGTTTTGATATTGATTTACTTGTGGTAGGAGCTATGCTGGACGCTATGCCTATGATTAACATTAGGGATTTTTTGTTTAGTTATCCCTGACTTGGTAATTTAAACGATGTTACTTAGCCCCAAGCAATTTAGAAATTTCAGGTTGACCTTATTACTGTCGCATGAGAAACCCGTTAGCAAAGTGAGAATGATTCGAGAGCTGAATTGTTCAGAACCGACACTGACCCGCGCATTGAGGGAACTACGCGATCTCTATTGTGCTGATATCCGGTTCAGCAAAATGGGGAATACCTATCAATTGGTCGATAAAGGCACACTGACTAAAAAGGATGTACGTAGAATTGAAGAATTGCTCATCCAAAATAATAGTCTCAAGGCCGAAGAAGCTATCAGCCATGTTTTCCTTGATAAGGAGAAGAAGAAGCCTGTTTCTCTCTCCTTGAGGATGTCCGTCATTCGAAAAATTGACGGGCTGGCCAATCGGCTTGAGACAACCCGAAGTGATGTGGTCGAAATGGTGGTGGACAGGTTTATGGAGACGCTACAGAAAGAGGCCATGGACGTGGGTTCGCAGAAGAGATGAATCATCGTTATGCCAGTTGACTGTGATCAACTGGCATCAGGGGAATAAGATGAGGTATCTGATTGAAGGGGCGTTTAGTGCTTGTGGCGGGTAAGCTTATCGAGATAGCCCATCACAAATGCGGACATCACAAAAGTCAGATGGATAATGACATACCACATCAGTTTATTGTCCGGAATATTTTTGGCATCCATAAAGATACGCAGCAAGTGAATGGATGAGATAGCAACAATTGAGGCCGCTACTTTATTTTTGAGAGAAGTGGCATCCATTTTCCCCAGCCAGCTCAATTTCTCTTTGTGTTCGTAGATATCCAGAGTTGAAACAAAGTTTTCATAACCAGAAAACATGACCATCACCAGCAGCCCGCCAACCAACGCCATATCAATCAGAGAAAGTAGTGTCAGGATCAGGTCGGATTCAGCAATGGAAAAGATATGCGGCAGGATATGAATAATTTCCTGAAAGAACTTAACGGCAAGGGCAAGCAGTGCCAGTGACAAACCAAAATAAACGGGGGCAAGTAGCCAGCGAGAGGCATACATTATGTTTTCGAGAAAGCGTTCCATGGTGTTTTTGTCTGTTAAAAAAGGGGCGATAGTATAGATCAAGAATATGACAGCTACGAAATACATATCGCGGTTATCTGGATTCCACCTGTTGTACAGGTGGTTTTTTTATTATTTAACTAGTTATGAAGAGAGTACTTTACCGCGAAGAAGGAACAGATGGCATTAGCAACCCGCAGTTACGTTACTGTTATGACCATATCCCAGGCAGTAGGGCGCTGGAAACGGTTTAGACTTTATCTGGCAATCTTCTGTTTTTTCGACCTCGCAGGGGGCGTTTTGGGGAGGTGTTTATCCAGACCCAGTTTTGTCAAATCAATATCACCGATTTTTTCACTGGTAAGCAGCCCGTTTTGCCAGAAGCGCTCAAATACTCCCGTTGCCAGCCATTCCTGAAAACGACGATGGGCACTACTTGAAGAACAGAGACCTGTCACATTCAGGGCATTCCACGGACATCCCGTTCGTAACACATGAAAGATGGCATTCATGGCTGCCCAGTTATCCACTCGATGGCGGTGACATCCTAAGGGATGGTGGGTTTTAGGCACGGGTAGTAAGGGTTCCATTTTTTGCCACAGTTCATCAGAAATGAGCCATTGTGTTGTTGTCTTCTTGTTCATTAATTTATCACCATCATAAAAGCATAGACCTTAATATTTATTAATAAAACCTATCGAGATAGGTTTAAATATCAACTCATTTTTAGTAAACGTTGACAGTTTTTTTACCTAATACGCAAATCATAAAAGCCATTGATATTAAAATTGTTTTTATGAAACTAGCGTGATAAAAAACGCAGTATTATTAACCTTGAGAAGCTTATAGTTTCGCCAATTATTAACTTATTTATGATTTGGAATGCATTCTTATAGGCCGTTAGAGCTAACAAAAGCAAGTACAGCATGGAGCTAGATCAGGTATTAAGGCCCTTACTTAAGGGCGGTAGCGTTTTTAGAGGAAAAGTTTAGGAGATTGAACAGACATCCAGAAAAGGGTTGAGTGTGGGTTCGAACGTTAACAATCTCGTTCTCTAACATAAAGCGATAGAACAAAATCTGCTCATTGATCTAGCGATTACTACTGTTTTGATGGTGAAGAAAGTACCCCACTTTCTTTTACACGTATTAAGAGGCTTCATCCATTCCATCCTTCATCTGATGTACATTCTGCTTCGTTACCCTAATGACTCCGGTATTAACAAGCGAACTAAAACCGTTAATATAGCGATTAAAACACTTACTTTTTCCCCAATCAAAAAACTTAGCCATTGGTGCTCCTCCCCGTAGTCGCGTGACGTGATGGGAAAAGAGGTATTTTCGTCATTTATCTATGGCTTGACTGAAGTTGTCAGATTCGAATGAATATTGGAAGAAGCAGTTAGGATACTTAATAATTTAATTTTTTCTAAATCCTGATTTAAATAATTTTAAAAGGAGATATAAATTGAAAATATCAATTATTGGCGCAGGCGTGATGGGATTAGATACTGCGATGGTATGCGCAGCCTATGATCATGATGTATTACTGATAGATAAAGATCCTCATGTATTAGAAAACATTGCATCGCGAATTTCTAGTGAATTCCGTTTATACCGTATGCTCGAACCTACATTAAAATCTGTTGACATCTCAAAGCTAAAGGAACGAATTCGCATTACTCAGTGCTATGAAGAGATAGAAGGCAGTGATTGGGTCATCGAGAATGTTAAAGAGGACTGGTCTGCTAAGAAAAGCGTTTATGAAAAATTAACCCCTTATTTAAACGCAAACACTTATGTGGCAGCGAACACTAGCTGTATATCAATTACTAAAATCGCTGCAAGTCTTCCATTTCCTCAACAAGTTATTGGTTTGCATTTCATGAACCCAGTGCTGATAAAGAAATGTGTAGAAGTCATCAAAGGCTTCCACACATCTGAACAGACACTCGATTCTGCAAAACAGTTTTTAGCTAGCCTCAAAAAGAATGCTGTGGTGGTTGAGGATTTCCCTGGGTTTGTCTCCAACCGGCTATCTCATTTATTCATGAATGAAGCGGCTTTTCTCGTGCAGGATGGTGTAGCGACTCCCCAAGACATCGATCGAATTTTTAAAGATGGCTATGGTCATTCAATGGGGCCATTGGAAACCGCAGATTTGATCGGGCTAGACACCGTCGTTAATTCATTACATGTACTTTATGAAAGTTACCAAGATCCAAAATACCGCTGCTGCCCTCTTTTAAAGAAAATGGTTGAAGCCGGCAATCTCGGCAGAAAAAACGGTAAAGGTTTCTTCAATTACAAAAATTAGAACTGCGAGTTATTTATGGACGATTTAATAGAAAAAATAGAACTCAATAAAAAGCCAGTCAAATGTGTCATCTGGGATTTAGATAATACAATATGGACGGGTATCCTATCAGAACAAGATGATCTGAAGTTAAAAAATGGGATAGAAAAGTTAATCGACCAATTAGATAAAATGGGAATTTTACAATCTATTGCGAGTAGGAATGATGCCAGTGACGCACTAGATATGTTGAAAAAATTCAATTTAGAACAGTATTTCGTTTACCCTCAAATTAACTGGGGCCCTAAATCTTCATCAATTGAAAAAATTCAGAAGAGTCTGAATATTTCTGCCGATACATTTATTTTCGTTGATGATCAGATTTTAGAAAGAGATGAGGTTAATTCAAAGTTTCCTGAAGTTACCTGCATTGACGCTTTAGAATACGAATCAATATTAAGTTTACCGCGTATTGCTAATATGGAGGTATCAGACGATGCCAAATTAAGAAGGCAACGTTATCAAGACGATATACTTCGTAAAGAAGAAGAAGAGACATTTGTCGGTGCTTCTGAAGAATTTCTCAGCCAACTTGATATGAAATTCTATATTTCCAAAGCCGAGCCCGAAGATCTGCTCAGAGCAGAGGAACTCACTCAGCGTACAAATCAACTTAATTCTACCGGTATAACTTATAGCCGCGAGCAATTGAGTCAACTCATGAACTCGGAAGAATATGCGCTTTTCGTGTTTGAACTGGTCGATAAATATGGTTCTTATGGAAAAATAGGTTTGGCTTTAGTCCACTATAAAGATAATACCGACTATATCAAACTCCTGTTGATGTCTTGTAGAACACTTTCGCGAGGGGTGGGTAGTATCGCGTTAACTTTTATTATGCAACAGGCGAAAGAACACGGCCGTAAATTGCATGCTGAGTTTAAACGGACTCCGCGCAACCGCCAGATGTTTGTCACTTACCAATTTTCAGGATTTAAAGAAATAGAGAAGCATCCTGACGATACTATTATATTTTATAATGATCTAGAGCAAGTTCCTGATTTACCACACTATGTTGATGTCATTATAAAGTAATTGGAGATAACAATGAAAGATTCAGACGTAATATCTAAAGAGATCCGTGAATTTATTGAAAATAATATGACAGTGTTTGATGATGATATTGAATTGTTAGATGACACGAATATATTTGAAAATGGTTTGGTAAACTCGCTTTTTTCCATGCGTTTACTTTGTTTTATTGAAGATAAATTTTCCATCTCAATTCCAGATGAATATATAGAACGGGAAAATTTTGTTTCTATAAATAAAATGCTGGAATTAGTTAATAAAGTAAGAGGATGAGATTTACGATATGGAATATGATATTCACCCTTTAGTCGGAATAGCCAAGAAATTTTCAGATGAAGTACTGCGACCATCAGCAGGTTTATTTGATGAGCAAGGCGAAGTACCGCGGGAAATCATGCGTGAGATGGCCGATCTTGGTTTGCTCGGTTCTATCCTCCCTAAAGAATACGGTGGACAAGGAATAGATCCTCTCTCTTATGGTTATTTAACAGAAGAGATAGGTAAAGGCTGTAACTCGACTCGTGCTCTATTGACCGTTCACACCAGTCTGGTCGGGGAAACGCTGGTAAAGCTTGGGACACAAGAGCAAAAAGAGAAATACTTACCCGCAATGGCAAAAGGTGAAAAAATCGCTTGTTTTGCTTTATCGGAGCCAGAAGCGGGCACAGATGCCAATGCAATTAGCACCATGTACGAGCCAACTGAAAATGGGTTTGTCATTAATGGTCATAAAAAATGGATCACCTATTCAGGCGTTGCTGATTTATTCCTGGTATTTGCGAAGCACGATGAAAAAGTCAGTGCTTTTATCGTTGAGATGGGAACTCAAGGATTAACGCGTAAGCCAATGCGTGGTTTGATGGCAAGCCGGGGAGCCCATTTGTCCGAGCTGCATTTTGATAACGTAGAAGTGCCAAAGGACAGTTTGATTGGCCGTGAGGGCACGGGATTTAGCTTCGTAGCGAACGCTGCACTGTTTTATGGCCGCTATAGCATTGCTTGGGCTGGTGTGGCTATCGCACATGCGGCGCTGGAAGAAATGGTCACTTATGCCCGAAAAAGAGAGCAATTTGGCAAAAAAATTGGCCAGCATCAATTAATTCAAGGGCTGATCGCCGACTCAACAACGGCATTTTATGCAGCCAAATCGGCTTGCGAAAAAATTGGTTATCTGAGGAATCAAGGTGATCATAATTCGCTTATGGAAATTAACATAGCGAAATACTATAGCTCATCGGTTGCGATGTTGGTTGCAAATAACGCGGTTCAGGTTCTTGGCGGAAATGGAATATCTAATCGCTTCCCGGTTGAAAGATTATATCGCGAAGCCAAAGTATTAGAAATTATCGAAGGAACCAACCAAATTCAACAAATACTCATATCACAACATGCTCTGAGAAAATTTTTCCGCAAAGACTCTATCGTTGCATAAAAATAAGAGAACAGCGCGGATACTGAGAGATTTATGTACCGTTCTGTAAGAGGCTATGGGGAAGGTTCCCATGGCCTACTCACCATAAACTTCACTGTAAAATACAAGGCACTTGGTAATTACGCTATAGGGATTATTAATTTTAATATTTCGCTACCTACTGACTATAATTAAAGGTTAAATATGGGAAATAATTTTACTGGGCTTGAGGTTGCCATAATTGGAATGGCAGGTCAGTTTCCTGGTGCTGACAATATTCGTGACTATTGGGAAATGCTCCGAGATGGAAAAGAGGGTGTTAGCAGATTCACAAATGAAATACTAAAAAGCAATGGCGTATCAGAAGAATATTATTTAAACAAAAATTACATTCCAGCTAAAGGCGTCATTAATAAGCCATTTCATTTCGCCGCAGATTATTTCGGTATAAATCATTCGGACGCCAAGAAAACGGATCCACAAATCCGTTTAATGATAGAGAGCTGCTGGCAAGCGCTAAAACACGCAAATATTGATACTGAGACTTACCCCGGACAAATTGGCGTGTATGCCGGAGCAAGTAGTCAGTGGTCATGGTTTAAAGCATTAAACACGGAATTTAATTCTTCCGCAGAGCAGTTTCACGTTGCAACGCTAAATGATCTTTCTTTTTGTACTCGGATTTCCTATCTGCTTAATTTACGCGGGCCGTCTATAACGATCCAAACGGCGTGTTCTACCTCTTTAGTTGCGGTACATACAGCATGCCAGGCACTTCAAGCGGGTGAATGCGATGTTGCATTAGCCGGTGGTGTCAGCATAACCCATCCCCATCAAAGTGGTTATTTGTACCAAGAGGGGATGATTAATAGCCCGGATGGTAAAACAAGAGTATTCGATGCAAATGCATGTGGCACCGTCTTCAGCAATGGTGTGGGTGTTGTCGTGCTTAAAAGGCTGAGTGATGCCATTGAAGATAACGACAAAATTTACGCCGTTATTAAAGGCAGTGCTGTCAACAACGATGGTAGTGATAAAATAAGCTTTACTGCACCAAGCGTTTTAGGACAACAAAATGTTATTCGATCCGCACTCGATTTTGCTGAGGTTACGCCTGATCAAATAAGCTATATAGAAGCACATGGCACGGGAACTTTACTGGGCGATCCCATTGAAATTTCCGCGCTTAACGCGGTTTTCAAAAATAGCCAATCTTGTGCTATCGGCTCTGTAAAATCGAATGTGGGTCACTGTGATGCAGCGGCAGGGATTTTATCACTGATAAAATCAGCGCTTTGCGTTTACTTTAAAACCTTGGTGCCTTCGATTCATTTTGAAAAGGCGAATCCAAAATTAGAACTGGAAAACACGCCATTTTATGTCAACACAGAGACTAAACCTTGGCACAGCAGTGATAACGAACTGATATGCGCCGGTGTCAGTGCATTTGGCGTCGGAGGAACTAATGCGCACGTTGTTTTGCAAGAGTTTCCAATGCGCACTGAAACGGTTTCGGTCGAAGACTTAGAATACGAAGAACTCCCCAATAGAATTGAATTTAAACCTGCAATAGCCGCTGAAACCACGGACGTTTTACATGCAGAAGTAGAAAGTGACAGTGTGTTTGTTGATGATGAAATTGATATTGAAGGTTTACCACAGCATTTATTAAAGATTTTTCAGGAATATTTCTCCAATCAAAAGATCTCACAAAATGATAACTTTTTCGACATTGGCGCAAGTTCTTTAGATATTGTCCAACTACACGAAAAAATTAATAACACTTATTCGGTAAATTTATCTATCAGCGATTTTTATCGTTACACCAATTGCCAGAAGATGACTGAAAAGTTACTCGGCATGATCGGTAATAAATCTCAAGGGCAGCCAAAAAAATCGAAAGTAACTAAAAAGCGCAAGGTACTGAATAACAAAAACAGAACTTATCAAGATTATCCAGAGCATGCCATCGCGGTAGTCGGTATGAGTGGACGCTTTCCGGGAAGTAAAAATATACAAGAATATTGGAATAACCTGCTACAGGGTAAAGAAGGTATTTCCTTTTTTACTGACGATGAATTGATTGATGCCGGAATCTCTGCTCACACGTTAAAAGCGAAAAACTATATTAAGGCAAAGGGAATTGTTGCAGATTCACTGAGTTTTGATCCGACAGCGTTCGGCTATACTGCACGTGAGTCACAATATATGGACCCTCAGTTTCGCTTGCTCCATGAAGTGACATGGCAAGTGCTGGATGATGCTGGATACGGAAACCCAAAATATCGCCCGGTTACTGGCCTGTTTGCCTCTTCAGGTTCAAATCATGCATGGTTAGATTTACTAAAAGAAGAGATACAAGACACCACAGAGCAATTTGGCGTTGCACTCTTAAATGATCGCGAATTCCTCACCACGAGAATCGCCTATAAGTTAAATCTCACGGGGCCGGCTGTCACGGTACAAAGTGCCTGTTCGAGTTCGGCACTTGCCATCACTCTTGCCTGTCAAAGTTTACAGATCAATCAATGTGATTTAGCCTTGGCTGGCGGTGTTTCTGTCGTGACACCGATAAAAAGTGGTTATACCTATGCTAAGGGCATGGTGAATAGTGCAGACGGCCATTGCCGACCTTTCACCCAAGATGCCAGTGGAACCGTTTTCAGCGATGGTATCGGCATGGTCGCATTAAAAAGGCTGGATGATGCAATTAGAGATAATGATCATATCTATGGCGTCATTGCGGGTTATGGCGTCAATAATGATGGCCATGAAAAAGCTGGATTTACAGCACCTAACGCAGACGGGCAGGCGGCCTGTGTTAAACAATCACTAAAAATGGCAGCAATTCAGGCGAGTGATGTTGAATACCTGGAGGCACACGGTACAGCAACACGGGTTGGCGATGAAGTCGAGCTGGAAGGCATCAAAGACGCCTTAGGTGTCACGGAAATAAATGCCAGAGATTGTTTTATCGGCAGCGTGAAATCCAATATTGGTCATACGAATACGGCATCGGGTGTCGCGAGTTTTATTAAAACACTGCTCGCGTTGAAACATCAAAAGATACCGCCATCGTGTCATGGCACAGAAAACAAACATACGTCTCTCGAAAACACGCGATTCCGTTTAACCGATGTTGCTGCCGATTGGGTAAGTCATGGCCGTGTCAGAACGGCGGGCGTTAGCTCGTTTGGTATAGGTGGAACAAATGTTCACATCACTGTGCAGTCAATTGAAGAGCAACCCGCCAGCAGTCAGTGTCAAGCTGAACTGATTACATTGTCGAGTAAGAGCCGCGAAGGTTTGGTTAAGACCATGGCGAGACTAGGCGACTTCTTAGACGAAGAGCAGCACTCGTATTCTCTGAGTGATATTGCCTACACACTTCAGGTTGGCAGAGGTGACTATGACTACCGGACTTCACTTGTCGCAGAGAATGTCGAAGCACTCAAAGAAGCGCTGCATAGCCTCAAAGATTCGAACACGTTGCCGGAAGCTCTGCCAGATCAAACGTCGGGTATCGTATTCATGTTCCCCGGCCAAGGTTCTCAATATGTCAATATGGCAAAAGATTTATACCAAGAGCTAGAGATCTTTAAGACCCTCCTTGATGAATGTCACGAACGACTAAGCAGTCAATTTAGTATCGATCTCATTGGGTTACTTTATTCTGGGGACAGTGAAGAGGATTCTGAAAAACTCCAGAATACGCAGATTACCCAACCCGTCATTTTCGCTATTTCCTATTCATTAGCCAAGACTCTCGAATTATTGGGGATCGAAGCTAAGGCAATGATTGGCCACAGCATCGGTGAATATGTGGCGGCGACAATGGCCGGCGTCATGACGTTAGATGAGGGGCTTAAGCTTGTCGCTACCCGCGGCATTATCATGCAGGAATGTGAGCCTGGCGTGATGCTAAGTGTTGCTGCGGGCAGAGATGATCTCGAACCGTTTTTGACGGATAAAGTGGCGTTAGCGACGGTGAATTCACCGAACTCCTGTGTTATAGCGGGTTCACAAGCTGATATTGAGAAGGTACAACAGCGTTTAGTTGACAAAAACTTCCGTACTCGCCTTTTGAAGACGTCCCACGCATTCCATACTCCGATGATGAAGCCAGGGGCGGAAAAATTCAAAGCCGCTTTGGCTGAGGTCAATTGGCAGAAACCGACTAAAGCCTATATATCTAACGTAACGGGCCAGTGGATTACGCCAAGTCAGGCTAACTCAGTGGATTACTGGGTTGAACACTTGTGTCAGGCCGTCGAGTTTCACGCAGGCATCATGACTTGTCTGGAAAAGCCGGGGCTCAATGTATTTTTAGAAGTCGGTCCGGGAAGAACGCTGTCAACGTTTGTCAAACAGATTGCGGCAAGCGATGCCAATATCTTGACATTCAATATGATGCGACATCCTTTGGAAGCAGAAAATGATAGAAATTATTTGCTGAAATTGGTTGGTCAACTTTGGATGAGAGGCATTTCCGTTAATTGGCCATTACTCTATCAAAACACCCACCCGAAACGGATCAGCTTACCCGGATATCAATTTGCTGGTGAGAACATGGTGATGGGCGCCTCTGTTTTAGCTGCAAAGGGTAGTGAAAAAGCGTCAGAAACGAAAATCCAGAAGAATCAAATCTCGGAGTGGCTATATACGGAAGCATGGGAAGATATTTCCTTGCCGGATGAAGCGACTCGGTCGGATATCAGAGTCGCGTTGTGTTTTGTGCCCGATATAACGTGGTGTCAACCGCTTTGTAACAGTCTGAAACTAGACGAAAAATCAATAAAATTTGTGTTACCCGCTGATGCTTATACATCTGCTGAGAATGTCATCACGCTTGTTCCGGGAGATAAAAGACATTTCGGCAAACTGATTGATGAATTGAAGCAAGACGCACTGCTGCCTGATTCAGTTATATTTGCCTGGCCTCTGTCTGGACAGCGTGATCTAGAAACATCGTGGTTTTCTGTTATCACGCTCATACAATCCTGGACAACTTCAGGAAGTATGACGGATTTCCGCTTATTGCTGGCAAACACGAAACAACCTGAACATACTATGCTCAATGGGCTTGTTAAGGTCATCACGCAAGAAGTCAGCAAATGCCATCCTCGGTTAGTCCAAATCTCTCCTTTAGAATCCATTGAAAGACAATGTGAAATACTCACTGAAGAGCTGTTAGCGACTGATGAACGTTTTATTGTCAATCGAACGCAAACGGGTCGCTCAACGCTGGCATATCACAAACTGAGAGCTGGTTTATTAAAAGAGAACACGCTGCTCAAAAATGAGGGTGTATATCTGATCACCGGTGGACTGGGTGATTTAGGTTTACTGTTTGCGGAATATCTGATTAAGGAATACGGCGCGAAGGTTATATTATCTGGTCGACGGGTACTTCCGGGTAAACATGAATGGAAGCAATTAGCCTCTATCGATCATCCTGAAGCGGAAATTCTGCAACGCCTTGATGAACTCTCAGAGCTAGGTAAAGGGGAGGTGGCCTACTATTCTTCAAATGTTAGCGATAAGCATGAAATGCAGGTTTTATTAGATGCGATTGAAGAACAGTATGGTTGTTTGCACGGCATTATCTGTGCAGCCGGGGTGACCCGTGGCAACTCTTTCCAAGGGATCAACAAACTAACGCTAGAAGATTGCACTCCTCAGATTGAGACTAAAGTTGAGGCTTATAAGATTTTAGCTGAACTGACAGAAAACAAACCCTTAGATTTTTGTCTACTCTGCTCCTCAATTGCCTCAGTACTCGGAGGATTGAGCTTCTCAGCCTATAGCTCGGTCAGTTCGTTTGCCGACACTTTTGCAAAGCAACAAAATAGTCAGGGCAAGCCTTGGATCAGCGTCAACTGGGACGGGTGGGTGTTCGAACGCAATAACTCAGGAGATCCAATCGGTTCATCTCTTGACCAGCTTTTAATCGAGCCTGATGAAGGTCTGAAAATCCTGGAGTGTGCTTTACAGTCTCCCCTGAGAGGCCAGCTTATTATTTCTACAGGGGATTTAGATAAACGATTTGAGCAATGGGTTGGCGGGCATTTAAAACCGTTCAAACTCAATGAATTTAATCATTCTCAAAGAGCCGTCGTCTCAAAAGCGCAAATAGTCGGTACCATCGTCTCTGTTTGGCAGGACTTTTTAAAGGTCACAAATATTAGCCGTGACGATAACTTCTTTGAGCTAGGTGCAAACTCTCTGGATATGGTTCAGGTCAACAAGCGACTGACAGATGCTCTGGATATGGATTTTTCAGTTGTCGATATGTTTAGCTATCCGACCTCTGAATTGCTTGCTGACTTTATCGTGAACCAGTATGGGATCACCCATGATACTGGCGAGCAGGCAGAACATTCAGACACCTTAAATCAGCACCGCGACCCGTCAGCACAACTTAATCAGTCCAGTACCCCGATTGACAGACAAATTGCTATCGTAGGTTTAGCCGGCACTTTTCCGGGTGCAGAGAACATTCATGAGTTTTGGGAGAATTTGACGTTTGGCAAGGAGTCAGTCACCACTTTCAGTAAGGAAGAATTAAGTGAGGAAGGGATTGATTCAGGCTTGCTGGAAAATCCTAACTATATCCGTGCTAAAGGCGTCTTCCCAAATGCAGGCGAATTTGATGCTGAATTCTTTGGCTATACCCCTTATGAAGCCCGCCAGATGGACCCACAAGTCAGAGCCTTACATACTTGTTGCTGGCAAGCATTGCAGGATGCCAGGATAGCAACGAAAGACAACCGCGCAAAAATTGGACTGTATGCCTCAGCATCGGGGAATTTGCAATGGTTGGCACAAGCGATGGCTACAGCGGAAGGGAGTGCGGGTCAATACAGCGCGATGACCGTCGCGGACAAAGATTATATGTCAACCATCGTGTCATATAAACTGAATCTCACTGGGCCAAGCATGGTGCTTTCAACGGCATGCTCATCCTCGCTGGTGGCGGTCAATGAAGCGGTTAAGTCATTGCGTGCAGGTGAATGCGATATTGCGTTAGCTGGCGGTGTTTCTATCACTTTGCCAATCAAGGCGGGATATGTCTTTGAAGAAGGTATGATTCATTCAAAAGATGGAAAATGTCGCGCCTTTGATATTCAGGCCAGTGGCACGGTATTTGGTGATGGCGTCGGTATCGTAGTCCTGAAACCTTTAAAACAGGCGTTAGCCGACAACGACAACATTTACGCCACGATAATCGGAACGGCGATTAATAACGATGGCGGAATGAAAGTGGGTTATACCGCACCGAGCACCAAGGGGCAGGTCGAAGTCATTCAATCCGCGCTACGTGACGCGAGTGTTATGGCAGAAAGCATTCATTTTGTCGAAGCACATGGTACGGGAACAACGTTAGGTGATCCCATCGAGTTTAACGCCCTGAAACAGGCTTTTTCGACAGACAAAAAGAACTATTGCAGAATCGGCAGTGTGAAGTCGAACATTGGGCACCTTAATTCTGCGGCGGGGATCGCAGGTCTGATTAAAGCCACATTGGCTGTCAAAAACAGAATCTTACCCCCCACGCTACATTATGCCCGGCCTAATAAAGAAATTGATGTCACAAACAGCCCGTTTATCGTCAACAATCAATATACTGAACTTAACGACACGAGAAACCCGATCCGGGCAGGTGTTAGCTCCTTTGGGATTGGCGGCACGAATGTCCACGTTGTGCTTGAAGAAGCCCAAGTCAGCAAAGATAAGTCATTCAATAAAAAGGTCGATAACCGACTGCCCATCGTGCTATCGGCTCCAGATGACAAATCCTTGCAATGTTACAAGCAACAACTAAAAACCTTTGTCGAGAACAACCAACAGCAAATGAGTGTGAGTGATATCGCTTACAGTCTGATGCAAAGAGAGCCTATGGCATCTCAGTTTGTGGCTTCTGCATGTGACTATGACGCATTGATCAAGACGCTATCTTCTGGCGAGAAAGATAACGTTAAGGTGAAACTCGGTACGACGAAAAGAAAAGTCGTATTTTTGTTCCCGGGACAAGGGGCACAATACGTCACGATGGGGCATGAGCTATACCACAGCAATGGGTTGTTCAAGGAATGGTGTGATAAAGGATTTACCCTTGCTGATAAATACTGCTCAATCGATTTGAAATCTCTGTTTCATAGCCGGGATGAAGATCGAAACCTGTACAATACCGAGTTTGCTCAACCATTACTCTTTATTATCGAGTATGCGCTGGCACAGGTACTCAAATCCTACGGTGTTACACCGGACGCAATGATAGGCCATAGCCTGGGTGAATACGTTGCTGCCGCTCTTGCAAAAGTGTTCTCTTTCGAAGACGCCATCAAAATGATCTGTGCGCGTGGCAAACTCATGCAATCTACCGAAGATGCAGTCATGCTTTCTGTCATGTCTTCTTCAGAGAGTGTTAAAGAAATACTGACAGGCAGCCTTGAAATTGCTCTGGATAACAGCAGTGATCTCTGTGTCGTCGCGGGATCTGATAGTGATATATCGAGTTTTGAAAGCGATTGTGAAGCGAAGTCTATCAAGACAAAACGCCTGAGAGTCAATAAAGCCTTCCATACTCGCTATATGGAACCTGTCTTAGGCGATTATGCCGGCATTATCAGAGAAATAGCCTTTAACAAACCGCAAATTGCTTTCATTTCAAACGTGACGGGCAAATGGGCAGAGACAGACAAAGTGGTCGAATATGACTATTGGGTGAACCATATTCGCCAACCTGTTCGTTTCAAAGAATCGATTACTGAAGTGCTAAAAGAAGGCAATTGTTTGTTTATCGAGGTTGGCCCTGGGCATGGACTTTCTACCTTGGCTGAAAACCACTCAGACTATCATGCTAATCATATCTGCATTTCCTGTTTCGATCGCAAAAATGAAGAAATCAACAAACACAGTGAACTGGTACAAAAATTAGGGAAAATGGCTCTGCTCAAAATTGATGTAAACTGGCATGCCGAAATGGCAGATTTGCAACCCCGCTTAGTTCATCTCCCGCCAACCCCCCTACGGGGCACAAAATATCCGACGGATATTAAAAGGTTACAGGCGCTATTCTCAGGTAATAAAAATCTTGGATATCAAGCCGATAAGCCCGAAGAGCCGGTTAGCCAGTCTAAAGCAGGCAGCAATCCACATCCAAAGGCAAAGCGTAGCGTGATTGATGAGTTAAGCGCGATTTGGAAACTTATCCTTGGGGTAGACACCATTAAAGAGGATGATGATTTTATTTCTATCGGCGGCTCCTCACTTTCAGCGGTACAAGTGATTGCTAAGGCAAAATCTGTCAACCTGCCGGTCAACATGAGCATGTTGCTATCAGGGCAAACGCTGGTTCAGATCAGCGCATCGTTACAAAGTGACGATGAAACTACGCATAAGGGCTGGCAGTTCAATGAACATTTTTCACCTGAAATGTACCCTGGCTCTGCCAGTTGCCTCTATTCGGCTGTCCGGGAAAAGCTGAAACATGAACATGGCCTGACCTCTGATGATGCCATCATGCAGGTTGTAGACGGAAGCCCGCTGCTCGGTATCGGGGTACAACAGTTCGAAAATGCCACTAAAATAGTCAGCAAGCCTGTCAACTACGACACTCTGTCAGGTTGGCCTTCGCTACAAGAATGCTATTCCTTCTCTTACGATAAACAGTTTTTCGAAGATTATGAGGCATATCGCCACTATTGCGAAAGTGAGCTGGCACTGGGTCATTTAGTGATTGTGACTGGAAGCGATTATTACTTACCCTTTTCACCATCATATGGCTTGCCGGAATCAGAATACATCAAGAGACCTTTGTTCGAGAATATTGAATTGGGTGACGATGATATTATCCCGCACGCTTTCGTGCTTGTTGGAAAGACACCGTCTGGATATCAGATATACGATGGCAGCTTTCAATATTTTGGTGAAATCACGGAGCAGGAATTTGAGAAAACCGTCATAGGATTTAAAGGACTCGACTTCATGCAGTCACATGAAGTTTATAACAAGTCTCGATCCTTCATGGTGATTACAGTGACCTGTGATGGAAAATTCCATAAAGATAATGATCTAAAAGAGCAGACTTTAAATCGGCTGGTGACTGATTTCCAAACAAAGCAGGCAATAGAAAGTAATGAAAGTCACTTATCTTACTACGTAGGATTAACGGCGTTAGATAAACTCATTGAAAACCCCGGGCTGATAGCAAGTAGCTCGAATTTTGACTTAGCAGAGATCTTCTCTCGTTGGTATCAGCAGATGCTCTTATTGAGAAAATTTTTAAAAATTTCTAAGCCAGAAGTTTCAACTGAATGTGATCATGCATTTTCTATAATCAGCGAAGAGTTGGAAAAATTGGTTGCCTGTTGCAAAAACAGCAGTGACGATAAAACGATAATAGACAGTCTATTATTAGTTAAATCTAATCTCAGCGACATCATTAAAAACCTATCTTAATTAAATCACCCCATGCTAATAACGGTCAGGTATATGACCGTTATTAGCATATTTCAATTCGAGTTAAAACTCCGCAAATATTATTTATGAATAGTTTGTACACCAATACCAAAATTTAAACTGGGTTTGATTGATAACCAAGAGTGTAAAAAGGAATTGTCATTGAAAAATAACAACGAAATGGTAAACAAATCCATCTTTACCGTTTACATGAAATTATCCTTCCCGATCATATTCGGTATGTCAATTCAAGGGCTTTATGGTCTTTTTGATGCGATTTTTATTACTCGTTATATTGGCACATATGCAATGGCAGGATTCTCGATATTCTTTCCCGTCTTACTCATTATCAGCGCAATAGGCGTGATGTTTGGTACAGGTACAGCCGTCCTGGTTTCACGCCATTTAGGTGCCAGTAATAATGGTGATGCTAATCAAGTCGCAATAATCAGCCTGATATCAGGATTAATAATATCTCTATTTTTAACTTTAGTCGGGTTGATAAATTTAGACAGTATTCTTTATGCATTAGGCGCAACCGAAGATATCATTAGTTATGCATATGATTATGCTTATCCTCTGATACTTTGTATGCCAATTTTAATTATTACCATTATAGCGGGTGATCTCCTCAGAGCTGAAGGGAAAACCAAACAAATGTTTGCAATAATGCTGACTGCATCAGTGGCAAACATTGTATTTGACGCATTATTTATCGTTGTACTTAAAATGGGAATAGGAGGCGCTGCAATAGCGACTATCGTTGCAAACCTCATCGCTTTGATATGGGCATTCCTGCTATTTAGATCTCATCACACGGCTATCAATCTTTCATTGATAAACTTTAATTTTAAAATAAGTATAGTCATTTCAGTATTGATCTTGGGTATACCTACATTAATCAGCAATCTCTCTTATGGCGCAATCATATTCTTAGTAAATTCTCTTATTAAAGAAAGTGGCTTAGATAATGCGGGAAGCTTACTCAGTGCATATGGTATTATATTTAGAATACTCAGCTTTTTAATACTTCCATTAATTGCAATGATGGCAGCATTACAGACTTTATCAAGTTATAATTTTGGTGCCGGAAAGTACTTGAGATCTTTAAGTGCTTTGAAAGTTGCTTGCCTAATATCCTGTATATATTCGATTATTTTAACTCTCTCAATGTTTTTATCTTTCGACCTGGTGTTTAAAATTTTTACCGATGATCCTTCCTTGATCAAAGAAACAACAGACATTGCATCATCTATTTTCATTGGACTGGCATTTTTGGGGCTTACCCTAATCTTTATCGGCTTCTTTCAAAGCATCGGTGAAGTGAAATATGCTACATTTATCGTTCTCTCTAAGCTTTTTGTTCAGCTGGCCCTGCTTTGGTTTATATATAAAATGTTTGGTGTTGAAAATATGGCGTTATCTTTCGTTATAACAGATATTTCAGTATTTGTTTTATCCCTTATCTATCTAAGAAATAAAATAAATAAATGGAGGAGAAATACTGATATTTTTCTCGAAAATGAAAACAGAAACGTCGCATTATAATAGTATTGTCAATCTCGATTATAAGAGTATATATAAGATGAAATTTAAGTATCTATTTATATTTTTCAGTTTTATATTCATAAATATTTCCTATGCAGCAACTGAATCGACCGGGAATGATGCCTTAGAAAAGCAGCTCGTTGAGTATATGAACGTTGGCAAGATCCCAGGGTTGTCAATAGTTATTTTAGATAGCAAAAAAGACGCAAAATTTATTTTCCTGGGCAAAGAAAGGATGAACGCTGATAAAAACATTGATGGAACAACCCTGTTTGAATTAGCGTCAACCAGTAAGGCGTTTACTGGGTTTATAGCAGCAAGGTTAATTGAGGAGGGAAAAATAAAGGGTGATACTAAGGTTTCATCAATTTTACCTGCTCTGTCATTCTACTATGATAGTAAACCGGTCGAAGTTACATTTTTGCAGTTATTACATCATACATCCGATATTCCATTTTCAAGTATCGATTTTGTCTACGGCGGTCAAGATAATACGTCTCTGGCAGATATGCTCAATAAGATCGACAAGATTGAACTCCAGAGTGTGCCTGGAAATAGTCACTCCTACTCAACCATTAATTATGGCATCGCAGCCAGAATGATGGAAATCGTGACGCAAATGTCTTACCAACAACTATTACAGACCTATGTTTTAGCGCCGTTCAACATGAACCAGACCTCTGTAGAGGCTTTTGTTGAAAACAAATCTACAGGCCATCAAATAAGTTACCTTGCACCCAGACCGTATAATGCGCCTTTTGTTGTAGCCAATGTTCCTGCCGGATATATTCAAACTAATGCTATAGATATGGAAAAGTGGCTGCGTTTTCTGAGTGGTGATGATTATCCAGCATTAGAGCACGCTAAAAAACGGATGTTTACGCCAGATAAAGCGGTGGTGACAAACGAAGGGAATAACAGTCACTATGCAATGGGATGGTATGTTAATGGAGAGAAGATATTCCATACTGGCATGAACCCAAGCTTTTCTAGTTTTGTTGGTGTTAATGTGGGTTCCGGCGCCGCAGTTGCTGTCATGGCCAATGTAAATAGCAATGTGACTTTTGCTATTGGCGAGCAGATATTAGATCAACTTTCTTCAAATCAACAAATATTAAAATTAACTTCTCCCGATGACGTTAAGTTATTTGATTCATTTGATCGTGTTTTTTTAATTATAAGCCTGATTGTTTTACCCTTTATTCTATTGATTGGTTTTAGAATTTATCGAAATATTTTCGTGAAAGAAAGAGAGAGTTTTTCCAAGAAAAATCGTTTTATTCTAATTTCATTAATTATTTTTTGTATGTTTTGTACCGTACTGAGTCTCATTTTGCCGATGGCAATATTAAATATTTCCTGGAAAACATTTGTTATCTGGATGCCTGGTAGCTTTTTATTGATGTATACACTTTTAATTTTCAGCTTACTGGCAAGTATATTTAATTGCTCAATTATACTCGTTCGCCGCATTCAGTTTGCTAAGGAATAATCCAGAAATAACCCTTTAATACGTTCAGAAACAATCTAAAAAATCAATATGATCATATTATAAAAGCCAGGTGATATCTAAAATTTAAAAATCGGTCATTTTAAAAATAACGCTTCATAAATCACATATGAAATTTTAAATTTAAACAAACAAATAGGTTATAAAAATGTCTTGCGGTAATAAATTATATAGTATGACAAGGATCCAGAGAGGTATATGGGCTACAGAAGAAAAATACCAAGGGACGGGTATGTTCAATATTGGTGGCACCTGTAGCGTCGAAAAGAATCTGGATTTAGTTAAGTTACGCGATGCAATCATACAGGTTATTAGAGAAAATCAGTGCTTAAATTTTGTTCTGAATAATGAAGTTCCCCCAAAGCTTGTGATTTCAGAACGAACCGAATTTATGATAGGAAAATTCGATTTTAGCGCGAATGACAAGCCCGATGACGCATTTGATCAGTGGCGTCATCAAGTATTGTCTGCTCAAATGCAAACGGATTCATCACTATATGACTTCTCCGTCTACAAGGTCACTGAAAGAAAATATGGTTTTTTGATTAAGTTGCATCATATTATTGCTGATGCGACAACCATGCAAAATATGATCAGCAGAATTTGTGAATGCTATGAAAATAGCGTTAATAACAAAGAAGATGCAAAAATTGTTGAAGACGACCAACAGTACTTTCTGGACAGAGAAGAAAAGTATCTTTCAAGCCACTCTCACTCTAAAGATAGCGAATACTGGCAATCAGCGCTTTCTAATCTGGATGGGGGTACTCACTTTATTCTGGGAAATAAAAGCTTAGCCACCGCTGCAAAGAGGAAAGTCTATAATATTCCCAATCGAGTATCCGATCATGTGAAGGCGCTTGCCTCCCTATGCGGTTGTTCGGAAAGTTCGATATATCTTGCTGCATTGTACCTGTTACTGGGAAGGTTTTCGGGGCAGGAAACGTTGACCGTTGGCATGCCTTTGCATGGTAGAAAAAAGACTGACTCTCATCGAAACTCAATGACGGTATCTACAATTGCCTTGCAATGTGAGGTAGATGAGGAGCAATCATTTGAGGATTTGTTACACCAAGTAAGTAAAAACACCCGAGAAGCTTACCGGCATCAGCGATTCGATTATTCAGATCTGCTTAAAACTGTCAGTAATAATAATGAAAGAAGCGAAGAGATTTTTGACGTAAGTTATAACTACTCAAATACAAAATATGAAATAACGCTGGAAAACTTACCTTTGATTGTCGAGGATATATTTCCCGGTGAACAGCAATATTCTATACAGTTTCTCGTCAAAGAGCTGTTTAATGAAAAGATCACAAAAATATATTGTGACTTCAAAACAAACGAATATTCTGAACAGCAAGTAGATTCTATCATCGACCAATTCATAGTAACCTGCGAACAGGTCTGCCAATTCCCGTCGCGTAAACTGGTCGAATTCGATTTAGTGAGTCAGAGTCAATTAAAAGAAATTGAATCGGCTAAATATAATGCTGCGCGTACTCATCTGACTGTCATCGAGCTATTTAATCAAACGGCGTGTACTAACCCAGAACGTGTCGCGGTGATAGAGGGTGACACTGAAGTTACTTATGCAGACTTGCAGTATAAAGTGAATGCAATCAGCAGTAAGCTTAAAGAATATGGCATTTCGACAGATTCTCGTGTCGCCGTATTATTACCAAAAAGTTCGCTGCAAATTGCAGCACTGCTGGCCATTATGCATATTGGCGCGACTTATGTTCCGCTGGAACGGGATTTACCGGACGAAAGAATCGCGTACATACTCAATGATAGTCTGTGTAGTTTAATTTTATGTCCGACAGAATGGGCATCATCTTTACCTGAGTATTTTCCTCATTATGACCTGACCTCACTACAGACGAGCGACGGGATTTACCCGGAAACGGTGCCCTGTGAATGCCAGAGTGAAACAGCGGCTTATTTGATATATACATCAGGTTCAACGGGCTTGCCTAAAGGTACCGTTATTCGTCAGGCTGAATTAGTTAATTATTGTCAGTGGGCGGCTAAGACTTATTACCCTGAAAAATCAGATGTCGCCGCTTACTACACACCGCTGACGTTCGATCTGACAGTCACCTCTATCTTCCCGCCATTGCTGGCCGGTGCAGCAATTAAAATCTATCGGGAAAGTACTAACTTTGTACTGAGCGAGATTATTCATGATAGCAAAGCGACAGTCATCAAATGTACGCCTTCGCATTTGCAGGCCATCAAGCATGAAAATATAGAGCGACACTGTTCTGTGCGCCGGTTTGTTGTCGGTGGAGAAAGCTTAAAAGTGGAAGTAGCGAGCCACACTGATACGCAGTTTCATGGAAAAGTCGAAATATTAAATGAATATGGGCCTACCGAGACAGTGGTTGGTTGTATGATCTATAAATATAACCCCTGCCATGACAAGGCCATCTCTGTTCCAATTGGTATTCCGATAGACAATACTCAAATTTATATTTTAGACAAACATGGCAGACATTGTACACCGTATATCAAAGGTGAGATTGTTATCGCAGGTAATGGCATATCGGCGGGATACTGGAATAAAGAAGAACTGACCAGAGAGAAATTCGTAACAGATAAATTTCATCCTAGTCAACGGTCTTATTTATCAGGCGATTTAGCCTACCGAGATGCGACAGGAAACATCATCTATATCGGAAGAATAGATAAGCAGATAAAGATTAGAGGACATCGTATTGAGCTGGATGAAATAGAGAGTCGGTTGTTAAAGCACGAACTCGTCAAAGATGCTGTGGTTCTGGTCGATGAAATCGAAAGTGGCTCTGCGTTATTGAAGGCTTTCATCGTGGCTGATGATAAGAAAACGGCCAGCAAGCCTCTGCTTTCTGACTATTTATCATCCTACCTTCCTGCTTATATGGTTCCTCAATATTTCAAATTTATCGATGAAATACCTTTAACATTTAATGGTAAAGTGAATACCGATGTTTTATCTCAGATTAAATTTGAGGTTGAAGAAATTGATGATGAGATAGAGAACAGTGATATTGAAAAAAGTGTACTCGATGAATTTAAGCATATTCTGCGTTGCGAAGAGCTAACCGTAAACAGTAATTTCTATCAATACGGTGGTGATTCGATTAAGGCCATTCAATTAGTCACACTTTTACAAAGAAAAGGCTTAGTGGTAAAAGTGAAAGATATTTTTCAGTCACCGACACCAAGAGCATTATGCCGACTCATTAATGATAGAACCCCTGTATCTTGTGAAGAGGAAGACATTGAAGTTAATGAGTTTGCTTTAACACCCATTATGAAATGGTTTACTGGTTTAGGTTTAGATAGAAAAGATATCTACCATCAAATGTTGACTCTGAAAATATCCAGTCAACTGGATAATTCAGATCTTGAAAAAATATTCAATAGACTTATCTCTTCTCATCCGATATTGAATACGTATTTTGATGAAAGTAGTCGTAAGTTATTGGTTAAAGACAACGACAGCTTAGTAAAAATTGATGTGCTGGATGTGATTTGTTTCGAAGAGAAAGAGAGTATTGTACGAAATAGATTGAATGAAACAGAATGGCCTCAAACACCTTTATTTCAAGCGGTTCTGTTACGGAAAGAGGGCGAACAGGAGCTGATGGTTTTTGCCCATCATTTGGTTGTGGATGGTGTGTCATGGAGGGTTTTACTTGATGATCTCAACCTATTAGCCAGCCAACGGGTTCAGGGAAAAACGCTCTCTCTGCCAAAACCAAACAACCGTTTTGCCAAGTGGGTTAGTCTGGTTGAAGATCATTATCGTGATCTTGATGCTGATGAACAGTCTTACTGGCAAGCACAGAGCCGTTCGACAGCGCTTGCAGACATCGCTAAATACTTTTCAGAAAAGCCGGAAATAAAGTATTTTAATGCCAACCTGACGACCAGGGATCAGGGGCAATTTTTGCAGTTATGTTCCTCAATGAAAATCAAGCCGAATGAATTATTCTTTGCAATTTTTACTTATGCGTTATTTAAACAGTTCGACAAAAATAATTTTACGGTTGAATTAGAAGGTATTGGTCGAAGCTTACATTCCAGCGATCTCGATCTAAATAGAACGGTAGGCTGGTTTACCTCAATTTATCCTCTGGTTATTGATTGCAACAAAGATATTATCAGCCATATCAAGCAAGCTAAGGAAAGATTACGTGCAGTGAAGGATAATGGTATGGGATATCAATCTATTCGCTACAGCCCTACAGGAAGTCAATACGAATATGAACATAAGTTACCCAGATTTAATTATCTTGGGGACTTTGATCAAAGCGAGACAACCGATCTGATCCAAATAAAATCGATTCATCCCAATATCATCTCACATGAAGATAATCTATATACAGACCTGTTGGACTGTAATATCTACTGGGAAGGTTCTTGCAAAGTCAGCATGAGCTACCTGAATACGCATGTGAATGAAAGTGATATCACCAATATCACTAATACCCTGCGAGATACGCTTGAATCTCTACTTAATCTGGAAGACCAATTATATCAGCGTGTATATACATTGACTGACTTCCCGACTATTTCCTTATCATCCACAGAGCTTGAAGACTTAGTCTCTCAATTATCTATATAAAATTTGGTTATTAATTTATGACAGATTCATTTGATATTGCCATTGTTGGCATGGCTTGTAATTTTCCTGATGCAAAAACCCCCGAAGAGTTTTGGCAAAATCTGATTTCAGGCAAGGAAAGTATTAAAAAATTCCCCCATGAAGAGTTAATAAAAAGCGGTTACAAAGAGGAGGAGATAAACGATCCCAACTTTGTCGCCGCTAAAGCGGTCCTCGATGATTATAAGTCTTTCGATAACAATGTATTCGGCTATCTTAAAGATGAAGTGGATAAGATGGATCCCCAATGCCGGTTACTGCACGAGTGCTGTTGGCATGCATTAGAGGATGCGGCCTATGCTCCGAGTCATAGCCGTGAAAGGATAGGGCTGTTTGCCGGTGCGGCATCTAACATCCCCTGGATTTCAAACTTGCTTAAACAAAAGCTTACGCCTGCCGAAACGTTTGATATCGTAAACTGGAACCTGCCTGAATCAATCATTACCAGGACGGCCTACCGATTAGGCCTGAATGGTCCCGTAATGGCGATTCATACGGCGTGTTCAACGTCGCTAGTTGCCATTCATACGGCATGTCAGTCTATTCTAAGTGGTGATTGTGATTTAGCGTTGGCAGGGGGGGTATCAATTACCCTGCCTCAAGAGTCTGGCTATCTGTATCAGCAGGGAATGGTTCGTTCTGCCGACGGTCATTGCCGTCCTTTTGACATCGATTCGAATGGTACGGTGGGGGGGAGTGGAGCCGGTATTCTCCTGTTAAAACCGTTAGACAGGGCTTTGGAAGACAATGATCACATACACGCGATCATAAAGGGTTCGGCAATCAATAATGATGGTCAGCGCAAAGTCGGCTTCACCGCACCCAGCGTAGAAGGGCAGGCAGAAGTTATTTCGAGTGCTCAAATGCTGGCGGGAGTAGAAGCCGAAGACGTTAGCTACATTGAATGCCACGGAACAGCAACCGAAATTGGCGATCCTATTGAAGTTTCTGCCTTGTCACGAGTGTTCCGAAATTCCGGCAATGTCTGCTGGTTGGGGGCAGTGAAAAGTAATATTGGCCATTTAGATGAGGCAGCGGGTGTTGCTGGCGTGATTAAGACGGTCATGTCACTGAAGCATAAGCAGCTAGCACCGACGCTTCACTATCACCAGCCAAACGATAAGCTTCACATAGAAGAAACGCCGTTTAAAGTCGTAGATAAACTCATGGACTGGTCTGTGCCGGCTAACGAAAAGCGCATTGCCGGCGTGAGTTCTTTCGGGATTGGAGGGACTAACGCCCATATCGTGCTCGCTGAAGCCGATAAGCAAGAAGCGCTTCATGAAGATGAATACCCTAACGTCTTCTTGATATCCGCTGAGACACCTGCCGCGCTTAATCATAATCAACAAAATATCCTTACTGCGCTTCGATCCTCACAAAAACACAGATTGTGTGATATTGCCTATGTGCTACAAGAGGGGAGAACCCACCACCGTTACCGTAAGGCTTTTGTGGGTTCAAATATTCAAGAGATAGGTGAAGCACTGGAAAAGGTCACCGTGAACCCAACGAAAGCAAAAGATTCGGAACGTCATATTGTATTTATGTTGCCAGGACAAGGTGCACAATATACAAATATGGCGTTGTCATTGTATGAAAAACATGCGGTATTCCGCTCGCAAGTTGATCGCTGCTTGACGATAGTTTCAAGGTATCTTGGTCAGTCATTGAAAGAAAAATGGTTTCACAATGATAAGGTCAATTATCTCAGTGAAACGCAATATGCACAGCCGGCAATTTTCATTGTTGAATATGCACTGGCTAATTGCTTAATTGAAGCGGGTATCAAGCCCTCGGCCTTATTAGGTTATAGTTTTGGGGAGCTGGTTGCAGCCACAATTGCAGAAGTATTCACATTAGAAGATGCACTAAAATTTGTCGTTAAACGGGGGCAGCTGATGCAGAGCCTGCCTACCGGTGCCATGCTGAGTATTCCGCTTCCGGCGTCAGAGGTATTAGCACTTTGCTCTGGCGGTATCGTTGTCGCTGTAGATAATAAAGATTCCTGCATTGTTTCATCTGATGAAAAATCAATTGAGGAATTTTCCCAGATATTAAAGAAAAAACGTATCTTAACAACCCCGATCAAGTCTAAGCACGCCGCTCATTCTCAGGCTATGGCGGCGATAAATAAACAACTGTTGCGGGTACTTTCGGGTTTCACATTAGGTGAACCTAAAACTCCTATTATTTCATCAGTTACCGGTGAGGAACTGACCGCCGCCGAGTCAACATCAATTCAATATTGGGCTGACCAGGCGGAAAAAACAGTCTGTTTTATTCGCGGTCTGGAAAATATTCTCAATAATAAGTCTTGTGTATTCATTGAAGTCGGAGTGGGAAGAGATCTCGTTAATCTCGTCCGCCGATATGTCCCCCAAGATGCTTCACAGTCGATCATACAATTGCTGCCTGAGGATAATAAAGCGCAAACTCAGCCGTATTTATTCTGGTCTGGGTTAGGCAAAATATGGCAACAGGGAATTCAGATACAATGGCGAAAAGTTAGCATCGCACAAGATTGTAGGCGTATATCACTACCGGGTTATGCTTTTGAAAAAAGTGTTTTCTGGCCCAAAAACGCCAATTTCTTGAGCTTATTTTCTGGCATTCAACACGTAGAGAAAGATCAATTTTGTATTAAAAAGAATGACAATATGTCAGATTGGCTTTATCAAGCCGCTTGGCAGCAACATATTTTGCGATCTACAAAGCCAGTGGAATGCACAAAATCGGTGCTAATCTTCAAGCTTGGCTCTTCTAATGATCAAAGTACAACCTTTGAAAAAGCATTATTAAATCATTATCAAAAAGCGGTTCGAGTTAAGGTTGGCTCCGAATGCGAGCTAGAAATTGAAGCACTGAGCACCCTTCGCTGTCTAAACTATGACGACTACAAAAATCTCTTTGATTTGCTCAATAATAACGAAATCTCGATAGAAGAAATGGTCATCGATTGTATCAATGTTGACTTGTCTCTCAATGAGCAACTGGCCGCTGTACTCTATTTATTAAAATCGCACCGTGCATTTTCCAGTCACCCTAATTTAATGAATGTCACATTGCTGATTCAGAATGGCGTTGTGGTATGCAATGAACCGGACATTAATCCATTTGCTGCTGCTATGATGTCTATCAGCACGGTTATTCGGCAAGAATTCCATGAGTTGTGCTGTAAGGTTATTGATGTCGGTGCGTTGAATGATTGTTCTGCTGACAAGCTGATCCGCGAAATAGCCGAGCGTGACAATAAAAATGTCGTTTACCGCAATAACCGAAGATGGGCTGAGGTGTTTTTACCTTACTCACCGATCATGAATGATGAGACTTCTCGATTGAAAAAAGAGGGTGTGTATCTCCTGATTGGCGGACGAGGCTTTATCGGACACACTTTCGCGCAATATCTTGCCACTGAATATAACGCAAACCTCATCATTACCTCACGATCCCGGCAAAATATCGATGACAAATGGCAAAAAGTGTCCAATGATGCCGCTAATTTAGAATTCGCTCAAGTCGATGCGAGTGATCGGGTCGCGATGGGCGCATTTATTCAGGATACCACTGCCAAATATGGTCGCATTGATGGTGTATTTTACTTAGCGGGTTTGACCGGTGAGGCCTCTCTGAGATCAATCAATGAAACTGAGAGTGATTATATTGATAGTCATCTTACCTCTAAGCAAAAAGGAATAGAGGTTTTAGAGCAGGTATTGGAACCCGTTAATTACGATTTTTGTTTAATCCTTTCTTCCCTGGCACCTATTTTGGGTGGCTTAGGCTTTTTTGCCTATGCAGCAGCCAGCTCTTATCTAGACGCTTTTGTATTACGGCACAACCGGCAAAATGACAAAAAATGGACATTGATTAATTGGGATGGCTGGGAACTGGCTAAAAAAACAGAACTTAATGCGAAAATCGGTAGCAGCCTGTCACACCTTCTGGTGACGAAAGAAGAGGGGATTTCATTATTAGAAGAGGTACTTAAGTATCAGGAAAAGGATGCGGTTGTCATTTCAACCGCAGATATCAATGCCAGAATTGCACAATGGTCAAATCCTTCTTTAAGTAAAAATGAGGAGGGGTCTGATGATAGCGGTTATTCAGCAAGACCTGATTTGGACTCTGAGTATGTCGCACCGAACAGTGAGATTGAGAAAAAACTCGTTTCAATTTGGCAAGAATTTTTAAGAATTGAATCGATAGGCATGAAGGACGATTTCTTTGATCTGGGTGGAAACTCTCTGAAGGCGATAACGCTATTATCAAGAATCCATAAAAGCTGTCAGATCGACGTGTCGTTAACGCATTTCTTTAAAAACCCGACGATTAAAGACATTGTTGCTTTAACCGATTCTCAATTTGGCAAATCGGAGTATCAGGCGATACTGCCGGCAGAAGAGCAAGAGAACTACCCCCTCTCACCAGGCCAGAGAAGACTCTATTTGCAACAAATATTAGATAAAAATTCGGTGGCCTATAATGAGACAGCCGCTTTTAGCATCTCAGGTAAATTAGACAAAGACAAATTCAACAAAACACTACAGTCACTGGTTAAACGGCACGACTCATTGAGAACGTCATTTGTACTCATTAACGGAGAGCCAAGGCAGAAATGTCATCAAGATCTTGAGATCAATTTAGAACATGTAAAGTTGAACTCATCAAGTTTGAGCAATGAGGAAATAAAAAATCAGGTTCAAAGTCTCATTAAACCCTTTAACCTAAATGAACTTCCGTTAATGAGGCCGATCTTAATTGAGGTGAAAGAAGATCAATACATTTTCTTCTTAGATTTGCACCACATTATTTCTGATGGCCTTTCTCAGGATATTTTTGTAAGAGATTTTTTAGAGATATACCAAGATAAGCGCCTGAAACCTTTAGATGTTCAATATAAGGACTACACGGTTTGGCAACATAATATGGCGAATAGTTGTCGGATACAGAAACAGCAAGAATTCTGGATTTCAAATTTAAAGCAGGTATCAGAACTGCAATTACCGACTGATTATCCCAGAACTGACAGCCATAGTCATAAAGGTCAACGTATCTATTTCACAATTAACAAAAAATTGAGCGATGGACTGGATGAATTTGCCAATAGAGAAAATATAACGAGATTTATGCTGTTTATCTCATCATATGCTCTATTCCTTAAAGATATTTCTGGCCAAGATGCGTTTGCAGTTGGCACACCTATATTAGGTCGTCCGCAAAGCGAGTTACAAGATATAATAGGTATGTTTGTCAACCTATTACCTATCACATTTAAACTTGACGACGATTTATCTTTTAAATGTTTTGTTAATAATGTGGCTGAAAATACCATTGCAGCATTTGAAAATTCAGATTTTCAATTTGAAGATATGGTCAAAGCGCTCAATATTAAGCCAAGGTTAAATAGAACCCCCATCTTTGATACCGTGTTTTCGTATATGAACATTGGAATGGCGGACTTTACATTACCGGATGTTAAATTCAGCCGCTATGATATAAGCCAGGAAAGTTCACGATTTGACTTGGCGTTCTTTGTCAAAGAAACAGAAACAGGGTATGAGTTTAGCTTCGAATACAAAAGCGAGCTATTTAGAGATGAAAGTATTGAACGCTTCAAAGATAAATATATTGCACTCTTAGAAGGCATTGCCTCTAAACCCGATGACAGTATCAGGCTGTTATTAGGCAAAGGTGAATGGGATAAAAATAACACGTTGCAAACAGAAGAGTTGTTGGACTTTAATTTTTAATTCTATTTAGTCATCAATAAATATCGAACAGTGGCAGGTATAACTTGTCACTGATTTCCTTCTGGACTGAATAATCGCTGAGCATCAATAAACAGTCAGAATTAACATCACTGTAATACAGAGTTTTTATGCCAAATCTAATTAAATTAAATACCCCTAAAAATGCAAAATTGAAATTATACCTTTTGCATCATGCTGGTGGCTCACACATGTTATATAGAGCATGGCAACGAGAATTACCGGACTGGATTGAATTTAACGCTTTAGAACTTCCTGGCAGAGGAATGAGTTTCGGGGAGCGCAGCTTGGAATCAATCGAAGACATGATTGAACTATTCCTTTCCAAGATTGAAACTGATAAGCCATTTGCATTTTTTGGCCATAGTATGGGCGCCTTGCTTGCTTATGAATTAACGCTCAGATTACAAATGCAGTCTTTATACCCTATATGGCTTGGCCTTTCTGCTTATAAACCGCCGCATTTGAGAAATACGGAAGCTGCCCGTCGCGGCACAATGACAGACCCTGAGCTTTTAGAATATTTAAAAACATTAGGGGATGTCAGTGAGTTAATCGCAAATGAGCAAGTACTGAAAATCATGCTTAATATTATCAGGAATGATTTCAAGGCCATTGAAAACTGGAAAATGAGTGAGTCTATTATCCACCCTGAAATATTAGTTAGCCTATATTCCGGCCAAGAGGATACCGCAGTCACACCTGAAATTATGAAAGACTGGGGTAGATATATTTCAGGTCAAAGTCAGATAAGCGCGTTTCCGGGAGGCCATTTTTACCTGCAAAAATACACATTGGATGTCATCAACAGCTTATCTCGTGATATCGCTAACATTATATAGGTGCAACAATGAAATATGTCATTATCTGGACTTTAGTTTTTAACGAAAAATGGAATGCACTTAATCGTTCAGAGCGTCAACAACTCCAGAACGAATCTCTGCCGGAAATACTCAGTAAATACAAAAATTCGATTAATATGCGAACCATAGACACCGAAGGATTCACGGCTGAGTTTCAAGATTTTGCCATTATAGAAACGGAAAAACTGGATGACTACTACTGTATGTTACAGGATATGAGAAATACCAGAGTACTATCGGAGGGGTATTTGAAAATATCCAAAGTATTTATGGGCATAGAAAATGCTCATGAAATTTATGAATCCAATTAACTAAATTTAACGACATGATCGATTAGGTATGCCTGTGAATTACAACATTGTTGCCTTAAGCCCTTTGCAAGAAGGGATGCTATATCACTCCATTAAAGAAGAAAGCAAAAGTATTTACGTCACCAATTTCACTCTAGTCCTTAATGGCGATATTAATGATAAGCGATTAGAGAAAGCCTGGAATAAAGTGGTATCTGAGCATGATTCTCTACGTACGATATTAAGGTGGCGTGGTTTAAGCCAACCCGTACAAATTATATTTAAACATAAGTATAATCCATTATCAGTTATACATGTAAACCCAGATCTTGTTCATGATATCAATAGTTACAATGATAGAATTAAGTTTTGTGAGACTGAAATTGATTTAGAGACCAACCCAGTAAAGTTAACACTGCATAAACTAAGTACGCATAAATCACTACTCCATCTACAGTATCATCATATATCTCTAGATGGCTGGAGCCTTGGGATCCTGATCAATCAACTTTGGAGTTATTATGATAACGAACACCTAAGTGATGAAGACTGCAACCTTAATTATGAACATTATATTCAACATTTGAATAAGGTACGCGATTGTAAGGGCACCAGAGACTTCTGGGTTAACAAAATAGATGTTGACGCAGCAATAAGTCTGCCTTCAATCAATGACTCTGAAACGTATAGCATAAAGTGCCTGACTCACTCCCTGGATAAAGTCCTATTACAATCGGTTGACAAATTCTGCAAAAGTAATGAAGTTACGATAGCAACCGTATTTTATACGGCCTGGAGCTTGATCTTATCCAAATATAATGATTCTAACTCTGTTTGTTTTGGAACCACCGTGTCAGGAAGAGATAACTTGTTGGCCGGTATTGAAGATAGTATTGGGCTTTATATTCAAACGCCTCCACTCGTTGTGGATAATCTGAATGGCTCTCTCAGTTTAATAAGTCTGGTAAAAAAACTGCATAATCAAATTCTCGAAAGAGATGGCTATACTGAGTATCCGATATCAGAAATACAACATGTTAACCAAGTCCGGCAAAACCTCTTCGATAGTATCGTTGTCATTGAAAATTATCCACTCGCCAAGCGATTAAGTGCGCTGTCAACTCACGTTAGTGTCGAGTCATATGATATTTTTGAAACAACAAATTTTGACCTTACTTTGGAAATTAATTTACTTGATGATGCCCTATTAAAATTTAGCTTTAACAGTGCCAAATTTGATAAAGAGATAATGGATAAAGTTTTGATCCATTTCAGCAAGATCATTGGGTATATCGCTACACAACCCCATTTGACCTTAAGTGAATTGAATTTACTGGATGATAAAGAGTACAAGAATATTGTCTTTGATTTTAATGATAATGATATCGTTTCAGATAAACCTCTTCACTCAGTAGACGCTTGGAATAAATCTGTAGAAAACCATAGTAATGAAGTTGCTATTCGTTCAGCTAATGAAATATTTACCTACAATGAACTCGATAGTTTAGTTAATAAAATTTCTCAGGGATTAATTTCAAAAGGGATTACGTCTAAAGATTTAGTCGCTGTTAAATGTAAGCCGAGTGCTCATACTATTGCTTTATTTATTGCCATTAACAAAATAGGTGCGGTATATGTTCCTTTGGACATATCAACCCCAGAAGAACGCGTCAGTAATATTATTACTCAAGGTGTTAAATGGTTAATTGAGGATACAGAACTCAGAAGTTTTGTTGCATTACCGACGGTAGAAGCAAAAATTCCGGAGCATGATCATCAAGAAAATGATTTGATGTACACCATATTTACTTCGGGTTCAACGGGTGAACCCAAGGGAGTCATGGTCGAGCATCAAACAGTGATGAACTATGTATACTGGGCTATAGAGAAATATCATTACGACAGTAAAAAAACAGTCTATCCTTTATTTACGAGTCTGGCATTTGATTTAACCGTGACCTCTATATGGTGTCCACTGATATCCGGCGGCACCATTGAAATTGTAGGGAAAAATTCACTGGAATCAATACAGGAGGTCAGTAAGCTGGCGGCTACGACGCATATTAAACTCACCCCCTCTCAACTCAATCTATTGAGTCAAACAACCGATTTCTGCCATAGCAATTTATCAACCTTCATAGTCGGTGGTGAGCAACTTGAAACCTCATTGTGCCGTCAGGTAGCAAATTCGTTAGTTAACCCATCTGGGATTTTTAACGAATACGGCCCGACAGAGGCAACGGTCGGGTGCATGTATTATCAATATGATCCGCAGGCAGACAAGAAAAAGTTGTCAGTACCGATCGGCCGCCCGATTAATAACGCGCGTATCTATGTGTTAGATCGGTTCTTACAGCCACAACCTGAGGGAGTACCCGGCGAACTTTATATCGGGGGGAAAATACTGGCACGTGGATACCTCAATAAGGATGAGTTAACCTCAGAGCGCTTTATTTCAAACCCGTTTATCCCTAATGAAAGAATGTATAAAACGGGAGATTTAGCGGTTATCAGAGCCGGAGGGATTATCGAATATATTGGTCGCAATGATAATCAAGTTAAAGTAAGAGGCTATAGAATAGAACTAGATGAAATAGCCTCTGTTATTAGGTCGTATAAAGATTGCCATAATGCGGCAGTATTGGTGAAAGATATTCATGGCGAGAGTCAGATTGTGGCATATTATGTTGCTGACGTTCATATTCCTGAAAGCGATTTAAGGGCCTATATCAACGCCAGATTACCCGATTACATGACGCCAAACATTTTTATTAAACTGGATCGTATAGTATTAACTAGCAATGGTAAAATTGACCAACGCACCTTACCCGAAGTGACCCCAGAAAGACAGAGTAAATTTGTCTTTAATGACAAATCAGAACACAAACAAAAAGTTATTAAGGTTTTTGAGAATGTTTTAGCTGTATCTGATATAGATCAAAACCAAAGTTTCTTCGAGCTAGGGGCAAACTCAATTAAAATCCTTCGTATAGCCAATATATTAAATGAATTTTTGCCACGAAAAATTAAAATTGTAGATTTTTTTACTTACACCAATATAAATAAGTTAGTATCATATATTGAGCATAATACATCGGATGATAGTGTAATAAATATTAAGTCCGCGAGTGAGACAGTTTCTAGACGCGCAAAATTAGCTAACCGTAGAAAGACTCTTATAGAGAAAGCGAGTTTAGAGCACTGACATGTTAATATTTAAAAGATGATATAGATTTTACTACATGAAAAATGTGTTAAAGTACACGATAATTTATTGTCAAAGTCATATTTAACAGGAGAAGAAAATGAGTAATAAATATTCTGGTGATATAAAATTGAGACCGATTGAGATTGACAGTGATGTACAAGCAGTAGTCGATGTTTGGTTTAATACTTCAATTGAGTGCCATGAATTTGTATCAAAAGACTTTTGGTATTCATGTAAAAAAGATATGAAAGAAATTTATATTCCAAATTCCGAGACGGTTGTCGCGACGATAAACAAGGAAATCGTCGGTTTTATTAGTCTTCTTGATAATATTTTGGCTTCAATTTTTGTACTTCCTGAGTATCAAAACCGAGGGATCGGGTTGCAATTATTAAATCATGCATTTGAAGTCCGTAATTCTTTAACGCTTAATGTCTATGAAAAGAATACCAAAGCCAGACAGTTTTATGAAAGTCAGGGCTTTGAAGAAAAAGAGCAGGGTATCGATGAACATACCGGCGAGCCTGAAATTACGATGGTATGGAGCCGCTCATAGGTTCCCGCTGAGTTTTTCAGATGATAAAATAATTAACACTGAAATAACTTAAACATTATAATTTAATTAATTTGGTATATGTTTCGGAAAATTATTTCTACATATACCATTGTAAATTTAATCTTATTTAACAGCCAATCAAGCGCAAAATAAATAGAAATAGTCGTTCTAATACAATATTAAATACTCTTTTTCTATAAATGTGTTTGCTAAAAATTAAATAGAAATAATATAGCAGAGTGTCATTATGATTAATGAAGTAGAAGAGCTAAACAAAATTCAAAAAAAGGAACATTTCTGGAGGGGGTTTATCAATAACTGTAAACACCCGGAGTTTTCTAACTACTTTACTAAAAGTAACGATAATTCAGGTGTAGATAAGATTTACCTTTCAAGTGAAATATCTAAAAACTTGTTATCGATAGCCAACGGTTCTGATAAAAGATTAAGTGCATTACTTATCTCTTTAATCGGATTTATCCAGTCGACAATGCTTCGTACTAATGAATCGGTCATTTTAACCACGAGCTATCATTGCGAGGACGAAAGCGCTGGCATGTTGTGTGTTCCAGTAAAGCTTATCTACGAGCAAACATTGATAGATTTAATAAAATCGACATCAAAAAGCATACAGGATGTTTTACCGTACGGGGTTAACTCTTTTACCTCTATTTTTGAAGGGGATGTTCAGTTCACTTCAGCAGTAATACTCAAAAACTGTCAGGGCGTTAATAAAGAAATAGAGGACTTTTCCTGTTCACAGTTTATTTTTGAGCATGACGGCGAAAATATTTTTTGTGAGATTCATTCACTCTATGATGCCAACTATTATAACGAAATTATAAAGATGGTTGAGTTGTTGGTTCGGCAGATACGATCTGAAAACCCGCTTTCTTCACTCAAACTATCAGAACCCTCTCACATAGACGTTGATAAAACAGTACCTGAAATAGAAAGCGGCTCTACGATCCCCGCTTTGTTTATGAAAAGAGTCAAGATGCATCCCACACGGATTGCTGTAACGGATGCGCACGCTTCTTTCAGCTATGCAGAGTTAGATGAACTGAGTAATCTTTTTGCATTTGAAATGTTAAAACAAGGCGTTGCAAAAAATGATACCGTCGGTATACATATGAAACGCTCATGTTCGGCCATTATTGTCATGCTGGCTGTTTTGAAAATTGGCGCCAAGTATTGCCCATTTGATGTAAATTGGCCGGTCAAACGGAAGATCTATGTTAAAGATACGGCCGCCATTAAATATCTGATTGTCTCTCATGACACGGCCTGTGAGCTCAGTGATTGTAATAGCATTATTTACGGATCGACTGACAGTACCACGAATACAAACCTAGACGCTGAATTTAACGACGCAGAGGCCGGTGATTCTGCTTACGTTATCTTCACTTCTGGCTCAACAGGCAATCCTAAGGGAGTGGAAGTTTCCCACGGAGCCGTCATCAACCTGGTGCAAGGGCTATACGAACGCGTCTATAAAAATTATTCAGGCTCTCTGAACGTATCGATGATCTCGGCATTGAGCTTTGACGCATCAGTACAACAGCTTTATCCATCGCTGTTACTGGGACATACCCTGCATATCGTGCCTGATGACATGAGGAGAGATGGGCGTAAAGTCGTTGAATTCTGGAATGAAAATAATATTCACATTGCTGATTGTACGCCAACTCATCTCAGAATGATTCATACACAATTTAACGAGCAGGCCATTTGCTGTTCTGTGAATCACCTTATGATAGGTGGTGAATTACTGGAAAAACATAACTGGTATAACTTTGCAAAATGCTGGCAATCTGTTCCTAACGCATCTAATGCGTATGGCCCTACCGAGTGTTGTGTACAATCCACTTCGTTTGAATTTAATGACAGCCGTCAAATTCATACAACCACCATTCCCATTGGCTTTCCGATGCCAGGTGAAAAAGTCGTTTTGATTGATGATTTCTTGAGAATATTACCTGAGGGCGCCATTGGGGAAATTGCTATTGCAGGACAGGGTCTCGCTAAAGGTTATATCAATAACCCAGAATTAACCGCTCAAAAGTTTGTCATGATTGACGGAGAAAGGTATTACAGAACAGGTGACCTGGCTCAATATGTTGGAGACGTGGGTTTAGTCTATCTCGGTCGTTTAGACAACCAGGTAAAAATTAACGGTTATCGCATTGAATTAGGTGAAATAGAAATAGCTATTCAACAAGTGATGACTGAACTCAGTAGCACAAATCAATTTGATGCAAAGCCAATCTGCGATGTCTTTGTAACCGTTAACTCTCAAGACTCAGATAATAAATTCCTCGTGGCTTACCTATATAGCAATATTGAATTTATTAGTGATGATATTAAATCAGCACTTGCTGAACGGCTGCCAGATTATATGGTTCCGGCCTATTTTATTCAGCTTGAAGAGTTCCCGCAAAATAGCAGCGGTAAAATTGATATAGCCAGATTACCAGACCCCAGTAACTTTATCGTCAACAAGAGAGTAATTCCTTGCAGTAATGAAACAGAAGAGAAAATACTGGGGCTGTGGTCTGAAATATTAAATACAAAAAAAGAAAATATAAGCTCATGTGACAATTTCTTTGACTTGGGCGGTTCTTCATTTAAGTTAGTTCAACTTAGTCTAAGTTTAGGTGAACTCTTTAATAAAGAAATTGAAGTTGTTGATTTATTCCAATACACAACCATAAAACAGCAGGCAAAATTAATCGATAACAACGGAGAAAATGACAATATTGTCATCTCGGAAGATCACTCAGTTGAACAATTTGATGAAGCTTTGAAAATGTTTGGTAATTAACTTCTTTAAACATTTATTAAAAATAGAAATTTAACAACTTCGCCAGCCGTTTATCAGCTTAGTGTTGTTCAGGCATATAAACGGTTGTTATCGCATTAACAGAGATTAACAAATCATGAGTCAACGAGAAAATCTGAATAATAAGTCACATCAGGATCTGACAGGTCTTGAAATAGCCATTGTTGGTGTTTCATGCCGGTTTCCAAATAGCCCAACGATTGAAAGCTTTTGGAAAAACTGTCTCGAGGGCAATGATTGTATCACCCGGTTTTCCGACGAAATTCTTGCAAAAAATGGGGTTCCCAAGAAGGATTATTCCAGCAATAACTATGTCAATGCCAAGGGGGTGATCGATAAACCCATGGCATTCGACGCGGATTTTTTTAATTACAACAAACGAGAAGCTGAGTTTCTTGAGCCTCAGATACGTAAATTGCACGAATGTGGCTTTGAAGCATTAGGTTCTGCCGGCTTGGTTCCTGCGGTTTACGCCGGTAAAGTGGGTTGTTATTTAACCGCGAGTGCCCAGTTGCAATGGCAGATGGCCGCTTATGAGGAATGCGAACAAGATGGCGCCAGTCTGTTTTCGGCATTTAATTTAGTTGAGAAAGATTTTGCAGCAACGCGTTTAGCCTACAAGTTAGGCTTAACCGGGCCAGCGGTTTCATTACAAACTGCGTGTTCTTCTTCATTAACCGCCATACATATGGCGGCCCGCGCCTTGTTACTCGGTGAATGTCAAATGGTTTTGGTTGCGGCTGCGGCACTGGTAACACCAAATCAACAGGGGTATTTATATCAGGATGGCATGATCACGTCGCCAGAAGGCGTTTGCCGGCCATTTGATGAAAAGGCTAACGGCACTGTGGGCGGGGAGGGGATTGGTGCGGTTGTTCTGCAACCGTTGAAACAGGCTCTTGCAGATAAGCGCCCCATACTGGCTTTGATTAAAGGTACTGCGATAAACAATGATGGTGCGAGAAAAGTCGGTTATACCGCCCCGAGTATTGAAGGACAGGCCGATGTCATTAGCAGTGCAATTAAAATGTCCAAGATTGACCCGGAGTCGATTTCATATATTGAGGCGCATGGCACGGCAACTAAGCTAGGTGATCCGATTGAAATTTCAGCGTTAAAGAAGGCATTTCCTGGCTGTCCAGCGAAAAGCATTGCCATAGGTTCAGTAAAATCTATTGTCGGGCATTTAGATAGCGCAGCGGGTATGGCAGGTTTAATAAAAACGGCTTTAATGTTGAAAAATAAAATGCTGTGTGCAAATCAGTATTTTACCAACCCTAATCCTCAGATAAAGCTTGAGTCATCCCCCTTTTATATCAATCAAAATAGCCAGGAATGGGTGAGTCAATCAATTAGAAGAGCGGGAGTGAGTTCTTTTGGTATTGGGGGGACTAATGCCCATATCGTGCTGGAAGAATCATTATTTCAGCCTTCAGGATCGGAACCCGCGGAACGTCTGACGCTCTTACCTCTATCGGCAAAAAATGAATCAAGCTTGGCGATGATGGAAAAAGCGCTGCTTGATAGGCTGGCAGATAAAAAAGACACATTGTCTGATATCGCTTATACCCTGCAAAATGGCAGGGAATACTTTAGCCACAGGTCAGTATTAATTTGTTCAGAAAGTCAGGGATCCTATTGTGAATCTGACTTTATCCGCGGAAAAGTGGAATACACCGGCAAGAAAATCATTTTCTTATATCCGGGGCAGGGCACACAATATCAGGGTATGGCTTATGGTCTGTATCAGCATGAAAAAACATTTAAAGATAGCATCCATCAGTGCCTGCATTTGTTACCAGAAGACCAACAAAAAGAGTTAACTGACTTTTTTATCGGCGCTTCGGAACAAAATGACGCCTCTTCCGAAATCACTCAGCTTGCGATATTCGTTGTTGAGTATGCAACAACAAGACTGCTTGAGAGTAAAGGTTTTAAACCTTATGCCTTACTCGGACATAGTTTGGGTGAGTATGTCGCAGCAACTGTATCTGGCGTATTTTCATTAGATGATGCTCTGCATTTGGTCAGCCAGCGAGCAAGGTTAATGCAAAGAATGTCACCGGGAACGATGCTCAGCGTGCCATTGGGAATGGAGAAACTGCAAGATTACTTAGATGACACACTTGAAGTCGCGGCAATCAATGGAAGAGAATCCATCGTGGTATCAGGCGCTCTCGCAGATATTGAAAGACTGGAGTCGCTGCTGCAAAACGCGGGGATTATTTGCCGAAGATTAAAGACATCGCATGCTTTCCATTCCAGGACGATTGATGAGATCCAAACGGAATACGCTGAGACATTAAGTACAATCAACTTCAGTAAACCCTACATCCCCGTCCTTTCGAACTTAACAGGGACTTGGCATAGTGAAGAAGAGATTATGCAGCCCGATTACTGGCTGTCGCATCAACGGCAGAAGGTGGATTTCTTAGGGTGCTTAGAAACACTGTCTGAGTCTAATGATCTCATTTTTATTGAGGTCGGCCCTGGAAACACCTTATCCAGTTTCACTCAAAAATACTTTCAAAGTAAAAACGAAAATAAACCTCTCGTCGTTAACGCACTTAGGCACCCTAAGTTGCCAGAAGATGACCAAGAATATTTTTACGGTCAACTGGCAAAAATAGGCTGCGCCAGCAATGAAATATATTGGCAAAATATCAATCAGCAAAAAGGCAACCTTATTCATTTGCCTGTATATCAATTCTCACAGACAGAATACAGTAAGATAAGAGACAGGCTTATTTCAGGCCCGAATAAAAAACGTCATTCTGTCGATCCTGACCAAAGCTCTACCTATCTGCCGGGCTGGCAACGTGAAGTTAATTTTCAAACGGAAGAAGTTAAGCAAAGCCAAAGCGTTTTCTTACTTTGTCCTCGAACGGCCGAACCTAATCGTCGTACATTAGCTAAAGTATTATGGCCTGATAGCGACGTGTTTTTTATTGATGAATTAGATAAATTAGCCTCACTCAAGGTGACGGCTGAATGCACTTTCGTGCTTATTCCAGATCAAAGAGAATTCAGCACCGATCCTATTGAACATTATTTGCAATGGGTGGATAGCCTTAGAACTCTATTATCTTCGATACCTTTGCAATCCATGCGGTTTATTCTCTTTACACCCGAAATTGAAAATGTATTGGGATATGAACAAGCTTTACCCGCCATTTCATTATTAAAAGGCTTGGTATGGTCTATTCCGCTTGAATACCAAAAACATCAAGCGATGCAGATAGATTTCGCTATGCAGGATTTGGCTGACAATAACAAATTGAAGGCACTAATACGGACAATTGCAAGTTCAGATAAATACCGTCAGGCTGCAATACGGCACGGTCAGTTGTGGATACCGGAATTTAAACCATTACCAGCCCATCAATTAGTTCATGTTAATAAATGCCATGAATTAAATGTGGGTGGCTTGGTATTCATTAGCGGCGGGTTAGGTGGAATAGGTTTAAAGATGGCAGAATCTTTGGCCGACCAATATAAAGCACGCCTGATTTTAGCCTCTCGCTCTGAGTTCCCTGACAGATCCAAATGGGAAGCCATTAAAAATGACCCGACAAAAGTGGAAACGGCTAGCAAGATCGCGAGCATTGAGAGGATAGAACAACTTGGGGGTGAGGTTCACATCCATCAAGTTGATGTTTCCTGTAAAACAGCCCTTCATGTGTTGCTCACCGCTATTGAGAGCGAATTAGGGAAGTTTAGCATGGTGATTCATTCCGCAGGTTCTGATGCCGGAGCATTAATCATGCAACCCGATCTCGCTCTTCACCGTGAGATCATGGCAGCGAAAGTCACAGGGGCAGACAATCTCATCTCTTATTTTAGCGATAAGGATCTCCGTTCTATGCTGTTTTGCTCTTCTTTACTGTCATATCACGGAGCGTCAGGACAATCGGCTTATGTGGCGGCGAATGCCTATCTGGATGCGCTTACAGATAATCAGGAATCTCCTTTTAGAATTCATTCAATCGCTTGGGATCGATGGTTAGAAGTTGGGATGGCCGCTAAGAATATTCAAGATAGCAACGAAACTATAGGTTTGACCAATCAAGAGGGTCAGGCGCTATTTCTTCAGGCAATAGCTTATTACCCTGAAAGAATGGCGGTGTCCGTGTTGCCTATAAACAAGCGATTGCAGGAAAGCGAACGTTCAAAAGTACGGGTTAAAAGCGGCCCCGCAGAGAAGGCAATTTTAGAGGCTAAGACATCAGTAAAACAAACAATCTTAGAGGTATTGAAACATCAATTGGGTTTATCCGAAATTGATGAGCGTGCCAGATTCTTCGATTTAGGGGCAACATCACTCGATATAGTTCAAATCAATGAAAGACTAAAGCAAAAATTAAATGCCGATATTCCAATTGCTATGATGTTTACCTACAGCTCGGTGATTAAACTTGAAGGGGCATTGCGGCCTGTACTCAACAAAGAGGATCATTTATCGGAAGATAAAATAGACGATCTGCAATCCGGGGGAAGAAATTTGGCTAAAAATCGGATGAATAAACGACTTAAAAGACAGGCTCCATTGAAGAACGAATAAATTCAGTTGCTGTTCCTAATTGTTTGTTTCCTTGAAGTAGGCATCCCCGCCCTTTAACCGTAGTGATAAGCCCGTCAGAATGGCGGGCGTGCTTCCACGTTGTAAGCGTCATACCCGCACACAGGCCATACTTGTAATTAAAAGCCAGCAGTAACACTGCACTGGCATTGCGTTGCAACTATGGCTCCACATCATGACACGCCCCTCTTCTCTGCTGTTTGGTCAGTTGAATCAAATGGGGGAGATACTCTCTCGCATCACCCCAATCACCAAGAACAACTTTCCTACAGAAAAGGTGACATAAGACTACTATTTGTTAATGGTAAGTTAAAATATATGTATAAAAATGGATAACAGATTGTGGCATGTTATTAAGCATCATCGGCAGTGCTGATGAAATGTATTCAAGGCAGTCAATGTCGCGGTTTTGATCATAATCCATATTCCTTTTTACCGTTTTAGCCTGCTCCTGCTTTCAGGAAACGATCCCCGCGATGGCGTTAACCCGTCAACGTTAACACAGGTTACGGCCTGCACTTAGCCAGAAAATATTAGATAAAACTCCGCGGTATTGTCCGTGGTCAACCGTTTTTCCTGTGAAAAAACCGGTCGCTGGCGGCTGTCTTGCACATTGCTCATAAATGATATTTTTGCAAATTAACAATGGATGGTAACTGAGATGAATAAGCGATACAGAATATTCCAGCAGACTCCGGTTGCTGGGCGTTTGCCAGTCAAAACCCAGCCACGTGTCCTTTGCCGCGCCGTGGCCTGCTGTCTGGCTGCTGTCAGCGCCAGTGCATTTGCGGGGAGTTATAATGATCCTGGTCAGTTAAATAATCCTGCCAGCTGGCGCACCAGTGAATTCCGTGCTGACTGGGGGCTTGGCGCGATTCACGCAGAGGAAGCTTATGCCCGCGGCTACACCGGTAAGGGGATCAAACTAGGAATATTCGATCAGCCGGTTTATGCCAAGCACCCTGAATTTATGAGCCCGGATAAGGTGATCACCCTTGTTACCTCGGGGATCCGTGAATATACCGATCCCTATATTAAAGTGAAAAAAGGGGATAAATTTGATTACGATGGCACACCGACCATAGGTTCATCCGGTAAGCTGGGGGCGCACGGCACTCACGTTGGCGGTACCGCGGCCGGTATCCGGGATGGCGAGAAGATGCATGGCGTGGCCTATAATGCACAAATCATCAGTGCCGACAATGGCGATCCTGGCCCTGAAGACGGTATCGTATTAGGTAATGATGGTGGCGTGTATCAGGCCGGCTGGAATGCGCTGATAGAGAGTGGCGCCCGTATTATTAACAATAGCTGGGCGATTGGAATTACCAAAAAATTTGCAGTGGGAGGGTATAACCCAGCCTATCCGCACTTTACTGTAGCAGACGCCCAGAAGCAGTTTGATGAAATTAAATTGATTCTAGGGACAAAACCGGGTGGTGCGTATCAGGGCGCAATTGATGCCGCCCGTAGGGGGATTGTGACGATTTTTGCTGCCGGTAACGATGGCAATCTAAATAATCCGGATGCCATGTCTGGTTTGGCTTGGTTTGTCCCGGAGATCGCACCGAACTGGCTGACGGTTGCCAGCTTGCAGCAGGATCTTAAGAGCACTAACAGTGTGCCTTATTCCATCAGCGATTTCTCCTCTCGATGCGGCTATACCGCCAGTTTATGTGTTAGCGCGCCCGGCAGTCAGATCTACAGCGCAATCATCAGTGGAACTGGCATAGATAATCTGACGACAGGCTACGCTAACTACAACGGGACTTCTATGGCCGCTCCTCATGCTGCCGGTAGTATTGCCGTGTTGATGGAACGTTTCCCGTACATGACGGGTGAGCAGATCGCGTCCGTGCTTCGCACTACTGCCACCGACATGGGTGAACCGGGTATTGATGCGCTTTACGGCTGGGGGATGATTAATCTAGGCAAAGCGATACACGGCCCCGGTATGTTCTATACCGAAGAAGACATTCCACAGGCTCTCCGTATCCCTGATCCTGACGGTGTGGCCTATGGCAATAGCCAGTTTATTGCGGATATTTCCGGTATCGGATCTGTACTTGATAAGGGCAAACCGACCGAGCGTATCTGCGATAGCCAGCAGTGTGCGCAGGATACCTGGAGCAATGATATCAGCGGTCACGGTGGACTCACCAAGCAGGGGAGCGGAGCGCTTATTCTTACCGGTCAGAATACCTATTCAGGGCCAACGTTGGTCAGACAGGGGCTATTAGGTATCAGCGGTGAACTGACTTCCTCAGTCTCAGTACTGGAGAGCGGCGTTCTCGGTGGTAATGGCACCCTTGGCGCACTCAGTGTGCAACGCGGTGGTACGGTTGCACCGGGTAACTCTGTCGGCACTCTCAGCGTTTCCCGCGACGTTGCTTTTGAAGCAGGTTCTCATTACGCCGTTGAAATCGCTGCTGACGGACGCAGTGATCATATTCAGGCGGCTGGCAGTGCACAGCTTCGCGGCGGTGACGTTTCCGTTTCCCTCGAAAACAGCGCTAATCTTCTTTCCCGCAATGAGGTACGCAGTTTAATTGGTCAACAGTACCGTATCCTCAGCGCAAAACAGGGCATCAACGGCCGTTTTGATCAGGTCGCACCGAACTACTTCTTCCTTGGTACCAGCCTGTCGTATCAACCTGCTGAGGTCACGCTCCATGTCGGGCGTAATAATACCGCCTTTGCGGATGTGGCTAAAACGCCAAACGAGCGCGCTGTGGCCGCAGCAGCGGATACACTCAGTGTTGGTAATCCGGTTTACGAGAGTATCCTGAGCTTTACTTCTGCGGATCAAGCTCGTCAGGCCTTTAGTCGGCTTGATGGGCAGATCCATGCTGATATTGCCTCCTCGCTGGTCAATGACAGCCGTTATCTGCGTGATACTCTGAATACTCGTCTAAGCCAGGCCGAAGGCCGTGCTTCATCGTCCGATATCCGCGAAGATGATAACGGCGCATGGGCACGTCTGCTCGGTGCATGGAATCACGCCTCGGGTACGAATAACAGTACGGGTTATCAGGCTTCCACTTACGGCGTACTGCTCGGATTTGATGCGCCTACTGATGCTTACAGTCGCCTGGGTATCGCGACCGGCTACACCCGTACCTCTCTCGATGGTGGCTACGACTCCAATGCTGACAGCAATAACTACCACCTTGCCCTCTACGGTGACCGTCAGTTCGGTGATCTGGCATTGCGTGCCGGCGGTGGATACACTTGGCATCGCATTGACACCCATCGTTCCGTTAGCTACGGCAGCCAGTTCGATAGTCAGAGTGCTAAATACAGTGGCCGCACGGCACAGTTGTTCGCAGAAACTGCGTACAATCTGCCCGCCGGATCGGTTAACTTTGAGCCATTCGTGAATCTCGCCTATGTCGGCTTCCGTAATGATGGCATTAACGAGAATGGTGCGGCAGCGGCGCTCCACGGTGATAAACAGCACACCGAGGCCAAGCTCTCCACGCTGGGACTACGTGCGAACCACAGTTGGCAGGCAATGGGAGGAACTTCGGTTGCTCTACAGGGTGAATTAGGCTGGCAGCATCAGTATGGTGATCGTGAACGGGCTACTAGCCTGGCGTTTCGCGGCAGCGACACCAGTTTTGTGACCCGCAGTGTTCCGGTTTCTCGCGATGGCATGGTGCTGAAGGCTAACGCGGAGATGACAGCCAGTGATAACGTGTCATTGACCCTGGGTTACAGCGGGTTGCTATCCAGCAGCCATCAGGATAACAGCGTTCACGCAGGCTTTAACTGGCGGTTCTGATGATGAAAGCGGTCTAATTATGGGTATCCTGTGTCGATATTGTGGCCGCATCGATCGCCTGTCTGCAACTGTCCCTACTGGGAATGGAACAGTCAATTAGGTTCAGTAATTTTATCTAAAGCGTTTCATATGAAACGCTTTTTTATTTGTTATTCCCGCCGTGCTTATTGTGAGTGATTCAACGGTTATGGGATACCTGTCAGTTAGGGTGATGTTGGCTCCTGTTACATTCTGTAAATAATGTATTATTCTGGATGTTGAGAGAAAATTTTCTGAGTCATCTGTTTTTTGATTAGACTCTAATAAAATGTTAGAATAATACAGTTATTGGATTTTTATGAATAAAGTAGCTTAAAGGTACTATTTTTTTAGATTCTGATCGGTTTTTTAACTGTGTTTTATCACCACTGATATTTTATGTTGTATATATTATCGATATGTTGATAATTTTCATTATTCAGGCGGAAGATACTAAAGAAATAACATTTATAAAAATATTCATTTAATGTATTAAACCGACATTCCGCACCACTTTCAGGAATAAAATGATTCATAGGGTTGCCCCAATATTTTCAGCAGTTCATTTTGATAC
>NZ_JANAIF010000220.1 GCF_024721015.1 Xenorhabdus bovienii
TCGATGTTTGTGATTTATAATTCGCATACTGACCATGATAACCGTAGAAACTGCCATGCAAGCAACCACGCTTAGTCACGCCTTTGGACACCTCACTGATCCGCGTATCAACCGCACTAAACAGTATGCCCTCATCGATATTTTAACCATTTCGATTTGTGCCGTGATCTGCGGTTGCGAAGGTTTCAATGCGATTGAAGAATACGGTAAATCCAAGGAAGATTGGTTTCGGCAGTTTCTGGATCTTCCCAATGGCATCCCCAGTCACGACACCTTTAACGATGTGATAAATCGGCTTGATCCCCAAGAATTTGGGGACGCTTTTACCCAATGGGTGAGCAGCTTAGCCAAAATCTCCGATGACATTATTGCGTTGGATGGCAAAACATTGCGGGGAACGCTCGACAAAGCCAATGGCGCACCGGCTCTCCATCTGGTCAGCGCCTGGTCAGTCGCGAATCAACTCTGCTTTGGTCAGGTGAAAGTCTCGGACAAATCGAATGAAATCACTGCGATCCCCAAGTTGTTGGCGCTACTGGATATTGGCGGTTCGACCATCACGATTGACGCGATGGGCTGCCAGTACAAAATCGCTGACCAGATTGTCGAGAACCAAGCCGATTATGGGCTGGCGTTAAAAAGCAACCAGGGCGAGTTTCATGATGATATCAAACTCTTTTTAGAAACCCAGCTGGCGAACGATTTTACGGGAATATCTCACGCCAAAACCCAGTGCACGGAGGGCGATCATGGCCGTATTGAAGAGCGTCGGTTGTGGCTGGTTAACGATATCGGTTGGTTGCGGGCTCGGCACCCTCAGTGGCATACGCTGGGCGGCATTGCGGTTGTGGAGTCCTGGCGTGAAGAGCAGGGAAAATCAGCGCGTTATGAAAGACGTTACTTTATCACCAGTCACCGTGATAAGTCGGCGGACTTTATCGCGTGCGCGATACGCAGTCATTGGCACATTGAAACGAAGCTGCACTGGCAGTTAGACGTCAGTTTCGGTGAAGACGGCCAGCGTCTGAGAAGTGGTCATGCCGCTGAAAACATGGCATTAATGAATAAAATAGCCCTTAACCTACTGAAAAATGAGAAAACCGTTAAGGTGGGTGTGAAAACCAAGCGCCAGAAAGCTGGATGGGATAATGGTTATATGCTGAAGGTTCTAACGGGAGGGTTTACGTCAGTATAATTTAGACCCGTTTGCCCTA
>NZ_JANAIF010000221.1 GCF_024721015.1 Xenorhabdus bovienii
TGTTTGTCGTGGATGAAATCAGCCACGGTGGGCCACCTGACCGGCTGGAAATCACCGCCCGCAGTGCGGATTTTCGGGAAGAGTTCAATATCAAGCGGGAATACAGTTGGCACGATGTGACTGTAGGTGATGTAGTCAGTGCCATTGCCGGACGTTATAACCTGCAACCTGCCGTGAGCCGTCAGTTGATGGAAATAGACATCGACCATGCTGACCAGACTAATGAAAGTGACATCAGTTTTTTGTCGCGTATGGCGGAAATGCTCGGCGCAATTGCAACTATCAAAAACGGCAACTTGCTGTTTATTATTCCGGGGCGCGGTGTATCACAAAGTGGGAAGATGCTGCCCGTTATCACCATACATCGTGACAGTGGCGACCGTCACAGCTTCCGTGTGGCAGACCGCGCCGCCTATACGGGCGTTAAGGCGCACTGGCTGGATCTGAATTTTGGTAAGCAGCCGGCAACCACCCTGAAGCGCAAGCGAAAAAAGCCCAGAAAAAAGAAACAGGAAAAATCCAGTCGTCGTGAAGGGGAATATCTGGAAGGGGCCGACGGGAACGTCTACGTGATGCGCCAGACGTTCAAGACCGAACGGACAGCACGACGGGCGGCGGCGGCAAAATGGGCAACGCTCCAGCGCGGTGCGGCGGAGTTTTCAATCACGCTGGCGCGGGGACGGGCTGATCTCTATCCTGACCTGACCGCCTCAGTTGCGGGGTTCAAAACGGCCATTGACAGCCATCAGTGGACGATATCGCGTGTTGTTCATAACCTGAGTGAAAGCGGCTTTACTACCCAGTTAGAGCTGGAATTAAAAATTAAGGATACCGACATGACAGAAAGTGAACAAGATCAATAAACAATGCGTTATAATCGCGGCAGGCACACCCCCAATGATGAGGGTTACTCATGGCGTTTTCCTGTCCCCAATGCGGCGCTGTGGCAAAAACACGTACCAGTGAAATGATGAGTGAAGAGACGCGGCGCAGTTATCACCAATGTCAAAATATTCTGTGCGGCTGTACGTTTACGACCATCACCACCATTGAACGTTATTTGACACGCCCCACTCCCCAGAAGTTACCGACTGATTTTAAGGTCCCGAAACTGGCGTTTCCGTCCAGCCATTACGGTGATGAACAAATTGGTTTTGGATTCTGATTGAAAACGAATAAGCCCCAGATAGAAAACTGGGGCTTATTCTTA
>NZ_JANAIF010000222.1 GCF_024721015.1 Xenorhabdus bovienii
CAGGGGTTACGCATGAAAATATTGAGTGGATAATTCTTTCATTTTTAGAGGGACGCTAATGAAAGAATTAGTGGAGGTCTTTTCTGATTTTCCAGACCCACGTTGTCAGGGAAAGGTCAAACACCGTTTTATTGATATCTTAGTGATCGCGGTATGCGCTGTCATTGCTGGGGCTAACGCCTGGACTGATATTGAACAGTACGGTCAACTCAAAAAGGATTGGCTGAGTTCATTTCTTCCGCTCAAAGGGGGTATTCCGTCACATGATACTTTCCGGCGCTGTTTCAGTTTATTAAACCCGAGCCTCTTTGAACATCATTTTTATCAATGGGTTTCTCGTGATCTCTCTTCAGAAAAACGGGCTATCATTGCGATTGATGGTAAAAGTTTACGTCATTCGTTTGATAAGAAAATTGACCAAAGCGCATTACATATGGTGAGTGCATTCACGGTTGAGAAAGGGCTTAGCTTATGTCAATGTGCCGTAGACGGAAAATCAAACGAAATTAAGGCCATTCCGGCATTATTATCGATGCTTTCATTGAAAGGCCATCTCGTGACGATGGATGCGATGGGTTGCCAACGCACGATTGCTCAGCAACTACGCGAGAGTGAAGCCGATTATATTTTGTCGCTTAAAGGCAATCAGGGGAAAACCTTTTCGGAAGCGGTTAACTATTTTCAACAACAACAGATAACCCAAAAACCTTACCTTAAACCTGACCATGATGAATTCGATGATAGCCACGGACGTACCGTCAGACGGCGCGGATGGGTTCTGCCACTGACATCAGAAACAAAACACTTAAGGTCTTGGCCAGATATTCAAGCTCTTCTGGTAACAGAAACGATACGACAAGAACACTATTCTGACACGGTGACTTCTGACTTTCGTTATTATTTAAGCAGTTGTCATGATTCTCCCGCCTTTCAGTTAGGTGCAATACGAAAACATTGGGCTATCGAAAATAGTTTACACTGGGTACTGGATGTCACTTTCCGAGAAGATGATTCACGGATGAGAGAGCGGGTCGCCACAAGAATATTTGCCCAATTACGTAAAATGGCACTCAATATTGTTAAACGAGATATCAATAGTAAATTGAGTTTGAGTGCGCGAAGAAAATCAGCGGGATGGGATAACGGTTATATGGAAGCACTGTTATTTAATCAATTTTAGCCGACTAAAATTTCATGCGTAACCCCTG
>NZ_JANAIF010000223.1 GCF_024721015.1 Xenorhabdus bovienii
TGGACCGGAGGTAAACAAGGTTCTATCACTATCCATGCGTCATCAGGAATGTCGTAGCGTGCCATCATCTTTTTCCCATATTGAAAACAGTTTAGATGAGAATACTATCAATTTACATTAAGGGACACAGCCTAATGCGACAGAACCCGTTGACTAGCAAACTCATCAAATTCACTATCTGGATTTGAAGATTGAGGATAGTACCACTTATACAAACCATAGGCGGGATCATGCCTCAACTGTCTCTCCTCCTCCTCTGAATAATAGTGACCACCTCTATCTGTCTTATCAATAAAATGACGGTTTATATTGGGCATTGAACGAAATTGCATCGTTGGATAAACTCGTGTGCCTCCTAACGAGCCTTTAACTGGCATATTGATATGATTAGCTAATGCTTGAGCAAGCCCATTTGCTCCAGAGTGGCAAGCTATTATTCTGACACATTGGATATTTTGCCCTCTATTTTTTATATCAGTTAATAATGCATTGATTGTTTGACAAAAAACATTCAAATTCATTCCAAAATTATACGCACATGCTCCCGCAAATAATATTGGACTGCCCACTGGAGATGCGTGTCCTATAATATTGAGCCGACCTCCCGGTTTATGTTTTGGTGTATCTAAAAAATAATGAAATCGCTTCTCCTGATGAAAACTCACCTCAACCGTTTTCTGCAGCAACACATCACTAGGCATTGCTATAATATTGGAGATTGTGTGTCGATATTGTCCCATAACTCCCCCTACATTAAATTCAGCTTTTAATATATGTCTTGGATTCGCCTAATAAGTGCAATTTCTAAGAAAGGCGGTCAGTTGCTATAGTAGGCATCTTTCTCGCCAAAGGAAAATGGGTTCTGTCGCATTAACAGAGAAAGTTTGTACGGAGGTGGGAATGATGACTATTTATGCAGTCAATCGATAAAATATCTCTGCCGGTGACAATGTCTTATCTTCTGATTGTAAGTATTGCCCTTTACGCCGCATCGAAACGCGCTCTATCCCCGCTAAAATCGTTTGAGCCCGGCGAAACGATTTAAAACCTAACATTGGCCGTATCCGACGTTTGACATGGCGATGGTCTTGCTCAATGCGGTTATTCAGGTATTTATTTTGCCGGATTTCAATCCCCTGCTGAGGCTCACCTTCCGCATTG
>NZ_JANAIF010000224.1 GCF_024721015.1 Xenorhabdus bovienii
GTGGCAAAGTTTCGACAACGGAAATGTAAAGAATGCGGCGAGCGGTATGAACCAGAACGGCAATTACAAAATACCTGTTCAATCCAATGCGCAATAGCCAGAGCCAAAAAGCAGGAGCAGAAAAACCGAGAGGAGTTAGAGCGACGACGAAAGAAAGATAATGAAATCAAGCAGAAGTTAGCCCGAGACAAACTCAAAACCAGACGCCTAGCAGTAAAACCCCGCAGTTATTGGATTCAACAAGCCCAGCACGCAGTAAACGCCTACATCAGAGAACGAGACAGAGACCTGCCGTGTGTCTCCTGTGGCACGTACACGTCGTCTCAATGGGATGCAGGTCATTACCGGACGACAGCAGCAGCGCCACAACTGAGATTCGACGAGCGCAATATTCAACGGCAGTGCATTGTCTGCAACCAGCACAAATCCGGCAATCTGGTTCCGTACAGAGTGGAGCTAATCCGGCGCATTGGTCTGGAACCGGTTGAGGCTATCGAATCGAATCATGATCGCCATCGCTGGACGATTGAGGAATGTAAAGCCATCAGGGATGAGTATCGGCAGAGGCTCAAGGAACTGAGACAGGAGGCGGCATGACAATTGATGCATGGATTGCCATTGGCTCATGGGCGATTTTCACGCTCATCTATCTGCCGTGGCAAATAGTGCGACATAGAAAGCGAATAAAAGCCATTAGTGCAATCAGAAAAGGCGTGTTCCTGATGAGGAAATACAAAGCGCTTAAGGAGCTAAACAATGGTGTTTACCGACCTATCCGCAGCAGTCGAGGAAGCGCGCTGGTTGAGAACCAAATCTAGTCATCACCATCGTTGCGTCATACAAAAACCCAATGGGGAGATGGTTATCAGGGAGGAGCGGAAGATCAAAACAAATTGCGTGATGTATACGACACGTCACGATAGATATCACACAGTATTGCCGGAGGTGAGATAGGATGAATTTAGAATCACTACCGAAATATTTTTCACCCAAAACAGCCATGTTTAGTGACTCTCCAGCCGCAACTGCTACTGATTCATATTCAATTACCGATGTCATGGCCTCGCTAGGATTGGCGTCCGCTCAGGCGAGGATGGGTATTGAACTGTTTTTGGCGAAACATGGGATCAATAAACCCGATGAAGCAGTGGAGAGTCTCT
>NZ_JANAIF010000225.1 GCF_024721015.1 Xenorhabdus bovienii
ACTGGCATTTACTCTCGTTTGGTTACCAATGTGGGCTGATTGATTTATGAACATAAAACATCAACAGTCCCTAGTAACTCTCTAGGATTTGACCGACTCCATTCAAGTAAATTCATTATAAAATCTATTGATACTGTTTTACTTAAAGAGAACGATGACTGTTATTTCACATATACATCAAAGGCCAATCCGGAAGATTTTTCTTTAGAGCGCACCAGACAATCACCAATAACGTTTCAAGAATACATTGAGGATAAGTTGGATGTTAGAGTTACTGTTATCGACTCAAAAGTATATGCTGTTGCAATAAAGTCCAATGGCAATGCTATATCTGGCGATTGGAGAACATTGCAAAAGGACGATCTTGAATATATAGATATTGAGCTTCCAGCTACAATCGAAAAACTTTGTGTGGATTATGTTAAGTTACTTGGATTAAAATACGGCGCTATTGATTTTATTAAAACAAAAAACGAATATGTATTTATCGAAATAAATCCAACCGGAGAGTGGGGGTGGCTATCCAATTCAAAAAGAGAAATTGATTATGACATTGCAAAGAAATTATCTGAGGCTAAATAAAATGGCATATAGGATAATCGAAGAGACATTCCCTTTTGTTTATTTTTATTATATTACCAATAAAAAACAGGCGGAGTGTACGATGTAACCTTTTTAAATTTTGAATTTTACTCTCACCTTTCTGATGAACAAATAACCAAAAGGCTTGAGCACGAACATAACAGAGCCAAGGAAATAGATGATAAGACGTTCAAATTCACATTAGCATTAAGCATATCATTAAGTATTGTAAGCACAGGTGCTAGCGGTATTGTTAAATTTCTCCCTGAGAATAATCTCAACCCATACATATCATTTATATTCTTTTTATCTTCTTTTTATATGCTTTGTGGTGGGCTTATTTCATTGGGTTCATTAAAAACGCTACCTAAATTTGGTTATGGCTCATATTTCGAAATCAATAAAAGTAGAGATTCTTTGATTAAGGCCATAGCTGGTCAGGAAAAAATTAATATAATTAGGCATATAAGAAATGAACATTCTTACATCCGTCATTCCGCACCTCATTCCTGATTTAAAAATCATGTGATTTGCCGCACGCTTTGTTGATTTACTCCTCAAATCA
>NZ_JANAIF010000226.1 GCF_024721015.1 Xenorhabdus bovienii
TGCATAGCGAAAGAGTCACCGCATCTGGCCGATTTTCTGGTTTCATCCCATGATCCCGAGATTGCGCGTGTTTTTGAGGCTTTTGCCCTGCTGATATCCCATGTACGGGATAAAGTGGAAGATGAATTTCCCGAAATCACCCACGGTATTCTCGCGCGCATCTGGCCGTTAGCCCTGTGTCCAATCCCGCCCATGACCGTAGTGCAGTTTACGCCTACCGAAGACGAGCATCAGGGCAGCGCCGATATTCCGATCGGCACGTCGGTGTCTGCCAGCCTCAACGGGCAGTCGCTCGACTTTAAAACCTGCCGCCCCCTGCATATTGAACCGTTGATGGTGCAGGAACGTGTTGTCAAGAAAACGGGGACTCACAGCGAAATTATTCTGACGCTGTGTCAGACCGGTTCAGCGTCTTCGATCTGGCAAAGCGGTGCGCTGACCTTTTTCCTCGGTACCGACACGGAGCGCGCTGCCCAGCTTGGTCTGTGGCTGGATCAGCATATTTGTGACGTCAGCCTGAACGTACAAGGTAAACAGAGGAGACTCAGTGCGTTTCCTTATGGCTGGCATAGTCTGTTTGATGACCCGTTGCTACCGATGCCCAAGAGTACCTATTCCGGCCTGCAACCGTTGGTGGAATATTATGCGCTGCCTGCACTTTATAACTTCGTCACGTTGGACATCAGCAATGAGCATGCACAAGTGCCGCTGAATGAAGATAGCATGTTTGAACTGATTTTTCGTTTCAAGGGCGAATTGCCGCTGGATGATGTCGACGGGGCGTTTTTGTTGGGCTGCGTGCCTGCCATTCATCTGGAAAACCAAAGCAGTCCGTCCATTTTGCTGGAGACCGGGGATCACAGCTATCTATTGCCGTTGGGGGGATCGATGCGATTGTTCCGGCTGCGGGAGATTCAGGTGGTGCAACAGCCCGATAACGATGAGCAACGCGGCACACCTTATCGCTGGCTGCCGATTGAACAGTTTGTTCCGGCCGGGCATTTTCTCGATGACGGCCAGCAACCTGATGACTTTTATTACCAGCTTCAGACCACACAGGATTTCCTGGGCAGAACCGAGCACCGGCTGAACTTTTTTGATTTGACCGGCAAACCCGCAAAAAACTTACCCGA
>NZ_JANAIF010000227.1 GCF_024721015.1 Xenorhabdus bovienii
GGAAACCATAATCCACACCAAAGAGATGCTCAGGGCGGTGCCGAATAAAGGGATAGGGTACGGGGCCTTGCATCAGGCCGGGAATTTAGCCGGTGAGTTGCCGGCGATAAGTTTCAACTATCTCGGCCAGCTGGGGGGAGACGCCGGACAGGGCCGCCATCAAGACTGGTCACTGACCGACGACGATTGTGGGGCCGTGGTGGCCAGCGATAACCCCAGCCCTTTGCTGCTGGATATCAATGGGGCGGTTCAGGCGGGAAGCCTGCAATTCAGTGTGAGATCCCGTTTGTCACCGGCCCTGACTCAGGTATTTATCACGGCATTTGAGCAGGCACTTACCACCGTCATCACGGCCGGCCAAAAACAGGCCCGGTTGGGCGGAGTAAAAACCCCCAGTGATTATGGCATTGAAGGCGTTTCAATCGAGCGGTTAAGTCGTTTTCAGCAGAGGTATCAGATTGAAGCGTTGTATCCCGCCACCAGTTTGCAGCAGGGTTTTGTTTATCATTATCTGGCTCAACCGCAGGATGATGCTTATCGGGTGCAGTTACTGTTGGATTATCACGACAGGTTGGATTTTGCGGCTTACCAGCAGGCCTGGTCGTTGGCTTCACTGCGCTTCCCTGTCCTCAGGACGGCCTTTGACTGGGAAGGGGAGGTATTGCAGATTGTGACGGAGGGCGCCAGTATCGGGCCGGCCAATTTCACGATCAAAGATATCAGTTCATTGCCGGCAGAAGAGTGGGACCGGGCGATTGAAGAACTCCAGCAAAATGACCGGGCCCAGCCTTTTGATTTACATCATCCCGGGTTAATCCGCTTCACTTTAATCAGGCAGCAGGCACAGCGGGTGACGGTACTGATCACTCAGCACCACTGTATTGCCGACGGCTGGAGTAACCCGATTTTATTGCAGACCGTGCATGAGTATTACAATGCGCTGTTGCAGGGACGAGTCCTCCCGAAAGGGGTGGACACGGCCTACCTGGCGACTCAGCAATATCATCTTGATCACAAGGAGGCCTCCGAAGCGTATTGGGCTGAACGCAAAACCCAGTTTCAGGGGGCGAATGATCTTTCTGCCCTGTTAAGTCACGGGATTGACCT
>NZ_JANAIF010000228.1 GCF_024721015.1 Xenorhabdus bovienii
CTATTATCAAACACAAAGTCGGTTTGCTTAATTTAGCCGAAGAACTCGGCAACGTTTCTAAAGCGTGTAAAGTGATGGGCGTATCACGCGATACGTTTTATCGTTATCAAGAACTCGCCCAAGAAGGCGGCATTGATAATCTTATCAACCAAAGCCGCCGCGTACCCAATCTAAAAAATAGAGCCGATGAGGCTACTGAGCGTGCCGTTGTTGAACATGCGGTAGAGTTCCCTGCTCATGGGCAACACCGAACCAGTAATGAATTACGGCAAAAAGGCGTCTTCATCTCAGGCAGTGGCGTGCGCTCTATCTGGCTCAGGAACAATCTTGAGAACTTTGCAAAACGGCTCAAAGCTCTCGAAGCCAAAGCCGCTGAAGAAGGCATTATTCTCAACGATGCCCAAATCGCCGCGCTTGAGAAGAAAGCCCATGATGACGAAGCCTGTGGTGAAATCGAAACGGCGCATCCAGGCTATTTAGGGTCTCAAGATACTTTCTACGTCGGTAATCTAAAAGGGGTTGGGCGTATTTACCAACAAACGTTCGTCGATACCTATTCGAAAGTCGCGCATTGCAAGCTGTACACCAGTAAAACGCCAATTACAGCAGCGGACTTGTTGAATGACCGCGTATTACCATTCTATCAGTCTCAACAACTTCCGATGCTGAGGATCCTGACCGACAGAGGAACCGAGTTCTGTGGACGAGTGGAACATCATGATTATCAACTTTATTTAGCAATTAATGATATCGACCACACGAAAACGAAGGCGATGTCACCACAAACTAATGGTATCTGCGAACGGTTCCACAAAACGATTTTACAAGAGTTTTACCAAATCACGTTCCGTAAAAAGCTGTATGGAGATCTGGAAAGTCTGCAAACGGATCTGGACAACTGGTTATGGCACTACAATAATGAAAGAACGCATCAAGGTAAAATGTGTTGTGGTCGAACACCAATGGAAACATTACTTGATGGAAAACGACTCTGGGCAGAAAAAAATCTGAACCAGATTTAACCTGACAGACACCTGTATAAATAACCGGTAATTGTCAGGTCAAGTCTGAGCTACTACACTT
>NZ_JANAIF010000229.1 GCF_024721015.1 Xenorhabdus bovienii
AATACTGGCGAGATCCCTCAAACCATGTGAGAGAGTAATAAACATGAGTGATACCAACGAAATTCAGGCTACTGAAGTATTAACCCTGTCCGGTACTCAGGCGGCGGCATCCACTGAGAACCATGTTGATAATGCCAATTCAACGGAACAGGCAGACGGCTTTGAGATTGTCCTGAGTGACGATGAGACCCAGAAACAAGACCCGGCAACTAATGCCCATTTTGCAGCTAAGCGTATCGAACGCAAGCGCCAGCGCGAGCTGGAACAGCAGATGGAGGCAGTACAGCGCGGAGAGTTACCGGAGGATTTGCGGGTAAAACCTGAGTTACCCACACAGCCAGATATCAATAATTATCTGTCTGATGATGCATTGGCAAAGTATGACTACGACCAAAACAGGGCGCTAGCAGCATACCAACAGGCTAACCTTGAATGGCAGATGAACGCGATGGATGCTCGCAGTAATGCAGTAGCCGAGCAAGGTCGCAGGACTCAGGCGTTTACCCAGCAATCAGCACACATTGTCGAGTCAGCAAGGAAACACTATGACGCCGCAGAAAAACTTAACCTGCCTGATTATCAGGAAAAAGAGGACGCTTTCCGCCAAGTCGTACCGCCCGGTATTGATACGGAAATTATGCATCTCTTCCCGGAGAAGTCGGCTGCGATCATGTATCACCTGGGTGCAAATCCAGAGAAAGCGCGGCAACTGCTGACACTCGGATCACAGCAAGCGTTAATTGAACTTACGCGCCTTGCTGACAAGTTAACTATCAAACCTCGCGGCAAGCAAATCTCTGCCGCTCCTCCGGCTGATGCACCATTAAGTGGCGATGTTATCGCTGCTAATCGTGATGCTATTCAAAAACAGATGGATGCAGCCGCCAGTAAAGGCGACACGGAGCTTTACCGCAAGTTAAAACAACAGTTGAAAGGAATTTAAGCGATGGCTTTAAACGAAGGTCAAGTGATCACATACATGGTCGATGAGATAATGGAGACCGTGGAAAACCTCACACCCATGGCGCAGCGTGTAGAAAAATATGCACCGCCTGCGGGTGATATGCAGCG
>NZ_JANAIF010000022.1 GCF_024721015.1 Xenorhabdus bovienii
CTCGAATTGATGCACGATACGACTCGTGATGGGCGCGTACGTGACCGCATCAAGGCCGTGCTTTTGGCCTCAGAAGGCTGGACTGCCCAGATGATTGCCCAGGCTTTGCGTATTCATGAAAGTACGGTGAGTCGCCATCTGAAGGATTACGTCTCTGAGGAAAAACTCGCCCCTGAAAATGGCGGCTCTGAAAGCCGTTTATCTGCCGAACAGACGACAGAATTAGTGGAGTATCTGACGGCAAATTTGATGCACACTACCGCGCAAATTGTGGCTTGTGTCTGGGCGCGCTGGCAGGTGACTTTCACTGTGGCTGGGATGACAAAATGGCTCCACCGCCAAGGGTTCAGCTACAAGAAGCCGATGGGAACGCCTCATAAATCCGATGTGTATAAACAGCAACACTTTATTAAGACCTACAACGCGTTGAAAGCTGAATGTGGCCAAAATGCGCCTATTTTGTTTATTGATGCGATGCATCCTACCCAGTCCACAAAATTAAGTTACGGCTGGATGAGGCGCGGAAGAGAGCATGTCAAAGTGGTCGAAACCACAGGCAGCCGGACCCGCCTTAACATCATGGGCGCACTCAATTTGCAACGGATTGAAGAGACCATTATTCGTGAATATCCGACGATTAACGCGAAAAATGTTGTCCTGTTTTTCGGCTCAATCCGAGAAACCTATCCGCTTTCACAAAAAATTCATCTCATTCTGGATGGAGCCGGTTACCACCGCGCTGAAATAGTTCAATTTTTTGCCGAGGTTCTGAATATCGAGTTGCATTATCTGCCCCCTTACAGCCCTAACCTCAACCCGATTGAGCGATTATGGAAGTATGCGAATGAGCAGGTACGAAACAATATCTATTTCTCGGAGGCAAAAACGTTCCGTGAAACACTGCATCACTTTTTTCATGTCACATTGCCAGAAAAAGCGAAAGAACTCACCACCCGGTTGACAGATAATTTCCAGACTTTAATTCCTGCATCTTCAAGTTAATTGCGTATAGGTTTTATAATATTTTTTATTATGATAGTTTATATGGCTTTTTTTTCAGGTGTAGCGGTAGCTATACCTAGTTTATTAATAGAAAATACAAGTTATGAAATAAAAGCATTTTCTTTTGTTTTGTCATTAATGCTTAGTGCTTTTATTTCATTTTCTCATATTGGTCTTACTTTAAGTGGATACTATTATGGCCCTGTTATCCAAAAATATACAAATACTGTTGTATTCTTTTTTAGTTTGTCTATGTCTTATTTGAAAGGAGTGTATGACTCTGATTTCTTTTATTTTCCTGCTATAGCGTTATGTTGTTTGTTTATCAAGTTAATGTTGAATGGTAAATATTATTCTGGTTTTATATGGGCTAAAATGTGCATCAGGGTTGAACGTATTGTTTTTAATGATGAATTGGATAAGATAAAAGGATTTAATAAAAAGCAGTTAAGGGAATATTCAAGAACTATAAAATCGAAAAAGCGTAAGAAATAATAGATAGGAAAAGAAAGAAAATAGAACCGAATGGGGAAAGCTAAATGGACATAAAACATATATTAACTAACAACCAATTCAGAAGTATTTTGACTCTGTATAAAATCACAGATAATAGAATCAGAAATAGTGATTCTTTACTTGTCGACGCACCGGATATCGTCAGGCTTAAGGGTAAAATAATGTCTGCCAATGAATCTCCACAAAAATCATTATGTTATTTAACTCATTGATTGTGCTTGCCGCAATCGTTTACTTTTTTTACCTTTTCAGGGTAACGATTTGAATAAGTTTCCTGTAGGATAGGTCGAAAACTTCGTTTTTTGGGAATAAATATTATATGAGCACACTCAATTCTGGCTCTGCAAATCAACAGGGTCTGCTTCAGCGCGTGTTTAAGTTAGAGGAACATGGCACGACGGTTCGTACCGAAATGATCGCCGGGTTTACAACCTTTCTGACTATGGTTTACATCGTCTTTGTCAATCCGCAAATTTTGGCGGTGGCGGGAATGGATATCAAAGCCGTATTTGTTACCACCTGCCTGATTGCCGCATTTGGCAGCATTATGATGGGGTTGATGGCCAATCTTCCTGTTGCTGTTGCGCCTGCAATGGGGCTGAATGCGTTTTTCGCTTTTGTCGTTGTCGGGGCGATGGGGATTTCGTGGCAGGTCGCGATGGGGGCGATTTTCTGGGGCGCGGTAGGGTTGTTGATCCTCACCATTTTTCGCGTCCGTTATTGGATGATCGCCAATATCCCTTTGAGCCTGCGTGTCGGTATCACCAGCGGTATCGGGCTTTTTATCGCCATGATGGGGCTGAAAAATGCGGGCATTATCGTGCCAAATTCAGACACTATCGTCTCAATCGGCAATTTCGCTTCCCATAATGTCCTGCTGGGAACATTGGGCTTTTTTATCATTGCCATTTTGTCAGCGCGTAATTTTCATGCCGCCGTACTGGTTTCCATTGTCGTCACAACCGTCATCGGCCTGATGATGGGTTATGTGGAGTATCACGGTATTTTTGACCTACCGCCAAGCGTGATGAGCGTTGTCGGAAATGTCGATGTCAAAGGTGCGTTGGATATCGCATTGTCCGGCGTGATTTTCTCTTTCATGCTGGTTAATTTGTTTGATTCTTCCGGTACGTTGATTGGAGTGACGGATAAAGCGGGTATTGCAGACAGTAGTGGTAAGTTCCCTCGCATGAAGCAGGCGCTGTATGTGGATAGCATCAGTTCGGTAGCGGGCTCTTATGTCGGAACGTCTTCGGTGACAGCCTATATCGAAAGCTCTTCTGGGGTTTCTGTTGGCGGGCGTACTGGGCTGACTGCTATTGTGGTGGGTATGCTGTTTCTGTTGGTGATGTTTGCTTCCCCGCTGGCTAGTATGGTTCCGGCGTATGCCACAGCGGGAGCGCTGGTTTATGTGGGGGTTTTAATGACCTCGAGCCTGACACGGGTGACATGGAATGATCTGACTGAATCCGTTCCCGCCTTTATCACTGCGGTCATGATGCCATTCAGTTTCTCTATTACAGAAGGTATCGCGCTGGGGTTTATCGCTTATTGCGCCATGAAACTGGGAACGGGGAAATGGCGTGAAATCAGTCCTTGCGTTATTGTCGTGACATTATTGTTTGTGCTGAAAATGGCGTTTGTCGATGCTCACTAAATAGCAGGGATGATAAGAAAAAACCTGGTATTCACTACCAGGCTTTTTTTTAGTTATCGTTACTGATTATTTTCAGGGGCAACGAAACCGATACAGACGGTTTCAGTTTTGGCACTCGGCTGTGGCTGGAAGGAGAATTCTTCCTTGTAGCTGATGACCAACACTGACCATTGCTTGAGTGTAGACTGGAAGTTTTCCTGTTCGCAGCTCTTACCTTTCTCTCCCACCAATAACGCACCCTTTTTCACAATATTGCTCTCTTTGATATGGCGATTATACACATTAGGGGGCTCGCCATTACCTAACTCCCAAGGCTGTATTGTCTCCGGGCGGTAATGACTGTAAAACGTCAGCCATTGATGCAGATATTCACCGCCAACATAATGTAATGGGGTCGGGTAAAGTTCATTCCAGCGCTGATCCAGCTGGCTGGCGAACGTTTTTATACCCGCGAACTTTTGCCCTGCACCACGGGCATTAGCTATCATCACACTGACATAGCCAACCCAAACCAATACCGCAAAGACTGCCAAACCCCGCAGTGTATTTTTCAGGGGTTTGCGGGGGAGTACCGTCAGTGAACCGACGAGCAGCGCGGGTGCTACCGTCATAAATGGTTGTAGCCACTCGGTCATTCGCCCGCCCTGATTGAAGGAAAACCAGCCATAAATAATCAGCAGGGGCAGTAGGATAACGATATTGACCAGCGCGTTGGATTGCTGTTTCGGCCAGCCAATCCGTCCGCCTGACAGGTAAATAATCGTACTAACGATAATCAGGGGATAGAACACGGAAAGTACCGCGCGCGTGGTATGCAGATTAACCCCTTGCTGAATCTGGGAATCTACCCATTTAAACGCGGCGAAGTCGTTATGCACCAGCCACCAGCCGTTGGGCAATATCAGCATGAACCAGAGTGCGATAGCGAGATAAAACAGGGGCTCTCTATAGCTACGGCGCACTTTGGGTACGAACAGAGAGAGCAAAAAGACGGAGCCAATGATAGAAAGTGAAGAATATTTCCCCATTGTTGCCAGCCCTGTGGTGAGGGCGAATGCCAGCCACCATTTGGGATGATCGTCAATGGCCCGCAGGAAAAATAGCAGTGCCCACGGCCAGAGCATGACTAACAGATAATTATCATTATAAGGAATGATATCGAAGTTGATGATGCCGGACAGATTCAGTGTCAGCATGGCAAGCCACGCCAGTTCAACTTTACCTGTCAACCGGAAGGCTAATCGCCAGACACCCAGCATTCCGATAGCAATGGCAACAAAGTGGGTGAAATACCAGTAAAAACTGAAGGAAATTGTGCTGATGTGTATGGCAGGTAGCATCACTGTGCCCACCAGCCACGGATTTTTGGGTGAGCCCCACTCTCCATTCATCCCCCAATTCAAGGCTTCTACAGCATCATAAGGTACAGTGGGGTCGAGTGAGTAGCTTGCGATTACCCACAAAAGCGCATAGCCCGTGATCCAAAGAAATAACGACATGCGATAAGACGAAGTATCAAAAAAACGCATAGCGGCAAATGATCATATTGATTGAGTTAAAGTTCCGTAGAATATTAGCTGAATTTTGAACAATTAGTGAATGACATTGGATGTTATAGGTGGTTTCTGTTAGATTCCGCGAAAAATATTCTGATTAAGCGAGTAGGGTCACAAGCTATGAACCAGTTAAAGAAAAAGTCACCAGCGAAATTTTCGGCTGGTAAGCAAAAAAGAAAAAGCCGCGAAGAGTTGAATGCTGAAGGGCGTGAGCGTAAACGCCAGAAAAAACACAGTGGTCACCCATCTGGCAATCGTAATCACGGTAATGACAGTAACAAGAACCGTTCTGGAGACAAGCCGGGGCAAGATCCGCGTATCGGCAGTAAGGTTCCGGTTCCTTTGATTATTGGCGAAAAAGTCGTGGTAAAACCGGTTGTGGAAAAACCGAAAGCCAGCCAGAAGCCCCGTCTGTCACCACAGGAAGAGCTGGCAATGCTGGAACAGGATGAGCATCTGGATGAGTTGCTGGTACGTCTTGAGAAGGGTGAAGAGCTCTCTCAGGAAGAAAATGCTTATGTTGACGAGAAACTTGATCGTATTGATGAGTTGATGGAAGAGCTGGGCATTAATCTGGAAGAAGATGACAGCGAAGAAGAGAAGAAAGAAGATATCATGCAGTTGCTGAAGGGTAAGTAATCCCAGCATAAATTTGTCGCGATCATAAAGGTAGATTCATTCTGATAACCCTACTTATAACCACAGTATTAGTATGTTATTTATTGTGGTTATTGGGTAAACTATGGCAGCTATTGAGACGTAAAAATCGGTTGAGTCGTGCCATCGGAACACAGCGCTGCAATTCGGTAAAAGCGTTGCGTTTCGGGGAGCGAAAACAACGGAAGGAATAAGTATGTCAGAGCAAACCATTGTTTGGGATTTACCTTTGATCCAGAAATACAACTATTCAGGGCCTCGTTACACTTCATACCCAACGGCTTTGGAGTTTAACCAGCAGTACGATAATACTGCTTTTGCGCAGGCCGCCGCGCGTTACCCCGATCGCCCACTTTCTCTCTATATTCATATTCCGTTTTGCCACAAGCTCTGTTATTTCTGCGGCTGCAATAAATTGGTCACTCGTCAGAAGCATAAGGCAGATGACTATCTGAATATTCTGGAAAAAGAAATCACGGCACGAGCCAGATTATTCTCCCAGCGGAAAGTCAGCCAAATGCATTGGGGTGGCGGGACGCCAACTTATCTCGACAAAACACAGATCAGCCGATTGATGTTGGTGCTGCGTAGCCACTTTGATTTTCTGCCGGAAGCCGAGCTTTCTATTGAAATTGATCCACGTGAGATCGAGCTGGATGTGATTAATCATCTGCGCCATGAGGGTTTTAACCGCCTGAGCATGGGAGTACAGGATTTTAATAAGGAAGTGCAGCATCTGGTCAATCGTGAGCAGGATGAGGATTTTATCTTCGAACTGGTCAATCGCGCCCGCGAAACGGGTTTTACTTCTACCAGCATTGATTTGATTTATGGTCTGCCGAAGCAGACATCAGAGAGTTTTGCCTTTACATTGCAGCGGGTGCTGGCGTTGTCTCCTGATCGCCTGAGTGTGTTCAATTATGCTCACCTGCCGGACTTATTTGCGGCGCAGCGTAAAATCAAGGAGCATGATTTACCAAGCGCAGAACAGAAGCTAGATATTTTGCAGGACACCATTGCTACCCTGACGGGCAATGGTTATCAGTTTATTGGGATGGATCACTTTGCCCGCCCTGATGATGAACTGGCGATTGCCCAGCGAGAAGGTGTTTTGCACCGCAATTTTCAGGGATACACCACTCAGGGAGAGTGTGACTTATTGGGTATGGGCGTTTCTGCCATCAGCATGTTGGGCGATAGTTATTCCCAGAATCAGAAAGATCTCAAAATCTACTACGCGGCGGTGGAAGAACAGGGTCATGCTTTGTGGCGTGGTTTAGTGCTGACACAGGATGACTGTATTCGCCGTGATGTGATCAAAGATCTTATCTGCAACTTTCGGCTGACTTTTGCAGATATCGAACAGCGTTATGGGCTGAATTTCGCCGACTATTTTGCCGAAGACCTGCAACTGTTGGCTCCGCTAGTGGAAGATGGGCTAGTAGATATCACGGAGAAGCAGATTCAGGTATTGCCAAAAGGACGTTTGTTGATCCGTAATGTCTGCATGTGCTTTGATAGCTACCTACGTAATCAGATGCGCCAGCGGCAGTTTTCACGGGTGATATGAAGAATACTATTATTAACAAACGATGAAGCAATATTAACGCAATTCATTGATCTATCAGAATACTGTCTCAGTAATAGATGCTATCTATTACTGAGAGGCTTTTAACCTGAGACTCGGATATTCTGGTTACCAGAGTTAATAATGTAAAAAGGTCTGATTTGAGTCAGTAAATTAATCACGATTCTATCCCCAACTCCTTCAATTTCCGGGTAATCGTATTCCTTCCCCATCCCAGCAAACGTGCAGCTTCTTGTTTATGGCCGTTTGTATATTCCAACGCACAATTGAGTAAGGTACGCTCCAGCAACGGCAAAGCATCGGAAAGGAGATCAGTGCGTCCCTCTTTTAAAGCGTTCTGTGCCCATTCAGCCAATTGTCGCGGCCAGTGTTCAGGTAGTGCAGAACGGGAGGAGGGAAAATTGCCGATTTTTTCCGTTGTAGGGTTCTCAATCAGATCGGCAGGCAAATCTTGTACCAGCACTTCTTTGCTGGCTGCCATCACTGTCAGCCAGCGGCAGACATTCTCCAATTGGCGGACATTCCCCGACCATGGCAGATGCATCAGGGCGATTTCGGTATCGGGATGAAGCACCTTGGCCTCGACGCCCAATTCTTTGGCAGTCTGTTGCAGAAAATGGTGTGCCAGACGGGGAATATCTTCTACGCGATCCCGCAAAGGGGGTAATTGAACACGAATCACATTCAGGCGATGGTAGAGATCTTCGCGGAACTTACCTTCCGTCACCCGCTGTTCAAGGTTCTGGTGGGTGGCGGCAATAATGCGCACATCAACTTTTACTGGCGCGTAGCCACCCACCCGATAAAATTGCCCTTCCGCCAGAACTCGCAGTAAGCGAGTCTGGATATCCAGCGGCATATCGCCAATTTCATCCAGGAATAGCGAGCCACCATTAGCTTGCTCGAAACGCCCGTGTCGGACTTGATTGGCACCAGTAAAAGCGCCTTTTTCATGACCAAACAGTTCTGATTCAATCAAGTCTTTCGGGATCGCCGCCATATTCAAGGCAATAAAAGGGGATGAGGCTCGTGGGCTGTGGCGGTGCAGCGCGTGGGCGACCAACTCTTTTCCCGTTCCCGATTCACCATTGATTAAGACACTAATGGAGGAACGAGAAAGCCGGCCGATAATCCGGTACACCTCCTGCATGGAAGGGGCTTCCCCAATCATCTCAGAAACAGAGGCTGCTACTTGCGGATTGCGCGATGATTGATGTTGTTCGCGGTAATGACTCAATGCTCGCTCAACCAATGCGACAGTTTCATCAATATCGAAGGGTTTTGGCAGATAATCGAATGCGCCTTGTTGATAGGCACTGACGGCAGCATCCAGATCGGAATGGGCCGTCATGATAATGACGGGAAGCTGTGGATGGCTCTGTTTTATCTGATTAAGCAGATTCAGGCCATCCAAACCCGGCATGCGGATATCCGACAGCAGAACTTCTGGGCAGTCCTGTGAGAGTGCCGTCAGCACGGAATCGGCATTTTCAAAACTGATGCACTCCAGACCTGCGCCACTCAGCGCCCGTTCAAGTACCCAGCGGATAGAACTGTCATCATCAACGATCCAGACTTTTCCTCGTTGCATTATTATCCCCTCTTTCTTGCTCGGTTATTTCTTGATAGGCAGGTAAATGGAAAATTCCGTGTGACCCGGCCAACTGGTGAATTCGATTTTGCCAGCGTGTTGATCGATAAGGTTACGGGCGATGGATAACCCAAGTCCAGTTCCTCCTTCATGCCCACTGACCATGGGATAAAATAGCGTATCCTGAATGTTGGGAGGAATGCCCGGGCCGTTGTCTTCAATATCAATTCTGGCGACCAGACGATAGCGTTCACCGTGTAAGGTAATTTGGAACGCGGTTCGGGTTCGCAGGGTGATCGTTCCGCCTTTCTCCCCCAAGGCCTGTAGTGCATTGCGGGTCATATTCAGTAAAACTTGTTCAATTTGATCAGGATAATGCGCCAGTTCTGGCAGGCTGGGATCATAATCCTTGATCAAAGTGACATTGGCGGGCATTTCCAGTGATACCAACTGATAGATTCGTTCAACCACATGGTGGATGCTCTGGCTGATCCGGGTTCCCGGATGCTGTGGCCCCAGCAATCGATCAACGAGGGCGCGCAGCCTGTCAGCCTGCTCAATAATCACTTGGGTATATTCCCGCAGGGAGGGATCGGGCAACGCTTTTGCGAGCAGTTGCGCCGCTCCCCGCAGCCCGCCAAGGGGGTTTTTTATTTCATGCGCCAGCCCCCGAACCAATTCCCGCGCAGCCGCCTGCTGTGCCTGTTGTATCTGCTCTTGGCTTAAACGACGCTGGCTATCCATAGGAGCGAGTTCCAGCAGAATAAACTGTTCGGAAATGGGTTGGGCACTGAGCGACATCACATGAGAGTGATTATTGATCACCAATATCACTTCGTTATCGGTAAAACCATGACCCCTGATCAAACTGGAACGCATCAATTCTGTGTCCAGTGAGAGATAGCTGAATAGTACCGGAAGGGGAGTGCCGAATAATTTACGCGTACTTTGTGCCAGTAGTTGCATGGCGGAATGATTGGCATAGCGGATAATCAAATCGTTATCCAGTACCAAGACACTGTTAATCAGTGAGTCGAGTATGTGTTCTGCTTTGGGAAAATCAGCCATCGTCATCCAACCTTTGCACTTTTTTGGTGCATTGTACCTTATTCAGACATAAATCGAGCAGTCTCTCCGTTCAGTCTGTGATTTGTTCATCAAGTGTCATCTGCCGTCGCAAATGTGCGGGAAAAGGACCCATCCGAAGATGGGTCAAAAGTTTCACGGCAACAAAAAAGGATAGTCGTAATGCCATCAAGCATTACACGCTGTAATACAGTTCAAACTCCAGCGGATGTGGCGTCATGCGTACGCGTTCGATTTCACCATGCAGTAATTTGATATAAGCATCAATGGCATCATCAGTGAAAACACCACCACGAGTCAGGAATTCCCGGTCTGCATCCAGAGCGGCTAACGCGTCATCCAGAGAAGAGGCTACGGTTGGGATCTCTTGAGCTTCTTCTGCTGGCAGGTCATAGAGATTTTTGTCCATCGCATCACCAGGGTGGATTTTGTTGATGATGCCATCAAGACCTGCCATCAGCAGGGCAGAGAAGGACAGATAAGGGTTTGCGGCCGGATCAGGGAACCGTACTTCAATACGGCGGGCTTTGGCGCTTGCCACAACCGGAATGCGGATGGAAGCAGAGCGGTTACGGGCTGAGTAAGCCAGCATCACTGGTGCTTCAAAACCCGGGACCAGACGTTTGTACGAGTTGGTGGTTGGGTTGGTAAAGGCATTCAATGCACGGGCATGTTTGATGACGCCGCCGATGTAGTAAAGCGCCAGTTCGGACAGGCCACCATATTTATCACCCGCGAACAGGTTGTTGCCATTTTTGGACAGCGACATGTGGCAGTGCATACCAGAGCCGTTATCGCCTACCAGCGGTTTTGGCATAAACGTTGCGGTCTTACCGAATGAATGGGCCACATTGTGCACCACATATTTGTAAATCTGGGTTTCATCCGCTTTTTTGGTCATAGTATTAAAGCGGGTTGCGATTTCATTCTGGCCTGCGGTCGCCACTTCATGGTGGTGAGCTTCAACCACCAGCCCCATTTTTTCCATTGTCAGACACATGGCTGAACGCAGATCCTGAGAGGAGTCCACGGGAGGAACTGGAAAATAACCGCCTTTGATGCCCGGACGGTGGCCTTTGTTACCGCCTTCATAGCGTGTCCCACTGTTCCATGCGGCTTCAACATCATCAATATGGTAATAACTACCCGAAATGGAACTACCGAAACGAATGTCATCGAACAGAAAAAACTCAGGCTCTGGCCCAAACAGAACCGTATCAGCAATATCGCTTGCACGCAGGAAATCTTCCGCACGTTTGGCAATAGAACGCGGATCACGGCTATAACCCTGCATAGTGCCGGGTTCCAGGATGTCACAGCGCAGGATCAGTGTGGCATCACCAAAGAAAGGATCTCGCATTGCGGTCGTTGGATCTGGCATTAACACCATGTCGGATTCATTGATCCCTTTCCAGCCACCGATAGATGAACCGTCAAACATTTTGCCATCTTCGAAGAAGTCTTCATCAATCTGGTGGGCAGGAATAGTGATATGTTGTTCTTTACCTTTGGTATCAGTAAAACGTAAGTCAATAAACTTCACCTGATGTTCTTCAATCATGGACAAAACATGTTCAACGGACATACTGAGTTCTCCTGGTTGACATCAGCCTGATAATACGGAGCAAGGAACATGCGGCGTTATCTAATGGGCTGATGATGTGTCTCGTATAGGGTCAATGCTTATAAAATTGATACTTAATGAGTATTGCGAAAAGCGTGCCAACTTTTTAAAAGTCTTTAAGATCAGCAGATGAGTGGGTTGGAGGGTAAAAACCGAAGAGATCACAGTCAAGTTTTAAGTAAAATTGCACTAAGTTAGTGAAATTGGTGAGAAAAAAAACAAATTTGCACCATTATGGTGAAAAATAAGGGAAGTGCAGACCATTTTGACTGATGTGTGAGAGTATAAAATCTATGGTTACCTCCGTTCTTGCAATACTCATTTTGATGTATGGTTGGCTTGCATAAATCTATCCGGTGTCACTATAGGCAAGGCGGCCTGCGCCTCGATGGGTTCTGTGCCTGATGTACCTAAAAATCTGTCCGGCTTCAAAGAGCTATTTTCATGCTTAGTACTACAGCCGTAAAGATTGCAAAATCAATGTATTATCAGATACGCGATAAACTGAGAACTTATATGACCTCAAACAGAGACATTTCTCTTGCTCATATAAAAGCGTTGAAAACTCTCACCGTGGGACATCATTCCCACGGTTTTCTGTTAATTTCAGTGGCACTTTCTTAATCACCACGTTGTCCTTAGTCCGATTTTTGCTTTCAGCTCGTAGCTGTGTGCAACTTGTTCTATCTTATGTGGTACATGTATCAGTATTATAGCAATTTCTATATATGCAACATTTGTATCTAGTAGCCGGATGATGTGAATATCTTTAAGCGTGGCATACAATGTGTTGATTTGCATAAAATATAATATTTAATTGTATTTGAATGACAGACAAGCCGCATAGCGGTTTTTCTGATTACTGATAATGTGTATTCGTTCAGGTTCACTTTGGTAGTTATCAAATTGTGTGTCAGACCAAGTTACTATTCACCTGAATCAGGCTCTCCTCTCTTCCTTAAAATAAAGGGAGGCACCACATGCAACCACCTGTCAAAATCTGGTTGATGATTTTTATTATTACGGGGTTGTACGCAGGACAATGGCATTCGGTTAAGGAAACCATTAGGCTATAGATACCTCTAATCCTTTAGAGGTGATAGTCAAATAATAAAGATATTGTATCCATCTGGGAGAAAATGCCGTCGTTATTTTCGATCGTGGTTACTTCAGTTATTACATGCTCTATCAAGTCATCTTAAGCAACGTGAATGCGTTATTTATAATTCAGGAAGATAACAGTAATGTGAGTACGAAGCTTTTATGATTTTTATTATAGACGATAGAATATAGAGGAGTTATATGAAATTTCCAAATCAATATTAGATATTGAGGATTTTCATTCACATACTGAGAAAGGCGTCAGACAGAAAATTCAGGAAAATATATTATTACTCTATCTGGCAAGAATATCTGAAAATGACCTCAAAGGCAGGAGAAATGATACATTTTGCCATCTTCAAAGAAGTCTTCATCAATCTGGTGGGCTGGGATGGTGATATGTTGCTCTTTACCTTTGGCATCGGTAAAACGTAAGTCAATAAACTTCACCTGATGTTCTTCAATCATGGATAAAACATGCTTAATGGACATACTGAACTCTTCTGGGTTACGTCTGCCTGATAGAACGATGCAAGAAGGATGTCATTTTATCTTTAAGGAGAATTTCTGGATGATCAATTTTTATAAAACTGGTGTTGCATAGAAAAAAGCGAAAAGTGTGCCAACATTAATAAATTATTTAATATCAATATATTGTTATTTGGTGACTAAAAAATCACGGGGAAAGAGGATAGTTTTTAAATATACTCGCCCCAAATCGGGGAGTGAAGAAAACAGAATTACACCCTAATGATGCAATTGAGTGTTTGATCAATATATGTAAGCAATAAGGCGCAATCTGTCATATAACATCAACGTTGATTGCGCCTTCTGGTTTAGAGTGAACTAACTATTATTCTGGTATCAGATATCATCTTAATCCATATAGTAGGTCAGTTTACCCTGTAATCGTGCTTGTACTGCATTGCTATCTCCACCACCATCAGAGCCACCCCAGGTATGGACTTTGTTATCTGCTGTCAGAGCAAGAAATGCTGTTCCTGTTGCGTAGATGGCTCTTACATTCTTCATTTCAGGTTGGGGTATAAAGTTAACACTACTAGGTTCAGCATTTTGCCAGGTTAATACGGTACCATCTTGACGTAATGCCGCAGATGCATTAGCTGAGCAAGTTATTTGAACCACATCTTTGAGAGCTACAAATTCCTGGAACACTGGGCCGTCGTCATAATTCTGCAATCCACCCCAATATACTTTGCCATGTGGAGGGGTGCCTCCCGGCATAAGATATTTTTGTTTAGTGGTTGCTATATCTACTCCATTACTAAATGATTCGCCATCGAAACCTGCGGTCGACCAACTATATAATGTACCATCACGGCGAACTGCGTGAGTACCGATTGTGGCGTCAAAATGCGAAATAAAGGGAGTAATTGCAGTAGTTAGTATAAAATCTTGATGTGAGGGGTTAAAGCCGCTAAATACACTTGAATCACCCCAAGTAGAAAGATCACCATTTTCGTCTATAACGGCGAATCCCCTTGTTGCCATTGATGTAATGTAACGTGGTTTGGAAATAGAAGAATAACGCGGCTCTATATTCCAGTCCTCCATTGATGCACCCCACCAACTTATTATCTGTTCCGTACCGGGATTATATATAGTAATAGCCAAACTATTTCCTACAAAAACATTCTTCCCATCCCCAAGATAAGTATAAATACCCGTCATTGTTCCCCAGGCTTCCATCTGCTGGTTAGCTTCCGAAACAGCAAAAAAGCTATTTCCACCGGCTCCCACATCATCAAAGGAACCAGTAGGGAGATTAGAACTATTAGAATCACCGTGATACCATAATGTACCTGAACCCACATTAAGCCCAGCATAAGAGGGGCCATTTGTAGTAATGGTTTTAACTCCAGATTGAATATAGGAATTACCGAAGGTTCCTCCCCAACCAACCATGGTGTTGTCATTGAGTAGCACAGCAAAAGCAGAGGGATATGGCTCTTCCACTGGATCGTTAAAATCTGCCTTTGGAAGACCTAGCGTACCACCATTACCAAACACATTGATTGGGTTTATTTTGAGCTTGTTACCTTGTTCGTCTTGAACTGAAATGGGGAGCCACGGAGCAGAATCATAGAAAAATGGGGAATTAATATGTGAAAAAGGAGAAGTGAATGATGGTGTTCCACCTATATAAGTCCATGTTACTGGATGTGGCTTACCCTCTTTAGTCCAAGCAGTCAGCCGCTGTGGTGCTTTAAGCCCATTAGCTACAGCAAGGTCAGCATAACGAGCACCCATAACGATAAAGGGTTCTTTGTCTGATGGCTGAGAAGATGTACCATTAATAACTTTTACATATAAAGGTTCCGAGTATTCAACATTATCAAAGTATTGTTTACGAGTATAGGAGGCTACATATTCCTGAGCTGGAACATCGTTTTTGTGAATTTTTCCGACCAAGATAGGATCAGCTAAACTATGAGGGTCTGAAACTTCATAGTTAAACTCTTTAACAAAATTAAGAATAATAGTGTCTTTGTTACTTATTCCTTCGTATTTAGGGACGTACAATGAAATATAATCATCTATTTTAGATTTATCTAAAACACCATCTTTAACTCCAGAGATAATGGGTGCAGCCAGTAATGCATCTTCATTAATCATAATTCATTCCTTTAATTAATATAAGTTATACAAAAGAAAGTAAAATTTTAAATTCAGATAAGAAATAATAGTGTAAATAAAAATATAATGATTATCTAATGAATAATAATTATCACATTTATATATTATATGGTTATGTCATTGTATTTAACATTCAGGCGGTGTACCTTCATTAGCTGTACTAATTCTTCCTTTCCAAGATTTTGCTTGGATGGTTCCATTGTCACTTGTGGCTTGGTAATCAAATTGAATAAGTCCTGCATGACAATCTTCATATTGACCACAGCCATTAAGAATATTATATGGAATACTGATTACTCCGACAGCGGTTTTACCATCTGGCCCTGGTGTTTCAGGTATTTTTCCAGGGTAAGTTTTGTGAGGACTGCGATAATTTGCAGTGATATTCAGTTTTAAATATATTTTGCTTCCTAATGGTGGTTTGGTTTTATCATCAGGATCGTTAGTTCCTGTAATTAGGACAAATAACCCCTCACTATATTTATTTTTATAATAATTAGATATATTATAGCAGTTAACAACATTATTTTCATTAAACCCAATGCATTCTGTGGTGGGAAATTCTTGTATAATATTATTTTGGTCATCATGTCCAAAACTAGAGTAAACCACACATTTATCATAATAAGTTGGAGCTGGCCAGGGTTCTCCTGAGTATGTTAATTCTAATGATTTTGAATATAAAATATTGCTATTGTTATGGGAAACGGTATAGGCGAATTCAATAGTCATATCTATGGGAAACATAGAATAGGGAAGTGGTATCTTATAATCTCCAAGATTGTTAATATCTTCAACAGTATAATAATAATCATTATATTTTCCATTGACTGAAAAATGAATGACATCACCTCTTCTACAATCATTATATTTTTCTACTTTGACAAGAAATGTTGTTTGTCCTTCATTATTTAATTCACCTCCATTAAACCCATCTATTCTTGGAGCTGCCAGTTTATCATTATCATCCGGTGTATTCTTATCAAGAATTTGCAATCCCCCTTCTGATTCTATTTGCCCGGATACACCATATACTTCAGTGTACAAACTAAGAATCAGTGCTTGAGATTCTTTAGGGTATACATGTAAAATTAAACGTCCTTTTTCATCTGTATTTAAGATCATTTCATTATCATCATTAAATGATAAAACATCTATTTTATTTATATTGTCAGATTTATAGAAATTAACCTTTTCCAAACTGAAAATAGAGTTGGCAGAGATTACAACTGAAAGATTAGGTATTGATTTTTGATTTTCGTCTTTAACGAATGCTGTAGCTCGGACAAATTTCCCTTTTGGTGGAATATTTTTATTATGCGGAACCTGTATGTAATGTGAATCCCATTTTAAAATTAAAGAATTATGATTTAGAGTCCTGGCTGTGTATTGGATGGGTATTGTGGGGAAGTTATCATCTGATGAACCTATATCAAAAGTAATAGTATCACCATCATTGACTTCCGGTGATACTTGTAAGTTAACAATAAACAATCCAAATCCATTACCCAATTTTATATTAGAGGAGTCTATATATATGATAGCTGTATTATTACTTAAATAGAAATCTGTCTTAGGAGATATAGATGTATCAGATGTTAAAGTAACTGTAATAGCTAATTGTTGGCCTATGATAACACTAGAGCCGCTAGGAAGAGAAAGTTGCATATTACTGGGCATATTAACCACCATGTTTATTTTTATTCATGTAATAGATTATATTGACATGAGAACATTATCTTAGATCAATTTTTATAATCAGGGTATGAATACATATCAGTTTATGTAAAATAATTTAAAACCATATTAATATAATTTTCTCATACCCTATATCTAGTATTAATGATGTTTTTTAAGAGTATATATCAGTGTCAATTGTCGCTTGCCAAATGTTTCCATATGTTACATTGAGATCGGTATCTTTCCCAACTTGATAGTCAAAATAAATCATACTTGATCTATCTTCATAAGACTCCCGATCTTTCAATAAATCATGTGGTATTGGAAATGTTAATTCTACATTTTTTCCAGCATTTCCTGCTACATATGGCATTATGCGTGTACAAGACCAATGAATAATTCCGGTTTTTGAATTAATATATAAATTTAAAGTTACTTCTGATCCTAGAGCCACTTTTGTGCTGTCATTAGGATCATTGGTACCAGTTATTTGCACAAATAATCCTGCGAGATCATTAGTTTTTTTGTATTGAGATATCGTATTATCATCAACAGTATCATATACAATGCTGTCAGGAAAAATCCCATAACTAGAATACACTTGGCAAGTATTGTATATCCTGATAACATCTGCCCAGGGTTGATTTTGTTGATTTCCTTTGTAAGTCAAAGTCAATGGTCTAGATTTATATTTAGTTATATCTCCTAGGGCTCTGATGACAATATAGCTAAAATAGGAAAAATGATCTTTCTCTTTCTCAAAAATGTCATAAGGTAATGGAAAAAATTTACTTAAATAATTTTTACCTGAAATTTGAATGACATTACCAGTATATTTATTATTAACGATAAATAGTATGTAATCTCCATCCTGAACATTGTCATACTCTGGAATCCTGACTAAAAATTTACTTTCCCCATCTGATATTAGATCTCCTTCAATAAAGTTGAGTATTTCTGGTTCTGGATACTTTTCAGGAATTTCATCTAATGTATGATCAACAATATATATTGCATGATCTGCTGGAATTGGTTTTGTGTCTCCTAATATTTGAGAAAACAATTTAAGTATTAAATTCTCTGATTTTATAGGATGTATGAAAAATAAAACATTACCTTGCTTATCTGATTTTACAAAAAAACCTTCATAGTTTTTTTCAGATACAGTTGTAATTTCTGTTCTGTTATTAGACTCATATATTTTAATTTTTTTTAAATTGGAATTAGAACTATCAGAAATAAATATCTTTTTTCCACCTAAGGGCTTTCCATGTATATCCCTGATAGTTGCTGTTACTTTAGTATATATTTCATCTGTATTATTATTGGATGATTGAGAAATAGATATAAAAGGAGAATCAATGTGTAATATTAATGATTTTAGATTCACGATATCTTTAGCAGTATTAACCATATTTCCCTCTATTATTTATATATTAAAAAATAAAATGACAAAAATTTAAATTTAATGCAAATCTATATTTATTAAATGAGTTAATAACATAGTAGGTTTGTTACAATTAATCTAAATTATCTATAACCCATTGTATAATGAAAAATAGTTATCACTAATGTATCTATTACTATAGTAATAGATCTATATCTATATCATCTTATGATAATCACCATTATGAAATTTTTTAAAACTTCATAATTACAGTGTATTTTACGTCAAATGGTGATTTAATAGTATTAATATTAAGGCCGTAATTACAAAAAAAACAATGTTACAAAGAGGGTGATAGCAATATATTTTATCTATAATCCCATTTTATTTCGTTGTGATAATAATATTGCCAATTATCACAACCACACCGATTAATTGTTTTATTAAGGCCAGAAATTATCATTATTCATCATCAGTTTCAATTTCTGCCGACCAAATTTCTCCATATTGATCATTGCCGTCATAAAATGTATAGTCAAAGTAAATATAACCTACCCCACCATCTTGATATAGTTTAACATCTTTAACATCATCGAATGGAATATGAATAACAGCGGATGTCCTACCTGAAGGCTGTACCTTTATTTTTCCTGAATAAATTTTAGCATAACTCTTATCTATTGAGTTTAGATATAACTTCAAAGTTACAGGAATATTTAATGGGACTTTATCTTTTTCTCTATTAGGGTTTTGAGTACCTAATATTTCAACATATAATCCTTTTTTCTGACCACCTGGGTATTGCATTATTGCAGCATAATTAATTGAACTATCATTTGGGATTATAGCATCTGACTCAGTACCAAGGCTGGTATATACGATACATGCAGCATAATTTCTTTCTACTACTGGAACTGGTTTATATATAACACCTCCTTTATAAGTTAAAGGTAATGAAACAGATTTTTCCTCTAATATATTTCCAAAACCTCTGATGATAACATAGAAGAAATTAGAGTATACATTTTCCGTGAAAATATCATATGGAATTTCAGTTGAGGTGCTTGAATCATCATTATTATCTACTCGAATAAAATATTTCGTATATTCTCCATTTACAAAAAATAGAATGTAATCACCTAGTGTTTTTCCAGGGTAGTGTGGAATATCAATTTCAAATTTAGCACTCCCATCTGATTTTAGATACTCCCCCCAAAAATTAATTATTTCAGGCATGTCAAACTTTATTTTCATGTTGTCCAGAGAATTATTAACGATAAAGATTTTATGTTTAGCAGGCATTAACCTTGTTGAGTCGACTATATTTGTATATAAGTTTAGAACAACAGGAAGAGATTGATGTGGGTGAATAAAAAATAATATATCCCCACATTTATCAGTTTCTATAGAGAATCCTTCTCTACCATCTTGTTTTACTGGGGTAATTTCTTTACTTTGGTCTGAACCATAAATTTTCACATTATTTAAATTTCCAGAAATAGAATCAGATACAAATATGGAAATGTTAGGTAAAGAATTACCGTATATGTCTTGAACTTTTGCGGTAACCTTAATTTTTCTTCCATCAACACCTTGAGTAGATAGATTAGGAACAGCCAAAAAGGGAAAACACACATCTAATCTTAATGATTCAAAGTTTATTTTATTACTATTCATGTAAGTTTTCTTTTTAGTGTGATAATGGAATTTATTAGGCGAATTCAAGATTAATTTTTGTTAATTGTTTATTCTGGTCGTGTGTCAATCAATCCTTCCCAAATTTCCCCATAATTTTTTTTATTTCCAATGTTAAACTCATAATCAAAATAAATACTACCTGGACCACCATTATCATAGGGGTAGATTTTATTCAGAAAATCAAAGGAAATATGAAAGGACAATGATACAATGCCTTGACTACCGACCTGTGTTGGCATAGGTAAGGTCCAGGATTTATGGGTATTACAATTTGATGACTGGATATATACGTTTAGTGTGACTTTATAATTTAGTGGAACTTTTCCTGGTATATTATTCCCCCCTAATACCTCAACAAATAATCCAGTATTTGGTGTGCTTGGATTGTCCAAATATCTTTTTATACTATCATAACTAATACCTGTGTCAGGTTGTATCTCTGCTATACCAATACCAAGACTGGTATATACTTTACAGCGATCATATTTTCTTGTTACATTTGTAGGAGGATTATATATTGCACCGCCCATATATGTCACAGGGTATGGCCTTGAAGTTTTCGAACCAGCAGCTTCCCCCAAAATGACTATGTAACTAAATTCGTAGTTAATAGAAATATTAAAAATATCATAAGGCAGAGAGTATGAGTATTTTCCTTGTCCTAGTTCTGTGTTTGGGTTACTAACAGAAACATAATATCCACTATACTTAGGCGTAGTATCATTATCAGTTTTAATCATAAATACTATATAATCTCCGCGTTTACTGTTATCATAATTATCTATAGAGACATAAAAATTTGGCTCTCCTGTATTAGAAGTTAAAGGTCCTGGAAATCCCCCTAATATGTCGGGTTCTCGTAGACTATCCATAGGGTTAGGGCGTTCCGTGTTAATAAAAAATAGAGGGGATGTTGCTGGGATGTAGTCAAAGGCGTCTATAACTGAACACCTCAAATCAAGCACCATTGAAAGCGACTTTTCTGGGTAGATATAAAATACAATACTACCATCTGATTGAGAATTAAGAAATAATCCATCATAAGTATAAAATTGTTGTGGTGTAATAATATTACCGTTATTATCCTTAATAGTACATTCATGTAAATTATTTGATCTAAAAGAATCTATATATATTGGAACACCAGATAGTGTCTTTCCGCTCTTATCTGTCAGTATCGTAGATACTTTGGTTTTATTTGTTACAGAACTGTTTTTAACATTAAATGTATCTAAAAAAACATTGTCAATAGTCAATTCCAATGAATCGGGGTTTATTTTGTTAAGGTTGCATTTAAATTTCAAGGGTGTCATGTTAGCTACAGGAAGGGTTGTTCCTACATTAAAAATAATTTGATCCTGTTCAGTTAAAGCGCTACTTACACTTAACATTATAACACAGGTATAATTTATTATTTTACCTTCCTTATTTGTTATTGGTTTAAAATCTAAATGATCCGTTGGTGGAGTGATATTAGTTACGGTTGTAAATTTAGCTTTAACACCAGATAAAGGAGTATCTGGTGTTAAAGTAAGAATGAGAACAAAGCTTTGTCCTATTATCAAAGTGGCATTTTGGTTAAGTGATGCTGTTAATGGGTTTTTTGGTGTTGTTTTCATTTTATTACCTCAAGAATTTTATTTTTAAAATATAATTAACCAAGGGTATTTATTTTCTTGTTATACAATCTTTGGTGACTTCACATTTGCAATATAAATACATCAATATAAAAAGTATAATGACAAAAAATTATCATCTGATAACCGCTCTATATCACCAGCATAAAATTCTTACTTAAGAGAAAAATTAGGGTTCTGTCGCATTAACGGCGAGTTTATCAGTCGTATCCGGTGTGATTGTTTTTTTAACACAGTTAGTCGATAAAACAGTTCTATTGGCGATAAATTCTGGCTCTGTCGCATTAAGCGGTCATCCGGTAAGCTCCCTTGTTTTTGAGCGAATCCAGAGTGATGTCCCTGATCCGAAACGCGTTTAAACGCCTCCATTATCCTGTTGATATTATCGCTTAGTGTGTTCGCTGGTCTCTGACCTACATTCTGAGCTTGCGTAATCTGGAAGAAATGATGGCTGAGCGAGGGATAACCGTCGATCATTCTACGCTCTGCCGCTGGGTTCATCGTCGGGTTCCGTTGATGGGCAAACGTTATCGGCGGAGCAAGCCCGCCATTGGGCGTCGGTGGCGAATGGATGAAACCGATATCAAAATCAAAGGACAATGGCGTTACCTCTACCGTGCTGTAGACTCAGACGGCAATACGGTTGATTTTTTGTTGACCGCCTATCGGGATAAGAGTGGTACAACAAAGCCGCGCTAGACGAGTTAAATCAGGGAAAACCGAAGGATAAGCAGCTCAATATCCGGCAAATATCTATGGTCTCACCCATTTTTGCAATACTGATTTTGATCTCTTGTTGGTTTGCTTAAATCTACCCGGCATCAATAGGGGTAAAAATGCCCGCGCCATGATAAGTTCCGCTCCCGATGGATCTTAAAAGTATCACGACTTCATTAATTCATTATTTAGCTTAGGTTTTTATCGGATCGATTTGCCGTTCATGTCATCAAGAATCAGTCTTCTTAAAACCGGATGGTAACTTATTGAATAAAAATATAATTATTATTTAAAACCGTTTCATTTATGACCTTTCAACTATGGTCTGTTGTGTGATAATAGCTCAGGCTATTCTGGCCAGTTTGTTTGCCAATGCGCAGCACGCAACACAGGAATGTTTTCTTGTTAGCTGCATTTTGACCCAATCGGCTAATTTTCCCGACAGAGGCGCAATGTTTTGGATAAACACTCTGGCACATTGAACCCGTAACCAGCGCAAATTTTTGTCTCCTCGCTTGCTGATCCCCAAGAGGGTATTTCTCCCGCCTGAGGCCGCAAAATCCCGGCTGCGCGCATATTGCTTACCGTTACCTAATTGTGCAGAGAGTGCGCTCGCGGTTATTGGCCCAACAGCAGGTATCGCAACAGGATAGGAGGCCATCTTGTATCTCAATAACCTGATTGAACAGGATCATCGCAGGCGAATACGCCCTATTCTGAGGTTCAAAAACTTTAGGCGGGCTCAGACCGTATTAGCTGGGATTGAACGGGTTTGCATGTTGCGCAAAGGGCAATACCCGCAAGAACCAGAATATCCAATTTCACCGGAGGCCTATTTCTATCAACTAACGGCATAAAAATAAATCAAAATACTTTCGCTCGAGATCTCTCTGCTAATGCGACAGAATCTTAAAAATAGCGTTTTAGATAAATCACTATACCCATAAGATAACTTTTAGTTATCAATTGATAATTATCTTTCATTACAATAATAAAAATATTTTCTAATATAGAAGATTAGGAGAATAGCCTGATTTTATACTGATTCAGTAAAAATCAGGCTGTTAATTATAATTTGATGTATTTTGGGGTGCCTATATATGTCATCATATATTCGTAAATTCATTGGTTTTTTTATCTTTATTTGTGCATTAGTTATGCTTTCTATACTGATGAATGCCTTTGCAGATGGTAAAGATAACGTAGACATTTTTATTAGTGAATCAAGTAAAAAAATAATTAATGAGAATACCAATGATACTTCAGAATCTGATGCCAAAAATTTAATCGCCAGAAATATTCAAACAGTAGGCAATATCCTATCATCTTCTCCTTCGGATTTAGCAGAGCAAGCTAAATCCTATACTTTGGGAAAATTCAACAGTACTGTCTCTTCCGAAGCTAAAAAATGGTTATCACAGTTTGGTACTGCCAGAATCAATTTTGGTCTGGATAAAAAGGGAACGCTGGAAAACAACTCCCTCGATTTATTGCTGCCACTTTACGACAACAAAGCAGACTGGCTGCTATTCTCTCAATTAGGCTATCGTAACAAAGACAGTCGTAATACCATAAACGTTGGCTTAGGTGGACGCTATTTCTATCAAAACTGGATGTATGGCATGAATACTTTTTATGATCATGACCTGACGGGAAATAATCAGCGTTTAGGTTTGGGAGGCGAAATTTGGGGCGACTATATCAAACTCTCCGCCAATGCCTATTATCGATTGAGTGAATTACAAAAATCACGGAATTTTAAGAATTATCATGAACGCCCAGCAAATGGATATGACATTAACGGCGAATTTTTCCTGCCCGTCTACCCCAATCTAGGTGCGAAACTGACATACGAACAATATTTCGGTGATAACGTTACCTTATTTAATCGCAATACCAGACAGAAAAACCCAAGCCTGGCTAAATTAGGTTTAACTTATACCCCAATTCCACTGATAACAATGGGTGTGGATTATAAACAGGGCGAAAGCGGTCATACTGAAACGCAGTTTTTAGCTAATTTCAATTATAAACTGGGGGTGCCTCTCAGTGCGCAATTATCGCCAGAAAATGTGGCTTCAATGCGTACATTGACAGGAAGCCGTTATGATTTAGTGGAAAGAAATAATAATATTGTGCTTGATCATATAAAACAATCCACTATTCAACTTTCTATACCCCAGTCTTTAATTGGTTATAGCCATGAAGAAAAAACAATATCGACTACAAATAATCCTGATAATAAAGTTGAATTACAAGATAATAAAGAATTTATCAAAAACGGCGGTAAGATAAATGTTAAGGGAAACCAAATTTTCATTACATTCCCTACATATCAACTTAGTCATAGCGAGACAAATAATTATCCTGTTAATTTCAGTGTATTTGAAAACAGTACCGTAAAAACAGCGTCTAATAATGGAATAATGACCTTAATTGTCAGGCCATTTGTAGTAAAAGAAAAAGAAGTCAGTCCTATAGAAACATTACCTGCTGATGGTAAAAAAACTTATCTCTTTACTCCTGTTATAACCTACGATGCCGTAGGTAACCAGCCTTTAGCTCAGGTTACCCTTGATAATGTTCAATGGACAACCGAGCCAGAAATTGGCGAAAAATCAGGACTACAGTGGGGAAAACCTGAAAAAACATCAAAAACTAATGAGAAAGGGCAATTACAAGCAGCTTTAACCAGTACTAAGCCCATCAAAGATGTGAAAGTATTCCTGCAAATGGATGGAATGCCTAAAACGCAAGTAGGAACGGTGAGTTTTGGAGAAGATACTTCACGTTTTCAATTAGGTGAAATAAACATTTCATTACCAAACAATATGAAAACGCCTCTAACAGCAGATGGGGTTCAGGCTTATACCTATAAAGCTGTTGTTTTATATGGTAAGAATCGAGTCCCACCAAATACATCAATCGCCGATATAAAATGGGATCACGATCATAAAGAGATTTCGACTTTGAAATTAGTACCTGATGGTGACAAAACCGATAGTGAAGGGCAATTGATCGCAACATTGACGAGTTCTGAACCCGTCAATCATGTCACTGTGACTCTTTCGATTGAAGGGCATCCAGAAAAACCAGCTGGCCGCGTTTCTTTCGAACCGGCAGAAATTTCGCTAAAACATTCACCTTCAGGACCAATATTGGTTGGTGAAACATATACTGTTAAAGCAACAAGTAACGATAAAGATTCACCGAAAAATCTGCCAATAACGTGGGATTTTGATGCTCCTCAGCATGATAAAGTTACACATAATTATACTGCTGGTCATTCAGAGGCAACATTTAGCAGCAGTGTGGAGCAGGTAGTTACAGTAAAAGCGGCTATTAATGGTTCTCTGCCCTCGCAAACAGATTTGGTTTTCAACAGTCCATCAATTGAGAACATAATGTTAAGCTCTGAGACACCAAATGGAACAATTTCGCCCGGAGAGTCATATAAATTTATAGCCACCGTATTTGGTGCTGATGGTAAAACTCCCTATAGTGGAAGCACTATTCCATTTGAGTGGAGAATTAAATCACCAACAGATGCTGAAAAGGCGGGTCTATCTTTATCGCCCTCAGGAAAAGTAACTGCTGTATCCGATGGAGCATTAAACGCAGAATTAACAAGTAAAAAGGATACATCTGCTGTTACAGCTGCTGAAGTATGTCTGACTATTGTTGATGCTCCTCAATCCCCAACAACGCATAAGTGCATAGATTCAATTAATTTTAAATCTCCGCCTGTGGATTTTGATATTACCAGTGTTGAAGTCCATAAGGTTGTGGTCGATGGTATTGAAAAACCATTTGATCCCCAAAAACCGCTGCTTGGCAATGGTGCTGACAAATACAAATACAGAGCATTGATTACAAAGAAAGGAAGTAAAGACCAAGAAAAAATTGCAAATCATACATTTAATGGTGTGGAATGGACACGCAACCAGAAACAAATCGACAATAAATACTTATCTGAACCTGAAACAATATCATTAAAAACAGATGATGATGGATATTTATATGCAACATTAGACAGTAATGTTGGAGTTGGTAATGAAAAGGATATCGAAAAGACATTTATCAACGTGACATTGACAATACCGAGTGAATTACCCAGTGGTGAACCCAAGAGTAAGGGTTCTGCTAATTTGGTGAATTTTATTCCAAAGCCTGAACAAGCAGTAATGTTTGTTTATAATCAATATAATGAAAACAAGAATATAACCTTTCAGGAACCACATCCTTATAATTATTTTCGATCGTTAAATGCAGAGCTGAGAGATCCCCACGAGCCAGAGAAAAATTTTAATCAGCCTGAAGTTATATATAGTTACAGTGATGCAAAATCAGATTTTGACCCCTTATTATCTTTAGGAGAAAATAACAAAGGACCGATAGAGTTTTATGCTGTAGGCAGCGCAACAGTAAAGGCAACAATAAATAAAGATGATGGAAGAATTTACCTATATGAATATAAAATAAATATAAAAAAATATCCTTTACTTCCAACTTATACGGGGAATGAGAATCAAATTAATCTATATGGTTATCATACTGCTGATAGTCCCGTGATATGTGAACTTTCTAATACTCCTCCTGGTTCTGCTAGATTCGGTGAATCTATCACTTTTTCTGTACAGGATCTTAGCTCTTCTATTGGCGGTATAACTGCATTATCTAATGAATTTAAGAACCTTAATGATTGGGGTTTTTTCCATCCAGAACAAACTCAGGCCGACTCAAAAACAATTCAATATAAACTAAATGATGGATCGAATAAATATGTAATTTTTAATCCTATTACTGACAAAGAAAATACAGATATAAATGCAAGTGGATTATTAATTTGTGAAACAAACACAAAAAAATCAAATTAATTGGTGAATCCACATAATAAGTGAAATTTTTGACCGTTGTTGATTGGTGGGTTCTGTCGCATTAAATCCTGTTTGGATAATATGGCATTTTTTATTGGTTGAACTGACGATGTCCCCGACTCGAGAAGCGTTCAAACACCTGCATTATCCTGTTGATATCATCGCTCAGTGTGTTCGCGGGTCTACGCGCTGAGCTTGCGTAATATCGAGAAATGATGGCTGAACGGGGTGGGGGATGCAGATGGAGAGCATAAATCTATGGTCACCCTCCTCAATGCGGAAGAATCGCCTCAGCAGGTGATTGAAATCCGGCAAAATACCTGAATAACCTCATTGAGCAAGACCATCGCTATGTTAAACGTCGGATACGCCCGATGCTGGGATTTAAATCGTTCTGCGGGGCATAAACGTTGCTGATGGGGATAGAGTGAGCCATCATGCTGAGTAAAGGACAATGTCTTCAAAATGAAGGCGAGAATTTATCGCCAGCAGAGCTGTTTTATCGACTGACTATGTAAAAAGCAATCACACCGAATGCGACTGATAAACTCGCCGTTAATGCGACAGAACCCCCCAGGTATCTGCTGTCAGAGCAAGAAATGCTGTCCCTGTTGCGTAGATGGCTTTTACATTCTTCATTTCAGGTTGGGATATAAAGTTAACGCGACTAGGTTCAGCATTTTGCCAAGTTTAATACGGTACCATCTTGACGTAATGCCGCAGATACATTAGCTGAGCAAATTATTTGAACCACATCTTTGAAAGCTATAAATTCCTCGAACACTGGGCCGTCGTTATAATTCTGCACTTCATCCCAATATACTATGCCATGTGGAGGGGGTCTCCCCGCATAAGGTTTTTTTGTTTAGTGGTTGCTATATCTACTCCATTACTATATTTGAATAAAAATAATTTATGTAAAAATATCATTTATTAATAACATTCTTTTATTTCTTTATTTTAAATAATTATTTCCGGATTGAGATGAAATCGGATCGAATAGTTATTTTCTTTTGTTCATAATAAATTAGCCCTCTTGGTATTCGTGTTTATATAAACGTGATTGGATCTTAAAAAGAAGGAAAACACTATAAATATAAGTCTATTTAATGACTAATGAAAATAAATTATCACTACTGAATCTGAAAATTTCTTCCCTATTTATTCAGTTTTAATAAGTAAAATTATATTAAATCATATTTTATTGATGGCATCGGTATTAACTCGTACAAAGACACATAAATAACCCTGTAAACCACAAAAAATATTCTCACTATCCCTATTTATAACATTATTATTTCTTATAAAAACCGATTGGAATAATAATATTTTAAATTAATTATTTAGTTGATTTTAATTAGTTATTGCAATAGAAAAAAATCTAGTGGTGCAAAGGTCAAACAGAGCAGGTATCATTAAGCCCACCGCAGAACTGTATCTTGTTGACGTTCTAGATGTACTGATTACATCCTCTCATCATGGTATCTCTTCCTGTACAGACAAACTTCTAGGGTGATGAGCTTCACATTTATTTCACTCTGTAGATATAACGTGTAAAATAACAGCATATTTGTGTTAGATGAATGCGCGTTGCGTTCTGCACGCTGTATCCGTTTAATATTTTCTCAAATAGTTAAAATGGTAAAAATACTTGTCAATTAATAACTTAAGAAATATCGCCATCATCGCTCACGTCGACCATGGCAAAACCACGCTGGTTGATAAACTCTTGCAGCAGTCTGGTACATTTGGCGAACGCGCAGCAACGACTGAGCGTGTAATGGATTCCAATGATCTGGAAAAAGAGCGTGGCATCACCATTCTTGCAAAAAACACTGCCATTAAATGGAATGATTACCGTATCAACATCGTAGACACCCCAGGCCACGCCGACTTTGGTGGTGAAGTAGAGCGTGTGATGTCAATGGTTGACAGTGTGCTGCTGCTGGTTGATGCGATGGATGGCCCGATGCCACAAACTCGCTTTGTAACCCAGAAAGCCTTTGCCCACGGCCTGAAACCTATCGTCGTCATCAACAAAGTTGACCGTCCCGGCGCACGTCCTGACTGGGTCGTCGATCAGGTATTTGACCTGTTCGTCAACCTGGGTGCAACTGATGAGCAACTGGACTTCCCGATCGTTTATGCTTCTGCACTGATGGGTATTGCTGGTAACGAACACACTGACATGGCGGAAGACATGACCCCGCTGTATCAGGCGATTGTTGATCACGTTGAGCCGCCTAAAGTTGATCTGGATGGCACATTCCAGATGCAAATCTCGCAGTTGGACTACAACAACTATGTTGGGGTTATCGGCATTGGCAGTATTAAGCGTGGCACCGTAAAACCAAACCAGAACATCACCATCGTTGACAGTGAAGGCAAAACCCGTAACGGTAAAGTCGGTAAAGTCTTCAGTCATCTGGGTTTGGATCGCATTGAATCTGCTCAGGCGGAAGCAGGCGACATCATCGCGATTACGGGTCTGGGCGAGCTGAACATCTCTGATACGCTGTGTGATACCAGTGCTGTTGAAGCCTTGCCAGCACTGGCGGTTGATGAGCCTACTGTTAGCATGTACTTCTGCGTAAACACCTCCCCTTTCTGTGGTCGTGAAGGTAAGTACGTGACTTCTCGTCAGATCCTTGATCGTCTGAGAAAAGAACTGGTACACAACGTGGCACTGCGTGTTGAAGAAACCCAAGATCCAGATGCATTCCGCGTTGCAGGTCGTGGTGAACTGCACCTGTCCGTCTTGATTGAAAACATGCGTCGTGAAGGCTTCGAGATGGGAGTTTCCCGTCCAAAAGTTATTTACCGTGAAATCGATGGCCGTAAGCAGGAACCATTCGAGCAGGTCACACTGGATATCGAAGAGCAACATCAGGGTGATGTGATGCAGGCTCTGGGTGAGCGTAAGGGCGAACTGCGTGACATGCTGCCAGATGGCAAGGGTCGCGTGCGTCTGGATTACTCTATTCCAAGCCGTGGTTTGATCGGTTTCCGTACAGAGTTCATGACCATGACTTCCGGTACGGGTCTGCTGTATGCGACATTCAGTCATTATGATGATATTCGTCCGGGTGAAATCGGTCGCCGTCAAAACGGTGTGATGATTTCCAACGGTCAGGGTAAAGCGGTTGCTTACGCACTGTATAGTTTGCAGGATCGCGGCAAGCTGTTCCTCGGTCACGGTACGGAAGTTTATGAAGGCCAGGTTATCGGTATTCACTCTCGCTCCAATGACCTGACCGTGAACTGTCTGACAGGTAAGAAACTGACCAACGTTCGTGCATCAGGAACGGATGAAGCAACGACACTGTCTCCATATCTCAAGAAAACACTGGAGCAGGCGCTGGAATTTATCGATGATGACGAACTGGTTGAAGTGACTCCGCAGTCGATTCGCCTGCGTAAACGCCATTTGACTGAAAATGATCGCCGTCGCGCAAATCGTGGCAAAGAAATGTAATTTCACCGCTCTTAATTGTGTGTGCAAATTGCGTATGAATAGCTTAGGGTGCTCCGGCACTCTGAGTTTCTTTGACGTTTCTTCAGATTGACATCCACGCTAATAACCTACCTGTACCTCCACTCAAAAAATTGTTAGCTTTTTCAACAACTCTTAATCAAAAGCGTAATTTGTCTGTTTTTTATCATTTCACTCTTTTTTCTTAACAAAATTATGATAAAAGTACAAAACGACAATCGTCAGTCAGGAGGGATTATGCTGTATATTTTCGATATGGGTAATGTGATTATTGATATTGATTTTAAAAGAGTACTGGCTGTCTGGAGTAACCTGAGTGGAACACCACTGGCAACATTGACCACAAGATTTTCAATGGGAGAGGCTTTTGAGCAACATGAATGTGGGCAAATAACGGATGCTGAGTTTGCAGATGTGTTGTGCGATGAAATGGAGGTCTCGCTCAGTTTTGAACAGTTCACGGAAGGCTGGCATGCGCTCTTTATTGATGTCAGACAGAATGTTATTGAACTGATGAATAAATTGCGTGAACAGGGACATCGTGTTGTTGTACTGTCAAATACAAACCGCCTCCATCTTGATTACTGGCCACATCATTACCCTGAGATTGCAGCATCTACAGATTTCCTTTATTTATCCCAAGATCTGGGCATGCGCAAACCGAATTCTGACATTTTTAAATACGTGCTTGGAGCAGAAGGTATGACCGCTGAACAGGCTGTATTTTTTGATGATGTTTTGGCAAATGTTGAAGCTGCAAGAAAAATAGGCATCAATGCTATTCATGTGACTGACAGGAGCGTGATTCCTGATTACTTTAAGGCACATGATTTCTCCCTTCCCACAGAAACGTAACTTCTTCTGCCCTTGCCGAGGCGGTTTACCCCACTTTCCTTGCCCGTTTTGGGCAAGGATGACATGGATAACAGACAAAAAAATGATCGCATTAATTCAGCGCGTAACACAGGCGAAAGTTGTTGTTAAGGATGAAACTATTGGGGAAGTTGAGCAGGGGCTGCTGGTTTTACTCGGCGTTGAGAAAGAAGATAACCAGCAAAAAGCGCAGCGTTTATGTGAAAAAGTAATGGGATATCGGGTATTCAGTGATGAGCAGGGAAAAATGAATCTGAATGTTCAGCAGGCTAATGGTAGTTTGCTGGTCGTTTCCCAATTTACCTTGGCTGCAGATACCCAAAAAGGTTTAAGACCGAGTTTTTCTGGCGGTGCTGAACCTCAAAAAGCAGATGAACTTTATCGCTATTTTGTTGAACAGTGCCGTGTAACTGGTGTAAAAACAGAAACGGGGCAATTTGCCGCAGACATGAAAGTGAGTCTGACAAATGATGGGCCGGTGACTTTTTGGTTGCAGGTATGATATGCAGACACACTTCAACAGAGTGACGGGTATAACAATAAAAAAACTCATCGTTTGCTGCATGCGCTCTCCTGACTACACATGACAACACGCATAAAAAAGGGGTTGTTCCTATGTACCATCTGAGAGTACCTCAAACAGAACAAGAGCTGGAAACCTATTATCAATTTCGTTGGGAGATGCTGCGCAAGCCGCTTCATCAGCCTATCGGTTCAGAAAAAGATGGTTACGATTCGATTGCTCATCATCAAATGGTGGTGGATGAACACGGTAATCCGGTTGCTGTTGGGCGCTTATATATCAATGCAGACAGTGAAGGCGCTATTCGTTTTCTGGCTGTTCATCCCAATGTGCAGCAGAAAGGACTGGGTACATTGATTGCTATGGCATTGGAATCAGTTGCCAGACAAGAAGGTGTGAAACGGATTGTTTGCAGTGCACGGGAAGATGCCGTTGATTTTTTTAATAAATTGGGATTTAAAAACCGGGGTTTGATCAATGGTGCCAGAACGTCTCCCATTAGCCATTTCCTGATGATCAAGCCTATCATGAGTCTTGATGATATTCTGCATCGTCCGGACTGGTGTGCGGAGTTGCAGCAGGCATGGTATCAACAGATCCCTCTGAGCGAAAAGATGGGTTTACGCATTACCCAATATACTGGGCAACGCTTTATTACAACGATGCCAGAAGCGGGAAATCAGAACCCGCATCATACCATTTTTGCGGGTAGCCTGTTTTCGCAGGCCACACTGACAGCATGGGGGCTGATCTGGCTGTTGTTACAGGAACGCCAACTGGGGGGCAACATTATTCTGGTAGATGCCAATATCCGTTACCGACAGCCCATTACGGGGCGCCCCAATGCCGTCGCTGATTTCAATAACATGAGCGGTGATTTGGCTCGCCTTGCCCGTGGCAATAAGGCACGGGTTAAACTGGAAGTACAGGTCAGCGGTGAACAGGGCGTTGGTAGCGTGTTCACCGGCACTTATCTCGTGCTGCCTGTCGAACGCCCCGTTACAGTTTAATTTTGGGGCAGGTTTTACTCTCGGCAGTTTCACTTTCTGCGCTTGTATTACCTGCCTCTGCTGTATGAACTTCCGTTGAAGGTGCCGTAGGGTGCGCTATTGCAGCGCCATCTACGGCTCCAGCTGGAGAGCAGTTACTGCTTAAAATTAGCCCCTGAGCAATGGACTGTGAGTCTTTGTTTGATGATTTATCTTCAGCAGTCAGTGTGCCATTGATGGTACCTTTAATATCATCAGCAGAGAGATTACCTGTTATGGTGAGTGAAAAATTTCCTTCACCCTGAATAGTGAGTGGTATCCAACCCCATCGTGGCAGGATGCCTAAATCCGCATTCATGCCCTTGAAATTAAGCACAAAAGGTTTTTGGGCGGTTTGCTGTTCAACTGAACCGCTAGCTTGTAGTAATCCATGACCGTTGAAGGCGTTCAGTTTATCAATCGTTAGCTTGTCATCTGTAGCGTGTAATTGCAGATAGGGACGAGTTATTTCAATTTTATTAAATGTTCCACTGGCCGCCTGTAAGGACGCCTGACCCTCCCATAATCCCCACCTGCCGTTTTTCAGGATATTCATGGTATCCACATGGCCTGAGAGAGTGGTGAGCTGAAATGGGAAATCCGGATTAACATCAATCAGCAGAGTATTATTGACGCTGATATCATTTAATTTTAGCCCTGAAATCCACCCCGGTGCGGCGTTTTTGATATCGTTTCGCCATGTGGGTGGCAGGTCATAAACTAGCCCGGTTACTGAGCTGTTACTGAACGTCAGTTGACGGTTTTTGCGATCCCACTCGGATTGGATGTTGAATAACCCTTTTTGGTAGTGGGTCGTCAGATGAGCGACAGTAAAAGTATCACCAGAAAAATGGAGTTGCCCCAGTGTGTTGCTGAACTGAGCGTTATTGAATGCCATATTCATGACATTGAAATCAATCAGCCCATCTTTAGCTTCCCAGCTCCCATTCACCAGTCCCAGGTTTTTGATGGTGGTATCCAGGTAATCGACAGACCAATTTTTCCCTTGTAGCTTGGCATTGGTGATATTGAGGTCTTTAACATGAATGGCCGGAAGATGACGGGTTTTTTCTTGCAACGTGCTCAATGTCATCGGTGATTGCCAGCGTATATTGCTGATCAGGAGATTATTCCAGCGCCAGCTGCCGTCAGATAATTGCCGGCCATCCCCAGATATAGCCCCTTGCAGAAATGCTGCACCAAAAGTGTCGATAGCCAGAGTCTTATTCTGGTAGCTGCCCTGCATAATAATCTTTTCAAAGGGAATACCGTTGAAACTCATAGTACTGGCACTAAACTGATACTGCCCATTGCCAAACGGGTTTCCTGCGGCAGGCATCCAAGGGGTGATGCCACCCGTGATATTTTCCCCTTTAATTTGTGTATGGGGGTTTTCTAACTGAATATTCATCTGGTTTAGTTGCAGAATGTCTGCTTGCAAGAGGGGGGGCAATTGATCGCCTGCCAGTATCAGTTTCCCTTGTTGCAATGTTAGCCGATGGAGGTTACGCGGTGTCAGCCAGTGTTGCCATTTGAGATCCAGATTAACGGTATTGGCATTGAGTGAGAAAGCGCTTTGCTGATCATGGATATTCACGTTGTTAAGCGTCAATGTCGCAGGTTGCAGCCAGTTGTGACCGATGCTTTCAATGCTGATCTCGTAGTGGCCTTGTCTGTTGAGCCATTGGTTTAATTGTTTGGTTCCCCAGTGCGTCTGGACAACGATATAAATGACGATAATTGCCAAAATCAGCAACAGCAAAAGAGTAACAAAAAATTTCCTTAACCACTTCATGATCTCACCTCAGTATGACCTCCTGATAAAGACTCTTTATGCCGTAAAACGGATATTCACACAATAGGGTGGGGTGGATTGATAATCAATCAGTGTGTTTCTGAAGAAACTCATGTTGATATTGCGAAGGGTTACGCAAACAAAGTGAAAAAACTCCCACTGAAAAAGCGGGAGAGGAAATCAGAGGAATGAAAATCCGGCCGCTATTTTTCCTGCGGAAAAATCAGGTTCAGAAGAATTGCAGTCAGCCCGCCAGCGGCAATGCCGGAAGATAGCAGATTTTTCACCCACTCAGGTGCAAACTGTAAAATCAAGGGTTGTTGGGATACGCCCAAACCAACGGCTAGCGACAACGCGATGATCATAATGGCGCGACGGTTCAGTGGCTCGCGGGAGACAATTCTGACACCGGATGCGGCGATAGTACCAAACATGACAATGGTGGCGCCCCCTAACACGGGTTCAGGAATATGTTGTACAAATCCGGCTACGGCGGGGAACAGCCCCAACAGGATCAGCATAGAAGCGATAATGTAACCAACATGGCGGCTGGCAACGCCCGTCAGTTGTATCACACCATTGTTCTGGCCAAAACAGGAGTTCGGAAACGTATTGAATACTGCGGAAACTATCGAATTGAGGCCATTTGCCAGTACACCACCCTTGATACGTTTCATATATAACGGGCCACTGACTGGCTGTTCTGAAACATCGGAGGTCGCTGTAATATCGCCGATGGTTTCCAACGACGTCACCATAAAAATCAGGATAAGGGGGATCAGTAGATTCCAGTCAAAAGACAGTCCGTAATAGAGCGGAGAGGGAACGGTGATAACGGGCGTGTCTGTTCTGGGTGTCGCATGAGGTAGCATACCCATGTACCAAGCCACCAGATAGCCTACCGCCATAGCAATGACCAGAGAAGCAACTCGTAGGTAGGGATTGCGCTGGCGATTTAGTAACACGATAACGGCAAGAACGGCTCCTGCCAGCAGCAGATTTTCAGGCGCACCAAACGTACCGTTTTGAATGGCAGAGTAACCGCCGCCGATGGAAGTCAACCCGACTTGGATCAGTGACAGGCCGATAATCATCACGACAATACCGGAAACCAGCGGCGTAATGATTTTTCTAGCCAGATGCAGCACGCGGGAAAGCAGCACCTCGGTGATTGCCGCCACCATTAGCGTACCAAACAGAGCGGCCATCATGGTTGGGATATCTGCTCCTCCATTTTTAAGAGCCAGTCCTCCCATGATCAGTGGCGCAACAAAATTAAAACTGGTTCCCTGAATGGAAAGCAAGCCAGAGCCGACAGGCCCCCAAGAGCGGATCTGGATGAGCGATGCTACCCCTGATGCGAACAGGGACATGCTGATAATGCGCTGTGTATCCTGTTCGGACAGCCCCAGCGCCTGACAGATCAACATGGCGGGCGTGATAACGGCAACAAACATCGCCAGCAGATGCTGGCTGGCCGCAAACAGTGCGTGTAGAAGTGGCGGTTTATCTTCTAGACGGTAAATCAATTCGCTACCTGATTGCTCGGGCGCTTCTGATGCAGAGTGTTCACGGGATGAGGTAACCATGATGTGAAATTCCGGATGGACAAAAAACCTATTTTAATGATCTGCCTTATTAAGGCAATCGTTTGCGCTAAATTTTTATAATGAATAACGATTTGATTTCGTCACATTTTTAAATTTTTTAACTTGTGTTTATCAGTAATTTTTTTTCTAATCCACCCCTTAGCTGCTCTTGGCGTTTTTATAGGATGATTATAACGTCGCATTAAATTCACATAACTTTAACAATAGATGGGGTACATAGATGTATCAGCTGGATATTTATGGCACGCTCGTTGCGGCTACGCTGGTTTTGCTACTAGGAAGAAAACTCGTACAATCAATTCCATTCCTTGAGAAATATACCATCCCTGAACCGGTTGCAGGCGGGCTATTGGTCGCTGTCGTTTTGCTGGCCGTTAAGCAATCCACGGGTTGGGAAATGAGTTTCGATTTATCTCTCAAAGACCCCCTCATGTTGATGTTCTTTGCCACCATCGGCTTGAACGCGAACCTTGCTAGCCTGAAAGCAGGCGGAAAATTTCTGGTACTTTTTGTCTTTGTCGTGATTGGGTTGCTGCTGGTGCAGAACACAGTGGGTATTGCACTGGCGAAAATGCTTGGACTTGACCCATTAATGGGATTATTGGCTGGTTCCATTACACTTTCAGGCGGACACGGCACCGGAGCTGCCTGGGGTAAAGTATTCTCCGAACGCTATGGTTTTGATAATGCGACCGAAGTAGCAATGGCCTGTGCGACATTCGGTTTAATATTGGGTGGTTTGATTGGTGGCCCTGTGGCTCGTTTGCTGGTGAAAAATACCAAAGCGCCGGGCTTGGGGGCAGATGATGCCGAAATTCCTACTGCGTTTGAGAAACCTTATACTGGCCGCATGATTACACCATTGGTTATGCTGGAAACCATCGCCTTAATCTCTATCTGTTTGTTGGCAGGGAGTTATATTGAGAAACAGCTAGAGCATACGATGTTTGAATTGCCCACATTTGTATGCGTATTGTTTGTTGGGGTAATCCTGAGTAATGGCCTATCGCTGCTTGGCTTTTATCGAGTATTTGACCGAGCGGTATCGGTACTGGGCAACGTCAGCCTGTCATTGTTCTTGGCTATGGCGTTGATGAGTCTGAAACTGTGGCAGTTGGCTTCACTTGCATTGCCAATGCTGGTGATCCTCGTGGTGCAATCGATAGTGATGGCATTGTATGCGATTTTCGTGACTTACCGCGTGATGGGCAAAAATTACGATGCTTCTATTCTGTCGGCTGGTCACTGTGGTTTCGGTTTGGGAGCGACACCGACGGCTATCGCAAACATGCAGGCAATTACGGATCGATTTGGGCCATCACATATGGCATTCCTTCTTGTGCCAATGGTAGGTGCGTTCTTTATTGATATTGTTAACGCTGCCGTTATCAAAATTTATCTATTGTTACCGATATTCCCGTCTATAGCAGGTTAATTTGATTCGTTTTTAATCTTGCCAGATAACTTGGCTAAAAATGCCGCTGAAATATTCAGCGGCATTTTTTTGCTTACATTGCTGCGGGTACCTTGGTCTTGCTGGTGCCTTGGGTGTCGATATCAGGCATGACTATATTGTGAGCGATCAGGCAGCCAGCGCTCAATCAGTGCCTTTGCATGTTCCGGATAATGCTGATGGATATAATTGGAGATACGCTGAACTTCCGGTAGCATTCCCTGATCCCGCAGTAAATCGGCGATCCTGAATTCAGCATTGCCCGTTTGACGAGTGCCAAGCAATTCACCCGGCCCCCGGATTTCCAAATCTTTTTGGGCAATCACAAAACCATCGTTACTGTCGCGCAGAACTTGCAGGCGCATTCTCGCGGTGTTGGTCAGCGGGGTTTTATACAGCAGGACACAATGTGAAGCCACTGCTCCTCGACCCACTCGCCCACGAAGCTGGTGCAATTGAGCCAGCCCCAGCCGTTCAGGATTATCGATGATCATCAGGCTGGCATTGGGTACATCAACACCGACTTCAATGACTGTGGTGGCAACCAGTAGCTGCAACTCACCCTGTTTGAAGGCATCCATAATGGTCTGTTTTTCTGCGGGTTTCATTCTCCCGTGCACCAGACCGATTTTCAGATCTGGCAATATCAGAGCTAGTTCTTCGCTGGTGGCTTGAGCGGCCTGCGCTTCCAGAACTTCAGAATCCTCGATGAGAGTACATACCCAATAAGCCTGACGTCCTTCATCCAGACAGGCACTTTTGATGCGCTGGATAATTTCATTTCTGCGGGTATCTGGAATGGCAACAGTTGTTACTGGCGTTCTCCCCGGCGGCAGTTCATCGATGATCGAGGTATCCAGATCGGCATAAGCCGTCATTGCCAAGGTACGTGGAATCGGTGTGGCGGTCATGATTAACTGATGAGGGTGGAAGCCTTGTTCACGTCCCTTCTCCCATAATGCAAGGCGCTGGTGAACACCAAACCGGTGTTGTTCGTCGATGATAACCAGTGCCAGACCTGAGAATTTGACCTGCTCCTGAAACATCGCATGTGTACCGACCACCATACTTACTTGACCGTTTGCGATGGCTTCCTGCTGTGCCTGACGCGCTTTGCCCTTTTGTTTGCCAGCCAGCCAGCCCACTTGAATGCCAAGTGGTTCAAACCATTGACGGAAGGTATTGGCATGCTGTTCAGCAAGCAGTTCAGTGGGTGCCATTAATGCAACTTGCTTACCGTGAACGAGCGCCCGTAAAGCGGCCAGTGCAGCTACCAGTGTTTTGCCAGAACCGACATCCCCTTGTATCAAGCGCATCATCGGAACGTTTTTTTCCAAATCTTGCTCTATTTCTGCCACTACTCGTGCCTGTGCACCTGTCGGAACAAAGGGCAATTGGCTCAGAAGCTGCTGTTTTAAAGCATTATCTGCGGTGAGCGGCTGGGCATGAAAGCGTTGAGCACCGGCTCTGACCGCCAGCATACTTAAATGGTGCGCCAGCAACTCTTCCAGAATCAGCCGGCGTTGAGCTGGGTGTCGGTTATTATCCAAATCAGTCAGTGAAACATCCGGCGGGGGACGATGCAAAGTATGCAGTGCGTTAGGAAGGCTGATGATCTTGCGGCTAAACTCTTCCGGCAATAACTCGTTAATGACACAGGTATCAAGAAGTTCCAGCGCCTGCTCGATTAACTTACGCAGTGTTGTCTGACGCACTCCCTCTGTCGTGGGATAGATGGGAGTTAATGTATCCTGCAACTGAACGCGTTCAGCGTGTTGCTGGGTTTTATATTCGGGATGAATAATCTCAGGCCCCTGATTCCCGCGCCGGATTTCGCCATAGGCAATGACGTGCTTCCCTTCTGCTAAATTATTCTTCATGGCGGCGGTGAAATTGAAAAAGCGCAGGGTCAATACTCCGGTTCCATCACTGATTTGGCAGGTCATGATGCGACGACGCCCAAAAGTGACATGGGTACGCAAGACCTCACCCGTCACGGTGGCATAAACACCGGGCAGTAAGTCATTGATGGAATACAGACGGGTTTGATCCTCATAACGGAGAGGCAGATGTAACAGCAAGTCCTGTAGATTAACCAGCCCTAATTTGGCGAGCTTAGTGACCTGGCTGGCACCAACACCATGCAAGGTGGTTAAGGGGATAGCATCAAGTAGTCGGCCTTTCATGCGATTTCTCCGTCGGTGTGATTTATTTCCCTGTTGATGGTGCAGTCGTTGCCTGCATTGCTGCCCACCATGATTCACTTGCGATGATTTGCCCCTGCTGCTCAATCAGTGGCTGTTCCAGCCCCTTACAGCGTGAAACTGCCGCCAATACGGGATATCCCCCCTTCGAAAAGTAACCTTTAGTTTCGGTTACGGCTGACTCGCATCACATCTGGCATAACGCGTATCTTACGCATAATATTCGCCAACTGAATACGGTCTTGGGTCGTCAGCCTGATGAAAGCACAATAAACGCGACCATCTTTTTCCTCCGTATTCATGCTCTGAATGCTGGAGTTAGCATCGTTGATGGCCGCCGTCAGATTCGCCAGTGCGCCTTGATGGTTAAACATATCAACTTTAATTTCGGCGATAAAATCGCTGTTGACATCTTTATCCCATTCGACAGGCATGAATTTTTCCGGCTCTTTCTGGTATCCACGGATATTACGGCAGGATTCGTGGTGAATAACCAGACCTTTTCCCGGACTGATATGAGAAATGATCGGGTCTCCAGGAATTGGACGACAGCACTTTGCAAAGGTAATCAAAATGCCGTCAGCACCTTTGATGGGCAGTTTACGGGTGCTATTGCTGTTGTTTGGGATCTTTTCCGTTGCACCCAGCAGATTCCGTGCAACAACCACGCTCATAGCATTACCCAGTCCAATTTCAGCCAGCAAATCATCCAATGTGGCAAGTTTCATTCTTACCAGCTCTTTGGTGATACTTTCCTGAGGAATATCAGTAATTTTCTTTCCATTGCCAAGCGCATGATTGAGCAGACGACGCCCGAGTCCAATCGAATCATCCCGTTTAAGATTTTTCAATAGCTGGCGAATTTTGGCGCGAGCTTTGGAACTGACGACAAAGTTCAGCCATGCTGCATTCGGACGCGCACCTGGCGCCGTAATAATTTCGACGGTCTGCCCACTGCTAAGTGTTTGCGACAGTGGATAAGGCTGGCGATCAACACGTGCTCCAACGCAGGCATGGCCGATATCGGTATGGACGGCATAGGCGAAGTCAACCGGGCTTGCCCCCGCCGGTAATTCAACAATCCGCCCTTCTGGCGTAAAAACGTAAATCTCATCGGGAAATAAATCAGATTTAACGCTTTCAATAAATTCAAAAGAACTTCCCGCACTTTGCTGAAGCTCCAGCAGGCTCTGCATCCAGCGTTGGGCGCGAATTTGAGCTGTAGTGCCTGATTCTCCTTGCACTTTATATGCCCAGTGTGCCGCAACCCCCATTTCTGCCATCTGATCCATATCTTCAGTACGGATCTGGACTTCAACAGGGACGCCATGTGGGCCGATAAGAGAGGTATGCAGGGATTGGTAGCCGTTGGCTTTGGGGATGGCAATATAATCTTTCACTCTGCCGGGTCGAGGCTTATACAGGCTGTGCATTTGCCCCAGTACACGATAGCAGGTATCAAGGTTGTTGATGATGACGCGAAAGGCGTAAATATCCATGATGGAGTGAAAACGCTGTTCTTTCAGGTGCATCTTGCGATAAATAGAGTAGAGGTGTTTTTCCCGTCCACTAACGGTGCATTGGATGCCAGCGTCCGTTAATCTGCCTTCAATTTCCGACAGAATTTTCTGGATCATCTCCTTGCGATTGCCGCGAGCAGCTTTAACAACCTCTTTAATCACACGGTAACGGTTAGGGTGCAGTGCTTCAAACCCAAGCTCCTCCAGCTCCGTTTTCAGGTGATGAATACCCAGACGGTGAGCCAGTGGGCTGTAGATTTCCAGCGTTTCCCTGGCGATGCGCCGCCGTTTGTCAGGGCGCAGGGAGCCAAGGGTTCGCATATTGTGTGTACGGTCTGCCAGTTTGATCAGAATGACGCGGATGTCCTGCACCATTGCCATGATCATTTTGCGGAAGTTTTCAGCTTGTGCTTCCTTCTTGTTACGGAAGTTCAGCTTATCCAGTTTGGAGACACCTTCCACCAACCCGGCGACAGCCGTGCCGAATAGCTGTTCGATATCCTGAAATGTCGCTGGCGTATCTTCAATCACATCATGCAGAAGTGCCGCCATGAGTGTCTCATGGTCAAGACGCATTTCGGCCAGAATACAGGAAACAGCGACAGGGTGAGTAATATATGGCTCACCACTGGAGCGGGTTTGCCCTTCGTGGGCATCCCGCGCAACAACATAGGCCTGTTTCAGTAGAACTATCTGATCTTCAGGCAAATATTTGAGAACAAGCTGATTCAGGCTTTCAAACAGGTACAAGGCAGACCTACCGTAAAATTAGCGACGACCTTCAGCGATGACAGAAACCGCTTTAATTTCTGCGGCATCTTGTTCTTGTTGCTCCTGACGCTCACGAACATCAAGAATTTTATTGTTGATGAGGCCTTGTTCGATTTCACGCAGAGCGATAACAGTCATCTTATCGTTTTCTTCTGCTACGAGAGGATCTTTACCGCCTGATTGCAATTGGCGTGCTCGGCGAGCAGCGACCAACACTAGGTCAAAACGGTTACCAATTTTTTCTACTGCGTCTTGAACAGTTACGCGTGCCATATGTGTGCTACTCCACAGATAAATAAATGACTGGGCATAATACTGAAACTTGGTTCAGCCTGCCAATAATTTGCTGATTAAGGCATCATGCCGTTGAGCCTGACGATCTAATCGTATACGCTCTGAACGAATAATAGATTGTAAATCGGCTAGTGCCGTATTGAAATCATCATTGATAATGACGTAATCATATTCGCCGTAATGTTCCATCTCCGCGACCGCCTGAGACATTCGTTTGTCAATGACTTCATCGCTGTCTTGACCGCGACCACGCAGGCGACGGAGCAATTCTTCCTTCGATGGCGGAAGAATAAAAATGCTACGGGCTGCCGGCATTTTCTGCCGGACTTGCTGCGCTCCCTGCCAGTCAATATCAAGAAAAACGTCAACGCCACTGGCTAGTGTATCTTCGATAATTTTGAGGGATGTGCCGTAATAGTTACCAAAAACACAAGCATATTCCAAAAATTCATCATGGCTGATCATATTCTGGAATTCATCAACAGTGACGAAAAAATAATGCTCACCATGATTTTCGCCAGAACGCGTTGGGCGCGTTGTATGTGAAACAGAAACCTGAGTGTCATACAAAGGCTGAGTTTTTAATAAAGCCTGAATAAGGCTTGATTTGCCTGCTCCACTCGGCGCAGAAACAATATATAACGTTCCTTGGTTCATGATGATTTCTTGACTGATTGGGTATTAATAAATGCAAGCGCAGGAATATAAAATCCCACATAGTATACACGGATACGTCAACCCATGCAGCGTTACAATACATGCCAACGGACATTTCAACAAAATTTTTTCTTAACTCACTGACATTAATGAATCATTTTGCGAAACAATTTCAGGAAAAATAAATGGTTGCAGAAAATGATTATGTATTTTTCGAAGCGTTTCGCAAATTAGCCTTTTCCTGCTTGGTAAAAGTTCCACGGCTTTTTATTCTTTGCTCGTGTTTAAGGGACGTGTGGAGCAGGGATGCTTAATTTTCTCATCATGATATTGGCGCTGTTGTTTGGAATACCTGTGGCATTGGCAGGAATGGCAGAGCAGGCACCAGCAAAATTTACTGAAAGCGCAGAAACCGGCAGTACAGGAAACATGGCGGATTGTCCTGTTTGGTCACAGGAGAAAATCCAACGTGAAATGCAGCACCTGACACGGCAGATGGCGGAGTGGGATCAGCTGTATCGTCAACAGGGCATCAGTGAAATCGATGATGAAATCTATGATCAACTATTGGAAACCCTGACACTTTGGCGAACTTGTTTACATCAGACGTCAGACAGCACGTTTTCTGTTGCTGTGCCACGGGAGGGGAAACATCCTCACCCTGTGCAGCATACCGGCTTAAACAAGCTGAAAGGGGTAAAGGAAATTCACCAGTGGCTACAGGGACGGTCGGCTGTTTGGCTGCAACCCAAAGTGGATGGTGTTGCGGTTACGTTGGTCTATGAGAAAGGCCGACTGGCGGGGTTAATCAGTCGCGGCAATGGTTCGGAAGGAACGAACTGGATGGACAAAAGTCCATTTATTACCCGCATTCCCAAACAGATAAAAAATGCACCGGAGCGCTTGGTGTTACAAGGTGAGTTGTTCTGGCAGCAGGATAGTCACCGCCAATCTATTGTCGGTAGTCAAGGAGCGCGCAGCAAGGTCGCAGGGCTGATGATGCGTAAGTCATCTGCGCCAGAACTTGGTCAGATAGGGATATTTATCTGGGGCTGGCCAGATGGGCCAGATGAGATGGCGGTAAAGCTGGAGCGATTGGCATCAATGGGGTTTCCCACCGCACAGCAATATAGCCACCGAATTATCAGTGCGCAAGATGCTGAGAAAAGATGGAAATCCTATTTTATCCAGCCACTTCCTTTTGCTACGGATGGCGTTGTCTTAAGACAGGAAACTGAGCCCACTGGCCGGCAGTGGCGCGCAGGCTCAAACAGTTGGGCGGTTGCCTGGAAGTATCCATTGCAGCAGCAATTGACAACCGTGAGAGATGTCCATTTCAAGATAGGCCGGACAGGAAGGATCTCCGTTTTGCTGGAGCTGGAAAAAGTGAAGCTGGATGATAGGCAGGTTAGGCGGGTCAATCTCGGTTCCGTCAGACGCTGGAAACAGTGGAACGTTTATCCGGGAGATAAAGTTACGGTAGCGCTGGCGGGGCATGGCGTTCCGAAACTCGATAAAGTGGTATGGCGTATTGCTGAACGGCCTGATATTCAGCCACCGAATGCGCAGGACTTTCATTCGCTGAGTTGCCTTGTATCCCATGATAGTTGCCAGCAACAATTTATTGCCCGTCTGACATGGCTTGGGGAAAATCTGAAAATGAAAGGCGTTGGGCAAGGAACATGGGCAGCTTTGGTAAAATATGGGCTGGTGACACATTTAACGGATTGGCTGGCGCTGGATATTGTACAACTTACTGAAGTGCCAAACATAGGAACCAAACGTGCCGAGTTGATTTTTGCCCAATTCCAGCAGGCAAGATTACAGCCGCTTTCGTCATGGCGTGAAGCGATAGGGTTGCCTTATGCCAATCGATTTACGGATGAAATGGGCTGGCAATGGGATTTGCTGTTATCCGAAACAGGCATGAAGAATCCACTAACGGCAAAGCAAACCGCAAGAATTGCAGCCTTTTTGCAACATCCAGAGATTAAAGCGTTAGTTCATGTATTAACTGTACATAGAATTGGAGAAAAGCAGGGAAGTGAGGAGAATAAGGTTGGGGAGAAGAAAAAAACGGATCCGGTAAGTCATTCAGAAGCAAGGGAGCAAGAGCGTGCCCCCGATGCTCTTAATAATGTCAGTGATCAGAACCGTCATAATTGAAGATGGGTAAACCAAGACGATAACGGATAGCAATCAATCGAGCCGCCAGCCCTGCGATAAGCGTAATCAGGATCACGCTGTTCGGGTGCAATGGCGTGTGTAATAACCCGATATATAGCCAAGCGGCAGCGAAAGAAACACCCGCATAGATCTCTTTCTGGAATACCAGCGGGATAGTATTACAAAACATATCGCGCAGTACCCCGCCAAAAACCCCGGTAATCACGGCAGCAATGGCGGCGATGATCGGGCTGTGGTTCATATTCAGCGCAATTTGTGCACCAATAATGGAAAAGACAATCAGACCAATGGCATCGAGAATGAGAAATAAACGGCGCAGATGTTTCATCATGGGGGCAACCCAGATAGTGATCACCGCAGCGCAGGCAACGGTCACGATATAGGCTGGGTTTTCTACCCAGCCAAGTGGGTAATGACCCAGAATAATGTCACGGACGGAGCCACCACCAATGGCCGTCACGGAAGCAATAATGATAACGCCGAATACATCCATTTTCCGGCGACCTGCGGCTAAGGCGCCTGTCATGGCTTCAGCCGTGATACCAATGATATAAAGGACACTAAGTAGCATAAGTTTGATCAAATGGAATAACGTAGTAGTAAAGTGTAATGTTGGAATAATAACGTCTCGACTGAAATTTTTTAGCCACATTTACATAAGATTAGTTTTTATTATGCGAAACTCCGCAAAATAAGGTAGGAAAATGGTCTTTAAGGAACGCCAGATTACATTCGACAGCCGTAGCCATCAGATAACTAATATAAATATCTGGACTCCTGATAGCCAATGGCTGGTATACGACGTTCGCCCCAGTGGTGCGTCTTTTACGGGTCTCACGATAGAAAAAATTCATGTCGGCAGTGGGCAGGTAGAAGTGATTTATCAGGCGCAGGATGGAGCGCACGTTGGTGTAGTGACGGTAAATCTACAGGAGCCTGTTCGCTATGCGTTCATCCACGGTCCAGAAAAGCCAGATAGGCAGTGGCAGTATGATTTTCATCATCGCCGAGGTGTGATTGTCTCTGATACTCAGCCAAATGTAGCCGTCAACATTGATGCGCTGGATATTACTCCCCCTTATACACCCGGTGCTCTGCGCGGTGGTACGCATGTTCACGTTTTCAGCCCTGATGGTAACCGTTTGAGTTTTACTTATAACGACCATGTGATGCATGAACGAGATCTGGCGCTTGATTTGCGCAATGTTGCCGTGGCTATCCCTCTGAGAGCAGTCATTCCACCGAAAAAACATCCCAGAGAATATGATGGCAGTTATTTTTCGGTTGTTGTCAGCCGCACGACAGCGCAGCCACGTTCTGGCAGTGATGAGATCAATCGGGCTTATGAAGAAGGCTGGATTGGGCAACAGGGATATCTCAAAGAAAATGGTCAGTGGCAGCGTTGGGCACTGGCTTTTATTGGTGATACCCGTGCTGAGAATGGCGAAAAGATACCAGAAATTTATCTCGTTGATTTACCGGAGAACAATGAGGATTATGCCATTGAGGGCAAACAGCCTTTGGCAGGAACAGAAACAACACTGCCAGCACCACCAGCAGGTGTGAAACAGCGCCGTTTAACTTTTACCCATCAAAATCGCTGGCCGGGGGTGGTAAATGTTCCCCGACACTGGCTGAGAACATCACCGGATGGCAGCAAAATCGGATTTTTGATGAAAGACGAAACGGGTATCGTTCAGTTATGGTACATCTCGCCAAATGGTGGAGTGCCAATGCAACTGACTCACAGTGCATATCACATACAGTCGGCATTTAACTGGGACAGCGGTGGTCGGTTCATCGCCTTTGTTTGTGACAATAGTATTATGCTCTGTAATAGCCAAAATGGCGAAATGCATCGGCTGACAGCACGTACTGATGATGCACCTTCTGCGGATGCGATTGTGATATCACCGGATGACCGATATGTTGCTTTCATGCGTGATATTGATGGTTATCGGCAAGTTTTGATTGTCGAAACCGGCATCGCTGGTGTGGGGGAATAGTTATGTTTCAGCGTTCGTATTTTCTGGGGCTGTTGCTGTGGCAGTTGAGCGTTGCTCCAGTTTTTCAAGGCGATGCTTAGGTGAGTGTTCAGCTTGGTCTTTGCTGGAACGGGTATAATCATAGGGGAACAGGAGCGTATCCAGAAAGGCAGAGAACGGGAGATCCACGGCGAGCAAAGGTTTCATGACCCACCCGGTACTGTCATCTTTCAGCATGCCAATGCTGGCTTTTGCTCCAGAGTAATAACCTTGATAAGGCCCGCTGTGGGTCATTATGCTGGAGCAGCCAGTGACAAGTGACCATCCCAGTGTGGTACACAATAATAGAAGCACTTTATGGTTTTTCATCGTTTCCATGATCTCAGTGAGTTAATTTGCCGATGCTCAGATGCTTTATGTGCGCTTTAACATTGCTTTTTCCAAAGCATGAAAATAAACCTTGCATATTATTCACTATAGTCAGGTAATACTCAGTTTGCTATAGCATTTATCGTTAAATTTAACGATTTTTTGTGACGGAAATTTAAATTCCACTTTTATGTTTGTTTAAATGTAAACATAAAGGCAAATTATTGAATAATTTATTAACAATACGAATAAATTATTCAATTTAATATCGATTTAAACTATTTATTTATATTTAATGAATGTTTGGCTAAACCAATTTTTTATTAAACAAATAAAGTCTTTTCCAAATCGTATGCGGCGGTTTATCCACTGGTGATGTTTTTGAGGATTATGTCACCTCAAATATTGGCGATTATTTTCTGGGCGATGTGATGTTTAAAAATGATTTTGAATAATTAAGGATATTTTCTTGATTCATTAAATGTGCTTTAGATCACACAATATGGCTCAATCGTCTCAATTTCACATAGTAAAGGCAATTTAAGGCAAAAAAATCCTTCTTATTCAAGTTATTAGATTCGGGTTTTTCTGATTAAATAGACTCAGTTCAGGGAAAGAGTATAAACAGGGATTGTTTTCCTTTCCTAATTGTGTGAAGAATTCTTTTTGGATTCTAATAACTACTGTCCTGTTCACAGGTAAAAGTCCTCGCTATCATCTTGCTCCCTCCCCCTAAATGAGGGAGCTTTTTTTGTGTCCAAATCAGCGGATCGCTTCTCTATGCGCGATCTCAATCTCTTCCGACAGAATGCGAATGCCTTCTTCGATCTTTTCCAAATCAGGTACATAGTTCATGCGCATACACTGATGAGCATGAGGCCAGTTGTGCTCCAGACCTGGGAAGAAAAAATGACCCGGCACCATTAACACTTTCCGTTTCTTCAAGCGCTGATAAAGCACTTCCGTGGTGATTGGCAGGTTTTTGAACCAGAGCCAGAGGAATATTGCCCCTTCCGGCTTATGGATAAGGCAGCGATCTTCTGACATATGGCGACGAATGATCTCAATCACGTTGTCTACCCGCGTTTTATAAAATGGCTGGATGACATTTTGAGATAGGCGGAATAGATCATTGCGTCTGATCATTTCCAACGCGATAGCGGGACCTACACCGCCCGGTGCGAGGCTAATAACACCATTCATATTACTGACAGCACTGATGATTTTCTCATTAGCGATGATAATCCCGCAGCGGGAACCCGGCAGGCCAAGTTTGGACAGGCTCATGCATAGGATAATATTGGGATTCCACAGTGGCGTCGCGTCATTGAAGATAATACCGGGGAACGGTACACCATAGGCATTGTCGATTAACAGTGGGATCTGATGTTGTTGAGCTAGCCCATCTAAGCGCAGCAACTCTTCGTCAGTAATGACATTACCGGTAGGGTTGGTTGGACGGGAGACGCAAATCAGGCTGATATCTTCGGAAATATTCAGGTGATCGAAATCGACCCGATACTTGAATTGGCCATTGGGCAGCAACTCAATATTCGGTTTATTGGCGACAAACAGCCCTTCATCCAGACCAGAATCGGAATAGCCGATGTATTCAGGTGCAAGAGGGAATAAAACTCGCTTCATCGAGCCATCTTCACTGCGGCCAGCCAGTAGATTGAACAGGTAGAAAAAGGCGCTTTGGCTGCCGTTGGTCAATGCGATATTTTGTGGATGGATCTCCCAACCGAGCTTTTCCTGTAACTCTTGGGCCAGTGCCGCTATCAGCGTATTTTTCCCTTGTGGCCCATCATAGTTGCACAGGGTTTCGCCCAACTGGCCGCTTGACACCAGATCAGCCAATATCTGCTGAAAATAATCATCCATTTCAGGAATATGGGCAGGATTGCCACCACCTAGCATGATGGCGCCAGGTGTTCTCAGGCCTTGGTTGAGATCATTCATCAGGCGGGTAATTCCTGAATCTTGTGTGAATTTGTTTCCGAATTGAGAAAATTTCATAACGGCGTTTGCGTCTGTTGTTTTATAGGAGAAAGGGACACCATACCCCGCCCCTTATTGGGGCGCAATGGGGTCAAGCCTGTTCTCTGTGTTGTTATATATTACATTATGATTATTCATTGAATTTAAAAACTGGGTCTTTTGAATTTCTCCAGCTTTATATTTTAAAGTGAATTTATCACCTGTTTTTATGCACTGATTTCAACTTTTCGGCACAGGCAACTTGTGAGGTGATCATTAACTAAACCCGCCGCTTGCATAAACGCATAGCAGGTTGTGCTGCCAATAAATTTGAAGCCCCGTTTTTTCAGTGCATTTGACAGGTCATCAGAAATGGGGGTTCTGACAGGAACGTCTGTCCGTGATTTCCAGTGATTAATGAGTGGGGAATCATCAACAAAATGCCAGATAAATGAACTGAAATCCTCTCCTTGATCGGCCATTTTCAGGTAAGTGCGGGCATTGTGGATAATGGCATTGATTTTGGCACGATTGCGCACAATAGCCGGATCTTTGAGCAGTTGTTCGACATCGTTTTCATCCATGCTGGCGATTTTGACCGGATCAAATTGATGGAAGCATTTCCGGTAGCCCTGCCGTTTTTTTAGGATCGTCAGCCATGATAACCCCGCTTGCTGCCCTTCAAGGCAGAGCAGTTCAAAGAGCTGCTGGCTATTCTTCAGTGGCTTGCCCCACTCATTATCGTGATAGGCAAGATAATCTGGATCGGCGGTGACCCAAGCACAGCGAATACTTTCCTTGTTGATGAATTCCATATCTTTACTCCCACAGGCGATGGTGAATAATTAAACTTATATTAACTGTATAAATATACAAGTAAAGAGGCTCGGATAAGATTTTTTTATACTGCAGCAAAATTGGCGGGTGATCAGTGCTGTATATCTTACGGTCAAAGGGTATACTGACCGCTTTCGTTTAAATTCATATGTATCGCGTGATGTATCGCGTGTGGATTCAACATGCAAAAGTTTGATACCAAAACCTTTCAGGGGCTCATCCTGACATTGCAGGATTACTGGGCGCGTCAAGGCTGCACCATTATCCAACCACTGGATATGGAAGTCGGCGCAGGAACTTCTCACCCTATGACCTGCCTGCGCGCTTTAGGGCCAGAACCCATTGCGGCAGCTTATGTGCAACCTTCCCGTCGTCCAACTGACGGTCGTTACGGCGAAAACCCGAATCGCCTTCAGCACTATTACCAGTTTCAGGTCATCATCAAGCCATCTCCAGACAATATTCAGGAGCTTTATCTCGGTTCATTGAAAGCGTTGGGACTCGATCCTACCGTCCACGATATCCGTTTTGTTGAAGACAACTGGGAAAACCCAACGCTGGGCGCATGGGGGCTGGGTTGGGAAGTTTGGCTGAACGGTATGGAAGTGACTCAGTTCACTTACTTCCAGCAAGTCGGTGGTCTTGAGTGCAAACCAGTTACTGGTGAAGTTACTTACGGTCTGGAACGTCTCGCGATGTATATTCAGGGCGTGGACAGCGTTTACGATCTGGTGTGGAGCGATGGCCCACTGGGTAAAACGACTTATGGCGATATTTATCACCAGAATGAAGTTGAACAGTCTACCTATAATTTTGAACACGCTGATGTGGATTTCCTGTTCACCTGTTTTGAACAGTATGAAAAAGAAGCACAGGAGCTGTTGGCGCTGGAAGCACCACTGCCACTGCCAGCTTATGAGCGTATTTTGAAAGCTGGCCATACCTTCAACTTGCTGGATGCTCGTAAAGCGATCTCTGTGACTGAACGTCAGCGCTATATTCTGCGTATCCGTACCCTGACCAAATCGGTTGCTGAAGCCTATTATGCCTCCCGCGAGGCGCTTGGCTTCCCTATGTGTAAGAAGAATTGAGAGGCCATCATGATTCAACAGACTTTCCTTGTGGAAATCGGCACAGAAGAATTGCCACCAAAGGCGCTGCGTTCGCTAGCTGAATCCTTTGCGGCCAATTTTGAAACAGAACTGAAAAACGCCAATCTGGGTCATGGTGAAATTAGCTGGTTTGCAGCCCCTCGTCGTCTGGCACTGAAAGTGGCAAATCTGGCTGTGGCACAGGCTGATCGTGAAGTGGAAAAACGTGGCCCGGCTATTGCTCAGGCATTTGATACGGAAGGCAAGCCAACCAAAGCCGCGGAAGGCTGGGCGCGTGGCTGTGGTATCACGGTTGATCAAGCCGAGCGCATGGTAACGGATAAAGGCGAATGGCTGCTTTATCGCGCGCAGGTTAAAGGCCGTGAAGCGAAAGAACTTCTGGCGGATATGGTGAGCAGTTCGCTGGGCAAGCTGCCTATCCCTAAACTGATGCGCTGGGGCGATAAAGAAACTCAGTTTGTCCGCCCTGTGCATACGGTCACGATGCTGCTGGGCAGTGACGTGATTGAGGGGGAAATTCTGGGCATCAAATCTGATCGCATTATCCGTGGTCATCGCTTTATGGGCGAGGCGGAGTTTGCGATTGATAATGCAGAGCAGTACCCGGCGATTTTGCAGGAACGTGGTCGTGTCATTGCGGACTACTATGCACGTAAAGCGTTGATCAAGCGTGATGCAGAACAGGCAGCGATGCAGCTTGGCGGTGTGGCAGATCTGACAGACAGCCTGCTGGAAGAAGTGACTTCTCTGGTGGAATGGCCAGTGGTTCTGACAGCGAAATTCGAAGAGAAATTCCTTGAAGTGCCTGCCGAAGCGCTGGTTTACACCATGAAAGGCGATCAGAAATATTTCCCGGTTTACGATAAATCCGGCAAATTGATGGCGAATTTTATTTTTGTTGCCAATATTGAATCGTCTGATCCACAGCAAATCATTTCGGGTAACGAAAAAGTAGTGCGCCCACGGCTGGCAGATGCGGAATTCTTCTTTAAGACTGACCGCAAACAGCGTTTGGAAGACAATCTGCTGCGTCTGGAAACGGTACTGTTCCAGAAGCAGCTGGGTACACTGCGTGACAAAACGGATCGTATTCAGGCTCTGGCTGGCTGGATTGCCGAAAAAATCGGTGCAGATGTCACTCATGCGACCCGCGCGGGCTTGCTGTCCAAATGTGACCTGATGACCAACATGGTATTTGAGTTCACGGACACTCAGGGCGTGATGGGAATGCACTACGCTCGCCATGATGGTGAAGCGGAAGATGTGGCTCTGGCACTGAATGAACAGTATCAGCCGCGCTTCTCTGGCGATGAGTTGCCATCCACAGCCGTTTCCTGTGCTGTGGCGATTGCCGATAAAATGGATACCCTTGCTGGTATCTTCGGTATTGGCCAACATCCGAAAGGGGATAAAGACCCGTTTGCGCTGCGTCGTGCGGCACTGGGTGTTCTGCGTATTCTCGTTGAGAAAAAATTGCCGCTTGATCTCCAGACCTTGGCAGAAGAAGCCGTGCGTTTGTATGGTGACAAACTGACCAATGAGAACGTGGTGGATGATGTGGTTGAGTTCATGCTCGGCCGTTTCCGCACTTGGTATCAGGAGCAGGGTTACAGCGTTGATGCTATTCAGGCAGTGCTGGCGCGTCGTCCGACTCAACCGGCAGATTTTGATGCCCGAATGAAAGCGGTAACGCATTTCCGCACACTGGATGAAGCGGTTTCACTGGCAGCCGCTAATAAGCGCGTTTCCAACATTCTGGCGAAGTCAGAAGAGAAGCTGAATGACAGTGTTCTTGCTTCTGTATTGAAAGCCGCGGAAGAGATCCAACTGGCGACCCATCTTGTGGTGTTGAAAGATAAGCTGGCTCCTCTGTTTGCGGAAGGCAACTATCAGGACGCGCTGGTTGAACTGGCTTCTCTGCGTGAAGTGGTGGACGCGTTCTTCGACAACGTGATGGTGATGGATGAAGATCAACAAGTCAGAATTAATCGCCTGACACTGTTGAGTGAACTGCGCGAGTTGTTCTTGCGCGTGGCAGATATTTCATTGCTCCAGTAAATATTGCTGCATTGTTTGATTAAAAGCCTCGCCCGTTGTGGTGAGGCTTTTTTCTGCCTGTCGGTGTTTTTTATCGCCATTAAGTGTCACTGATGATATTTCATTGTGCGTGTTCTGGTTGGTTTATCATCAATTAAACACTTATCTTTAAAAAGATATTGACGGTTTACAGCGATGGCAGTAAGATGCGCTTCGTTTTCGGCGAGTAGCGCAGCTTGGTAGCGCAACTGGTTTGGGACCAGTGGGTCGGAGGTTCGAATCCTCTCTCGCCGACCAGCATTCAGAAACCCTGCTCTTTGAGCAGGGTTTTTTCGTATGTGCTAAATAAAAACTCGGCGTTAACTCACTCCTTGATCTCTATTCATTAAACATCGACGTTATATCACGGTCGGTTTGATAAAATTGTTCATCTATCTGGATTTTATCTCTGAAACCGCCGGCAATTCGCTCAGGAACTGAATCTCCCCGATTCGATAATTCATTATTTTTCTCTTTATTCATAAATTAACTTTACTCAATAAAGTATTGCTTTAATGAGTAACACGATTATTTTTATATTAATTGGCTAAATTTAAAACATTTCTTCTTTTCTACCCGTACCCGCATCTTATATTGCCCCGTCTTTTTTATAAGGCGGATTGTTCATTTTTTAAGTATTCAGTCACAAATTTCAAATTATCACCAATAGAAATTAATTCTTTATATATCCACTATTTTTAGTGATTTTATCTGTTTGATGTGCCGATTGTCATATTTTTACACCGTAAGTGTTAATTATTTTTTGATTTTATGTTTTTCTAATGTTGCTAGTGTTATATGTGATTATGTTGACGTCAGGCATAACAATTGGTTAATTGATAAACGAACAACAATAACGCAGGTCGGGACGGCATCATTTAGGTGGAAACGCTGGACTTGGCCAAGACACGATAAACATCACAAACGGAGTTTAAGTAATGACAATCTCCAGTAAGAAAAAGTTCAGTTTACTGAAACTGGGCATTGGCCTCGTTGCGTTAGCAGTAACAGCAAGTGTTCAGGCAAAGACACTGGTTTATTGCTCTGAGGGTTCTCCAGAAGGCTTCAATCCACAGTTATTCACTTCCGGCACAACTTATGATGCGACTTCCAGACAGATCTACAACCGTTTGGTGGATTTCAAGGCAGGTACGACAAATGTCATTCCCAGTTTGGCTGAGCGCTGGGATGTGAGTGATGATGGCAAAACCTATACTTTCTATTTGCGCAAGGGCGTGAAATGGCATAGCAATAAGGAATTCAAGCCAACTCGCGATTTCAACGCTGATGATGTGATTTTTACTTTTATGCGTCAGAAAGATAAAAATCATCCATACCACAAAGTTTCAGGTGGCAGCTACGAATACTTTATTGGCATGGATCTGGATAACATCATCAGCAAAATAGAAAAAGTTGATGATTACACCATCCGTTTTGTGTTATCCCGTCCTGAAGCGCCTTTCATTGCCGATCTTGCGATGGATTTTGCCTCGGTTCTGTCCAAAGAGTACGCTGATGTGATGATGAAGGCGGGGGCACCGGAGAAAGTTGACCTGAATCCGATTGGCACAGGCCCATTCCAATTGCAGCAATACCAGAAAGACTCCCGCATTCTCTATAAAGCATTCAAGGATTACTGGGAAGGCCCGGCGAAAATTGATCGCCTGGTGTTCTCCATTACGCCTGATGCCTCTGTACGTTATGCAAAATTGCAGAAAAACGAGTGTCAGGTCATGCCGTATCCAAATCCTGCCGACATTTCCCGTATGAAGCAGGACAAAAATATTGTTCTGAAGGAGCAGGCTGGCCTGAACGTGGGTTATCTCTCTTTCAACGTCGATAAAAAACCGATGGATAACCTTAAGGTTCGTCAGGCGCTGGCGATGGCGGTGAACAAAGATGCCATCATCGATGCGGTCTATCAGGGAGCTGGGCAGAAAGCGAAAAACCTGATCCCACCGACCATGTGGAGCTATGACGATGACATCAAGGATTATGCCTATGATCCCGCCAAGGCTAAGGAACTGCTGAAAGAAGCTGGCTTTCCGAATGGTTTTGAAACTGATCTGTGGGCAATGCCAGTGCAGCGTCCGTATAACCCGAATGCCCGTCGTATGGCCGAAATGATTCAGGCTGACTGGGCGAAAATTGGCATCAAAGCCAAGATCGTCAGTTATGAGTGGGGCGAATACCTGAAACGCGCCAAAGATGGTGAACCGCAGACGGTGATGATGGGATGGACGGGTGATAACGGTGATCCAGATAACTTTTTCGGCACTCTGTTTAGTTGTGCGGCCAAAGAGAAAGGTTCCAACTATTCGAAATGGTGTTACAAGCCATTTGAGGACGTTATCAAGCCAGCCCGTGAAACGGCTGACACGGCTAAACGTACAGCGCTTTACAAGCAGGCACAGGTTGTAATGCATGAGCAAGTACCCGCATTGATCATTGCCCACTCCACGGTTTATGAACCAATCCGTAAGGAAGTGAAAGGCTATTTGGTTGATCCACTTGGTAAACACATCTTTTACAACGTGACTCTCGACTAATCCTGCTCTTGATTTGTTGTGATTAACCATCCCCCAGATTTTTCTGTGGGGATGGTTTCGCTTCTTTGATGGGCAAGTTGACCCTTGTATTACACCAAACAGCCTGAGAGCTGTAACTGGTAATTAAAAAGAGAACTCAGGATATGCTGCAATTTATCCTCCGACGTTTGGGAATGGTAATCCCCACGTTTATTGGTATTACACTGCTGACTTTCGCTTTTGTACACATGATCCCCGGCGATCCGGTGCTGATTATGGCGGGAGAACGCGGTGTTTCTGCTGAGCGTCATGCCGAATTGATGGCTGCTATGGGGTTGGATAAACCTCTCTGGGAGCAATATCTTCATTATATTAATGGTATATTTCATGGTGATTTGGGGATCTCCCTGAAAAGCCGCATTCCTGTGTGGGACGAGTTTGTGCCCCGATTCAAAGCGACATTAGAGTTAGGGGTCTGCGCCATGTTACTTGCGATCTCTGTTGGTATTCCGGTTGGCGTACTGGCAGCGGTCAAGCGTGGATCTGTTTTTGATCATACGGCTGTCGGGATATCACTGACGGGCTATTCCATGCCGATTTTCTGGTGGGGGATCATGCTCATCATGCTGGTATCCGTTCAATGGAATTTGACTCCTGTTTCCGGCCGAATAAGCGACAGCGTATTTCTTGATGATAGTTACCCGCTGACGGGATTCATGCTGATTGATACTCTGTTCTGGGGTGAAGAGGGCAATTTTATCGATGCTGTAATGCATATGATCCTGCCTGCGGTTGTGCTGGGGACGATCCCACTGGCTGTGATTGTGCGCATGACCCGTTCCGCAATGCTGGAAGTGTTGGGGGAAGACTATATCCGTACCGCCCGCGCAAAAGGCTTGAGCCGTATGCGTGTCATTATTGTCCATGCTCTGCGTAATGCCTTGCTGCCAGTCGTCACTGTCATCGGCCTGCAAGTGGGGATCATGCTGGCAGGTGCCATTCTGACAGAAACCATTTTTTCATGGCCGGGGCTGGGACGCTGGTTGATCGATGCCCTTCAGCGTCGTGATTATCCGGTGGTGCAGGGGGGAGTATTGCTAGTGGCGACCATGATTATTCTGGTCAACCTTGTGGTTGATTTGCTGTATGGCATCGTCAACCCACGTATCCGTCATAAGAAATAAGGAGCACATGATGACTCAAACCACTGAGCCAGCGGTATCTGGTGCGCCGAAATTGATGACGCCGATACAGGAGTTTTGGCATTACTTTAAGCGTAACAAGGGTGCGGTCGTTGGCTTTGCCTATATTGTCCTGATGCTGCTGGTGGCGCTATTGGCGAATGTGTTGGCACCCCACAGCCCGGCAGAGCAGTTCCGTGACTCGCTGTTGGTTCCACCGATATGGCAGGACGGAGGAAGCTGGCAGTTTATCCTTGGTACTGACGATGTAGGGCGCGACATTTTATCCCGTCTGATGTATGGCGCACGCCTCTCTTTGCTGGTGGGTTGCCTGGTTGTGGTGATGTCGCTGGTGATGGGCATCATATTGGGGGTATTGGCAGGTTATTTCGGCGGTCTTGTCGATACGATCATCATGCGTATTGTCGATATCATGCTGGCATTGCCAAGCTTACTATTGGCATTGGTACTGGTTGCTATTTTTGGTCCGTCAATTGTCAATGCTTCACTGGCGCTGACTTTCGTCGCCTTGCCTCACTATATTCGTCTGACAAGGGCGGCGGTACTAGTTGAAGCGAACCGAGATTATGTAATGGCTTCACAAGTGGCTGGTGCAGGAGCCATACGTCAGATGTTCATCAATATCCTGCCAAACTGTCTTGCTCCCTTGATTGTGCAGGCATCATTGGGTTTTTCAAATGCCATTCTTGACATGGCTGCCTTGGGGTTTTTGGGCATGGGGGCGCAGCCACCCACACCAGAATGGGGAACCATGCTGGCCGATGTCTTGCAGTTTGCCCAGAGCGCGTGGTGGGTAGTGACCTTTCCGGGGCTGGCTATCCTGCTGACCGTATTGGCATTTAACCTGATGGGGGATGGGCTGCGTGACGCACTCGATCCTAAGCTCAAGCAGTAGGGGTATTGAAATGGCATTGTTGAATGTAGATCAATTATCGGTGCACTTCGGTGAAGAAGATGCGCTATTCCGCGCCGTTGACCGTATCAGCTACAGTGTTGAGCAGGGACAGGTTGTCGGGGTTGTTGGAGAATCCGGCTCAGGTAAGTCCGTCAGTTCATTGGCAATTATGGGGCTGGTTGATTATCCGGGCAGGGTCATGGCAGAAAAACTGGAATTCGATGGCCGTGATCTGACAAAAATTTCTGAGAAAGAGCGTCGCCAGTTGGTCGGTGCGGAAGTGGCCATGATCTTCCAAGATCCGATGACCAGCTTAAACCCGTGCTATACCGTGGGATTTCAGATTATAGAAGCGCTTAAAGTACATCAGGGGGGTAGCCGCAAAACCCGTTACCAGCGGGCGGTTGATTTGTTGACGCTGGTGGGTATTCCTGATCCGGCTTCCCGTCTGGATGTCTATCCACACCAATTGTCTGGTGGGATGAGCCAGCGCGTCATGATCGCTATGGCGATTGCCTGTCGTCCTAAGCTGCTGATTGCCGATGAACCTACGACGGCACTGGATGTGACCATTCAGGCACAAATCATCGAATTGCTGCTGGAGTTGCAACAGCAGGAAAACATGGCGCTGGTCTTGATCACGCATGACTTAGCGTTAGTGGCGGAAGCGGCTCATCATATCATCGTGATGTATGGCGGGCAGGTAGTGGAAGCGGGCAAGGCAACTGAAATCTTCCGTGCGCCCCGTCATCCTTATACACAGGCATTATTACAGGCACTGCCGGAATTTTCGACGGATAAATCCCGTCTGGCGTCGTTGCCCGGCGTGGTTCCGGGCAAATATGACCGTCCGACAGGGTGCCTGCTCAATCCCCGCTGTCCCTATGCGAATGAACATTGCCGTCAGGTAGAGCCAGCATTGAAAACGGTTGGGGAAAGTCAGGTTAAATGTCATATGCCGCTGGATGATGAGGGGAGGCCGACAGTATGAGTGAGCAAAACATTCGTAATCAAAACAGGCGTGAACAGGAAAAGGCCACTGTCCCTTTACTCAAAGCCACCGAGTTAAAGAAATATTATCCGGTGAAGACAGGGATGTTTGCGCCTGAGCGTATGGTTAAGGCGCTGGATGGTGTTTCATTTGAGCTGGAAAAAGGCAAGACGCTGGCGGTGGTAGGAGAATCTGGCTGTGGCAAATCCACACTTGGCCGCCTGCTGACCATGATTGAAAAACCGACGGAGGGTGAGCTTTATTATCAGGGACAGGATTTATTGGTGCCAGATAAACAGGCAGAAAAACTGCGGCGCCAGAAAATCCAGATCGTCTTCCAAAACCCTTATGCCTCTTTGAACCCGCGCAAAAAAGTGGGGCAGATACTGGAAGAACCGTTGCTGATCAACACGTCGCTCACCGCAGCGGAACGCAAGGAACAAGTGTTGCAGATGATGGAAAAAGTGGGATTAAAACCTGAATATTATCAGCGTTATCCGCACATGTTCTCCGGCGGCCAGCGTCAGCGCATTGCCATCGCCCGTGGATTGATGTTAAATCCGGATGTGTTGATTGCCGATGAACCGGTTTCTGCGCTGGATGTTTCGGTGCGGGCGCAGGTCTTGAACCTGATGATGGATTTACAGCAGGATCTGGGATTGTCTTATGTGTTTATTTCTCATGATCTCTCGGTGGTTGAACATATCGCTGATGAAGTCATGGTGATGTATTTGGGGCGTTGTGTTGAAAAAGGCAGTAAAGACCAGATTTTCAATAATCCTCGTCACCCTTATACACAGGCGTTGCTGTCTGCGACACCTCGCCTGAATCCGGCACTGCGTCGTGAGCGCATCAAGCTGACAGGGGAATTGCCAAGCCCGATGAATCCGCCTCCGGGTTGCGCCTTTGCCGCCCGTTGCCGTCGCGCATTTGGTCATTGTACGCAATTCCAGCCTAAGCTAAGGCAATATGACGAGCAATTGGTCGCCTGTTTTGCAGTTGAACAGGACGAAAATTCAGCCAGATAATCGTCTTTGACCGTGATATAACGTGGATATGATATGGATAATGCAAACGTTATTAAATATAAACGTCATGTTGCGGTCATTCTTCTGTTTTGAACTCATCAAAATAAGACGACCGCTAGAAAAATCAAGTATACTCAGTCACATTATTAAGGTGTGATAGCCCGTATTTTTTGCAGGTATTGGTTTGGATAAGATGAAATTGCGTGTCAAACGTTCATTAACCATTAAACAAATGGCCGCAGTGACAGGAGTCGCTTTGATAACTATTGCCATTTTCATTACTATCCAGTTATCACACCTGTTACAGCAGCGGAAAGATGATTATATCAGCCAGCTCAATAATGCGGCTGCACAGATTCAAGTTCCTCTGGCAGAAGCGCTGCTGAATTCAGATCTCAATAAAGCGAAAACGCTGTTGATTGGGTTAAAAACATCAGGCATGCTGGGGCGGGCTGATGTGGTATCACCGGATAATGCCCGGGTGATGAGCTTGGATTTCGCGACTTATCGCCCTATACCCGAATTGGCAAAGCAGGTTTTTGGTATTCCCGTTGAGGTACAGATCCCTTTGCATATCTATGGTATTACCTCGCAAACCGAAGCGTCACAGGGATACCTGATCTTGCAGGTCGATTCTAACCGAGTGTACCGATTTGCCTTGAATACACTTGCATTAATGTTGACCACCTATTTACTACTCGCACTTATTCTTACGGTGGCGATAAGCTGGTGCGTGAATCGCATTATCATCCATCCACTGCGCGATGTTGCGCGTGCACTGAATGAAGAACAGCCGACTGCGCCCATACCTTGTCCCAAAAACCATCAGGATGATGAATTAGGGTTACTGGTTAAAGGCTATAATCGTCAGATTGATAAGCAGAAACTGCGATTAAAATGAAGCCTTGTTGATTAGGGCGTGTTGACGTTTTGTGAAGGTAATCTGAACAGCATGATGATTTGGTATAATCCATTTCGCCAAAAACTCATTAAGCCTCATCATCATGCTACGAACTAGGTTAACAGATCCCGTCTGGGATAAGCTATCT
>NZ_JANAIF010000230.1 GCF_024721015.1 Xenorhabdus bovienii
GAATTTGCTCTTTTGATGTGGCGACATAGCGGTTTCAAATCGGGGTAGGTACTGAGTGAGTATTGTTGCGGTTTGCTCGCCGGTGCGTTTCTTGATTTTGAGTAATTCGCTTCGGCACTCCCTTGCCACCTGTCGTCTTCCGTTCTCGAATTCGTTAGTCATGGGTTAATGCGGCAGGAAATATTCCCTTTATGCGATTCCCTTATTACCCCTGAACGTTCATTGTTAATAGTAAAGAACGCAGATTCATTTACTTTCCTATCTTTTTGCTTCAAGAAATCTGTGACTAATCCAAATGCCATATCAAGGTCTTTCTTGTTCGGTACTTCGATTGTGACTTTCATATTTGACCCCATTAATAAATTCAATATTGTTAGTAGGTGACTGATCACCCCATGTATCCCAGCCAGCCATTAGATATCGGGCGAATAATTCAATTCGTGGTACGTCATCTCCATATAATCGCTCTAACCGATGATGAACCTCTCTCGGTTTCTGGCTATGCTCACCCAGACAGGAATAGATAACCTGTTTCACACTGGCGGATTGCCGTTCCAGTCCATTGCCTCTGACTGCTATCAATACATCCTCGGTATTGCTGCGGGTATAATTGCCACCGTTCATCCGTGTTTCGGTGTTGAGCAGGTCGATAAAATCCCAGCTATCGAGCAGTCTCTCTTCCTGAATGGCTCTGTCTATGCGATCCATCGCCAGCTTGTTCAACTTCACCCATGTAAACAGCTTCATTGTCTTAACCGTGAATCCCCACGCCTCAGCCAGCTTGATTGCTTCCAATGCAAAATTCCCCGTGTACCACATGGCTAAACACGAGTTTTTAGCGGCTATTTGTTCGATGGGTAATCGGGTGAGGGAGTAAAAATCGGTGGTGGTGTAGTGATTGTTGGCTGCTCCATTGCTGGCTGCGTTGTTATATTGCCACGGAGGATCAGCTAATATCAGGCTGTATTTTTGTTCCATATTTCCGCCTATCCCGCTCATAATCCTCCCCGCACTCCCGACTACAGAATGCACCGTGTGTTGCTGGCTCAGTCTCACACCATCGGCACAT
>NZ_JANAIF010000231.1 GCF_024721015.1 Xenorhabdus bovienii
CGCTGCATATCACCCGCAGGCGGTGCATATTTTTCTACACGCTGCGCCATGGGTGTGAGGTTTTCCACGGTCTCCATCACCTCATCGACCATGTATGTGATCACTTGACCTTCGTTTAAAGCCATTTCAAATTCCTTTCAACTGTTGTTTTAACTTGCGGTAAAGCGTGGTGTCACCCTTACTGGCTGCTGCATCCATCTGTTTCTGGATAGCATCACGATTAGCGGCAGTAACATCGCCACTTAATGGTGTATCAGCAGGAGGGGCGGCAGAGATTTGCTGGCCGCGAGGTTTGATAGTTAACTTGTCAGCAAGACGAGTTAGTTCGATTAATGCTTGCTGGTTACCGAGTGTCAGCAGTTGCCGCGCTTTCTCTGGATTTGCGCCCAGGTGATACATGATCGCAGCCGACTTCTCAGGGAAGAGGTGCATAATTTCCGTATCAATACCGGGCGGTACGACTTGGCGGAAAGCGTCCTCTTTCTCCTGATAATCAGGCAGGTTAAGTTTTTCTGCGGCGTCATAGTGTTTCCTTGCTGACTCGACAATGTGTGCTGATTGCTGGGTAAACGCCTGAGTTTTGCGACCTTGCTCCGCTACTGCATTGCTGCGAGCATCCATCGCATTCATCTGCCATTCAAGGTTAGCTTGTTGGAATGCTGCTAGCGCCCTGTTTTGGTCATAGTCATACTTAGCCAATGCATCATCAGACAAATAATTATTGATATCTGGCTGTGTGGGTAACTCAGGTTTTACCCGTAAATCCTCCGGTAACTCTCCACGTTGCACCGCCTCCATCTGCTGCTCCAGCTCGCGCTGGCGCTTACGCTCGATACGCTTGGCTGCAAAATGCGCGTTTGTTGCCGGGTCTTGTTTCTGGGTCTCATCGTCACTCAGGACAATATCAAATCCGTCGCTCTGCCCCGTTGAATTGGCATTATCAACATTGCTCTCAGTGGATGCCGCCGCCTGATTACCGGACAGGGTTAATGCTTCAGTAGCCTGAATTTCGTTGGTATCACTCATGTTTATTACTCTCTCACATGGTTTGAGGGATCTCGCCAGTATT
>NZ_JANAIF010000232.1 GCF_024721015.1 Xenorhabdus bovienii
GTAAAACGGGTTCTAATAGGGGGTCGAGGGTCAATGATGTAAAAAACCACGCTAAGGAGATAATTCATTGTTTATATCGAAATTTAATGATCTCAATTCCCCCCTCATAATATCCTCCGGTAGCGTGAACGTATAATGCCCCAGCATGTTGAGCCTATTTTAACTTGGTTTTACTGATGATAAAAACAGTATTGACACGGTATCTAAAATCCGTAAATTAGCCGTTAGCAGCGGCACATGAACAGTTCGCTGTTGATGTAAAGATCGAGTAAGAACGTATTTTTAATAGGGTGTCTAGTGTTTTTTTGCGATAAAGGCTACGAAATACTTTTGTATGGGATAATCGCAGTGGAGTATGAGTAGCAGACTCACTCGATAATGTTTTGAGGCCATGTAGTCGATATCTATAATCGCAAAGTATGTATGGTAACGCGATGATGTAAGGCTCTGATTTATAGTTTTTGATGTGCGTATTGTTGATGGAATGTTATTAACAATATCGCAACGAAAGTAAAGCCACGCATCAAGAAATTTATATCGCGAGGGGAGATGTACTAGTTTAACCTACTCAAACTTTGATGTTACTACGGGTTAGTAGGTATTATATACACTAGTCAGTATATGGGAGGATGTAGCTAGTTTTTTAGTACCCAATATTATCTGTGATAAACGAGTACATTTAGAGTAGTACCAAAGGCAGTACTAAGTTATTAAGTCAATTAATGTTAAATATTAAGTTTGTAGTACCCTAAAAGCCCTGACTGCAACGGTCAGGGCTTTTAGCGTTCATAGCTTAGCTAAGCGCCGTGTTCAGTACATACAGTCATCGAAAAGGTAAGGCGGTGTACATACGTGAAAAATATTAATGAAGTTAATGCTTGCCCAATAAATCATTACGTGATTGTTATAGTTCATCGGTTTGGAACACAGACCTTATGAAAGCAGTTTTAGTAAAGCAGTCCTGGGGTTTCGGGAGGGTTCTGTCGCATTAACGGAACTTCAGGTAAACTTCCCGGTTTTTGCGCGAGTTCCAAACGATGCCCCTGAGCCGAA
>NZ_JANAIF010000233.1 GCF_024721015.1 Xenorhabdus bovienii
GCTCGTGCATTCGATCAGATCGATAACGCACCAGAAGAAAAAGCGCGTGGTATCACCATTTCTACTTCTCACGTAGAATACGATACCCCAACTCGCCACTATGCGCACGTTGACTGCCCAGGCCACGCCGACTATGTTAAAAACATGATCACGGGTGCTGCTCAGATGGATGGCGCAGTTCTGGTTGTTGCTGCAACTGATGGCCCAATGCCACAGACTCGTGAGCACATCCTGCTGGGCCGTCAGGTAGGCGTTCCATACATCATCGTGTTCCTGAACAAATGTGACATGGTTGATGATGAAGAGCTGCTGGAACTGGTTGAAATGGAAGTCCGTGAGCTGCTGTCTCAGTACGATTTCCCAGGCGATGATACGCCAATCATCCGTGGTTCTGCGCTGAAAGCGCTGGAAGGCGAAGCAGAGTGGGAAGCGAAAATCATTGAACTGGCAGAAGCACTGGATTCCTACATTCCAGAACCAGAGCGTGACATTGACAAGCCATTCCTGCTGCCAATCGAAGACGTATTCTCCATCTCTGGCCGTGGTACTGTAGTGACTGGTCGTGTTGAGCGTGGTATCGTTAAAGTGGGTGACGAAGTTGCAATCGTTGGTATCACAGATACGGTGAAAACAACTTGTACTGGCGTTGAAATGTTCCGCAAACTGCTGGACGAAGGCCGTGCTGGTGAGAACGTAGGTGTTCTGCTGCGTGGTACTAAGCGTGACGAAATCCAACGTGGTCAGGTACTGGCTAAACCAGGTTCAATCCAGCCGCACACTCAATTCGAATCAGAAGTTTATATTCTGAGCAAAGATGAAGGTGGCCGTCATACTCCATTCTTCAAAGGTTACCGTCCTCAGTTCTATTTCCGTACAACTGACGTAACCGGTACTATCGAACTGCCAGAAGGCGTTGAGATGGTAATGCCAGGTGACAACATCAACATGATCGTTACCCTGATTGCTCCAATCGCAATGGACGAAGGTCTGCGTTTCGCCATCCGTGAAGGTGGCCGTACTGTAGGTGCTGGTGTTGTTGCTAAAGTGATTGC
>NZ_JANAIF010000234.1 GCF_024721015.1 Xenorhabdus bovienii
GCTCTTTCGCTTTTTCTGGCAATGTGACATGAAAAAAGTGACGCAGCGTTTCACGGAATGTTTTGGTATCCGGAAAATAGACATTGTTTCGTACCTGCTCATTCACATACTTCCATAATCGCTCAATCGGGTTGAGGTTAGGGCTGTAAGGCGGCAGGTAGTGCAACTCAATATTCAAAACCTCGGCAAAAAATTGAACGACTGCGGAACGGTGATAACCCGCACCATCCAGAATAATGTGGATTTTTTGCGAAAGTGGGTAGGTTTCCCGGATTGAGCCGAAAAAAAGGACGACATTTTTCGCGTTAATCGTCGGATATTCACGAACAATAGTCTCTTCAATCCGTTGTAAATTAAGGGCACCCATGATGTTGAGTCGAGTACGACTGCCCGTGGTTTCAACCACTTTGACGTGCTTCCGCCCGCTCTTCATCCAGCCATAACTTAATTTTGTGGACAGGGTCGGGTGAACCGCATCAATAAACAAAATAGGCGTATTCTGGCCACATTCTTCTTTCAACGCGTTGTAGGTTTCAATAAACTGTTGCTGTTTATCCGCATCAAATTTATGCGGAGCACCCATTGGCTTCTTGTAGCTGAAACCCTGACGGTGAAGCCATTTCGTCATTCCTGCAACAGTGAAAGTCACCTGCCATCGAGCCCGAACATAGGCCACAATTTGGGCGGTAGTGTGCATCAAATTTGCCATCAGATACTCCACTAATGCTGTCGTTTGTTCGGCAGACAAACGGCTTTCAGAGCCCCCATTTTCAGGGGCGAGTTTTTCCTCAGAGAAGTAATCTTTCAGATGGCGACTCACCGTACTTTCATGGATCCGCAAAGCCTGGGCAATCATCTGGGCAGTCCAGCCTTCTGAGGCCAAAAGCACGGCCTTAATGCGGTCACGTACTCGTCCATCGCGAGTCGTATCATGCATCAATTCGAGGGCTTCTTTTTGGGCATCTGTCAGATTAATTTTCATGAGCGCGATCATGATCTGATACAAATGAAAAATCAAGCATCTTCAATGACGACGGATATA
>NZ_JANAIF010000235.1 GCF_024721015.1 Xenorhabdus bovienii
TTTCTATCAACTCGCTGCATAAAAAATAATCGTATTCATCTTTTGATGCACTTTCTCTGCTAATGCGACAGAACCAATAATCGGCAACACCACTTTTGCTAACTTGTCGCCGTTAACGCGACACTGCCCATTTTAATCAGCATCTGTGCTCCTTAAATTTTATGGCTGGTCAGATATGAAATATCCGTCCCCCTCCTTCTGGTAATTCAACGGTCAGACTCAGTTTTCCGCCCATTGCCTCAATATAACGTTTAAGCGTTGCCAACTTAACATCATTGCCTCGTTGCTCAATTTGAGTTATCGCAGGCTGGCTGACTCCCATGGATTCAGCCAGGGATTTTTGCGAAAACTGCAATTCTTCTCGCATCAGCTGTAATCCAGTTTCCAGAATCATTTCATCCGCCATTTCTTTAATCCGTGCCTGGCTCTCTGGCGAACGGGCTGCTACAGCATCACGTAATGTTTTCATTTCTGCTCCTCGATCACGGTTAAATGTGCGGTAAATTCTTCATCCGCTATGCGGATCATCGTGTCGTAAAACCGCTTATTGTTACTTTTGTCACCGGCACATAACACGATAGCCTGACGTTTAGGGTCAAAAGCAAAGAACGCGCGTACCGGGTGGCCTGAATACTGTACGCGAAGTTCTTTCATGTTTTTGTGCCTGGAACCTTTCACTGTATCGGCGTAAGGACGCGATAGTTTCGGCCCATACGTTTCAAGGTTAGTTAGATCGGCCAGTACCTTTTCCTGCATCCCTTCTTCTTGCTCCTGTAGCCAGGCGTCAAACCTTGGGGTAAAAATCACTGTCCACAAAATCAAATCCTCATAAGGTATGGCTTATACTTCCATTATATAAGTTACAGCTTATGCTTTCAATTCTTTTGCCACTTTTTAACTTAACCTGAGATTTGCTTAAGAAGGGAACTAAAGGGTTCTGTCGCATTAACAGAGCGCTAGCTGTAACGGCTCGCAATCGAAAACGGTCGGGCTTGCATTTATCCGCTTTTTTAGCCCACATTAATTGCAAATGAAAAT
>NZ_JANAIF010000236.1 GCF_024721015.1 Xenorhabdus bovienii
TCGGATAAGGGGCATCGTTAGAACTCTCAACAAAAAATGACAGGTTACCTGACTCCACTCCTTAATGCGACAGAACCGGTTACTCTAAATGTGCCTTTTTTCCGGTTAGAATACAACGCTGTTATCCGTAATTGTAGCTGCTTGAATTTCTATCTTCTTTTCAACGGAAAAAGAAGCCATACGTTTGAATGGATTTTTCAAGTTCGATGTCCATATACTTTGAATAAACAGGAGTTGGGGAGAACGTTAAACAGCTAAACTGGCTGCCCAAACTTAAGTAAATTTCCACTTGGATCAATTAGGTGGAACTCCAACATGCCCCATGGAGTTTCCGCAAGCGGAGAGACTTCAGTCTGCGCTTGTAGTTCTTGAAACACACTTTGGATATCTTTCACGAAAAGATAGCAAGAAGTGTTCTCTGCAATGTACTTATCGTTACATGCCCAAAAATGGATTTCAGCTTCCCCTCTGCTAATTATCGCATATTCATTAGGAACAAAATTGTCGCAATGGAACCCAAGTTTACTTGTGTAAAAGTCAACCAATTCGTCTAGATCCAATGTAGCCAATACAGGGACAGCCTCCCAATCGCTCATACATTTTCCCTTTTATTTATATATATTTCCTTAAAAATCCATAATATTGTCTCAGCCAGTCGGCGAGGCGCGTTAGCAAATCCATGCGTTTGTGAAAAATTGCCACGATCAATGCAGGCTCGTTCTCTCGCGGTAGGCAGAACACATCATATTTATGTTGTAACTAATTATTGTATCTTGGGTGAAAATAAAGTTCTGAACCATTTTGTAGTTAATGTAGATCGTTACTCATCAATGTGTCGCCTATAATCCATAGATTGATGTAGAATTCTGACAATGGTTATCCCATTTTCCACTACACGAAAAAAAATAATGTGTGAAGCTATTGGGAATCCCTTTAACCCCGATCTAATATGGTTCTGTCGCATTAACAGAGCGCTAGCAAGAGAAAATGATGTAATTGTTTTTTATGCAGCCAATTGATAGAAAAA
>NZ_JANAIF010000237.1 GCF_024721015.1 Xenorhabdus bovienii
CAGAGTAATTTTCATGGGCGCGATCTTGATCTGATACGAATGAAAAATCAAGTATCTTCAATTACGATGGGTATATACCTAATAGACTTCAAGATTAAAGTTATTTCTAACAGATTATAAATTCTGTCTTCCATTCCATTTATATTCTTTATAACGCTATAGATTTTAATTAATAAAAATTATAATTTATGATTAAATATATTTTTAACTATCAGATAAAATCTGAATTTTAATATCAATATATATATTGGCACAACAGGAAGAAAGATTAATTAAAATAAACACAAAAAGTAAAAATATATTTTACTGAGGATAAATACTATGAAAATTTTAAAGAGAGAATGTATATCTTTTGATGTTAGAATGTCAACCAGCGAAAATATTACATTAATAAACTATATAAATTATTTATTAAACTATTGACAAGTAAATGAAGAAATATTATAGAAATACAGAGATAGCTTATTTTAGTTGTTAAATTCCAAACAATCTAATTAAAAAATAGCTTTAACAAACATAAACTTAAGATTTTTTTCAAAAAGGTAGAAAATGATTAATCAAGAATTGATAAATTATATTGTTTTGATGAAAATGAAGAAGTAGTTGAATATACAGGCTTAACATTTAATGAATACTTAAGACATGTTGTAGATTATGATACCCGTAATGCCACATGTAAAATACCATTTGACCGTTCAGGTGATTTACTTATTCTCTAATTTTTAGTATTAAATTTTAAAGACTTCAACTTAAATGTTGAAGTCTTTTTTGTTGTTATCCTTAAACCACCTCCATAGGAGGTGGTGATCGTTCCTATAAGGCAATGCCCATCACGCCTGAACAAATTGAAATATGTGAATTTGGCTCAGTACCGGGATGTCCGGTGCAAGAAGACGTCGAAAACACTCTGCCGGGCGCTAACGGGAAACTGGCAGCCTGAACATTGTTAAGTTAATCAATGAAATTATCTGCACTTTTGTTATAGTCGGTAATACAATACACTGACTTACCGCGTCCACTA
>NZ_JANAIF010000238.1 GCF_024721015.1 Xenorhabdus bovienii
TGTGCATATTATTGATGATGTGAGGATTGAATCATGAGTACCCGATTTTTTGCACTGTTAACCCGTCTGGGTGCGGACAAACTGGCGAACGCTGCCGCACTGGGGACAAAAATAGAAATTACCCATATGGCAGTGGGGGATGGCGGCGGCAGTCTGCCTACACCCCATACGACACAAGCCCAACTCATTAACGAGCGTCGCCGCGCGGCGATTAATGTCCTGAGTATTGACCCCAAAAACACAAACCAGATTATTGCCGAGCAGGTGATACCGGAAAGTGAGGGCGGTTGGTGGATACGGGAAATCGGCCTGTTTGATAAGGACGGTATTCTGATTGCGGTCGGCAACTGCGTTGAAACTTACAAACCGCAATTGCAGGAAGGCTCAGGACGTACACAAACCCTTCGCATGGTGTTGATTGTCAGCAGCACCGATGCCGTGACACTGAAAATCGATCCGTCTGTGGTGCTGGCCACCCGCGAATATGTGGATTCACGGGTTACTCATTCCATTGTTCTGCATGAGAACAGTCGTCGCCATCCTGATGCCACGCTTAAAGATAAAGGGTTTGTGATCTTAAACAGTGCAGTAGACAGTCACAGTGAAACCCAGGCAGCTACCCCGAAAGCGGTTAAGGTGGCGTATGACTTGGCTAATGGCCGTGTGCCGGCGACACGCAAGGTCAACGGGAAGGCACTGTCTTCTGATATCTCGCTGGGTGCGGGGGATGTCGGGGCATATACCCCAGGGGAAGTGGATTCCCGCGTCAATGAGGCTAAATCACTGGCAAACACAGCCAGCCAAAATGCGTCCGATGCGAATAACAATGCTAATTCTCGTCTGGAGAAAAAACAAAACGGCGCAGACATTCCGAACAAGCCGAAGTTTATAGACAACCTCGGTTTAACAGGAACGGTAGATTTAGCGAAAAATGCCCTGCCTAAAAACTCCACGCAGTCATTTAAATCCGGCGACCACGCCATTAGCAACGGGAGCGATTACTGCTCATTGAC
>NZ_JANAIF010000239.1 GCF_024721015.1 Xenorhabdus bovienii
AAAATCTGTGGTGTCCATTCCGTCAGAGAGGCGGCATTTTTCGCCCGCTCCACGGTATCTGCCAAACCGAGGTTTTTGACAAACTCATTTTCGTTCGGAATGTCTGCACCGTTCTTTGATTTTTCGAGGCGAGTGTTGGCGTTGTTATTCGCATTGGCCGCATTTTGGCTGGCTGTGTTTGCCAGTGATTTAGCCTCATTGACGCGGTAATCCACTTCCCCTGTGGTATATGCCCCGACATCCCTCGCACCCAACGAAATATCAGAAGACAGTGCTTTCCCGTTGACCTTGCGTGTCGTCGGCACACGGCCATTAGCATTATCCCTTGCGGCATTAGCCAGGTCATACGCCACCTTAACCGCTTTCGGGGTGGCTGCCTGGGTTTCACTGTGGCTGTCTACTGCACTGCTTAAGATCACAAACCCTTTATCCTTAAGCGTGGCGTCAGGATGGCGGCGACTGTTCTCATGGTCTTTAATGGAGTTTGTGACCAGTGAATCCACATACTCACGGGTTGCCAGCACCACAGCCGGATCAATTTTCAGCGTCACGGCATCCGTACTGCTGACAATCAGCACCATGCGAATGGTCTGCGTACGGCCGGAGCCTTCCTGTAACTGCGGTTTGTAGGTTTCGGCGCAGTTGCCGACCGCAATCAAAATACCGTCTTTATCAAACAGGCCAATTTCCCGAATCCACCAACCGCCTTCGCTTTCCGGTATCACCTGCTCGGCGATAATCTGGTGGGTGTTTTTAGGGTCAATGCTCAGAATATTAATCGCCGCACGGCGACGCTCGTTAATGAGTTGGGCTTGTGTCGTATGGGGTGTGGGCAGACTGCCGCCGCCATCCCCCACGGCCATATGGGTAATTTCTATTTTTGTCCCCAGTGCGGCGGCATTCGCCAGTTTATCCGCACCCAGACGGGTTAACAGTGCAAAAAATCGGGTACTCATGATTCAATCCTCACATCATCAATAATATGCACA
>NZ_JANAIF010000023.1 GCF_024721015.1 Xenorhabdus bovienii
GGGATGGGATAACGGTTATATGGAAGCACTGTTATTTAATCAATTTTAGCCGACTAAAATTTCATGCGTAACCCCTGACTTTGCCCCATGCATCGTCAGTCAATGCCGTCAGCACATGATCTTGCCAAACACCATCTATCATTAAATAATTCTTGGCATAACCTTCCTGCTCAAATCCCAACTTTTTGAGCAGGTTCCCACTACGATGGTTATGTGGCATGTAATTAGCCATAATCCGGTGCATTCTCTGATAGCGCTGCATATAGCGGATCGCAGGTTGCAGCGCTTCATACATCAATCCTTGCCCTTGCAATTTCTCAGCTAAAGAATAACCAAGATAACAAGAATGGAACGCGCCGCGTACAACATTAGTAAAATTCGCCACACCCATAATTTCACGCTCATCAGAGTCCAATAATACAAAATTAAATGTCGCATTCTGCCGTTGTAACTCAGTGATATAGTTCAACCGATTTGTCCATCCAGAGGGTTGATAAAAACTACCATCCCTTGTTGGCTCCCATGGCTTCAGGAAATCTTTATTTTCTGAATAATACTCAGCCAATCGATAAGCATCACGTTCATATACCAGACGAACAACCATCCTATCCGTAATAAATCGAATTTTGGGCGATGCAGAACGATAACCAAACATGCCTTCTCCTGATATTTGTCTTGAAAAAATTCTGGATAATTTATCTCTTATTAAAATTATTGCCTATTACCCTACGATAAAAAAATATCATCTATAACCCTCTACCTTAAAGATGAGATTAAGGTCAGAATAATAAGAACTTCATGTTTAATTCTCTCATATCTCAATGGTGCGCAATGTCGTTGGTTTCACAAGCACGTAGCTTGGGTAAATACTTCCTGCTATTTGATAATTTATTAGTTGTTTTAGGTTTTTTTGTCGTTTTTCCCCTAATTTCAATTCGTTTCGTCGAACAACTTGGCTGGGCGGCATTGATTGTTGGTTTCGCTCTGGGGCTTCGTCAGCTTGTTCAGCAAGGCTTGGGGATCTTCGGTGGTGCCATCGCAGACCGATTTGGTGCCAAGCCGATGATTGTTACTGGCATGTTATTGCGAGCACTGGGTTTTGCTCTGATGGCAATGGCACATGAGCCATGGATATTGCTGCTTTCCTGCGTTCTATCAGGATTGGGAGGAACATTGTTTGATCCCCCCAGAGCGGCTTTGGTCATTAAGTTAACCCGTCCCCATGAGCGAGGGCGTTTTTATTCAATCCTGATGATGCAGGACAGCGCAGGTGCCGTGGTTGGCGCACTCATCGGAAGCTGGTTGCTGCAATATGATTTCAATATCGTCTGCTGGATTGGTGCATCCATTTTTGTGCTGGCCGCATTATTTAACGCCTGGCTACTGCCTGCATACCGTATTTCAACAATCCGTACTCCTATCAAAGAAGGCATGATGCGGGTTATTAGAGATCGTCGGTTCCTTTACTATGTGCTGACATTGACGGGTTATTTTGTCCTGTCAGTACAAGTGATGCTGATGTTTCCGATTATTATCCATGAAATTACCGGCACTCCTACTGCCGTCAAATGGATGTATGCCATTGAAACCGCTATCTCCCTGACATTGCTCTATCCCATCGCACGCTGGAGTGAAAAACATTTCCGACTGGAGCAGCGCTTGATGGCGGGCTTATTTTTGATGAGCATCTGCATGTTTCCGATCGGCTGGGTCAATCAATTACATACACTGTTTGGCCTGCTTTGCCTGTTTTATTTAGGTTTGGTAACAGCCGATCCTGCTCGTGAAACGCTGAGTGCTTCACTGTCTGATCCACGGGCGCGTGGCAGTTATATGGGATTTAGCCGTCTGGGTTTAGCTCTGGGTGGTGCAATAGGTTACACCGGTGGAGGGTGGCTCTATGATACTGGCCGTGACTTAAATATGCCGCAATTACCCTGGATTTTGCTGGGATTGTCTGGTTTGATTACCATTTATGCTCTTCATCGCCAATTCAATCAGAAGAAAATTGATCCTGTGATGCTTGGTAGACATTAATCCTATTAGAAATAGTGTAAAATCTGCCCATTGAAAATAAAAAGGAGCCAATATGAAAAGATTTTTCTTAGGGGCAGCATTAGTGCTGGTAGGGTTAGTCAGCGGCTGTGATCAATTTAAAGACTTCAGCATCAACGAAGGTCTGATGAATGATTATTTGCTCAAAAAAGTGCATTATCAGAAAAAAATCAGCATTCCAGGTATTGCGAATGCCAATATCACACTGGGGGATTTATCCAGCCAGATAGGCCGTCAGGATCCTGAAAAAATTGAACTATCCACGCAAGCAAAAGTTCAACTTGCAACACTACTGGGTACGATTCAGGCTGATATGAAACTCACTATCAAGGCTAAACCCGTATTTGATGCAGAAAAAGGCGCTATTTTCGTGAAAGAGCTGGAAATCGTAGACTACCAGACAACACCGGAAAAAGCAGCGGCTCCGGTTAAGGCATTGATTCCTTATCTGAATACCTCTTTGAGTGAGTTTTTCGATACTCATCCGGTTTATGTTCTGAATCCAGAGAAAAGCAAGGCCGAGGCAGCAGCCTCACAATTCGCCAAAAGGTTGGAAATTAAACCCGGGAAGTTAGTTATTGGGTTGACCGATAAATAATTTTTATCGTCATTGAAATAATAAGGGCAAATTACTAATGGATAATTTGCCCTTTTATTTTATCAATTAGTGACCGATACACTCGCCTGTTCATAGCCTTCGGCTGAACTATTATCGTGACACTGTCACTCAGATTCTAATTCATAACGCAATGCCTGCAACGCTTCACGAGTGACAATCGCCAGCGTTCGATAAAAACCACTGGTTGCATGAGCTTCAACTTTACCGAGGAACTGCCCACACCAAGGCAAAAGATACTCATCAAACAACGTAATTTGTGCTTGGATTTCATCTTCAGCTGCCTGATCTTCCAGCCATGACACAGCCAGCAATAGAGAGCCGAATTGATCAGCAGGAGTATCAGACAGTGGCATTCCCCGTTCTGTCAAAAACTGACGTACTTCACTTTCTTCTCCGTCCGTATAATCACATCGACAAACAGCAACACTCGCCGATTCTCCAGTAAACAGAGCGTGATAATCGGCTGCCATCACTGACAATTCACTGTTTTGCTGTAAACGATCCAGCCATTCATCCTGTTCCAAAGGCCATGCTTGTTTTAGTTTTCCCTCAGCAATCATGGTGATTAAAGGTTGCAGAACGGGATCTTGCGGTGCGCGGTTAAACAATGTGCCCAATATGCGGCAGACAATAGAAAATTCGTTCATAACTTGATTCAATCCCAATAAATTATCAAATAGCGTTATTGTCCCTAATCGCCTGCTATGCTGTAAAGCAACTTGTTAATAACCACGTACCCTATCGACGAGGCCAGTTGGCATTTCACCCCGTGCCATCCGCCGGATATTTTCACAGATGACATCCATCGCAGCCTCAGGAACAGTGTTAGCAGCAATATGGGGAGTCACATTAATACGAGGGTGAGTCCAGAATGGGTGCATATTTGACAATGGCTCTTCGGCAAACACATCAAGGGTTGCTCCTGCGATATAACCTTTATCAATAGCAACAAGCAGATCCTGTTCGACAAGCTGCGCTCCTCGCGCCAGATTAATCACATATGAACCCGATTTTAGTTGGCTGAATAATGACAAATTAAGGATACCACGAGTGTCAGGAGTATCAGGGAGAAGGTTAATCAGCACCTTGCAGCCAGAAAGAAAATCACCCAATTGCTCTTTACCGTAAAAACTTTCAACACTATCGAGTTGTTTCGACGTCCTGCTCCAACAACGCACATTAAAATCAAATTCCATTAATTTCCCAATCACACTTCGCCCTAATATTCCGGCTCCTAAAACCCCGATAACAAATTCTTTCCGGTTATGCGGAGCCATAGGGGCCCAAAGGCGCTGCTCTTGGTATCGTTTATATTCATCCATGCGGCGGAAATAATGCAGCACTGAGGTAATGGCATATTCCTGCATCTGCCTTCCCATTCCTGTATCTTCGAGGCGGATCAATGGAACATCAGCCGGTAACGTACCGGGATTTTTCGATTCTTGTTTGAAAATCGCATCGACACCGGCACCCAGTGCGAATATGCCTTTTAGCCCCTGACGATTGGCTAACATTTCATAAGGTGGCTGCCAAACTAATGCATAGTCTGCGGGCTCTTGATCACCACTGACCCATTGCCTCACTTTGGCATCAGGCAGACGTGCCTGAATTCCTTGAATCCACTCATCGGTATTAAAGGAAGGGTGAAAAAAAATAATGTTCATACAATCTTATTCCTTATTGTTTTTTTGATAGGGTTAACCGATTGCTAAAATGGTTGCAAGCCTCTGCTGGAAAGCGAGGAATGAAAATATTAATAATGTTACCCAGTTAACATATTTACCACTGCATATTACAAAAAGCGCATCTGCTTTAGTAAATGACTATCGAACATTCAAATTGTTTTTTATTTGTGTAATCAGTCAAAAAGCCTGAAAAAATCGTCATAAGCCTGTTGACGCCTGCCCTGCTTTTCCCTATAGTAGCGCCCCGTTGCAGCGACGAACTCAAGTGATATCGCTACAACAACAAAATACGGTGAGGTGTCCGAGAGGCTGAAGGAGCACGCCTGGAAAGTGTGTATACGTGAAAACGTATCGAGGGTTCGAACCCCTCTCTCACCGCCATATTCTAAGAAAGAGCCTGAACACAATGCTCAGGCTTTTTTGTGGTTACTCTTGATAGAGCATTGAATCTAGAGTTTAGTAACCCTTGCGGAAAGTCCCTGACAGGACGACCGCAGAAACAAAACACGGTGAGGTGTCCGAGAGGCTGAAGGAGCACGCCTGGAAAGTGTGTATACGTGAAAACGTATCGAGGGTTCGAACCCCTCTCTCACCGCCATTTTTCAAGAGAAAGCCTGAACTTATGTTCAGGCTTTTTCGCATTTATATTCCCCGAAGTATAGGTGAAAAACCTCGCAAGGGTTCACCTCAACAACCTGCTCTAATGGGAATGTCTTAAAGATTTGTGGCTTAATTACACCTTGTTCTAGGCTAATCCAAAGGACAAACCCGAATAATATGACCATCGGGATCTTCAGCAAGGAAAGTACGGCCAAAAACTTCGGTATGGGGTTCCTCTACTATTTTGATCTCAGGGTTCTTTCGCCATTCTTCAAAGCACCGATCAACATCTTTACCGGATGGCAGCATAATACCAATTTCAGAAAATCGCGGAATAGCACGATCAGGCTTTGCTCCTCCACTCCAAATAGCAAACAGTACTTCACCACCAGCAGGAAATGCAACATAACGGGAGCTGGCAAATATCGGCTCAGCATTGAAAATTGTTTTATAAAAAGCGCTTGAACGCTCGATATCAGAGACATAAACAAGCTGAAGATTGGGTTTAGGGGATACTATCTCAACGACAGATTTCAGCCTTAATACGGTTTCAACCAGATCTTGCGTACCTTGCTTAAAGAAACTTTCGGCCTGAACAGCGGAAATATTTGCATCAGGTTCAAATGAAACGGTCACCTGAATACAACACGCCATATTGTTTTCATCTGTAATAATTTGATGTCGAAATGTTAATATTCCCATTTGCGGAAGGTTAACCTGATCGGTGAATTCTTTATTCACTTCGATATTTGAAAGATAAAAGCGAATTTCCGGAATTCCACTTAATATCATTCTGCCGTATTGACCCGTTTTGACCTCCCCTTCAAATTGAAAATATTCAAGATCGACTTCCCATTTTTTCCGCAAATCAAAATCGACATAATGCGCCCAGATATGGGATGGTTTAGCGTTTACCGATGTAGAAAAATTGAGTGTTAACATGACAAAACTCCCACAGTTAAATGTATCACATTGAAGATTAAGCGAGCTTTTTAATACAGTAGAACAGCCCGCAGAGTATCAATGGTGAGTGACAATTTCTGTCAGTAGTCTTTATTTGTCTAATAGGGAGTATTCATCTTTTAATTTGTTATTTTTACTCGTTCCCGTTACATCTTATCTATACGTCTGGGGATTCGCTCACTTGCTTCTGCACTGTGGCTTGAAATCTATTGGCATATCATTACTAAACTTTATTTTTCAGTGTAATTAATTTTTTACTATTATGATTTCCCATAAAAATAATTATATATCAATAAAAATACACATATCTCTATAAAATAGTTTTTGATAGATTGTTAATCCTCTACTTTAGATAAAAAAAATTAATACAATTAATTTTATGAACATAACATAATGCAACTACAATTTAATTCCTGAATGCACTTTTAGACTGCCTTATTGATATACATTAAATAATTTAACTTTATATATTCCACAATAGATTTAATTATTAATAATTTATTATATAAATTATTTCTTTGATTGACGATTATTTTCATTTTCCATTTACTGCATAGAAAACAACGTCATTTAATTTAAAACGAGAAAATAACTCTGTTATATATATTATTAATCTAGTGTGTTTCTTTGATATTAATTTAATTATGGAAGTAAAACATGTCTTTAAATATCACCTGTAATGAATTTGAACAGTACACTAAACTCTCTGATCCATCTTTAACTGCTATTAGCGGCCTTTTATTACAAGCTGTACAACAGCAACCCAATTCTGGCTTGAATTTTATATCCGGAGAAAAAGCAGAAAAAGCACGCTGATTACTTACCCTGAATTACTCGTAGAAGCCCAGTCTATACTGGGCGGGATACGTTCCCATGCTCCTACTCCTAATATCCATGTAATCTTGCTCCTTGAGCACGCCCATGATTTTATTCCTGCATTCTGGGCCTGTGTTTTGGGTGGTTATGTTCCTTGTCCAATTCTTCCCATTCGCAATGATCCTGAACGTTGGGAAAAACACCTCATACATGTGAATACCCTGCTCGAAAATCCGCTCTTAATTTCCACCAAATCATTGCAGAGAGAATTGACAAATATTTCGGATGTCATTGACTTGGATGTATTGCGTAATGCAGTGCCAGATGAAACAATCTATCAAGCAGAGGGAGAAGATCCTGCCGTATTCATGCTGACTTCCGGTTCTACTGGCAATTCAAAAGCCGTTATGATTACTCATGGTAACCTTCTGGCATCAATGAAAGGCAAAAATGAAAGGCAGTGTCTGACCGCCTAAGACACTACACTAAACTGGATCTCTTTCGACCACCTTGCTGCACTATCAGAAGCCCATTTGTTACCATTGTCCGTTGGTGCTACGCAAGTACATGTTCCCCCTGCAACAATCCTCGCAGAACCCCTGCTGTTCGTCCGACTCATCAGTGACTACCGTGTTGCCATGACATTTACGCCAAACTTTCTGTTTGGACAAATCAATGCTGCATTGCAATCAGGACATACAGATACCCTTGGGCTTCAGAACAAACCTCTTGATTTATCCCATCTGCGTCAGATTATTTCAGGAGGAGAAGCCACAGTCGTTGAAACAGGCCGTACATTCCTCAAACTTCTCGCCCCATACGGACTGGCAAGTAATACCATTTGGCATGACTGAAACTTGTGCAGGTTCAATTTATTCTCGGGAGTTCCCAGAAGGGGATGCAAACAAAGAGTTTAGCTCACTGGGCCAGCCTGTCCTTAGCCTACAAATGCGTGTCTCCGATGAAACTGGTCTTCTGGAAAAACCTGGGGCAATCGGCGAGTTGGAGCTTCATGGCCCGATGATTTTTACCTGTTACTACAATAACGAAGAAGCTACGCGAAGCTCTTTCACGGAAGATGGTTGGTTCCGCACTGGTGATCTCGCGCAGATTGAGAATGGAAAACTGCACCTGGTCGGACACAACAAAGACAGTATTATCGTCAGCGGAGTCAACTATTTCAGCCATGAGCTTGAAATAGTACTTGAACAACTTACCGGTATTGAAAAATCCTTTGTCGCCGCTTTCCCAACACGACCAGCAGGTAGTGATACCGAACAACTTGTTGTTGCTTTCGCAACATCGTTCCCGCTACCAGATGATGACAAGCTATATCATTGATCACGGCCATTCGTAATACCACTATTCTACTGTGGGGATTCCGTCCTTCATTGATCCTACCCCTACCAATAGACGCCTTTCAGAAAACGAGTCTGGGTAAAATCCAGCGTACCATTATGCGCAGACGTCTGGAAGCTGGCGAGTTTGCTGAACAAATACGTGACCTCAAAGAAGTTATCGATCGGCAGACAGGAGGCTATACCGCACCATCAAATGAAACAGAGATAGAGATTGCCAAGATCTATGCTGAATTGTTTGGCATTGATATCGCCCAAATCAGCGCAACAGCAAACTTTTTCGATCTGGGTGGAACCTCTCTAGATATCGTCAAGCTCAAGCAGTCGCTTCAACAGCGTTTCAACATTAAAGATGTGCCTATCGTGACACTACTGCAAAATCCCACAGTACAAACACTGGCGACTCGCATGGTATCCCACGGTAATAGCGTTTATGATCCAATCGTTGCTTTGCAAACTACCGGCAGCAAAACGCCACTATTCTGTATACATCCTGGGATTGGTGAAATACTGGTGTTTGTTAACCTTGCAAAATACTTCATCAACGATCGACCTTTTTACGCACTACGCGCGCGCGGGCTTGAAGAAGGAGAGGAACATTTCACTTCATTTGAAGAGTTGATCAATGTCTACATGGAAGCTATTCACTCGCGCCAGCCACATGGCCCTTATGCTATCGCTGGTTATTCCTATGGCAGCCCTGTTGCTTACGAAATTGCCAAGAGACTGGAAGCTCAGGGTGAGCGTGTGGCCTTTATCGGCAGTTTTGATATGGCGCCGTTGCTGATGCATCAAATGGCAGAAGTCGATGATGCCGATATCGCCACCACACTGGCTTTCTTTCTGTCTCTGGTTGAACGGGAACAAAAAGATGAATTACCTGCTCAGATCCGCACTTCTGCCGTGAACGAAGATCCTTGTAAATATCTACTACAAGATGTCTCTACCGAGAAGCTGAAAGAGTTGGATCTGAATCTAGAAAAATTCAAGGCATGGGCTGCATTGACAAAATCACTGCTAAAAGTAGGACGTTCATATGTTCCAACGGGACATATTGAATCCATGAGTATTTTTTATGCTGATCCGCCCCGTGGTTCAAAAGAAGAGTGGAAAACTCACCTGAAACGTTGGGATGATTTCACTCGCAGTCCTAACGCCTATATTCCAGTAGCAGGTGACCATTATGATCTAATGGGGCCAAAACATCTGGCGACATTTCAGGCAATTTTACGTAATGAGATTGATCGCGCTCTGGACAATCAATAACAGAATACTCTTAACCCATGATGAATCGGAGCGATGAACACAAATGAGTATGCATCTTGAAGCAACATTGGCGATTGATGCCCGAAATACGATTGGTGAAAGCCCATTATGGGATGCAGCAAATACACGCCTTATCTGGTGCGATAACGCCCACGGCATTATTCAGGAGGGAAAATCCGACGATAACGGCAACTGGTTCCAAAGCCGTCGCTGGAACCTGAATCGCCACATTGGCGGTGTAGTTCTTCGCACAAATGGCGGTGTTGTTGTCGCTGCTGGTACGGATCTACTAATATTGAATGATGAAGGAGATATCACGCCGTTTGCCCAACTGGACGCTGATCCGAAACAAATTCGAGCCAATGATATAAAATCTGATCCACAGGGCAGACTATGGGTCGGTACATTGGGTAATGATATTCTCACTTCATCCGGCAAGGTGATTGAGGGACAGGGTGCTCTGTACCGTATTGACCTTGACGGAACTATAACAACTATGTTAAAGAACGTCACGCTTTCCAATGGATTGGACTGGGGTTCCGACGGCTCGACTTTCTACTATGTCGATTCACATACGCTGGCCGTGGATATGTTCGATTTTGATGCCACACATGGAATAATCAGTAACCGCAGTCGGTTTCTCACCTTTGACAAAGGAGAAGGTGTACCAAATGGATTGACGGTTGATCATCAAGACAATATCTGGATTGCCCTGATGGGAAGTGGTGAAGTGCGTCACTATTCTCCAGCAGGAGAGCTTCTGGGCAAAGTGATCACCTCTACTCCGGCTGTAACAAGTTGTACTTTCGGTGGGTTACACGGTGACGAGCTGTTCATTACCAGCGCTGGCCGGAAATTACCGGATATCACTAAAACACTGTATGGTGTTTCTGAAGAAGCCGTGGAACGTTCTGCCACCGCACCGGGAGCAGGTGGTGTATTTGTGTGCCGTCCGGGGCATTCTGGGCGAGCAGCAACCCCGTTTGCCGGATAATCAGTTAGCACAATAGCATCCTGCTTCAGTAAATGCAGGATGCTAGTTTATCTTGAATTTCCAATCGATATTAGTTTTGGCTAACGAGAAATTTTTTCCATTGCTCTCCATTCTTTGAGCAATACTTGCCTTGAACGGGGGTAACATTGTTTTTCAATTTTCAAACGCATGATTCTATCTGATCTGAAATGACGAAATTCCTCGCGTAATTCACACCATCCAATCACAATGCTGATATTTTCAAAATAGCCTAAGGCGAATGGCCATATTGTTCTTTCTGATGGGATGTCTTTTATATCTAAATAAGCGAAGGTGATTTTATGCCGGGTATTGATCGCCTGACGTATCTGCTGAATCTCGACAACAGGCTGAACAGCTGTCGCAGCAGGCCCGATCAGTAAGGAGCTTGCCTCCAACATTTGTTTCAATTCTGCTGGGATCACAGCCGCAATTTTGCTTATTGCATTATTTGCAGATTCTTTTAGTTGGGGGTCTGCACGTTTAGCCACCCAATTCGCGCCCAATGCCAACGCCTCTATTTCATTTTGTGTAAACATGAGCGGTGGTAACACAAACCCAGGCCTCAAAACGTACCCTATTCCCGGCTCACCTTCGATAATCGCGCCTTGAGCTTGCAACGATGCAATATCCCGATACAGTGTTCTTAAGCTGATATTCAATTTCTGCGCCAACACTTTTCCCTGAACCGGAAAGTGATAACGGCGCAATATTTCCATGAGAGATAACAAACGCTGTGCTCTAGACAATTCGTCCCATCCATTCAAGTTAACCGACTCATCAACCTCTAATAATACGCAACTATCATAATTTAATTGATTAAAAAGATAGTTTTTTGATCCCTTGTACAAGATCATTGTTATCTGATTGCCCTTTTAGATTTTTTATTTTATTAATAATGCTGATAAATTGACCTCTAAAGGACTTAGAGAAAAATGACCATATACGATTTAAAACCCCGTTTCCAAAACTTACTGCGTCCTATCGTAATTTATCTGTATAAACAAGGGATCACCGCAAACCAGGTCACTTTAACCGCGCTATTCCTGTCAATCTTTGCCGGTTCACTATTGAGCCTATTTCCCTCGCCCCACCTCTATTGGTTGCTGCCTGTTTTTCTTTTCATTCGCATGGCTCTGAATGCTATTGATGGCATGCTGGCACGGGAACATAACCAGAAGTCTCATCTGGGCGCTATTTATAATGAATTGGGGGATGTCATTTCTGATGTTGCCCTCTATCTCCCCTTCTGCCTTTTACCTGATGTGAACAGCCTCAGCCTGTTGATTATTTTATTCCTCACTATCTTGACCGAATTCATCGGCGTACTGGCACAAACGATTGGTGCATCACGGCGCTATGACGGCCCGATAGGAAAAAGTGACCGTGCTTTTATCTTCGGAGCTTATGGATTGATTATTGCGATTTTCCCTTCGACCTTGGGCTGGAGTAGCTCTTTGTTTGCTTTCATGATCATTTTACTCTTGGTGACTTGCTACCAGCGCGTTGTTAAAGCCTTACGTGAAATCCGGCTGGCTGAACAGTCACACTCCAAATGAGGCTCTAACATGACACCACAACTCGATCAACGTATTGCTGAAGAACATTATTTCACCACATCAGATAATGCTTCTCTGTTTTACCGTTACTGGCCACAGCAACAGGCCAATCCAGACAGAGCGATCATTATTTTTCACCGTGGTCATGAGCACTCAGGACGCATCCAGCATGTCGTTGACGGACTCGATCTGCCTGATGTTCCTATGTTCGCGTGGGATGCCCGTGGACACGGTAAGACAGAAGGGCCGCGCGGTTACAGCCCATCTATGGGAACGTCGATTCGTGATGTTGATGAATTTGTCAGATTTATTGCCATTCAGTACGGCATCGCCATGGGAAATATCGTGGTTATCGGCCAGAGTGTCGGAGCGGTATTAGTCTCTGCTTGGATACACGACTATGCGCCAAAAATCCGCGCCATGATCCTCGCAGCACCCGCATTTGATATTAAATTGTATATCCCTTTTGCCACGCAGGGACTGCAATTGATGCAAAAAGCACGAGGTATTTTCTTCGTGAACTCCTATGTGAAAGCCAGATATCTGACTCACGATGAAACCCGAATTGCCTCTTATAATAGCGATCCGTTGATTACCCGGGAAATCGCCGTCAATATTCTCTTGGATCTTTACCAAACCGCCGAGCGAGTAGTTAAAGATGCCGCCGCCATTACACTACCTACCCTGTTGTTTATTTCAGGCAGCGATTATGTAGTGAACAAAAAACCACAGCATCAGTTTTATCAGCAGCTAAATACCCCTATCAAAGAAAAATATGTGATGGATGGCTTCTACCACGATACGTTGGGTGAAAAAGATCGCCATCTGGTTTTTGACAAAATCCGGGTCTTTATTGAGCGCATTTTTGCACTTCCGCGTTATCAGCACGATTACAGCCGAGAAGATACCTGGAGTCACTCTGCCGATGAATTTCGAACATTAAGCACATCATTACCGTGTCTGTGTCCGAAGAAACTCAGCTATCAGTTGATGCGTAAGGTAATGAGTACTCGCTGGGGCAGAACTTCCGAGGGTGTTTGCATCGGTCTCAAAACGGGGTTTGATTCCGGCTCCACATTAGATTATGTCTACCGCAACCAACCGCAGGGTAAGGGCATTTTGGGGCGAATACTCGATAAGCATTATTTGAACAGCATTGGCTGGCGCGGTATACGGCAGCGCAAGATCCATATTGAAATGTTGATCCGCCATGCTATTCGCAGTCTACGTGAACAGAATATGCCTGTGCATATGGTTGATATCGCCGCCGGACACGGACGCTATATTCTTGACGCAATCAACGATTTCAGCAAAGTCGATTCTATTTTGTTAAGGGACTATAGCGAAATCAATGTTAATCAAGGGCAGGCTTATATTGAGGAGCGCGATCTGACGGACAAAATTCGTTTTATTATCGGTGATGCCTTTAATGCTGAAAGCATCGCATCCATTACGCCAGCGCCGACACTGGGTATTGTATCCGGTCTCTATGAATTGTTCCCTGATAATAATTTACTCAGAAATTCGCTACGCGGCTTTGCTGATGTTATGACAGAAAATGGTTATCTGGTGTACACCGGCCAACCGTGGCATCCACAAATTGAGGTCATCGCCCGTGTTCTTTCCAGCCATCGTGACAGTCAACCGTGGATCATGCGGCGCCGTACTCAAGGGGAAATGGACGCATTAGTGGAAGCCGCCGGGTTTGAAAAACTGTACCAACTGACAGATAACTGGGGCATTTTCACTGTTTCGATTGCCAAGCGTGTTCATCGCTGATGAATAAATAAATATAAGATGGAACACCACATGCACTCTTCTCTCGATAGTCGTCGGCGCCTATGGCTGACAGGTGTTATCTGGCTATTGTTTCTGGCTCCGTTTTTCTTTCTTACTTATGGCCAGGTCAATCAGTTCACGGCACAAAGAGGCGATGTCGGCACTGTGATGTTCGGTTGGGAACATAACATCCCTTTTTGGTCATGGTCGATTATCCCTTACTGGAGTATCGATCTGTTCTACGGAATATCGTTATTTATCTGTACCCATCGCCGTGAACAGTGGCTTCACGGCTGGCGATTAATGACCGCATCACTGATTGCCTGTGTTGGATTCTTACTGTTCCCCCTGAAATTTTCGTTCTCCCGCCCCACCACAGAAGGCCTATTTGGCTGGTTATTTAATCAACTGGAGTTATTTGATCTGCCCTATAATCAAGCCCCTTCCCTGCACATTATTCTGCTGTGGTTGCTCTGGCTGCGCTATTCAGCCTACGTGAGTGGTTACTGGCGTGGGTTGCTGCACATTTGGTCAGTGCTGATTGCACTCTCGGTTCTGACGACTTGGCAGCACCATTTTATCGATGTACTAACGGGTTTTGCCGTTGGTGTCATCCTCAGTTACCTACTGCCGGTTTCATACCGCTGGCGCTGGCAACCTAATCAAGATCGCTATGCACGGAAGTTATTCGGCTATTATCTGACAGGCAGCGCTTTGTTCGCGCTTATAGCGAGTCTGCTGGGGGGGAGTTTCTGGATACTGCTGTGGCCTGCTGTATCGTTACTGATGATCGCACTGGGTTACGCAGGATTAGGCAGCTCCGTGTTTCAAAAACAGCCAGATGGCCGGATGTCACTGTCTGCACGCTGGCTACTGGCGCCATACCAACTGGGAGCATGGCTCTCTTATCTCTGGTTCCGGCGTAAAAGCGCACCTTTCAACCGTATAACTGAAGGGATTATTCTCGGCAGCCTGCCTTGCCAGCCCGTTACGGCGGTCAGTGTCCTTGATATAACCGCTGAGTGGCACAGGCGATCGGATGTCCGCACAGTAAATTATGTTTGCCAGCCGCAAATCGACTTACTGCCGCTGGCACCTGAAGCTCTACAATCGGCAGTTTGTACGCTGGATAAACTACGCCAGCAGGGAGATGTTTTCGTTCATTGTACGCTTGGCCTGTCACGCAGTGCGATGGTGGTAGCAGCATGGCTACTGAAACAGCATCCTGAATATGATATCAGCACTGTCGTAGCAATCCTGCGTAAAGCCAGACCGCATGTCACGTTCAGACAAACACATCTGGATGCCCTGTCTCAATGGGCAAAAGGCTACCTATAACGGGGAACATAACATGCAGCCGGAAAATCTGATCAGCAAAGTGATTATCGCAACGTTAAAAAGCTGGCGCTTTATCTCGGCACTATCTGCTTTTTCTATCCTGATCGCGACGGCAATGCTGATTGCTGTCTTCAACACTACCGCCTTAAACAACATTGCACTCTATGCCGTACTATTATTCACAACGCTGTACTGCCAATACTATTGTTGGCGCATTTGGCTTGACTGCCACTATTTTCAGATCCTCAATTCATCCCCTGAAAAAAGCGCCGAGTTCGATCAAACGTTATTGCTGATATTTAACAAGTTACCCCAATCACGGACACAGAATGATCGCTTTAACGGAGCAATCAAACTGTTAAAAAAGGCTACGATTGGTCTGATCCTGCAATGGATACTGTTTTTCCTGTTTCTGCTTACCTTGAAATATTCAGCCTGAATTCAGCTTTAATCTGACAAAGTCAGAACGTAACGATGCTACATTTTCTCGACTGTACTACTATTAACTAACTTTTAGACCTGTAACACCTTTATTGGGTGATAAAAGAGATACTCTTACATATTCTTTTTCAGCCCGTCATGCGGACGCCTTATTTTTTGGTTTTAGATTAAATGAATACTCGTAAAATTAATGGGATACGCCCATTTAGTGCGTTTATTGACTCATGTCTGAAGGAATCTTACTCTTTCCCCCGTTTTATCAGAGATATCATCGCTGGGATTACCGTGGGTGTTATCGCTATCCCATTGGCAATGGCTCTGGCGATAGGAAGCGGAGTTGCACCACAGTATGGCCTGTATACTGCCGCTATCGCCGGCATTGTCATCGCCATGACCGGAGGCTCACGTTATAGCGTTTCCGGCCCAACGGCGGCTTTTGTGGTGATCCTTTATCCTGTTTCACAGCAGTTTGGTTTGAGCGGCCTGCTCATTGCGACGCTGATGTCAGGTGTGATTTTGATTGTGATGGGATTGGCACGTTTTGGCCGGCTTATCGAATATATTCCTATGTCTGTTACCCTTGGATTTACTTCCGGTATTGCCATCACTATCGCCACCATGCAGGTGCAAAATTTCTTTGGCCTGAAACTGGCACATATACCGGAAAATTATATTGATAAGGTAGTTGCACTTTATCAAGCCCTGCCTTCATTACAATTGGGTGATACGCTTATCGGGCTGACTACGCTTCTGGTACTGATTTTCTGGCCGAAACTGGGAGTAAAGTTACCGGGTCACTTACCCGCTTTGATCGCGGGTACAGCTGTTATGGGCACGATGCACCTGTTAAGCTATGATGTCGCCACCATTGGTTCATCTTTTAGTTACACACTGGCGGATGGCACGCAAGGCCAAGGTATTCCCCCCATTCTTCCCCAATTTGTCCTGCCATGGAATTTACCCGATACACATTCTCTCAATATTAGCTGGAATACCGTATCGGCATTGCTGCCCGCTGCGTTTTCGATGGCCATGCTGGGTGCGATTGAATCGTTACTGTGTGCAGTGATTCTGGATGGCATGACAGGGAAAAAGCACCATTCTAACGGTGAGCTGCTTGGCCAGGGGTTGGGCAATATTGCCGCCCCTTTCTTTGGTGGCATTACCGCCACAGCGGCTATCGCCCGTTCAGCCGCCAATGTGCGGGCAGGTGCAACTTCCCCGATAGCCGCTGTGGTGCATTCCCTGCTGGTATTATTAACATTGCTGGTTTTGGCTCCGATGCTCTCTTATTTACCACTGGCGGCAATGTCAGCCATTCTGCTGATTGTCGCGTGGAATATGAGCGAGGCACATAAGGTAGTGGATTTAATACGCCATGCGCCTAAAGATGACATTATTGTTATGCTTTTGTGTCTGTCATTGACTGTCCTATTCGATATGGTCGTCGCGATCACTATCGGCATTGTGCTGGCATCACTCCTGTTTATGCGCAAAATTGCCAATATGACTCGAATCAGCACGTCATCTTTAACAAGCGCGGAGAAAGGGTTATTGGTCGTACGAATTAACGGCCCTTTATTCTTCGCTGCCGCCGAACGTATTTTTGCCGAACTGAGAGAAAAAAGTGCTGATTATCAAACCATCATCATGCAGTGGGATGCCGTACCCGTTTTGGACGCTGGCGGATTACACGCTTTTCAGGGTTTTGTGCGCGAACTTGGCAAAGAAAAACATATCGTCGTATGTGATATTCCCTTCCAGCCATTAAAAACGCTGGCAAGAGCCAAAGTTATGCCAATTGAAGGAGAGCTGAGTTTTTATGCTACCTTACCCAAGGCACTAAAAGAGATGGCAGTTGATTACACGCCTGAGGTGTGTGCTTCTTCAGAAAAGATTCAAGGTTAGTAACAACAAGTCACCCTCTGCCAGCATAACTGGCAGAGGGTGACTAATAGAAGACTAGCGTAGGAATTTATTTGCTGGTATCCAGTTCCGGGAAACTTTTCACAACATCATCAATCGCTTTAATTTGCATCAGGAATGACTCCAGTTTTGCCAATGGCAAAGCAGACGGGCCATCACATTTGGCATTTTCTGGATCTGGGTGCGCTTCAAGGAACAGACCTGCGATCCCCACAGCCATACCCGCACGAGCCAGTTCAGCAACCTGCGCGCGACGGCCACCGGAAGCTGCACCTAATGGGTCGCGGCACTGTAATGCATGAGTGACATCGAAAATAACCGGCGCACCTTGGGTAGCTTGTTGCATGACACCGAAGCCCAGCATGTCAACCACCAGATTGTCATAACCAAAGTTGCTGCCACGGTCACACAGGATCACCTGGTCATTGCCGCCTTCTTTGAATTTTTCAACAATATTGCCCATTTGCCCAGGGCTAACAAACTGTGGTTTTTTAACATTAATCACAGCACCGGTTTTCGCCATCGCTTCAACCAGATCGGTCTGGCGGGCGAGGAAGGCTGGAAGCTGAATCACATCCACCACATCCGCGACTGGTTGAGCCTGTGCAGGCTCATGCACATCAGTGATAATTTTCACGCCGAAGGTTTGTTTTAGTTCCTGAAAGATTTTCATCCCCTCTTCCAGCCCTGGCCCACGATAAGAGCGGATAGAAGAACGGTTAGCCTTATCAAAAGACGCTTTAAAAACATAAGGAATGCCCAGTTTTTGTGTCACGGTGACATAGTGCTCACAAATCCGCATGGCCAAATCCCGTGATTCAAGGACGTTCATTCCACCAAACAATACAAATGGCAGATCATTTGCGACCTTGATATCACCAATATTAACCACTTTCTGTTGCATGCTTATACCTTCTCTTGTTAAGGGCAAATAAATTTGCGGTATCAATAAAAAAATAAACCTAATGCAGGACAATCAACCGCTGTTCTATGGTGTTAATTTGCATTTTTATCATTTCTGAGATTGGGTCCTCAGGGCAATGCTCGACAAAATAACTCAAATCCGAAACAGCAATATGATTGCAGTCGAGCTGGGCATAGATAAGCCCCCGATCGCGGATTTCATAGGGGTCATCGGGATCAAACGTCAGCACCACTTCGCTGGCCTTCAGCGCCAGTTCCATCTTTTTCTCTTCCATCAGAGAAACTTTGATGGTGTCAGTGATTTTGCGCACGAGGCTGACATTATCGGCTTCCTGCAAATCCTGTTTTTTCAGACGAACAGTTGGGCCAATATTACCTTTTAACCAGACATCCAGCGTATGTTCATTCAGCGTATCCCCATTCAAGGGATTAATGAACCAAGTGGGCTGATCAAGCAAATCAATCCGCAATATCAGTTGGATTGGAAATATGACAGGCTGTACCGACAGCCCCAGCGCCTGAGCAATATGCGTAAACACCGTACCCAATGATACAGGTGAGCCTTGACGTGAATGGAGTAAGCGATCCAGCCACAGGGTATCTGACAGACAATACACCCCATTAGCTCCACCAAACTTCCATTCCCGATAAAAAAGTGTCAGCAGCGAATCCAATTTCACTTTGGAATCGGTAATGGAGGAAAGCCTCTGCCGGGCTTCTTCAACCAATGCAGTTAGCTGCTCACTCACCAGAGTCTGAGGAAAATCAGGGCGGATAATTTTTGATACCAGAATAATACCGTCAATCAGGGGAGTATTATTGAATTCATAATTAACTATGGGTTTCATTTTTATTCCATCGACCTATCGTGATGCGTTCATTACCGCCATAATCCTGAAAAGTCGCTATCTGTTGATAACCCTTCTCTAAAAATAGGTTTCTGACAACGGTTCCCTGTTTCCAGCCATGTTCCAGCAATAGCCATCCATTTGGTGACAGGAAATGGCGCGCCTGTCCCACAATTGCCTGCAAATCCGCCATGCCATTTTGTGCAGCGATCAATGCAGTGGCTGGTTCAAACCTGATATCCCCTTCTTGTAGATGAGGATCACGCTCATCTATATACGGAGGATTGCTGACAATCATATCAAATTGTTGGTTACCCACTGCTGCAAACCACTCACTTTGCAAAAAATTCACATTGTGAATGGCCAGTTTTCCGGCGTTTTTTTCAGCATTATGTTGCGCCAGCATCACAGCATCAGAGTTGATATCGACCCCCGTCACATAACAATCATTCCGCTCACTTGCCAGTGCCAGTGCAATCGCTCCCGTCCCCGTCCCCAGATCCAGAATCCGGGCTGGAGAATCAGGCAATAATTCCAATGCCTTCTCCACCAGACATTCAGTATCAGGACGCGGGATCAACGTCGCTGGTGATACGGCAAACGGCAGTGACCAGAATTCCCGTTCACCAATAATATAAGCTACCGGCTCTCCCTGAATGCGGCGCACCAGCAGGCTATCAAGCTGATGCAATTCTTCCGATGAGATTAGCGTTTCATCGAAAGCAATCAGATAAGTACGGGAACGCCCTGTCACGTATCCCAACAAGATTTCCGCATCACGCTTAGGGCTGTCACTTTCAGACAACTGGGTAGCCGCATGTTGTAGCCAGCATTGGTAATTCATTAATCCTGCTCTGACAGTGCAGACAGTTGATCTGCCTGATATTCGATAATGATCGGCTGAATAAGCATATCCAGTTTGCCTTCTATCACTTCATCAAGGCGGTATAACGTCAGATTGATTCGGTGATCAGTCACACGCCCCTGTGGGAAGTTATAGGTGCGGTTGCGATCTGAGCGGTCACCAGAACCCAACAAATTTCGGCGTTCAGAGGCTTCCACTTCTTGGCGCTTCCGCATCTCAGCAGCACGGATACGCGCTGCCAATACGGACATCGCTTTTGCTTTGTTTTTGTGCTGGGAACGCTCATCCTGACATTCCACTACGATCCCCGTTGGGAGATGGGTAATTCGAATCGCAGAATCGGTGGTATTGACGTGCTGCCCACCCGCACCGGAAGAGCGAAACGTATCTATTTTCAAATCACCTGGGCTGATGTCCGGTAATTCAGCTTCTGGAATTTCTGGCATGACAGCTACAGTACAGGCAGAAGTGTGAATACGCCCCTGAGATTCCGTTTCCGGTACACGCTGGACACGATGACCGCCTGATTCAAATTTCAAGTGACCATAAACCTGATCACCCGAAACTTTGGCAATCACTTCTTTGTAGCCACCATGCTCGCCTTCGTTGGCGCTTATAATCTCTACTCTCCAGCGGCGGGCTTCCGCATAGCGGCTATACATGCGGAACAAATCTCCCGCAAATATCGCGGCTTCATCGCCACCGGTTCCTGCCCGGACTTCAAGGAAACAGTTGCGCTCATCATCCGGATCTTTCGGCAACAGCAGTAGCTGTAGCTGCTGTTCCAGCTCTTCATTACGAATTTTTGCCTCCTTGAGCTCTTCCTGCGCCATTTCCCGCATTTCGAGATCGTCAAGCATCATCTCCGCTGTCTGTAAATCCTCCTGAACCGTTTTCCAGGATTTGAAACAATGGGTCACATCGGTGAGTTGAGCATATTCCTTTGACAATGCACGGAAACGATCTTGATCAGCAATAACACTGGCATCACCGAGGTGAACCAAAACTTCTTCATGGCGTTCTTGCAATGCTTCCAGTTTAGCGACAATAGAAGGCTTCATTCGTAATATCAGACCTTAATTCGAATAGGGTTAGTTATGATCCAGCCCAAGGCTGTCCCGTAAGAGATTCAGGCGTTCCAAATCGCCATCACTGGCCGCCTGTTGAAGTGATTTAGTGGGTGTATGGAGCAGACGATTCGTCAATTGGTGAGTCAACTGGTTGATGATCTGTTCAGCATCAGCACCCTGCCTGATGGACATCAATGCCTTTGCTGTCATTTCGGCCCTGACTTTTTCTGCCTGTTCCCGATATTCCCGGATTGTATTGACCGCCCCTTGAGAGCGCAACCAATCCATGAAATAGCGGCTTTCCTGCTGCACAATGCCTTCCGCGACAATAGCGGCAGCCTTGCGTTGAGCCAGATTTTGCTGAATAATGGCCTGTAAATCGTCAACACTGTATAGATAAACATCGCTCAATTTTTCAACGTCCGGTTCAATATCGCGAGGAACAGCGATATCAATCAGCAACATCGGCTGGTTGCGGCGGACTTTCAACGCCCGTTCGACCATACCTTTACCGATAATCGGCAGTGGGCTGGCGGTAGAGCTGATCACAATATCGGCTTCTGCCAGCCGGGTATCAATTTCGGACAAGGAAATAACCTCCGCATTCACTTGACTGGCGAGTGTCTGCGCCCGCTCTTTCGTGCGGTTGGCAATCATCATGTGACGCACACGGTGTTCCTTGAGATGGCGAGCAACCAATTCAATCGTTTCCCCTGCCCCCACCAGCAGAATATTCAATTTAGACAGAGATTCGAAAATCTGTCGGGCAAGCGTACAGGCAGCAAAAGCCACAGAAACCGCATTTGCGCCAATTTCCGTTTCTGTTCTGACCCGCTTGGCAACTGAAAAAGATTTCTGGAACAGGCGCTCCAGTTCCCCTGACAGGGATTGATAATTTTGCGACTCAGCAAAGGCTTTCTTTACCTGCCCCAGAATCTGTGGCTCCCCAAGTACCAGCGAATCGAGACCACTCGCCACTCGCATCAAGTGGCTGACGGCGTCATTATCCAAATGCCAATAAAGGCTGGCTTTCAGATCGTCAGGATTGAGCTGGTGATACTCACACAACCAACTGATTAACTGCTCTTTTAAATTATCCTGCTGCTCAACGCTGAGATAGAGTTCGGTGCGGTTGCAGGTTGACAGCACAACGCCACCTCGCACCAGCGGCTGCTGGAGCAAGTTATCAAGCGCAAGCCCGATTGTGTCAGGAGAAAATGCCACCCGCTCACGTAAGGAAACAGGCGCGGTTTTATGATTGATACCGAGTGCTAATAAAGTCATTTTAACTGCGTTGAGTTATCACGGGAATCAATCTCATGATAATATTAATAACCATTCTCATGAAACTCACACCCTTCATAAGGACTCTCATTGGATAAGCATTCTACTTGATGCATCAATTCAATAAAAGTCAATCGGACGGCTATGCCGTAATTTATTCGAGAAATGTTGACAAAATTTCGCTAAATTATCACCTTGATTATAGACTTGGATGGCGCATTAGTTACCCATCAGACTATTTTATTGCTAAGGGTTACTGAATGAAAACATCATCACTTTTTTGCTTACTTCCCCTCTCTGCGGTTTTGCTGACAGCCTGTACCGTCACACAGCCTCCTACAGGTACAGGTTCCGCCAATTCTCCGCAATGGCATACCCGTGAACAGCAACTGCAAAAACTGAAAAATTACCAGACCCGAGGCTCTTTTGCTTATTTGGCAAATGAAAAGAAAATCTATGCCCGCTTTTTCTGGCAACAGTATTCGCCTGATAACTATAAGCTGTTGTTGCTTAATCCACTAGGTACAACAGAATTGGAATTATTCGTCCAGCCGAATATGATTCAGCTTACTGACAATAAGGGTAAAAAATACCTCAGTGATACTCCTGAGGCATTAATTTATCAGCTTACCGATATGAATATTCCTCTGAATAATCTGAAAAACTGGATTATCGGCTTACCCGGCGATGCCAAAGATTTTCAGTTAGATGAGAATTACTTGCTCAAATCGGTGAGTAGCAAGAAAAATGGTGAGATCTGGAAAATCAATTATCAGGGTTATGATGCTTCTACCATGCCAGCGTTGCCTAATCGATTAGAACTCACTCAGGGCAAGAACCGCATAAAATTGAAAATGGATAACTGGACAACCCAATAATGACGTTGACTTGGCCTTCTCCGGCAAAATTGAATTTATTCTTGTATATTACTGGCCAACGGCCTGATGGCTACCACGAACTGCAAACGCTGTTCCAGTTTCTGGACTATGGCGACGAGATCACGATTATCCCCCGTCAGGATAATCAAATCCACCTGCTGACGCCCGTTGAAGGCGTAGCCCATGACGATAATCTGATCGTCCGGGCTGCCCGATTATTGCAGAATCATTTATTACAAAATCAGTTATTGCAGAATAATAGTCAGGGAACCGAACATCTGGGCGCCGATATCCACATCGATAAATGCCTGCCAATGGGGGGAGGTCTGGGTGGTGGTTCTTCTAATGCCGCGACCGTACTGATTGCCTTGAATTACCACTGGCAAGCCAATTTGTCCGATGATGAACTGGCACAGCTTGGCATCAGCCTTGGCGCGGACGTTCCCGTATTTGTTAAAGGCCATGCTGCTTTTGCCGAAGGCATTGGGGAAAAACTCCGTCCGGCATCACCGGAAGAAAAATGGTTTCTAGTTGCTCATCCCGGAATTGAGATTTCAACTCCGACGATCTTCACAGATCCTGAATTAAAAAGAAATTCGCCGATTCGTTCTCTACCCGCATTATTACAGGCACCATTCACAAATGATTGTGAGTCAATCGCAAGAAAACGTTTTCGTGAGGTTGAACAGCTTCTTTCATGGCTGCTAGAATACGCACCGTCGCGCCTGACCGGAACCGGTGCGTGTGTTTTCGGCGAGTTCGAATCAGAAGCATCGGCCCGTAAGGTGTTAAATCAATCCCCAGAGTGGATGCAGGGCTTTGTTGCGCATGGAGTCAACATTTCACCATTGCATACATTCCGCTCTGGGATATACATGTTATTGAACCAATGAACAATAATGTTCGATTGGTCAACAATATCTCTCTGGACGCAAGCCTGAGGTTTTTCTCGTGCCCGATATGAAGCTTTTTGCTGGTAATGCCACCCCTGAACTAGCACAACGTGTTGCCAACCGCCTGTACACTAGCCTTGGAGACGCTGCCGTCGGTCGTTTTAGCGACGGTGAAGTCAGTGTTCAAATCAATGAAAATGTACGCGGTGGTGATGTATTCATCATCCAGTCCACCTGTGCACCAACCAATGACAACCTGATGGAATTGGTCGTTATGGTCGATGCGCTTCGTCGCGCTTCTGCCGGACGTATTACTGCTGTTATTCCTTACTTCGGTTATGCCCGTCAGGATCGCCGTGTCCGTTCAGCACGTGTGCCTATCACTGCTAAAGTCGTTGCGGACTTTTTGTCCAGCGTTGGGGTAGACCGCGTTCTTACGGTTGACCTACACGCCGAGCAGATCCAAGGTTTCTTTGATGTTCCGGTTGATAATGTATTTGGTAGCCCAATCCTTCTGGAAGATATGCTTCAGAAAGGCCTGGAAAACCCAATTGTTGTCTCTCCAGACATTGGTGGTGTTGTTCGCGCCCGTGCAATCGCCAAACTGTTGAATGATACGGATATGGCCATCATTGATAAACGTCGCCCACGTGCAAACGTTTCTCAAGTCATGCATATCATTGGTGACGTCGCTGGCCGTGACTGCGTTCTGGTTGATGACATGATCGACACAGGTGGCACACTGTGTAAAGCTGCTGAGGCATTGAAAGAGCGTGGAGCGAAACGGGTGTTTGCTTATGCAACCCACCCTATCTTTTCTGGTAATGCAGTAGAAAACATCAAGAACTCAGTGATAGATGAATTTATCGTTTGTGACACCATTCCTCTGTCTGCTGAGATCAAAGCGTTGAATAAAGTTCGCACTCTGACACTGTCTGGCATGCTTGCTGAAGCTATCCGTCGTATCAGCAATGAAGAGTCAATCTCTGCGATGTTTGAGCACTAATTTTAAGTTTTAGCACTTATCTTAAGCGCTAACTTATTCAAGTGATTAAATAAATCATTGCCTGAAAAAACCCGTTGACACATCCGCAGCAACGGGTTTTTTCCGTCATTTTAATACACATCGTCAATATTTCTTTGTTAATTAATCACATATATAAATAATCGCAATGATTAAATAATCATTTTTATCAATACGTTAATCTAACCAATACTTATCATCCCCAACAGAGTTTGCACTCTGAGCATGCGTTCAAGAAAAAGACAACATCATGTACGAACAATAAATCATCTGGTACGTCCAGTACCCTAGCTCCCGAACAATTCTGGTGTGTTATTACCGTTACTGCTAATCTGCCGGACAATCGGTAGCGGCTATTGTGACTTTTTATCGTCATATCTGACAGTCTAAAAAGTATGCTTTTGCATCATATTATATATAAAAAGCCCAAAGTGATATGGAATATAGTTAACAGGGAATCATCCTTAATCAAAGACAGTAGTTGTCAATAAATCATCTGTATAACATAAATTTATTTAAAGTCTTTAGCACATCAGCGCCTCTAACTTCGCAAAGAGAAGTATCGCCTGAATTTTGCCATTGCATGGCAATAACGCTGATAAATAAAAAATTACTTTTTATGGAGAAGAGCCAATGAAAAAAGCATTTTTATTCACACCTGCTCTATTAGCGCTTTCAATCAGTGCCATTTCCAATGCCCATGCTTATAACAACACCTATGTCTTTGGCGATAGCTTGAGTGATAGCGGAAATAATGGGCGATATACTATAGATGGGAAAACCAGTCAGCTTTATGCTGAGTATGTTGCTCAACATATTACTGGTAGTAAACCCACCGCTTCTAAAGATGGTGGCACCAATTACGCCCAAGGTGGAGCTACTGCGATCAGTAGCCTTAACCCTGAAAAACCTGAAGACAATACCACTGAACAAATCAAAAAATATCTGGCTGCACATAATAACCGTGCGGATGCCAATGGCGTGTATATTCACTGGATAGGTGGTAATGATCTCGCAGCCGCTTTAATGGCTGGCCAAAAAAATCCACTTGATGCTTATAATATTGTCAACATGAGTGCCACTGCCGCCGGAGAACAGATTAATCTGCTGGTTAACGCCGGTGCTGGCTTAATCATTGCTCCTACTGCTCCTGATGTTGGTATTACACCTAGACTATTGGAAACAGTGCTCAGAGGTGCGTTACAAACGAAAGGCAAATCCCAAGATGATATCAACGCAATTTTACAACAAGTCCGTGCAGGAATTAACGAATATCCTACCCCTAATAATGAGGTTCGCGACCTAGTTTTAGAAGGTGCGTTGAAAAAAATCGCAGCAAAAACCACTGATCCAGCCGAGACCGAAGCATTGCTTCTGGCTGCCTATGGCGAAGCGCGTAAAGGTGCCACAAATCTAACCGATGCCTATAATAAACTGGTAGATGAGAAAATCAGCCAGAGCAACGGCAATATTATGCGTGTCGATGCCAACGGCCTGCTCAAGGAAGTCATCGCAAACCCTCTGGTTTATGGTATTTCCAATACTCTTGGCTATGCCTGCTCAAAATCATTGTCTGATGCTGAATGTTCTTCCAAAGACCCAAAATTTGATAGTAGTCAGTCATTTTTATTTGCTGACAACCTCCATCCAACACCACTTGGCCACCTCATACTAGATCAGTATAGTGAATCCATCTACACCGCGCCATCACAGGTCATGACCCTGAATCAAGTCAACCGTATCCCCGTCAAAGGTGTTCGCGCTTCCCTTGATGGTCACCTACAACAGCTTCGCAATGGTGGCAATGCGCAGGGTAAAATTGGCGTCTTTGGTGGCTACACTGGCAGCCACAACAACACCTTCACACTGGGTGGTGATTATCAGCTCACTGATAACCTGCTGCTGGGTGCTGTATATTCTAACTATAAGGATGAACGCACCTCTGCCTCCAATTTCACGCATGAAGGACGTGCTCACGTAGTGACAACTTACGCGTTGTGGAACTTCTATGACAAAGGTTGGTTAAGTGGCGATCTCCATTATTCAAACAACAAATACGATAGTCTGACACGTAGCATTCAGTTAGGTCAGGCGACACGCCGGGAAACCGGTTCTACCACCGGTAAACAATGGGGTGGGCGCCTCACAGCAGGCTGGGATATCGCTGTCACTAATCAAATTACCACCAGCCCGATTATCCAGTATGCGTGGGATAAAGGTGATATCAAAGGCTACCGTGAATCCGGCAACAACAACACCTCCATGCATTTTGCTGATCAAGACTACACTTCCAAAGTCGGCACACTGGGCTGGCGTGTGGATACTCAGTTAGGCCGCATCAATCCTTATGCTTCTGTCCAGTTTAATCACGAATTCGGTGATACACGCTATAAACTGCGCAGCGCCATCAATTCCACCAAGACTTCCTTTGTGCGAGAAAGTGGCAAACAGAACACTGACTGGCGTCAATATACTGTCGGTGTGAATGCTAACCTGTTCAATAACTGGCGCGGCTTCGCTTCTGTAACCCGTAACGAGGGTAATTCTCAGGAGCATAACTACAATTTCAGTCTGGGCATCAACGCCAGCTTCTGATATAAGCAAAAAGGCAAGGTGGTCATCAATAACCGCCTTGCCTAGATATCAATAATAATATAAAAAATCATGAGGTTCTGTGTTTTTTACGGCGATAACGCTCGTCATAATTCTTCAACCACCAATACTTATCAGTAACCTGCTCACGCCCACCGATACTGGCACCCGCCAACCAAACCAATGCACCAACAAATAAACCCATCAATGAAATACCTGTGGCCAATCCAGACTGGTCTAAACTAAACACATGACTGAGCAATACATAAGACAAGCTAATCAGCATTGCCGCCATCCCTAACCCCATAAAAATGTTACCGAGAATGAAAGCATTTTTACGTTTCATCACCAACCTCCAATACTTTTCTGAACTCAATTTACAAACGAAACGAACTCAAAAGCACGAAAGTAGATACATCCTTGGTTATATTATAGCCTTATTATCTAAAAGGTTATTGCGGCGGCGATCACAAGTTGTACAAATCTCAACGCATTTTTACACTTCACCGAAAGGGGATTCAGCAACAATAATTTGCCCCCCATGTTTAACACATTGAACAACTATTAAGGAATAACGAACCCTCCCTTTCAATATCATAATGAATTTTGTACTCAAGCCTTGAGGCAGGTAAACTAAACCCCTTTTTTTATTTTATTGCCAATAAGCGAACCAAGACTGTGAGTGACATAAAATTAATCGTTGGTCTGGCAAACCCTGGGGCTGAATACGCACAGACCAGACATAATGCCGGAGCATGGTTTGTCGATTTGTTAGCGCAACGCCACAGACAGCCCCTGAAAGAAGAGAGTAAATTTTTCGGCTATACTGCCCGCATCAACCTGAATGGGCAGGATGTTCGCCTGCTGGTGCCAGCAACTTTCATGAACCTCAGCGGCAAATCAGTCCTTGCCCTCGCCGGATTCTACCGCATCCAGCCGGATGAAATTCTGGTCGCGCACGATGAACTTGATCTGCCACCCGGCGTAGCAAAAATGAAACTGGGGGGCAGTAACGGTGGCCATAACGGTTTGAAAGACATTCAGAACAAGTTCAGTAATAACCCTAACTTCCACCGTCTGCGCATTGGCATCGGCCATCCGGGTGACAAAAATAAAGTGGTGGGTTTTGTACTTGGCAAGCCTCCTGCCAGTGAGCAAAAGCTGATCGATGATGCCATTGATGAAGCACTGAGCTGCACGGACATTCTGATGAAAGATGGCATGAACAAGGCCATTAACCGTCTGCATGCTTTTAAAGCCAGCGCTTAACAGGCTGTGCGTGGCGTGGCTAGTTATTGCGTGTATAATAGCGCCAATTTTGTATAACTCACCAACAGGCATCTTGCCCGCTGGTTTATAAGTGATCTGAGGTAATAAATATATGGGATTCAAATGCGGTATCGTTGGCCTGCCTAACGTTGGGAAATCTACATTATTCAATGCGCTGACCAAAGCAGGTATCGAAGCAGCAAACTTCCCTTTCTGCACTATCGAGCCAAACACCGGTGTTGTGCCGATGCCAGACTCACGTCTTGACCAATTGGCTGAAATTGTCAAACCCCAGCGCATACTACCAACCACGATGGAATTCGTGGATATTGCAGGTCTGGTGAAAGGCGCCTCAAAAGGCGAAGGTCTGGGCAACCAATTCCTGACCAACATTCGTGAAACAGAAGCTATCGGTCACGTTGTGCGCTGCTTCGAAAACGACAATATCATTCACGTTTCTGGTCAGGTTGATCCTGCCTCAGACATCGAAATTATCAATACCGAACTGGCACTGGCGGATCTGGATACCTGTGAGCGTGCTATTCACCGCGTTCAGAAGAAAGCCAAAGGTGGCGATAAAGATGCTAAAGCAGAGCTGGAAGCACTGGAAAAATGTCTTCCTCACCTTGAGCAGGCAGGTATGCTGCGCGCCTTAGACCTGAGTGCGGAAGAAAAAGCGGCGATTCGCTACCTCAGCTTCCTGACTTTGAAACCAACCATGTACATTGCCAACGTCAATGAAGATGGTTTTGAGAATAACCCACATCTTGATACCGTTCGCGCCATTGCAGAAGCAGAAGGCTCTGTCGTGGTTCCGGTTTGTGCTGCTATTGAATCAGACATCGCTGAACTGGAAGATGGCGACCGTGAAGAATTCATGGCTGAACTAGGTCTGGAAGAACCGGGCCTGAACCGTGTCATTCGCGCTGGTTATCAATTACTGAACCTGCAAACTTACTTCACCGCTGGCGTGAAAGAAGTTCGTGCATGGACGATCCCGGTTGGTGCCACAGCGCCACAGGCAGCGGGTAAAATCCACACCGACTTCGAAAAAGGATTTATCCGTGCCCAGACCATCGCGTTTGAAGATTTCATCAATTACAAAGGTGAACAAGGCGCGAAAGAAGCCGGCAAAATGCGTGCTGAAGGTAAAGACTACATCGTTAAAGATGGCGATGTGATGAACTTCTTGTTCAACGTCTGATTTATTGCTCATTCCTCTCAGCATCGCATGATGGCTTAGAGGAATGATTAAAATACCTAAAATCCGCGTGGTTGCGCGGATTTTTGTTTTTACTGCGACTAACTTTGTCTTACCATCCCATCAGCATATTTAACCTCATCAATCGCATCGGCAATCGCTTTCAAGCTACGTTGAATATCATCTTCGGTGGTAGCCCAAGAGCTGACACTCAAACGAATGGCCTCTTGCCCCTGCCATATTGTTTGCCCAAACCAGCATTCACCTGACTGCTGAACTTTTTGCAGCATAGCTCGCTGCAAGATTATATCTGGCAAACACGCAACCACCTGATTGAGAACAATTTCATTAAGCACTTTAAAACCAAGTAATTCTAGCCCCTCAGCCAGCATTTTTGCGTACAAACAGCAGCGTTCAATCAGCACCTGAATCCCTTGTACGCCGAGTTCTGAAATCGCTGCCCACACTTCAACAGCTCTCGCCCTGCGGGAGAATTCTGGCAGCATATCTTTCGCCTGCCACATATCTTGAGTCTCCACATACGCTGCCGAAGTCGTCATCACTTCTCTCAACGCATGTTTATGACGCACGATACACATACCACAATCGTATGGCGTATTGAGCCACTTGTGTGCATCTACCGCCCAAGAGTCAGCTTCTTCAACGCCCTTGACTAATGCGGATTGCGCACTCGAAGCTCGCGCCCAAAGCCCAAATGCCCCATCCACATGTACCCAACTGCCTGCTTTTTTAGCTCGGGGAATAAGTGCGTGAAAGTTATCCGAGCTACCAGAGTTAACATTGCCCGCCTGCAATACCAGAATCGTATTATCTGAAAACTCTGGGACGGCACTCTCAATGATTCGTCCTTGGCTATCGCATGGCACAATATTCAACTGTGAACGACCAAAACCGAGCAACTTCAGCGCCTTTAAAACTGATATGTGAACTTCTTCAGATAGTACGACTTTCAATTGAGGTGCATTTTGTAAACCATGTTCTGCGAAGTCATACCCTTTTTTCTGATACAAATATTGCCGGGCGGCTGCCAAGGCACTTACATGAGCCATTGTTGTGCCAGTCACAAAACCGACAAACGCCTCTGGCGGTAAATTCAGCAGTTCCAAAACCCAGCGTCCGGCAATTTTTTCTAATTGATCAGCAACAGGCGAAGACGACTCCATCAACGCTATCTGATCCCACGCACTGGTCACGATGTTTGCTCCCATAGCTGCCGGCGTTGAACCACCAACAACCAAACCGAAATATCGGCCTCCTGTTGTCGCCACCGTCGCGGGCGAGCCGTACCTATGGAGCTGCGCAAGCACTTGTTGGCAATCCGTTCCATGTTGGGGTAATGGCCTATCAAGATTCTGTAGACCCGATAAAGCGCCAGAATCGGGAAATACTCGTTGGTTTCTCACCTTACTGACGTAGTTATACGCGATTTCACTCGCTACCTTAACCGCAGACAGCGAGGCATCACGAATAGGATCTTTCATTACGTTGTTTCCAATTTATCAAGAAATATTCAGTTGCTTTAACAAACAAGTACCTTACATACATTAACTGCCCAACGCATTCATTTCAGTATTCAATCAATCCGCGTTGTGTTTTATGATTAGCCCCCACAACCACCTTATCCTCCACAATCCTTGCCTAATCCTCCAATTTATTATTTTCACTGATATAAATATTCCAATTCTAACGATATGCTAAGTAACAATAATGAGTAAAAATTTTGTGTGTTTATGGCAATGAATGAGGGAGTAGAAAATGAGTGCATTACATCACCTATCCGGTGCACCAGAAATTGAAATTCAGTTACAACAATTAATCGGGAAAGTGGCCAGCTTGACGCGACCTAATACACATGCAGCCAAAACTGCGATCCCTGAAATGACATTGTGTCATTTAGAACAGCCGACGGCGCCAGTAGGCTGGTTGTACGAACCCAGCATCATGATCATTGCCCAAGGGAAAAAACGGATAACTATCGGCGGGTGCTCTTATTGTTGTGATGCCAGCCAATTTATGGTGACTTCCACCGATATTCCCACCATTACTCAAGTTTGCACCGCTTCGAAAGAAGAACCCTTTTTTGCCATGATGTTACAGTTTAATATTCAGGAAGCCTCAGAATTACTGATAGAAAATCATGTTGCGATCCGGCAGGATTCGCCAGAAACATGCGGGTTAGCTGTTACTCCCGTAACAGCCGAACTGCTGATTTGTTTCAATCGGCTACTGGATTTATTGAATACACCGGAAGATATCCCCGTACTTTCACCACTGATTCAAAAAGAGATTGTCTATCGTCTGTTAAAAAGTGAATTGGGTGGACGACTGCAACAAATGGCCTCACAGGAAAGCCCCAGCCATCAAATCAGCAAGACCATTAACTGGCTGAAAGATCACTTTGCTGACCCCGTCAAAGTCGAACAACTCGCACAAATCGCCCGAATGAGTCCTTCATCCTTTCATCACCATTTTAAGGCGGTAACTTCAATGAGCCCACTCCAGTATCAGAAATGGCTGCGTTTAAATGAAGCGAGACGAATATTATTGACGCAACACCATAACGTATCAGCCACCGCATTTCAGGTGGGTTATGAAAGCCCTTCCCAGTTCAACCGTGAATACAGCCGTCTATTTGGTGAGCCACCCTGTCGGGATATCAAGCGGCTGCGAGTAAGATGATGATTAACCAATCGCCATCAAATGACCTTGATAAAACGCTAAATGCGAAAACAATATCTCTTTGGAGGATCAGGCAACGATTGGAAATAACTGGGCACCCATCCGGCCAAAATTGGATCTAATATAATTCATGCATTATCAATAAAATAAAACAGAGGATGATTATGACCCATATTTTGGTTATTAATTCAGCAAAAGAGTTTGGTGAATCAAAAGGAGAACTGAATAACGCGTTAACAGAGATCATCAAGGATCATCTGACAGGAATGGGGCACGAGATCCAAATAACTCATGTTGATAAGGGTTATGATATTCAGGCAGAAGTCGATAAATTTATTTGGGCAGACAGTGTTATTTACCAGATGCCGGGCTGGTGGATGGAAGCACCGTGGATTTTGAAAAAGTATGTTGATGAAGTTTTTAGTGCCGGTGACGGTACGTTATTTCAAGATGATGGGAGAACGCGCAGTGATCTTACCAAAAAATATGGCTCAGGCGGTTTATCTCAGGGTAAGACTTACATGTTTTCAGTAACTTGGAATGCACCGCTGGAATCTTTTGAAGACCCCGAACAGTTCTTTGAAGGAAAAGGCATCAACAACGTTTATTACCCTTTTCATAAAGCAAATCAGTTTTTAGGCATGTCACCCTTACCGACGTTTGCTTGCTATGGCGTGGTGAAACAGCCACAGATTGCACAGGATATTAAGCGGTTAAAAATGCACTTGTCTGATCATTATTGATAATTAGTGCTCCCACCTGCCATGCAGGTGGGTAATGTGATTTTTATCACGGTTTAAATTTATTCATATTACCTCACATAAATCTTCCTTGAATTTTTACCAAAAAAAAACAACCATAACGGGTCTAATAAATTGATATATACATTTTATATTACCCATAACATCCTATAATGGCTTATTTTTATGACTCTAATAGCTTATCTATACCGCCAATCTTGGATATTACTGCTTTTATCGACAATAAGCGCATTAATTAGTGGATTTGCCGGTGCATCTGTAGTAAGTACAATTAGCAAAGGAATTACAGAAACAATTGAGCTTAATTCCTTTCTCTGGAGCTTTTTTGGTATATGTATTATTTTTTTCATTACTAAAACGCTATCCGAGGTTATCCTCTCGCATTTAACCCAAGCGACAATTTATTCATTACGCCTCAGTCTGAGTGCTAAAATATTACGCGCGCCTTACAAAAAACTTAATAAACTCGGGAGACACGGCCTATTAGCTGTTTTAACTAAAGATGTCGATGTATTTATACAATCTTTTATGTTAGCCCCAACTGCTTTTGGAAATATCACCCTTATTTTCGCCTGTTTTGGTTATTTAGCGTGGATTTCCTGGCAACTCTTTGTCATTTTGATCCTTTTATGTCTGGTGATGATGTATATTTTTTATCTTCTGGAAAAACGGCCTATACGTTTAATGACTGAAATGCGTGATCAGGTGGACAGGCTGTATCTCAATTTCCAGAGCCTGATAGATGGAAGCAAAGAACTGCAACTCAATACGCAGAAAGGCGATGCTTTTATCGATAAAGTCATTTCTCCCGGTGCCAGAAAATTTAAAGAGATTTGTATTAAAGCAACCACGGGTTATGCGTGGGTGCTGAATGCCAGCTCAATCGCTTTTTATATGATTATCGGCATCATGGTCTTTGTCGTGCCAATCTGGTTGCCTCAAGACCCGGCCAGTCTGGTGACGGTGACATTAGTTGTACTCTTTCTGGCTGGCCCTATCAGTGAAGTTGTCGGTGCCATTCCAGAACTGAGAGAAGCCGAAATCTCGCTGAATAAAATGCGTCAACTTGACAGTGACTTAGACGAAGGGCAGGAAAATCAATCAGTGCAGGGTGACACGCCAAACCCATTCTTGAGTGAAAAACCCCTAGTACTTGAGTTGAAGGATATCGTCCATCACTATACGACTGATAAAGAAGACCGTCAGTTTATGCTCGGCCCTTTAAGCCTGAAAATATCTCAGGGCGAAATTGTCTTTATTGTCGGGGGTAATGGTAGCGGTAAGACCACGTTAGCCATGATGCTGGTCGGTTTATTCGAACAGGAATCCGGTTCTATCTGGCTTAACGGTGTCAAGATGGATGCATCTAACAATGTCCACTATCGCCAATTCTTTTCCGCTGTATTTTCCAACTATCATCTATTTGATCAGCTCTTAAATACCGGTACAGACGTCACAGAGAAAGCGACTCATTACATTCAGGCATTAAACATGGGTCACAAAGTGAAGATTATTGATGGTAAATTCTCTACGACAGAGCTTTCAGCCGGTCAAAGAAAGCGGCTGGCTTTGGTCGCTGCTTATTTGGAAGACCGCCCTCTTTATCTTTTTGATGAGTGGGCTGCTGACCAAGATCCGGTGTTTAAACGGCTGTTCTATACAGAGCTTCTGCCAGAGTTAAGGTCTCGTGGAAAAACGGTTATTGTGATTAGCCATGACGATGCTTATTTCGATATTGCTGAACGTGTTATTAAACTGGAAGATGGTAATATTAAAGAAATAAATAATCATAGTCATGAAACCATTACGGAACTAAAATAAATAACCACCCCAAATAAATGACCATGATATATTTTTTATTCATTCCAAGAGCCTATTTTAATAGGCTCTTTTTTTATTAACTTACATTATTAAAATTATTATATAATATAAATTATTAACAACGCAGATACACATTACCTGTAATAAAATTAGATACATAAGTAAAACACGGCTAACCATGCAAAATACATTGATTTAATATATAATTCATTCTCTCGAATGTCATGAAAAAATCAAAGTATATTTTCTGAACAAAATGAAATTTGCTTATCAGTTTTTTTAAAATATTCCATTCTTTTTCTAAGGATGGCATATTTTTTATTATTTTATACATTCACAGCATGATTTTTCTTGCTGAAAATAGATCGTTTTGACTTTTTTAACCCAGTTTTTTTAGTTGTAGATTTGGATTCTAGTTTTATTTTTTGTTTTATCAGTTCTCATACTTTTTTATTTTCATATGCCCATAAAAAAGGGAGCTATAAAATGAACCACCCTGAAAAGTTGAAGCCATTTGCTTTATCCGAAGCACAAAGCAGCCGTTGGTTTCAATATCAAATTAACCCAAGCCAACGTGGGCGAAATAATGGTGCGTTTTGTGCCAGAGTTGAGGGGTTAAACGCTCAAGATTTAGAAGATGCACTCAATCACCTGATCAAGCGTCACCCGATGCTACGAGCCAGTTTTGGGCTATACGATGGCGAATTGGGATATCGCATAGCAGAGAATAGCGAAATCAAAGTTCAGACACATGATGCCCGGCACCTCAGCGAAGACACTCTTCAGCAACTTGTATTTGACGATTGCCGGCATGTTCTCGATCTGGAAAATCCGCTGCGCTTTTATGCCAGTTGGTATCAATGCAATGCGCAAGAAAGTGTCATGGTATTGACGTTCGATCACTTAGTTGTCGATGGTTGGTCTTACTGGCTGTTGCTGGAAGAACTCGGCATGATTCTGACCTCACAGGAATTGGAACCGATATCAGAACACAGTTATCAAGATTATGTTTCATGGCAGCAGCAATGGTTAAACAGTAAAAGTGCAAAAAAACAACAACAATTCTGGTGCGATAATCTGGCTGGTAATTTGAGCTCATTATCATGGCCAATAAAAATCGGATCCGTACAAAACGGGGTAGATAACAACGCCTCCCCTCCAATTACGGATAAGATCACGGCGTTCGGTAGAATCCCTGATGATTTAGCCCTTAAGCTGTGTTCTATGGCATCTGAATACGGCAACAGCCTGTTCGCTATTTTTCTGTCTGCCTATCAAATCCTGCTTAATCGCTATACCGCGCAGGACGATATCGTTATCGGCTCAATGATGCCGGGTCGGAGTCAAGCTAAATGGGGTAAGTTGGTAGGGGAATTTGTCAATCCGGTCGCTTTACGGGGTCAAATCAACGGTAATGTCACTGTACAGGAACATATTCTTCAAACCGCGAAGACTATCCGTCAGGCGATTGAAAACCAGAGATACCCTTTCACCAAGGTTCTGGAACAATTTAAATTACAGCGCACTGCGGATACGCATCCGGTTTTCCAGACTCTGATGACCTTTCAAAAACCCAGATATGTTAGTGAGCTGCCAACGTTATGGATGGATGACGATTCCAGCACGACAGTGCATTGGGGTGGCGCGGAATTAAGGCCTTTCCCACATCCTCTTTATGCCGATACCCCCGTCCCCCTGATGGTGAATATGATGGAGGTCAATCAACAGATCCGTTGTCATTTCCATTACGATCCCCAAGTGTTCGATGCTGAGTTAATCAATCAACTCATAAAAAATCTCATCACCCTGCTCACGGCAATGGCGGATAACCAACAACAGTCTATCGACAGCTTACCGCTGATGGATGAGCAGGAACACCAGCAGGTTCTCTATGATTTTAACAAGACGGATAAGCCTTTTCCTCAACACGCTCTGATTCATCAATTATTCGAACAGCAAGCCGAACGCACGCCTGACGCCATCGCCCTGAGTTGCGGTGATAAGGCGTTAAGCTATACCGAACTTAACCAACAAGCCAATCGATTGGCTCATGCCTTAATTAAAGCTGGTATTCGTCCGGATAATCGTGTCGCTATCTGCATGGAGCGCAGTCTGGAGATGGTCATTGGCCTGCTGGGAATATTAAAAGCCGGCGCTGCTTACGTTCCGCTCGACCCTGAATATCCGACAGATCGGCTCGGCAATATTCTGTCAGACAGTGACCCTGCACTTCTGCTGATTCATCACGGCCTGCAAGATCATTTACCGATGACAACTATGCCTGTATGGGTATTGGAGAGTGAAGAGTATCGAACAAATATCGCCAGTCAGCCGACGGATAACCCGGTTGCCACCGATTTAGGTCTGACGTCCCGCCATTTAGCCTATGTGCTTTACACCTCTGGCTCAACAGGCTTACCGAAAGGGGTCATGAATGAGCACCGTGGAGTCGTCAACCGCTTGTTGTGGGCGCAGGATGAATATCAATTAACTCAGCATGATCGGGTATTGCAAAAAACACCGTTCAGTTTTGATGTCTCAGTCTGGGAGTTTTTCCTGCCTCTGCTTGCCGGCACTCAATTAGTCATGGCGCGTCCCGGTGGTCATAAGGAAGCGCTCTATCTGCTGGAAGAAATCGAAGCGCGGGGCATTACTACCCTTCATTTTGTGCCTTCCATGCTGCAAAGTTTTATTCATCTGACACCCGCCGGCCGTTGCCCTTCTTTGCGTCAGATTTTGTGCAGCGGAGAAGCCTTGTCGTATTCCTTACAACAGCAGTGTCTGGCTCATTTTGCTCACAGCGAACTTCACAACCTGTATGGCCCGACGGAAGCCGCAATCGATGTCACCTCTTGGCGATGTGTACCCGATCAGCATATCGGTCTGGTTCCCATTGGTCACCCTATCGACAATACCCAGATCTATATCCTTGATAAACATGATCAGCCTGTTCCCATTGGCGTAATCGGGGAAATTTATATCGCGGGTGCGGGTGTTGCCCGGGGTTATCTGAATAAACCGGAATTGACAGCGGAACGCTTTATCCGTGATCCGTTCAGTCAGCATCCTGACATGCGGATGTACAAAACCGGCGACATCGGGCGTTGGCTAGCCGATGGCAGCATCGATTATCTGGGACGCAACGACTTTCAGGTCAAGATACGGGGAAATCGCATTGAACTGGGGGAAATTGAAGCGCGCCTGGCTCAGTCTGACGGCGTTCAGAATGTGATTGTTATCGCCCGTGAATATGATGCCGGAGATACACGGCTAGTCGCTTATCTCATCCCCAAGCCCGGCGTCACTCTGAGCATTCCTGCTCTACGGGAACAAGTGGGCGGCAGTCTGCCTGATTACATGATCCCGAGTGCATTTGTGATGCTGGATGCTTTCCCACTCACCCTGAATGGCAAATTGGATCGTAAAGCTCTGCCTGCGCCCGATCACTCAGCCGTCCTCACACGGGAATATGCGGCGCCACAAGGTGAAACCGAAGAACAACTGGCCGATATCTGGCAAAAGTTACTGAAAATCGATCGCGTTGGGCGTAATGACAACTTTTTCGAACTGGGGGGTCATTCGCTGCTGATGCTACAGCTACAGTCAAGAATAAGTGAAAACTTTGATGTCGAACTCTCTATTCAACAATTATTTGCACACCCCACTATTTGTCAACTTGAAGAGCACATTATTGATGCTCAGTTACTGCAATTTGACGCTGAATCCTTGCAAGATCTCTACAAAACAATGGGTTAATTCTGGTTTTTAACTGGCTTTGAATGGTACTTAAAAAATGAATGATAATGAATTAATATCTTTACCATTAGCAGAACGTAAAAGACTACTTGAGTTAGCTAAAGCAGCAAAACTAACTCGTCAGCAGACACAAAAAACAGAAATCCATGCACAACCCCGTGATGGGAATGTGCCATTGTCCTGGGCGCAACAGCGCCTCTGGTTTTTAACGCAATTAGATCCCGCGGCACAAACGGCATACCACATGTCGGCAGGGCTGAACCTGCAAGGTCACCTGAATCAGAACGCGCTTAAAGCCGCGCTGGATCAGATTGTGGCACGTCATGAAATTCTGCGTACCACCATCGTGGACGTCGAAGGACAGCCCCAACAAATCATTGGCAGTGCCGATAGTGGTTTTGCGTTATCTGTACAAGATCTCAGCCCGTTACCCAGCACAGAACAGCAGGCGGCTGTAGAAGAATGCGCCCAGCGTGAAGCCCTCCTTCCCTTCGATTTTACTCAGGGGCCTTTGATTAGGGGGCGACTGCTCCGTCTGGCAGAAGAGAGCCATGTTCTGTTATTAACTCAGCATCACATCATCTCCGATGGCTGGTCGGTCAATATCTTGATGCAGGAACTTTCCACGCTTTATCAGGCCTTCTGTCAGGATCAGGCCGAACCATTACCCGCCTTGACACTCCAGTATGCTGACTATGCGCTCTGGCAGCGGCAATGGTTACAGGGTGACGTGCTGGAAAAACAGTTAGACTACTGGCGCAGTGAATTGCAGGGCGCACCGGTGATTTTAGAGTTACCCACCGACAAACCGCGTCCAACCCAACAGAGTTATGCCGGAAGCCGGGTCGATATAACACTGCCGCCTGCATTGAGTACCGAGTTAAAGGCATTCAGTCAGCGTCACGGCATTACCTTATTTATGACCTTATTGGCCGGATGGGCGGTATTACTTTCCCGTATCAGCGGACAACACGATCTGGTGATAGGCTCTCCCGTCGCGAATCGCCAACGGCATGAGCTGGAGCCGCTAATAGGCTTTTTTGTCAATACGTTAGCGTTACGGATCCAACTGGGTGACAACCCCAGCGTCAGCGAGCTGTTGGCACGGGTGAAAAATCATGCTCTGGGGGCTTATGCACATCAGGATCTGCCATTCGAGCAATTAGTTGAGGCGTTAAAACCGCCGCGTAGCTTGGGCCATAGTCCTATTTTTCAAGTGATGCTGGCTCTGGATAATACGCCGGGACAGCAATATTTCGAGCTGGATGGGCTGCATCTGCATGAACTGCCACGAACCCGAGACAGTGCCTATTTTGACCTGACCTTAACACTGAATGATACTGAGCAAAGTTTAGTCGGTGATCTGGAATATGCCAGTGATCTTTTTGAACATGCCAGCATTGAGCGGATGGTCGGTTACCTGCAAACCATCCTGTCAGCTATGGTGGCCGATGACAGCCTGCGGGTAGACGATCTTCCCCTGCTGACCTCTTCACAACGCACTCAGTTATTGGCGAACTTTAACGATACCGCCATTCCATATCCAAAAAATGCTCTGATCCATCAGTTGTTCGAACAACAGGTGGAGCGCACTCCTGATAAAATTGCCCTGGTCTGGGGAGAAACTCAACTGAGTTACTCCGAGCTGAATCAGCGAGCCAATCAACTGGCACACAGCATAATGGCATCGGGAGTCCATCCGGATGATCGCGTCGCAATTTGTGCCGAGCGCAGTCTGGATATGGTCATCGGCCTCGTAGGGATTTTGAAGGCGGGCGCCAGTTACATTCCGCTGGACCCCAATCACCCGACTGAACGGCTGGCTTATATGCTGTCTGACAGTCAGCCAGTATTAATGCTCACTCAGCAGCACCTGAAAGCCCGCCTGCCTGTCACAAACATACCGGTATGGGCACTGGATAGTGAAGAACATCAAACCTGTATCGCCAGTCAGCCAAAAGACAATATCGACGCGTCTCAGCTAGGGCTGACCTCACAGAATCTGGCTTATGTGTTATACACCTCCGGTTCGACTGGCCTGCCTAAAGGCGTCATGATCGAACACCAGAATGTGGTGCACTTAATCCATTCTCAGTTCCAGATGTCAAAATTGACACCGCATGATTGCGTACTGCAATTTGCCTCTTTCGGATTTGATAACTCTGTTGCTGAAATTTTCCCGACATTTGCTATAGGGGCAACGGTCGTTTTGCGGCCAGACCATATCAAGGTGCCGGATACGGAATTTATTACCTTTCTGCAAAATCAGGGCATCACAGTTGTCGATTTGCCCACCGCTTTCTGGCACCTGTGGGCACAAGAAATCAGCGCCGGTTATAGCTGGCCTCCTGAGCAATTACGTTCCGTCGCGGCCGGAGGAGAAAAAGCCGAGCACCGCCATCTGGTCACGTGGCTATCCAGTCCTGGCACACAAAAATGCCGCTGGCTCAATACCTATGGCCCGACAGAAACCACCGTCAATGCAACCTCGATCGTTATCGATAAAGAAAATCTCTGCACCTATGAAGATATCCCGATAGGCCGGCCTATCGCCAATACCCGGATCTATATTCTGGATCAACGCGGTCAACCCGTCCCGATTGGCGTAAATGGCGAAATTCATATCAGTGGCAGCGGGGTTGCGCGCGGGTATCTGAACCGGTCTGAGCTGACAGCAGAACGTTTTATTCAAGATCCCTTCAGTGACATCCCCGGCGCCCGTATGTACAAAACCGGCGATTTAGGACGCTGGCTACCGGATGGCACCATCAGCTATTCGGGTCGCAATGACTTTCAGGTCAAAATTCGCGGCTTCCGCATTGAGTTGGGTGAGATAGAAGCTCAACTGGCAACCTGCGCGGGCGTCAAAGATGCCGTTGTCATCGTCAGAGAAGATGACAACGGCGATAAACGTCTGGTTGCTTACTTAATCCCACAGTCTGGTGCAATTCTGAACGCGGCCAGCCTGCGTGAACAACTCAGTGTCAATCTGGCAGATTACATGCTGCCAAGTGCCTTTGTTACACTGGAAGCCTTCCCGTTAAATCAGAACGGTAAGATAGACCGCCCGGCCCTGCCCGCTCCGGATCGTTCGGCCAGCGTCAGCCGCGAATATGCTGAACCTCAGGGTGAAATCGAGCAACAACTGGCCGCTATCTGGCAAAATTTATTGGGATTGGAGCGAATCGGCCGCTATGACAGTTTCTTTGAACTGGGTGGACATTCTTTATTAACCGTCCAGGTCGCATCCCGTTTGCGTCAGTCTCTGAATATTGAAATAACGTTGCAGGATCTGTTTACTCAACCGGTATTAGCGGACTTAGCGCAATCATTGGTGACAGCGACCCAGTCAACACAACCGATGATCTTACCCGCCAACCGTGAGCAAGCATTACCCCTATCCTGGACACAGCAACGTCTCTGGTTTTTGGCTCAGTTAGATCCCGCCGCCCAGACGGCATACAACATGTCGGGCGGGCTGCACCTGCAAGGCCACCTGAACCAGAACGCGCTTAAAGCCGCGTTGGATCGCATCGTTGCCCGTCATGAAATTCTACGCACCACCATCGTGCAGGCCGAAGGGAAAGCCCGGCAAGTCATTGGTGATGCAGATTGCGGTTTTTCTTTAACTGTCCGGGATCTTAGTCAGTTATCTTCATCAGCGCAGCAGGCAACCATTGAGGAATGCGCCCAATTTGAAGCCAGCCATCCTTTCGATTTTGCGCAAGGGCCGTTAATCCGCGCTCAACTGCTTAAACTCGGCGAGCAGCAACATGTTCTGCTATTGACCCAACATCACATTATTTCCGATGGCTGGTCGCTTAATGTATTGATGAACGAACTTTCTGCGCTGTACCAAGCCTTCGGTCAGGGGCAAGCTGATCCATTGCCTGCATTAGCCATTCAATATGCCGACTATGCGGTTTGGCAACGGCAATGGCTGCAAGGCGAAAGGCTGGAAAAACAGTTGAGTTACTGGCGCAATGAGTTACAAGATGCCCCCACCTTATTAGAACTGCCTACTGATAAAGTCCGCCCGTCAGTACAGAGTTATCATGGTGATCAGGTCACGTTCACTTTATCGCCGGAATTAAATTCAGGGTTAAGGGCATTGAGCCAGCGCCACGGTGCGACGTTGTTCATGACATTACTGGCCGGCTGGGGAATTTTGCTGTCACGGTTAAGTGGTCAGCCCGATTTAGTGATTGGTACTCCCGTCGCCAACCGCCAGTACAGCGAGTTGGAGCCTTTAATCGGCTTCTTCGCCAATACACTGGCCCTGAGAATCAAGTTAGAAGATAACCCGACCGTCAGCGCATTATTGGCAAGAGTGAAGGCTCATGCGCTGGAAGCCTACGCCCATCAGGATCTGCCATTTGAACAATTAGTCGAAGTGCTACAACCGCCACGCAGTTTAAGTCACAGTCCGATTTTCCAAGTCATGTTGGCTTTAGATAATACATCCAGTAAACAAAGTTTCGAATTGGCGGAATTGAGCCTCAATCCGCTGGCGCTGACCAGAAATAGTGCCCATTTTGATCTCACTCTGGCACTGAGTGACACCGAAAATAGTCTGACATGTGAGTTGGAATATGCCAGCGATCTTTTTGAACGTTCCAGTATCGAGCGCATGGCGGGTTATCTGCAAAACCTGCTGGCGGCGATGGTCGCTGATGACAACCTGCGAGTCGCAGATCTGCCACTATTAATGCCACATGAACGCACTCAATTACTGACCGACTTTAACGATACCGCCGTCACCTATCCGCAGGACAAACTGCTGTCGCAGTTATTTGAACAACAGGTAGAGCACACACCTGATGCCATTGCCCTAATCTGGGAAGACGCTCAACTCAGTTATGCCGAACTGAACCAGCGCGCCAACCAACTGGCTCACGCCCTGATTGCCTTTGGCGTTCAGCCCGATGACCGCGTGGCAATTTGTATCGAGCGTAATCTCAACATGGTGATTGGGATGCTGGGCATACTCAAAGCCGGTGCCGGTTATGTTCCGCTCGACCCGGAATACCCTGCCGAGCGGCTGGCCTATATCCTGTCAGACAGTGCGCCAAAATTACTGCTCACCCAACAGCATTTGCAGGCACAATTGCCGGTAGAGAAACTCCCGGTCTGGCAACTGGACGATACTGGCCATTTAAATAGCGTGGCACAGCAACCGACCGATAACCCTGATCCACGCCAGTTGGGGCTCTTTCCGCATCATCTGGCCTATATCATCTATACCTCCGGCTCTACGGGTCTGCCCAAAGGGGTGATGATTGAACATCACAACGTCGTGAATTTCACCTACTCCCAATGCCAGACCAGTGAACTCAAATCCACTGACCGCGTTCTGCAATTTGCGTCAGTTTCATTTGATACCGCCGTGTCTGAAATTTTCCCGACGTTGTCAGTCGGGGCGACTTTAATCCTGCGTCCGGCGCATATTCGCATCCCGGATGCCACTTTTAGTCATTTCTTGCAGGAGCAGGCGATCAGCGTCATCGATCTGCCCACCGCCTTCTGGCACCAGTGGGTACAGGAGATGAAAGCCGGCCGCAGTGGTTTCAGCTCCCATGTACGTTCGGTCACGGTCGGCGGTGAGAAAGCCGAACACCGTCATTTCGTCACTTGGCAATCAATGCCGGAAACCCGGCACTGCCGCTGGATCGATACTTACGGGCCAACGGAAACGACGGTCAGTGCCACTGCGCTGACACTGGATGGCCCTGCTTCCTATGTAACAGAATCCTTGTCGATTGGCCGTCCCCTGATCAATACCCACGTTTATATTCTTGATACACAGGGGCAGCCCGTCCCCATCGGTGTCACCGGAGAAATCTACATTGGTGGCGCAGGCGTTGCCCGGGGTTATCTGAACCGCCCTGAACTCACCGCCGAGCGTTTTGTGTCCGACCCATTCCGTGAACAACCCCATGCACGGATGTACCGGACGGGCGATCTGGGCTGCTGGCGACCGGATGGCACAATTGTCTACCTCGGCCGCAATGATTTTCAGGTCAAGATCCGCGGCTTTCGCATTGAACTGGGCGAAATTGAGTCTCAGTTGGCCGCCTGTACAGGGGTCAGTGATGCCGTGGTGGTGGCACGTGAAGAGGGCAGCGGCGATAAACGTCTGGTGGCGTACCTCGTACCGAAGTCCGATGTCACACTGGATGCCGCCAGCCTGCGCGAACAACTGAGCACCCACTTGGCTGAATATATGTTGCCGAGTGCATTCGTGATACTGGATGCCTTCCCGCTGAACCCGAACGGCAAACTGGATCGCAAGGCGCTGCCCGCACCCGACCACGCCGCCACCGTCAGCCGTGAATATCAAGCTCCTCAGGGAGAGATGGAGCAGCAACTGGCCGTTATCTGGCAAACCTTGCTGGGGCTGGAACAGGTCGGGCGTCAGGACAATTTCTTTGAATTGGGTGGGCATTCCCTGCTGGTGGTCAGCCTGATTGAACAACTGCGCCAAAGCAGTCTGAATCTGGATGTCAGCGCCGTCTTTTCTTCGCCAACACTGGCGGCGATGGCGGCGCGTCTGATAGTGAAAACGTCTGATGGTGCTACTGGCACTAGCGTACAAAACGTGCCGCCGAATCTCATCACCGACGGTTGTCAGTCCATTACACCGGAGATGCTGCCACTGGTGGCACTGACACAGGATAACATTGACCAGATCGTCGCCCAAATTCCCGGAGGTGTCTCCAATATTCAGGATATCTATCCGTTGGGGCCATTGCAGGAAGGCATTCTGTTCCACCATTTACTGGAAACAACCGGTGACACCTATCTCGACAACCAGCTGATGACCTTTGACAGCCGCCCGCGTCTGGACACGTTTTTGCTGGCACTACAACAGGTTATCAACCGTCACGATATCCTGCGCAGTGCGGTTCACTGGAACGGCCTGCCGGAGCCGGTACACGTGGTTCATCGTCAAGCCCCTCTTCCCATTGCCGAGCTGACGCTGTCGCCGGAACACGATGCCGAACAGCAGTTGCGCGATGCTACCGATTCTCGCTCGGTACGGATGGATCTGACTCAAGCCCCGTTATTGTCTATCAAGCTTGCCAAAGATCCGCATAGTGAAACCTGGTTTCTGGCTTTACTGCACCACCATCTGGTGTGTGATCACCTGTCGCTGGAGATGATATTTAACGAAGTGCAGGCAATGCTACTGGGACAGGATGACTCGTTGGCACCATCGTTGCCTTACCGCAACTTTATCGCCCAGACCCGCACCGTGCCGCTTGAAAAACATCAGGACTACTTCCACCAGCTCTTGGGTGATATCGATGAACCTACCCTGCCCTTTGGTTTACTCGATATACAAGGCAACTCTGATGAACAGAGTGAAATAGCAGAAGCCAACTTCACTTTAGATAACGAACTGGCCCGAAAAATACGTGACTGCGCCCGTCAGCAGGGCGTCAGTGCGGCGGTATTGTTCCACGTCGCTTGGGCGCAGGTAGTGGCGCAATGCAGCGGACGGGATGATGTCGTTTTCGGTACGGTATTACTGGGAAGATTACAGGGAGGCTCAGGTGCCGATCAAGTCCTCGGTATGTTTATCAATACCTTGCCTGTGCGCGTTTTATTGCAGGAACGCACGGTGCGACAAACCGTTCAGGAAACTTACCAGCAGTTAAGTTTATTGCTGGAACACGAACAGACCCCGCTGGCCATCGCCCAGCGTTGCAGCCGTGTGCAGGCGCCTCAACCTCTCTTTAACAGCCTGCTTAATTTCCGCCATAGCCAGCGTGACGATAAACAGTCTGCATCACCAGCTTGGGAAGGTATTCAGATCCTCAGCGGTGAAGAACGCAGTAATTATCCTCTGTCGCTGGATGTGGATGACTTCGATGATGGCTTTGCCCTGACCGCCCAGTGTAACCGACAGGTTGATCCGGCACGCATTAACACTTTTATGGATACCGTGCTGAGAGAGCTGGTGGCCGCACTGCAAAACGTCTCTGAACAGAGTATTCAATCTCTCGCCGTCCTGCCGCCAGATGAACGCACTCGGTTACTGGTGGACTTTAACAATACGGCGGCTTCCTATCCGCAAAATGTCCTGCTCCACCAGCCATTCGAACAGCAAGCGGAACGCACACCGGAGGCCATTGCCTTAATCTGGGAAGGCACTCAGCTCAGCTACACCGAACTGAACCAGCGCGCTAACCAACTGGCACATCACCTGATTTCGTCCGGCGTTCAGCCCGATGATCGGGTGGCGATCTGTATCGAACGCAATCTTGACATGGTGATTAGTATGCTGGGCATATTAAAAGCCGGTGCAGGTTACGTTCCGCTCGATCCGGCCTACCCTGCCGAACGTCTGGCCTATATCCTGTCAGACAGTGCGCCGAAATTACTGCTCACTCAGCAGCATTTGCAGGGGCGATTAGCCGTAGAGGATCTCCCCGTCTGGCGACTGGACGATGCCGACCATTTAAGTACCGTGGCACAGCAACCGACCGATAACCCTGACTCACGCCGACTGGAGCTACAGCCGCATCATCTGGCCTATATCATCTATACCTCCGGCTCCACCGGACTGCCTAAAGGCGTGATGATTGAGCACCGCAACGTGGTGAATTTCACCTATGCCCAGTGTCAGGTCAGTGAACTCAAATCCACTGACCGCGTCCTGCAATTTGCCTCGGTTTCGTTTGATACTGCCGTGTCTGAGATTTTCCCCACATTGGCCGTCGGCGCGACCTTAATCCTGCGACCGGCGCATATTCAAGTACCGGATACCACCTTTAGTGATTTCCTGCGGGAGCAGGCGATCAGTATCGTGGATCTGCCCACCGCCTTCTGGCACCAGTGGGTACAGGAGATGAAAGCCGGCCGCAGTGGTTTCAGTTCCCTGCTGCGTTCGGTCACGGTCGGCGGTGAAAAAGCCGAACTGCGTCATTACCTCACTTGGCAATCGATGCCGGAAACCCGGAATTGCCGCTGGATCGACTCCTACGGGCCAACCGAAACGACCGTTATCACCACGGCGCTGGCACTGGACAACCCGACCGCCGATGCTTCCCGTGCGATGGAAACGTTGTCGATTGGCCGCCCGATTGCTAATACCCGGATCTATATTCTCGACACGCGGGGGCAGCCTGTACCCACCGGCGTCACCGGAGAAATCTACATTGGCGGCGCGGGGGTTGCCCGAGGTTACCTGAACCGGCCTGAACTCACCACCGAACGTTTTGTATCCGATCCCTACAGTGAGCAACCCAATGCGCGGATGTACCGGACAGGCGATCTGGGCTGCTGGCAACCGGATGGCACGATAGTCTATCTCGGCCGCAATGACTTTCAGGTCAAGCTCCGTGGCTTCCGCATTGAACTGGGTGAAATCGAAACCCAACTGGCCGCCTGCCTGGGTGTCAAGGATGCCGTGGTGGTGGCGCGTGAAGAGGATGCCGGTGATAAGCGTCTGGTGGCTTATGTGATCCCGCAACCCGATGCGTCTTTGGACGCAGCCAGCCTGCGTGAACAACTGAGCACGCACCTGACGGAATATATGCTGCCGAGTGCGTTCGTGATACTGGATGCCTTCCCGCTGACGCCGAGTGGAAAACTGGATCGCAAAGCCCTGCCGGCACCCGGTCGTTCCGCCAGCACCAGCCATGAATATGAAGCCCCTCAAGGTGAAATTGAACCGCAACTGGCCGCTATCTGGCAGACCCTGCTGGGACTAGAGCAGGTTGGGCGCCATGATAACTTCTTTGAGTTAGGCGGGAATTCATTATCCATCATGCGGTTATCCACTCACCTGCGTGAAGAATTCCACCTTGAAATTCCTATTGCAGACATTTTTCATCACTCAACACTGTATAAACTTGCTGAACTTATTCTATCAAGACAAATTGAAACCTTTTTCGCCCAAGATATAGAGTCGGTACAAAAAGAGTTGGAGAACCTGTCTGAAGAAGAGTTGCTTGCCATGTTAAATGGAGATCAACAATGAACATCAATGAACAAACTCTGGATAAATTACGGCAGGCAGTGCTCCAGAAAAAAATTAAAGAACGCATCCAAAATAGCCTGAGTACTGAAAAATATCAGATCCAGCCCAGAACTGACCCACAACAGGCGTTACCGCTATCCTGGGCGCAGCAGCGCCTATGGTTCCTTGCTCAATTGGATCCCGCCGCACAGACGGCGTATCACATACCGGCTGGCCTTCATCTGCAAGGCCAGATGAACCAAAGCGCATTACAGGCCACGCTGGATAGCCTGGTGGCACGCCATGAAATTTTGCGAACCACCATTGCGCTGGTCGAGGGGAAAGCACAGCAAATCATTGGCGATGCAGACTGCGGCTTTGCTTTAACCATTCAGGATCTCAGTCAGTTGCCTGAAGCAGAACAACAAACCACTGTCGAAGAATATACGCAGTCTGAAGCGAGCCATCCCTTTGATTTTGAACATGGCCCGTTGATACGGGGACGATTACTCAAGCTCTCGCAGGATAGCCATATCCTGCTGTTAACTCAGCATCACATTATCTCCGATGGCTGGTCAATCAATGTGTTGATGCAGGAACTCTCGACGCTTTACCACACTTTCGATCAGGGTCTGGCAAACCCATTACCGCCATTGACGCTCCAGTATGCCGACTATGCGCTCTGGCAACGGCAATGGCTGCAAGGCGAAGTGCTGGAAAAACAATTGGATTACTGGTGCAATGCACTACAGGATGCCCCTGCGCTCTTAACACTCCCCACAGACAGACCCCGGCCGCCACAGCAGAGTTATGCTGGTGGAAGCGTTGAGATCACGTTCCCTGCGACGCTGAATGCACAATTAAAAACACTCGGCCAACGTCATGGGACAACCTTATTTATGACCCTGTTGGCGGGCTGGGCAGTGTTACTCTCCCGCATCAGTGGACAGAAGGATCTGGTAATAGGCACGCCCGTCGCAAATCGCCAGCATCGTGAACTGGAGCCTTTGCTCGGTTTCTTTGTCAATACGTTAGCGCTGCGGGTACAGTTGCATGACAACCCAACCGTCAGTGAGCTATTGGCACAGGTGAAAGCCCATACCCTGAATGCTTACGTGCATCAGGATCTGCCATTCGAACAGTTAGTTGAAGCGTTAAAACCCCCGCGCAGCCTGAGCCATAGCCCGATCTTTCAGGTCATGCTGTCTCAGGAAAATACGCCGGGGCAACAAAACGTTGAACTACCGGGGCTGACGATCAGTGAGCTGGATCTACCTGAAAACAGCTCACACTTCGACCTGTCGTTATCCCTGAATGATAGCGAAAACGGATTGGTGGGCGCACTGGAATACGCCCGCGATCTTTTTGACTCTTCCAGCATTGAGCGCATGGTTGGTTACCTGACCACCCTGCTCACCGCCATGACAGCGGATGACACGCTGCGGGTGGAAGAGCTGCCACTCTTGATGTCACAAGAGCGTACCCGGCTATTGGTGGATTTTAACGAAACTACCGTGGCCTATCCGAAAGATATTCTGCTCCATCAGATGGTTGAGCAACAGGTCGAGCGTACACCGGATGCTATTGCCTTAATCTGGGAAGACACTCAACTCAGCTACGCCGAACTGAACCAGCGCGCCAACCAACTGGCTCACGCCCTGATTGACTTTGGCGTTCAGCCCGATGACCGCGTGGCGATTTGTGCCGAGCGTAGCCCCGACATGATCATTGGGATGCTGGGCATATTAAAAGCCGGGGCGGGTTATATTCCGCTGGATACCGAATACCCTGCCGAGCGGCTGGCCTATATCCTATCAGACAGTGCACCAAAATTACTGCTTACTCAACAGCATTTGCAGGCACGATTAGCGGTAGACGGCCTGCCCGTCTGGCGACTGGACGATGCCGGCTATTTAAATGCCGTGGCACAGCAACCGACACACAACCCTGAACTGTGCCAAGCAGGGTTACTGCCACATCATCTGGCCTATATTATCTATACCTCTGGCTCCACGGGGCAGCCCAAAGGCGTGATGATTGAGCACCGCAACGTGGTGAATTTTGTCCATTCCCAATGCCAGATCAATGAACTCAAATCCACGGATCGCGTTCTCCAATTTTCCTCGGTTTCCTTTGATACAGCCGTCTCTGAAGTTTTCCCGACGTTGTCAGTCGGTGCGACCTTAATCCTGCGTCCGGCGCATATTCGTATACCCGATGCCACCTTCGGTCATTTCTTGCAGGAACAGAGGATCAGCATCGCAGAACTGCCCACCGCCTTCTGGCACCAGTGGGTACAGGAGATGAAAGCCGGCCGCAGTGGTTTCAGTTCCCATCTGCGTTCAGTCACGGTCGGCGGCGAAAAAGCCGAACACCGTCATTTCGTCACCTGGCAGTCGATGCCGGAAACCCAGAATTGCCGCTGGCTCGACACCTACGGGCCAACGGAAACTACCGTCATTGCCACTGCGCTGACACTAAACAGCCATGCCGCCCGTTCTTTCTGTGCGGCGGAAACCTTGTCGATTGGCCGCCCGATTGCCAATACCCGAATCTATATTCTTGATACACAGGGGCAACCCGTACCGATTGGTGTCGCCGGAGAAATCTATATTGGCGGCGCAGGTGTAGCCCGGGGTTATCTGAACCAGCCTGAACTCACCGCCGAGCGTTTTGTGTCCGACCCATTCAGTGAACAGCCCCATGCCCGCATGTACCGGACGGGCGATCTGGGCTGCTGGCAACCGGATGGCACAATTGTTTATCTCGGCCGCAATGACTTTCAGGTTAAGATCCGCGGATTCCGTATTGAACTGGGGGAAATCGAAGCGCAATTGGCCGACTGTTCCGGTGTCAGTGATGCCGTGGTGGTGGCGCGTGAAGAAGGTGCAGGCGATAAACGTCTGGTGGCGTACATCGTGCCGAAGTCTGATGTCACATTGGATGCCGCCAGCCTGCGCGAACAACTGAGCACCCACTTGGCTGAATATATGCTGCCGAGTGCATTCGTGATATTAGATGCCTTCCCACTGAACCCGAACGGAAAACTGGATCGTAAAGCGCTGCCGGTGCCAGATCGTACCGCCATAATCAGCCGTGAATATCAGGCACCTCAAGGGGAAACCGAGCAGCAACTGGCCGCGGTTTGGCAAAATCTGTTGGGGTTAGAGCAGATTGGACGTCAAGACAACTTCTTTGAACTAGGCGGGCATTCACTGCTGGTCGTCAGCCTGATCGAACAACTGCGCCAACGCGGTCTCGCCGTGAGTGTCAGTGCGGTTTTCTCAGCCCCGACGCTAGCCGCTATGGCCGCACATTTAACCGATGATGCCGCATCTGATACCCGTACGCAGGCCGTTCCCCCGAACCTGATCCCGGACGATTGCCAAGCCATCACGCCGGAGATGTTGCCACTGGTCACACTGACACAGGACAATATTGACCAGCTTGTTACCCGAGTCAGCGGCGGGGCGGCCAACATTCAGGATATTTACCCGCTGGGGCCATTGCAGGAAGGCATTCTGTTCCACCATATGCTGGAAACAACGGGAGACACCTATCTCGACAGCCAGCTTATGACCTTTGACAGCCGCCAACGGCTGGATGCGTTTCTGCTGGCGCTGCAACAGGTGATCGATCGTCATGATATCCTGCGTAGCGCCGTCCACTGGCATGGGCAGCCGGAGCCGGTACAGGTAGTTTACCATCAGGCTCCTCTTCCTGTGATAGTGTTAGCCCTGTCACCAGAGGAAGACGCTGAACAGCAATTACGCCGCCATACTGATTCCCGCTCCATACGGATGGATATCACCCAAGCGCCGTTAATGTCAGCCAATATTGCCAAAGATCCGCATAGCGAAACCTGGCTGCTGTCCTTGCTGCACCATCATCTGGTGTGTGATCACCTGTCACTGGAGCTGATATTTAATGAAGTCCAGACATTGCTGCTGGGACAAGGTGACCATTTACAGCCCGCGTTGCCCTACCGCAATTTCATCGCTCAGACCCGAAGCGTTCCCGTTGAAAAACATCAGGCTTATTTTCAACAGTTGCTAGGTGATGTTGATGAACCCACTCTGCCCTTTGGTTTACTGGATGTTCAGGCAAGTAATAATGAGATCGCAGAAGCCGTTTTAACACTGGATGACGAACTGGCGCAGAGGATACAAGACTGCGCCCGTCAGCAGGGAGTCAGCGCCGCCGTCCTGTTCCATGTCGCTTGGGCACAAGTGCTGGCGCAATGCAGTAATCGGGAAGATGTGGTCTTCGGTACGGTGTTATTGGGACGGTTACAGGGCGGTGAGGATACGACCCGAATACTGGGTATGTTTATCAATACCTTACCCGTTCGTGTCATCTTGCAGGATCGCAGTGTTCAACAAACGGTACAGGAGACTTATCAGCAACTCAGTCAGTTACTGGCACATGAGCAGGCGCCACTGGCGGTTGCCCAGCGTTGCAGTGGGATTCCTGTTTCCCTGCCCCTGTTTAACAGCCTGCTCAATTTCCGTCACAGTGCAGATGATGACGAGCAGGATCTGTCACTCGCCTGGGAAGGTATCCAGACCCTCAGTGGTAAAGAGCGTAGTAATTATCCTCTGTCGCTGGATGTGGACGCCTTCGATGACGGTTTTGCGCTGACCGCTCAATGCAGCCAGCAAATTGATCCTGCCCGCATTAACGCTTATATGGATATTGCCCTGCAAGAGCTGGCGGCGGCGCTGCAAAATCAGCCTGAACAAAGTATCCAGTCCTTGACTATCCTGCCATCAGCAGAACGTTCTCAGTTGCTAGCAGACTTTAACAATACCGCAGTGGCCTATCCGCAGGATAAGCTGCTACCGCAGTTATTTGAGCAGCAAGTAGAGCACACACCGGATGCGATTGCCTTAATCTGGGAAGATCACTCTCTCAGTTACACCAAATTGAACCAGCGCGCCAACCAACTGGCTCACGCCCTGATTGCTTTTGGTGTTCAGCCTGATGACCGCGTGGCGATTTGTATTGAGCGCAATCTCGACATGGTGATTGGGATGCTCGGCATATTAAAAGCCGGGGCGGGTTATGTTCCGCTTGACCCTGAATACCCTGCCGAACGTCTGGCCTATATCCTGTCAGACAGTGCGCCCAAATTACTGCTCACCCAGCAGCATTTGCAGGCACGATTGCCGGTAGAAGATCTGGCCGTCTGGCAACTGGACGAAGCCCGCCATTTAAATAGCGTGGCACCGCAACCGACCGATAACCCTGATCCACGCCAGTTGGGGCTGCATCCCCATCATCTGGCCTATATCATCTATACCTCCGGCTCCACCGGTCTGCCCAAAGGGGTGATGATTGAACACCATAACGTGGTGAATTTCACCTATGCCCAATGCCAGAACAGTGAGCTCAAATCCACTGACCGCGTCCTGCAATTTGCCTCAGTTTCATTTGATACCGCCGTGTCTGAAATTTTCCCGACGCTGGCCGTTGGCGCAACCCTGATCCTGCGTCCGGCGCATATTCGCATACCGGATGCTACCTTCAGTCAGTTCTTGCAGGAGCAGGCAATCAGCGTCGCCGATCTGCCCACCGCCTTCTGGCACCAGTGGGTACAAGAGATGAAAGCCGGCCGCAGTGGTTTCAGTTCCCACCTGCGTTCGGTCACGGTCGGCGGTGAAAAAGCCGAACACCGCCATTTCGTCACTTGGCAATCGATGCCGGAAACCCGGCATTGCCGCTGGATCGACACTTACGGGCCAACGGAAACGACGGTCAGTGCCACTGCCCTGACACTGGATAACCCTGCTTCCTATGGCATGGAAACCCTGTCGATTGGCCATCCTCTTATCAATACCTACATTTATATTCTTGATACGCGGGGACAACCCGTCCCCATTGGTGTCACCGGAGAAATCTATATTGGTGGCGCAGGGGTTGCCAGGGGCTATCTGAACCGACCTGAACTCACCGCAGAACGTTTTGTGTCCGACCCATTCAGTGAACAACCTCATGCGCGGATGTACCGGACGGGCGATCTGGGCTGCTGGCGACCAGATGGCACCATTGTCTACCTCGGCCGCAATGATTTTCAGGTCAAAATCCGTGGCTTCCGCATTGAACTGGGTGAAATCGAAAACCAGTTAGCCGCCTGTGTGGGGGTCAGTGATGCCGTGGTGGTGGCGCGTGAAGAAGGCGCAGGCGATAAACGTCTGGTGGCTTACCTCGTGCCAAAGTCCGGTGTCACGTTGGATGCAGCCGATTTGCGCGAACAATTGAGTATTCACCTGGCAGAATATATGCTGCCGAGCGCATTCGTGATACTGGATACGTTCCCTCTAAACCCGAATGGCAAACTGGATCGCAAGGCCTTGCCGGCACCCGATCACGCTGCCTCCGTCAGCCGTGAATTTCAGGCTCCTCAGGGTGAAACCGAACAACAACTCGCCTCTGTCTGGCAGACCCTGCTGGGACTGGAACAAGTCGGGCGTCATGACAACTTCTTTGAATTGGGCGGGCATTCGCTGCTGGTCGTCAGCCTGATTGAACAACTGCGCCAACGCAATCTGACTCTAGATGTCAGTAGCGTCTTCTCTTCGCCGACATTGGCGGCGATGGCGGTTCGTCTGGCCGCGTCAGATTCTGATGGCTCTGCCGGCATAAGCGTACCGCCGAATCTCATCACCGACGATTGCCAGATTATTACACCGGAGATGCTGCCGCTGGTGGCACTGACGCAGACCAACATTGACCAAATCGTTACCCAAGTCTCCGGCGGGATCAGTAACATTCAGGATATCTACCCGCTGGGGCCATTGCAGGAAGGCATTCTGTTCCACCATTTACTGGAAACGGAAGGCGATACTTATCTGGACAACCTGTTGATGACCTTTGACAGCCGCCAGCGTCTGGATGCGTTTTTACTCGCGCTGCAACAGGTGTTCCACCGCCACGATATTCTGCGCAGTGCGATCCTCTGGGATGACCTGCCGCAGCCGGTACAGGTGGTTTATCGTCAGGCACCGATCCCCGTCACAGAGTTAACCCTGTCACCGGAGGAAGAAGCCGAACAGCAACTGCGTCGCCATATTGATCCCCGCTCGGTACGGATGGATATCACCCAAGCGCCGTTAATGTCCGCCAGCCTTGCCAAAGATCCGCAGAGTGAAACCTGGCTTCTGGCTTTACTGCACCACCATCTGGTGTGTGATCACCAGTCGCTGGAGATGATATTTAACGAAGTGCAGGCAATCATGATAGGCCAGAGCGACGATCTGCCGTCGTCACTGCCCTACCGTAACTTTATTGCCCAGACTCGCGCCGTACCGCTTGAAAAACATCAGGACTATTTCCGCCAGCTTTTGGGCGATGTGGATGAACCCACCCTGCCCTTTGGCTTACAGGAAGTCTATGGTGAAGATAGCAACATCATAGAAGCGGAATTCGATCTGGATGCTTCGTTTGCGCAGACACTACGGGAATGTGCCCGTCAGCAGGGAGTCAGTGCCGCAGTACTGTTCCACGTCGCCTGGGCGCAGGTATTGGCACAATGCAGCGGACGGGATGATGTCGTCTTCGGTACGGTGTTATTGGGACGGTTACAGGGTGTTGCCGGCGCCGATCAGACACTGGGGATGTTTATGAATACATTACCCATACGGATCAAGCTGAGTACCTTCAATGTACAGCAGGTCGTCCAGCAAACTTATCGCTTATTGAGTGAATTACTGGAGCATGAGCAGGCACCGCTGGCAATGGCTCAAAATTGCAGTGGAGTTACCCCGCCTCTGCCATTGTTCAGTAGCCTGTTGAATTATCGTCATAATCAGGATGATACCCAGCAGACAACCCTCACGGCCTGGGAAGGCATCGGATTGTTAAATGTCGATGAGCGCACCAACTATCCTCTGAGTTTATCTGTCGATGACACCGCGCAAGGCTTTACACTGGTCGCACAATGTGTTCCGGAACTTGATCCCATGCGGATTAATAACTTCATGAACACGGTGTTACAGGGTTTAGTTGAAAGCCTGAAAAATTCGCCGGAACAAACCTGCCTGCAACTCAACATACTGCCGCAGGAAGAACGTACACAGCTTCTGCGAACATTCAACAACACCCGTGAGGCTTACCCGCAGGATCAACTGATCCACCAGCTCATTGAACAACAAGTAGAGCGCTCCCCTACCGCAACCGCGCTGATTTATGATGACAATCAATTGAGTTACGACGAACTGAACCGTCGGGCCAACCAACTGGCACACTATCTGATTGCGTTTGGGGTACGTCCGGATGATCGGGTCGCCATTTGTGTAGAACGTGGTCTGGAGATGGTCATCGGTTTATTGGCAATCATGAAAGCCGGGGCGGGTTATATCCCTCTCGATCCAGAATACCCCAGTGAACGCCTGTCTTATATGCTGTCAGACAGCCAGCCCACCGTATTACTGACTCAGCATAGCCTGCAAACCCGTTTGTCTGAGACTGATACGCCAATATTGATACTGGATAGTGATGAATATCAGGCAAATATCATTCATCAACCTGAGTGCAACCTGCCAGCCACCGATTTAGGTATTACATCACGTAATCTGGCCTATGTGCTGTATACCTCCGGTTCGACGGGACGCCCCAAAGGGGTCATGGTTGAGCATATTGGGGTAGTAAACCTGCTGCTATCAATGAAAGACCGGCTGCAAATCTCTGTCGATGATACCCTGCTCACCGCGACCACAATTGGCTTTGACGTTGCCGCACTTGAGCTGTATCTGCCCTTATGCAACGGCAGTACCTGCGTCATAGCGCCATCATTGACCGCCAGAGATCCAGAGCAATTAGCGGAATTGATCGCCGCACGCAACATCAAAGTCATGCAGGCGACTCCTACGACCTGGCGCATGCTGCTTGATTCCGGCTGGACAGGTGCCGCGATCAAAGCGACAAGTGGAGGAGAAGCATTACCTCACGAACTGGCACAGCGTTTAAAAGAAAAAGTCAGTGGATTGTGGAACCTGTATGGGCCGACAGAAACCACTATCTGCTCAACGGCTTCCGGCAATCTTCAGACGGAGCCAGAGAGCCGCTATACCACGCCCCAGATCACGATTGGTCGTCCGATCGCCAATACTCAGATCTACATTCTTGATAAACACGGCCATCCCGTTCCGATGGGTGTGGCCGGTGAAATTCATATCGGCGGTATTGGCGTCACGCGTGGCTATTTTAACCGTCCGGATCTCACGGTAGAGCGTTTTGTCCATGACCCATTCAGTGACGAAGCGAGGGCACCAGCTGATAGACGCATGTATAAAACGGGAGACTTGGGACGCTGGCTCCCTGACGGCAACATTGACTATCTCGGCCGTAATGATTTTCAGGTCAAAATCCGCGGATTCCGTATTGAATTAGGGGAGATTGAAGCCAGATTACTCGCCTGTTCCGATATCAAAGAAGCCGTTGTCATGGTGCGTGAAGATACCGCCAATGATAAGCGTCTGGTCGCCTATCTGGTACTACAGCCGGAGGCATCCCTGAACCCGGAGAAACTCCGTGAAACTTTACAGGCCAGTTTAGCCAGCTACATGGTTCCCAATGCCTTTGTAGCGCTGGATTCATTCCCGCAGACACCAAACGGTAAATTGGATCGTCAAGCGCTGCCATTACCGGATGACTCAGCGGTCATTGCTCAAATCGGTTATGAAGCACCTGTCGGAGAGACAGAAAATATCATTGCTGACGTCTGGCAAGAAAGCCTCGGCCTTGAACGTGTCGGAAGGCATGATCACTTCTTCGAATTGGGTGGTCACTCCTTATTGACATTGCAAGTTGTCGTGCGCTTACGTCAGGCGCTCGGCATGGATATCGCCATACGCGACCTGCTTATTCATCCGACAATCAATGAACTTGCCGCTTATCTTCAAGCGAAAAATCCATTGAGTCCCCCTCTGGCTCAACAGCAAAATATCGTCACAATCCGTAAAGGAAACGGAAAATCATCATTGTTCTTCATTCATCCGGCGGGAGGTGACGTTCAGTATGCTTACGATCTTACCGCTTATATTGATGATAAAGACCGGTCAATTTATGGGATCATCGCCAGTGATGCCTTCGGGGAAGAAAATGCCCGGTTAACCATCAGCGAAATCGCTAAAGAGTACGTTGCCTGTCTCCGTCAGACGCAGATACAGGGACCTTATGATCTGGCAGGATGGTCAGTTGGCGGAACCATTGCGTATGAAATGGCATGCCAACTGATGGCTGAAGGCGAAACCGTCAATTTTGTCGGTCTATTTGATTCAGGTGCCAGCTATCAGGACGCATTCTCTCCGGAAGAAAAACAAGCAGGTCTGCCATTTAATGAAACAGCCACATTGCTTGAAGTACTGCCAGAAAATATGCCAGCCTCTCTGCATGATGAGATCCAGAGATTAGCGGAAAACCATGACTGCGAGGCGATATTGATGCTTGCTCAACAGAACGATTTATTCCCTGCTTCTGAGAATATCAGGCATCAACTACACCTTTATCACAACATTTCTGTCGCTGCTTATCACTATATTCCATCGACAGCCACGGTTGACGTCACCCTATTCAGGGCAACGGAAGACAATGATCAGAGTAGTCACGCCCTTGGCTGGGAAGCCGTTATACCGAAAGAACGGCTAACTGTCGTTCCGATCAACGGTTCTCATGAATCCATCATGGAGCCGCCCCACATCCAAGATGTCGGAAAGGCATTACTTTCAGCCATGACGACCCCGAGAGGATATTAATCGATTTAAAGAGCGTTCGCGAAAGCGGACGCTTTTTTTTATCTGCCTCTCTAATAAGAGATTTAGTTGCTGAGGAAAAAATATAAAATCTCAAACGCTTAAAATAAAACAACCCATGATCTATTGCATTACATAATATAAATATAAATATAAATATAAA
>NZ_JANAIF010000240.1 GCF_024721015.1 Xenorhabdus bovienii
AACCTCAGCTTCGTTTAAGAATAGCGATATCAGTATCCCGTAAATTCAAGCTCGGTTTTTTAGGCTGGAATGTATAAGCAATTAGACCCGCAGCGATTTCCAGCAGAAAACCGAGCTGACTGCGATGCCTTGAATGCGCTATCTGAGAAATATTTTTGAGCTGGTCGATGACCGTTTCTATCAAGAATCGCCTTCTTAACATCAATCTATCCCAAAGAGATAACGCTTTTGCCTTCATGTTACTACGGACATGAGTGATTAACGTGACCCCTTCCGCTTCCAACTCATCGCATAAAGCCTGTGATAAATACCCTTTATCACCCTATAAACATCCCGTTAACCCTTTTACCATCGCTTTGACAGGGTGACGAATCCTTATTTCCTGTGGTTAATTTCACGGCCAAAAGTTCACCGCAATCATTGATAACCAGATGAAGTTTAAAGCCATAAAACCAACCTGTACTCGTTTTTCCTCGTTGTGCAACCCCCTCAAATACACGATGGCGGGGAATACGAAGGTTGTGACAAACAGCAATTTTGGTGGGATCAATAAAAGCGATCCCTTGGGTTTTAGCCTTGCGTGAAGAAAGAAAAGCGCATAGAGGAATAAGTGCCCTTTTCTTCAAAGTGAGCATTCGGATATAGCTGACCAATCCGGGAAAATCGGCCGTAAGATGTTGTTTTACATATTTAATATAAAACGTTTTAAAATCACGATAATGGCTCATATGAAATAAAATGAGGATCATCATGACTTCACTGAGAGAAAGGGAAGCTTCGCGGTGCCGTTTGAGTAATCCGTTTTCAATGAGTTGTTGATGCCAGAGGGGGATAAATGTTTGGCAAAAGTCATCGACGCAGCAGTAAAACTCTTCTAAATTAACCATGCCTGGGGATCTCCACGATTTTGTTTTCTTTAGCAAAAACTTTGATCGTGCCTCAGGCACTTTAGTTCCCTTCTTAAGCAAATCTCAGGTTA
>NZ_JANAIF010000241.1 GCF_024721015.1 Xenorhabdus bovienii
GTATTGCCACTTGGCATGATTTCTTCTGTAGCGCCTATAGCCCTAGCCACCGCCCAGTCCAACGCCCGGCCTGTCAGCTCACTCGTTTTAATTTTCATTAAAATGCCTTACCGCCAGATTTGGCGCGGTTTTCTCGTTTATGGTCTGCCCGATGCCTGTTGTATGCTAACTTTTCAGCAATCGCGCCCTCGATGTCATACCCAAATGCCTCTGCATAATCCAAAATACGAATAACAGCATCTGCTAGCTCTACTTCTGCCATAGGACGGTGAGGTAAGTGATCATCCATCAAATTTTTGCGTTCTCCCTCCATTGCTTCACTGATTTCAGAGTGAATTAAACAGAGTAATGTCCCGCGCTCACGGGGATTATCCCACCAACCGGCATCAACATTTTGCTGGTGAATTTGTTTTTGTAATTCAGTGAATTTCATCTCAAAAGTCCTTGTATGTGGCTCTGCCCCGCAGAGACCTTTAGTCAATTTTTATTTTTGCTTTCACCGTCGCTAATCTGATGAATCTGCGTAACATGTCTGTTGTTACCCAATTCTTTTCGGACAAATGAAAAGTCCACCACAGTATCTTTTCTGATGTATCACAGTCGTGCAGCGGTATTTCATACTCGTTGTTTGTTCCTCCCAAGTCGGTATTTAAAATTATGTGGGTTTCATCAAACCATACCAATTTATCAAGCCGTTCTAGATAGTCTGTGTAATCCTTAATCATACATTTGCTCCTTTAGCAAAGCGTTTATGGGATTTGTTATCATTGTTCTGGCAGACTCTTACGGCCTCTTCCTGATCAGTCGGCGTAAAATGCCCATTGCGGAATCGCTGGTAAACCGTTCCAAGCTGCCCGAACCTGTTTTTTGTCACGATAATTTCAGCATAGGGCGCTGCGGGGGAATTCTCATTGTACACCGCATCGCGATACAACATGATGATGCTGTCCGCATCTTGCTCAACACT
>NZ_JANAIF010000242.1 GCF_024721015.1 Xenorhabdus bovienii
CATCCACTTTAGCCATTAATGACTCTCCAGTAAATTGCCCTATATTACATGATGTTCACCGGATTGAATACATGACCAAATAACCAATAGTTTATCCCGTGTTGATTTGACACTTATACCATATCTCGTAATATAAATGTATTCACCATTTTATTTACGAGGTATATATGAGAAAAGTAAAGTTAAATAACGACGATTTAATTCAGTATCTGAACACCATCAATACATTAAAGAAATATCCAACGATGTCTGAATACAGAGAGGAATATCGCAGGCTAAGAACCAATGGTTCACCTTCGATTGAAGCCAAGAAATTTAAATCTGCGCACACCGAACTCCTGAGATTAGACAGAAAGAAAAAATCACTGCTCGAAAAATTTATTGAAGAACTCAATCCTGTCAGCCATACATCGGCCCTTGCATCCAAAAAGATAGAAAAAGTGCAGGAGTCCATTATCTACAGAAAGGCCCTGATTGAAAAAAGCTCTGATGAACTCGTCGCTCTGGTCATAAAACAGCGCACAGAAGCAGCTCTTGAGTTCCAGCATTCTGTTGAGCAAAGTCTTGAGCAACTTTCTGGTATATCTTCTGATTTTAATGCATCAGCAACAAAACGCCGAAAATTTTCTATCTAAAATAAAACTACCATACTGGCAGTATTTACCAATATGGTGGTTTTATTTTATAACTCATGGGGTAATACACGATCACGCTCCATTTTCTTAAGCAACCGTTGTAATCTTTCTGCCCTTAGCTTTTGTGCCTTCTTATCACCAATCTCCTGATAGTATTCTTCCCGACGCTCCGCGACAACTTTGCGGAACTTCTTCAAAAACATTTCCAGTGCTTTGATGTCGGTAGTAGCAGCTTCTGCTTGGATTTTTTTATACATATATACCCATCGTAATTGAAGATACTTGATTTTTCATTCGTATCAGATCAAGATCGCGCCCATGACAATTACTCT
>NZ_JANAIF010000243.1 GCF_024721015.1 Xenorhabdus bovienii
CGAATGAGTTATTTAAAGGAATACCCACTCATTTGCTTCGTTCATTACGGTGTTGCGCTTAATATGTGAATCCAAGTTAGTTAATATTATTTTAAAAAATTTCTGATGAAAAACAGTGAAATTTTCTGATTTATTGACTTAATAATCACGATAAGAAAATAGTTTATGGAATTGTTCGAAAGCTGCTATCTGGTTATCCAGATTGATAAAATATGAAGATTGCCATTTTTGCGTTTGAATCGCTTGTTTTGAAATAGGGGATACCCAAGATGGATAAATTCGTATGGCTCTTTTTCCTGCTTTAGCCTGAGTGGAAAAAATACCTTTTTTAAGCAGAATATGAATGTTGAACAAAAAAATACCTTTTTGGTTACCGGAGTGTGTTGCAATCATGCAGAAATCGATATTATCCCTTTGCTCAAAGGGCATGATTTCTGAGTCAGGAGTAGGTCTTTTCCATAGTGTGACAAATTGTCCCATTTTATTCGGTGTTGTCTTTGCTTGGCGGAAAACTATCGCTTTACCATTAATCCCAAAGCGCATGGCACTGTATTCATGGCTTTCTTTTTCTTGGTAGGGAATGGCACTGAATTGAAATCCAGCGGGGCGTAAGAAGGATTTTTCTATTTCAGTAAAGGAATTAGGAATATTATCTGTATCTGATGGTAATGACCAACTACCATTTTCTAATGGTAACAAGTTATACTCCTTTATTTACTTTAATTAATAAATTGTGTGGTTTGTTATTCTAACTTAAATTATATATTTCTTTATTTTATTGTGATTATTATAACTTAAAAATTAAATGAATTTCAATGGAAATAAATATTCTATTTGTGGGTTAATTCATAATTAAACCTGAGTGTAATTTAGTATATATACGCAATTAACTTGAAGAGGCGGGTTTTAAAATCTGGAAGTTATCAGTCAACCGAGTGGTGAGCTCTTTC
>NZ_JANAIF010000244.1 GCF_024721015.1 Xenorhabdus bovienii
ATTCCTTTAACCACTCAAGGGAATGGGCAAAGAAATATTGATTTTAATTTCAGACGTTAACTAATTGTTAAGTATTATTCGCTTTTTGTTGGGTTGACATGATGAGACAAAATGCTTACATCGCTAATCAATAGAGAGTAAGTAAATATGTCAATTGCAACTATTCACTATAGAAATTTGGTGATTAAAAAAGCTGGGGACTCAGCCAGAAAAGGAATTATCTTAGCTCATGGTGGTTACACCCCAGAAAGAGGTTTTTTCCAGCGAGGCTCTGGCCGTACTTATGTCCCCTTGCGGATTACATTAGTTTGTAATTGTCTTCATGATAAAGTATCAATAGGTCAAAAAATGGCAGATGCCATTTTATATCCTACTCCTACAAATCAAATGAATTACATTCCGGAGGATATCTTAGGTGGCAGCATAATCCAAAATTACTCCTTAACATATAACAGTAAATTTGAAGGTTATGAACCCAGTAAATTTGTCGATGTAGTGACGATAAAACCCAATAGCAAAGCACATATTTCAGATGTTTTTAGTGCTGTAACGGCATTAAATTTACATTATGAGCGCATATACAATGTAGCGTGTAGAATAAATAAGATAGACCGAAATTCTCTATCAATATCCGCTACCAATATGATTATTCAAGTCTCACCAATGCTGCCCTAAAATACTCCTGCCACCCCAGTATCATTTGCTCTGAGGTGGCAAGGTGTTTTCTGCTCTTTTTTTGGCAATATGGGCATCCATCAGGGCGAAGGCTTCTTCTTTGGAGTAGTAAACGGCATTCCCCGTCCTATAATCTTCTACCGCTTCCTTGATGATTCCCTTTAATTCTGCATCTGTCATTTCTTCACCTGTGTGATTTGTCGCTGTTGTTCAATTTCCCGTATTGCCTGCTTATCCAGATTGCACTGCTCAATCACCGTCAGTAACTG
>NZ_JANAIF010000245.1 GCF_024721015.1 Xenorhabdus bovienii
TTAATCAATGAAGCAATGGCCTGTTTTATCAGCCAGTCTACCTTTGTCATGCTGGAAATTTTTATCCCGGACAGTAACAAAGTGCTGTGGCAATTCGGGCATGTCGATGGGTTACGCCCGGATATGTAACTAAGGAACCGATGCAATAAATCAGAAGGAGTAAAAATGAAAAGTGGATTACGTTTTGTCTGCACTATCGCCGGTGTGCCGGAAGACACCTTTGCCGTGGGGGAGTTTTCCCTGCAAGAAGGCTTATCGGAACTGTTTACCCTGAACCTGACGCTGGTCAGAGCCGGTAACGCGAACCCGTTTAAACCGCAGGCGGAAATTGATTTGGCCTCGCTGCTGATGCAGGAAGCGGTATTGCAGGTTTTTAACGGCGAAACTGAGCAGCGAAAAATCACCGGCATCATTTCCCATGCGGACTGGATTGGCACCGATGGCAACAAGACGCTTTATACCCTGACTGTTCGTCCAGCCCTCTGGCGTCTGACGCTTAATCAGGACAGTCGGATTTATCATCAGCAAAATGTCCCGGCGATGTTAAACAGCCTGCTGAAAAAACACCGGGTGAAAGCCGATTCGAAGCTCTACGATACCCATCAGGACAGGGAATATGTCACCCAGAAACGCGAATCGGATTATGCATTTTTCAGCCGGTTGGCGGCGGAAGAGGGATGCAGTTTCTGGTTTGAAGATGAAACGGCGTTTTTCAGTGACAGTCATTTAGGAATGACAGCGGGTCTGCCATTGCAATACCAGCCCCAGCCGGAAACGGCATACGGCATCGATACCATTTATCAGGTGCGGCTAGGCGTTGGTATGAGTCCGCAACGCAGTCTGCATAAAGATTACAATCCGGAGAACCCGCGCTATCACCTCTCCCATATGCAAAGCAGCGAAGGCTTCCGTGATTTTGGCAGCCAGACACCGTATACC
>NZ_JANAIF010000246.1 GCF_024721015.1 Xenorhabdus bovienii
TATCATTCAAATCAAAGAACTGATAAAAGTGAAATTCTCGAAAAGCCCCTTTTATCGTTATTTATGCCAGGCGGGTATCGTTTGGAGGAGAGCCGCTCCCACCTTGAAATTACCTGACCCCGAGTACGATGAGAAAATGGCAAAAATCACGGAAGCCTTGTCCAATTCCTCAGAGCCCCATCCGGTTTTTTATGAAGATGAAGTCGATATTCACTTTAATCCGAAAATCGGTTCAAGCTGGTATTTCAAGGGACAACAGAAACGGATCGCTACACCCGGGAAAAACCAAAAACATTATCTTGCGGGTTGTCTAAACGCCCTGACAGGGAAAATCACTTATGTCGGAGGTTTAAATAAAAACTCTGAATTATTTATCAATCTGTTAGATGAGATAAACCGCCAATATAGCTCTGCAGAAACAATCACCCTAATCCTAGATAATTATGGCATTCATAAAAGCCGGAAAGTCATGGATTGGCTGGCCAGAAATTCTAAATTTAATCTCTTATTTTTACCCGCCTACTCACCTTGGCTGAATAAAATTGAACGCCTATGGCAATCTCTACATGAAACGGTAACGCGGAACCATTGCTGTCAGTTTATGTGGCAGTTGATTAAGTGTGTGCAAGTTTTCATGGAATCAGCCTCATTGCAGCAACAGCAGAAAATGAAAAAAGGGGGTGTATCACTATTATGAAACTTTATTTAGATTAGCACCATCTCGTTCATTAATTTTCAACATTATTTGAGGCGATGGAGTATTTGCAGGGAAAAGATAGAGAAGTTTAGGGGTGGGTTGAGGAACATTCCAAAACACCAAATCTATTTTTTCTCCTTTTTTATACAACTTAATAGACCTGAGGTTTGCTTAAGAAGGGAACTAAGTGCCTGAGGCACGATCAAAGTTTTTGTCAAAGAAAACAAAATCGTGG
>NZ_JANAIF010000247.1 GCF_024721015.1 Xenorhabdus bovienii
AAAAGCCGATATTCTGGCCTGAGCAAATCGCTGGTTATGAGTATATGTACAGCGGTACAGATGATTATCCGTATTACCTGATGAACAAAACGGATGAAAATAACGGAGATATGCCTACTCAGCCGATCGCCTACATGGATAATCCAGAAGTACCACAGGCTAATGCCTATATGTTGGAGGCGGCGACTAATGCAGTGAAATCCGTTGCTACAGTGGGTGTTGATTCTGAGGCGGTGAACGGTAATCAGGTAGCATTCGATACCATCAATCAGCTAAATATGCGGTCAGACCTAGAAACCTATGTGTTTCAGGACAATCTATCTACCGCCATGCGCCGAGATGGTGAGATATACGCCTCAATCGTCAATGATATCTATGATGTACCCCGCCATGTGGTCATGACGTTGCCTGATGGTAGCGAGAAAGACGTGCAGGTTATGTCTGAGGTCGTGGATCTAATGACGGGGCAACGTGCAGTACTCAATGATGTTCGCGGGCGTTATGAGTGCTACACCGATGTTGGCCCATCGTTCCAATCCATGAAAGAGCAGAATAGGGCTGAGATTGGCGAGTTATTGAAATCGGTTCCCATTGAGCATCCGGCGTGGAATGTCCTGTTATTGCAGTTCCTGTCATTGCTGGATGGAAAAGGTATCGATATCACCCGTGAGTACGCGACCAAGCAGCTTGTCGTGCAGGGTTTGAAGAAACCAGAGACACCAGAAGAGGAGCAGTGGTTAGCTGAGGCTCAGCAACAATCTCAGCAGCAACAAGACCCAATGATGGTGGCAGCAATGGCAGAGCAAGAGAAAGCGCAAGCTGAAATCGTCAATGCACAGACCAGAGCACAAGAGACACAAATCAAAGCATTCACCGCTCAGCAACAGGCTCAAGAATCACAGGCGAACACCATCTA
>NZ_JANAIF010000248.1 GCF_024721015.1 Xenorhabdus bovienii
TAGATGGTGTTCGCCTGTGATTCTTGAGCCTGTTGCTGAGCGGTGAATGCTTTGATTTGTGTCTCTTGTGCTCTGGTTTGAGCATTGACGATTTCAGCTTGCGCTTTCTCTTGCTCTGCCATTGCTGCCACCATCATTGGATCTTGTTGCTGCTGAGATTGTTGCTGAGCCTCAGCTAACCACTGCTCCTCTTCCGGTGTCTCTGGTTTCTTGAGTCCTTGTATAACAAGCTGTTTGGTGGCGTACTCACGGGTGATATCGATACCTTTGCCATCCAACAATGACAGGAATTGAAGTAGCAACACATTCCACGCCGGATGCTCAATGGGAACTGATTTCAATAACTCGCCAATCTCAGCCCTATTCTGCTCTTTCATGGATTGGAACGATGGGCCAACATCGGTGTAGCACTCATAACGTCCACGAACGTCATTGAGTACTGCACGTTGCCCCGTCATCAGATCCACGACCTCATTCATTACCTGAACGTCTTTCTCGCTGCCATCCGGTAATGTCATGACCACATTGCGCGGCACGTCATAGATATCATTGACGATTGAGGCGTATATCTCACCATCTCGGCGCATGGCGGTAGATAAATTGTCCTGAAACACATAGGTTTCTAGGTCTGACCGCATATTTAGCTGATTGATGGTATCGAATGCTACCTGATTACCATTCACCGCCTCAGAATCAACACCCACTGTAGCAACGGATTTCACAGCATTAGTCGCCGCCTCCAGCATATAGGCATTAGCCTGTGGTACTTCTGGGTTATCCATGTAAGCGATCGGTTGAGTAGGCATATCTCCGTTATTTTCATCCGTTTTGTTCATCAAGTAATACGGATAATCATCTGTACCGCTGTACATATACTCATAACCAGCGATTTGCTCAGGCCAGAATATCGGCTTTT
>NZ_JANAIF010000249.1 GCF_024721015.1 Xenorhabdus bovienii
CTTAATACGACATAACCGAATTATTCATTTAGAATGTCCGTCAACTTTACTATCAACTGAGGTTTACAATGCTTATTTCCAGCCTTATGGCTATTGCCGCGGTTCTGATTATGGGGGTTATAAGCCCTGGGCCGAGTTTTATTTATGTTGCCCGGAATGCGGTTGCGTACTCCCGTCTTCATGGACTTGTCACAGCTCTGGGCACGGGTGTAGGAGCTGCAGTTTTTTCCTTGGTAGCTATGCTCGGGCTACAGAAATTATTAAATGCAGTTCCTGAATTATTTATTGGCTTGAAAGTGGCGGGAGGTGTTTACTTGTTATGGCTTGCATTCAAAATTTTCAAGAATGCATCTCACCCCCTGACTTTAGCTCTACATGGGCAAAAAGGATCCGAAAAAACTTTGTGGATGACGTTTAGAGATGGTCTTTTGACGCAATTGAGCAATCCTAAAACCGCAATCATTTTTGCATCTATATTTAGTGCGCTTCTCCCAGAAAATATCCCAGTGGCATTTTACTTCGCAGTCCCCCTGATGAGTTTCCTGATTGATGCAGGCTGGTATTCCCTTGTATCGCTCCTGCTTTCGGCTGAAAAACCACGTCAGATTTACTTACGCATTAAGTGTGCCGCTGACAGAGCATCCGCGACTGTATTAGGAGTTTTAGGTATCAAGCTAATTTACTCTTCAATCGGCAAGTAATTATTTACTTGCCGACCTGCATTAAATAATGCAGGAGCCGATGATATTCCGCTGCGCTCGTTCGGCTTCGGTGAGCGCTACCGACTCGCGGAAAAGTTACATACGGAGTCTGGGATAACAGCAAGAGGGTTGTAAAACGGGTTCTAATAGGGGGTCGAGGGTCAATGATGTAAAAAACCACGCTAAGGAGATAATTCATTGTTTATAT
>NZ_JANAIF010000024.1 GCF_024721015.1 Xenorhabdus bovienii
GATTAATTTTCATGAGCGCGATCATGATCTGATACAAATGAAAAATCAAGCATCTTCAATGACGACGGATATATAATAAATATAACGTTAAAAATAAACCTAAGGTCATAGGTTATTATACTGACTGGTCACAATATGATAGCCGCCTGCAAGGTAATCAAACCCCTTCAGCACGGGGAAGAGGTATTGATCTACAACACTTGCTTGATAACCCTTTCGCCTATGATAAATTGATTATCGGTTTCTGTGGGATAGTAGGTGATCAAGGTGAGAAAAAAGCGTTAATTTCTCGGGCAGCACCGAAGTTTGGTCGTTACAATAATGGCGAAGTCACATTTACCGATGAATGGGGCGATTGTCAATCTTATGTAAACTGTACTTTCCCTAGGTGGCAAGACGTTCAGATGCCCAGAGATTTCAATCAGGACAAATCTATGGGAGTGCTAGGTGGGTTGGCAAAAATACAGGATGCAGCAAGGGCGCAAGGCCATGAACTGGTAATGTCATTCAGCGTCGGTGGTTGGACCATGAGTAATGGTTTTTACAATATGGTCAGGGACAGCCAATTGAAATCCAAATTTATTTCCAGTTTGATCGATATCTTTAAACGCTTCCCCATGTTCACTGAAGTAGATATTGATTGGGAATATCCTGGAGCGAAAGGAAATGATAACCCGCACGACTCGGAGGATGGTAAATATTATATTGACCTAATCCGTGATTTATCTTCTGCATTTAAGAACGCAGGACGTTCTGATATTAAAATCAGCATCGCTTGCTCTGCCGTACCAGATATTATGGAAAAATCCAAAATACCTGAATTATTAAAGGTTGGATTATATGGCATCAATGTCATGACCTATGATTTCTTTGGTACTCCGTGGGCTGATAAGTTAAGGCACCATACTAATTTGCGCCGTTATCCGGGCAGTGAAAATAGTGTGGAAAAAGCGGTTGAGTATCTACTCAGTGTTGGTGTGCCATCTCAAGCTATCAATATTGGTTATGCTGGATATTCTCGTAATGGCAAAAATACTAATATTACCAGTTATTCACCATTATCGGGCAGCTATAGTCCTGGAACGGGTACGACTACTGGGACATTTGAGTCCGGCTCAACAGAATGGTATGACACGATATATAATTATCTGAATCTAGAATCTCGTCAAGATAGAAATGGTTTTACCCTTTATACAGATGAAGTTGCGGATGCAGACTATCTTTATAATCAAAACAGTAAATTGTTTATATCACTGGATACACCGCGTACAGTGAAAGCCAAAGCAAAATATGCATTGGAAAAAAATCTAGGGGGAGTATTCACTTGGACAGCAGATCAGGACAGAGGGCCATTGGTGAATGCAGCTCGTGAAGGTCTGGGGTGCCCATTGTTGATTAAGAAAATTGACATGGAGCCTTTCTATTATAAAGGCAAAACCAACAAATAAAGTGTTATGTTTAAAGTATGATATTGGGTAAATTACCCAATACAGACATAGTACGGTGCTAGGGGATTATATCCATGCACCGTACTGTTTTATTACAAACGGCGGTGGTTATTTATGAGACAGCACAAGTTGTTCTAATTGTTCTCGATTGGTCTGTTTTGTATCAACTTTGACATACGCACTGAGTTCTTCTAATGCGATGACAATATCTTTCACACCCGCCTGTGACAATATTTTCTTTTCTAAGATGTCAGGATTATTCAATTGCTCAGGTAAGACAATCCTGATGCTGCTGACATAAGGTGGTTGACGTAGTGTCAGGCTGATAATAAACCAGAGTGCGGTTAGCACAATACCTCCCATAAATACCAATGATGCGCCTTGCTGTTCATAGAGCATTCCACCGAGGAAACCTCCCAATGCGACACCGAGGAATTGACTGGTAGAGTAAACCCCCATCGCCGTACCTTTGTAACCAGCGGGCGCTTCTTTGCTGATGAGTGATGGTAAAATGGCTTCCATGATATTAAAAGCGAGAAAGAACACCTGAATACCTGCAAAAATTCCCCAAAGGTGTGAACCCACTGACCATAAAACTAATTCGGCGATGAATAACAGTCCGATGCAAAGTAAAAATACCTGTTTCATACGGCGTTTTTTCTCTGCGTAGATAATGAAGGGTAAAACAGCAATAAAAGAAATGAGTGTGGTAATTAAGTAAACTTTCCAGTGTTTCTGTGGTGGAAAGCCGGCTTTTTCCATGATTAGGGGGAGGGCAATAAAACTCGACATTAATAAAGTATGCAGGCTGAGAATGCCAAAATTGAGTTTTAGTAGCTGAGGATCAGAGAGCACACGTCGAAAACTGCCACGGGCAATTCCAGACTCGCGATTCAGTATGTGTTTATGCGCAGACGGTACAGCGAACAAGGTGATCAAGATACCACAACTGGCCAAGATCGTTATTGCTCCAAACAGACCATTTAACCCTATTTGGTGCGTGATGATAGGGCCGACAACAATAGCAAAGGCGAAGGTAATACCAAAGCTAATGCCAATGAATGCCATAGCTTTTGTACGATTCTGTTCGCGGGTAAGATCAGAAAGTAATGCCATGATTGCAGCAGATATTGCACCAGCACCCTGTAAGGCTCTGCCGATGATAATACCCCAAATAGAGTCGCTCAAAGCCGCAATAATACTGCCTAGTACAAAGATGAGCAGCCCACCGATGATTAGGGGTTTTCTACCGATTCTGTCTGAAAGCAACCCGAATGGGATTTGAAATATTGCCTGTGTTAAACCGTAGATGCCAATAGCAATCCCGATCAAGGTTTCGCTGGATCCCCGTAACTCCAAGCCGTAGGTTGTTAAAACAGGTAAAACCATGAACATACCTAACATGCGCAGAGAAAAAACGGAACCTAAGCCCCACGTTGCTCGAAGTTCAAGCGGAGTCATTTTATTATCGTTCATGGATACCTCAAAAAATTCGATATGACATTTCACTTAAATAGGAACATGTCATTGTAAAATGCTAATTATCTCATTAGTAATCAATAGTAATTAAATTATATGGATAAAAAATAACGTTTATAAATAAACAAGTTGTAAATGAATAAAGAGATAAGGGAAAGGAAAAGAGGGCAGGGGAAGACCCAGCCCTCTTGATATTACCGAACGTAAGTCAGCAGCGTTTCTGGAGATGCTGTTGAATCGACAGACATCATGACGCTCAAAGACATGATAGCGACAATAGAAAACATAAATAACTTACGGGCCCAGATACGATCATTAGCAGTTTTATAACCTGATAATGCCATACCCAGCCACCAGATACTCACTGCTGCTGCTACGATGAGGTATTTGTAACCTGCGTAACCGCTGATTGTCAGCATCAAGGTGGCAACCATAAAGGCCAAGATATACAGGGTGATGTGGTTTTTCGCCACAGAAATACCCTTAATTACTGGCAATACTGGAATGTTGGCGGCCTGATAATCTTTGAACCGAAAAATAGCAATGGCGTAAGAGTGGGGCATTTGCCATAAACTGAAGATTAGCAACAGTATCAATGCCCCTGTGTCAAACTGCCCTGTTACTGCACAATAACCAATAACTGGAGGTGCCGCACCTGACAAACTACCAACCAGCGTGCCATAAACAGATTTTCTTTTCATGTAGAGGCTATAAACCCCAACATAAATCACAAACCCGATGAGGGCTAACTGCATTGCTAAGGCATTGGCTGCTACATAGAGCAGCACTATGCCAGCAATACCTAGCACTGAGGCGTAAATCAGGCTGATTTTCGGATCGATAAGCCCTTTAACAAGGACCCTGTTTTTTGTTCTCTCCATGATTCGGTCGATATCGCGGTCGATATAGTTGTTAAATACACAACCAGATGCAACTACCAGCGATACCCCGAGCATCGTAGCAAAGAACAATGGGTAATCTATTACGCCCTTGGAAGCGAGTAGAAAACCTCCAACCACAGAAATTAGATTTCCGAAAATAATTCCTGGTTTGGTCACTTGCAGGTATTGCTTAATCATTCAAGTCAACTCTTTAATCAACCATCATATTGATGTTCAGGTTGTACATAATCCACAGAGAGCCGACAACAACGATAGCGATGACAAGCAATGTGAATATCAAAGCGACGAGGTTCCAACGTTCTTCAGACGATGTGTTCATGTGCAGGAAACAGACGAAATGTACAAAGATCTGAATCACGGCCATGCCGATAACTGTAAGCAGGATTGTGCTCTGGGAAGCACTGCCATCCATCACCATCCAGAATGGAATTACGGTCAGTATGACTGACAGGATAAAACCAATCATGTAGGTTTTGAAACTGCCGTGGTCGGCACCGGAATGAGAAGTATTTGGATGACTCATTACATAGCTCCCATCAGATAAACGACAGTAAATACACAAATCCATACTACGTCGAGGAAGTGCCAGAACAGGCTCAGGCAACTCAGACGAGTACGATTCACTTCAGTCAGACCACGGCGTGCAACCTGAACCATCATGATAATAATCCAGATCAAGCCACAAGTTACGTGGATACCGTGAGTGGCAACCAAAGCAAAGAAGGATGACAGAAATGCACTGCGATCAGGGCCAAAACCTTCTGAAATCAGTTTATGGAATTCATAGATTTCCATCGAAACGAAGCCGAGGCCGAACAAGAAAGTAATGAACAGCCACAGGTTAACTTGGCCCGTTTTACCTTTGTTCATGCTCAGCATGGCGAAACCATAGGTGATACTGCTGAACAGTAGCAGGAAGGTTTCGACCAGAACAAATGGCAATTCAAAAATATCTTTACCGGATGGGCCACCTGCCGTGCCGTTGGCCAGTACTGCATAAGTGGCGAACAGGCTTGCAAACAGAACCAAGTCACTCATCAGGTAGATCCAGAAGCCAAATATCTTCATGGAGCCTACGTCATGGTGCCCATGATGCTCATGGGCGGCTGTGTTGTTAAGGGTTTGAGTCGACATTATTTCACACCTGCCTTTCTCAGTTCTTCGTAATGCTGATTTTCAGTTTTTTCGACTTCAGCTACAGGAACGTAGTAATCAACATCTTCGTCAAAGCTTTTCACGATCCAAGTGATGATAGTACCGGCGAAACTTGCGATAGCCAGCCACCAGATATCCCAGATCATGGCAAAGCCGAAGACCAGGAGGAACGCACTGATAATGATGCCCGCGCTTGTGTTTTTAGGCATATGAATTTCTCCATATTTAGCCGGACGTTTATGAGCAGTGTCTTTCTCCTTCATATCCCACCATGCGTCGCGAGTCTGGATATGAGGAACTTCAGCAAAGTTATAGAACGGAGGCGGAGATGAAGTTGACCATTCCAAAGTACGGCCACCCCATGGGTCACCAGTCAGATCACGGTTTTGTTCACGGTCACGGATACTGACGTAGAACTGGATAACCTGACACAGAATACCAAGAGCGATTAAGACAACTCCACCCGCTGCAACAACCAGCATAGTGTGGAATGCAGGGTCGATATCTTGACTCAGACGACGGGTCATGCCCATGAAGCCCAACGCGTACAGTGGCATAAAGGCTACGAAGAAACCGGTGATCCAGAACCAGAATGCACGGATACCCCATTTTTCGTTCAGTGTGAAACCAAACGCTTTCGGGAACCAGTAAGCGGTACCTGCAAAGCAGCCAAATACCACACCACCAATAATAACGTTATGGAAGTGAGCAATCAGGAACAAACTGTTATGCAGAACGAAGTTCGCGCCAGGTACGGCCAGCAGAACACCTGTCATACCACCAATGGAGAAAGTGACGAGGAAGCCAACAGTCCACAGCATTGGGGTTTTAAATTCGATACGACCACGGTACATGGTGAACAGCCAGTTGAAGATCTTAACCCCAGTTGGGATAGAGATAATCATTGTGGCGATACCAAAGAAGGCGTTGACGTTCGCACCAGAGCCCATCGTAAAGAAGTGGTGTAGCCATACAACGAACGACAGAATGGTAATAACAATCGTCGCCCATACCAGCGAGGTATAACCAAACAGGCGTTTTTTCGCGAAGGTCGCTGTGACTTCAGAGAAGATACCAAAGACAGGCAGAACCAGAATGTAAACTTCTGGATGACCCCAAGCCCAGATCAGGTTGATGTACATCATCATATTGCCGCCCATATCATTGGTGAAGAAATGGGTGCCCATATAACGATCCAGAGTTAACAGTGCAACAGTGACTGTCAGGATTGGGAATGCTGCAATAATCAGTACGTTGGTACACAGTACGGTCCATGAGAAAACCGGCATTTTCATCATAGACATGCCTGGCGCACGCATACGCAGGATAGTCACGAAGAAGTTAACGCCTGTCAGCAATGTACCAATACCGGAGAGCTGGAGACTCCATATCCAATAATCAACACCAACCCCGGGGTTGTATAGTTTACCTGATAGAGGAGGGTAGGCCAACCAGCCTGTCTGTGCGAACTCACCGACACCGAGGGAGAGGTTGATCAGTACGACACCGACAACAAATAACCAGAAGCTCAGTGAGTTCAGGAATGGGAAAGCAACGTCACGCGCCCCGATTTGCAGGGGAACTACGATGTTCATCAGACCGACAACGAACGGCATTGCCATGAAGAAGATCATGATAACGCCGTGGGCGGTAAAGACTTGATCATAATGGTGCGGGGGCAGGAAGCCGGCTTCACCTGCGGAAGCCAGAGCTTGCTGTCCACGCATCATGATGGCGTCAGCGAAACCGCGAACCATCATGACCATGGCAACGACGATATACATGATACCGATTTTTTTATGGTCAACGCTGGTTAACCATTCGCTCCAGAGCCATTTCCATTTACGGAAATAAGTTAAGGTACCGACAACCGCCAGTCCCCCGAGAAGGATTGCAATCAGAGTCACTACAATAATGGGTTCATGTAGTGGGATTGCATCCAGTGTTAATTTTCCCCACATGCCTTTATTCCTCAACACCTGCATGAGCCGGCTGACTCATATTCATATTATGATCCGCAGCTTCACCATGTTCTGTTTTGCCGTGACTTGCTGTACCAAACATACCACCATGTTTCATGTCACCCATGAATTTGGTGATCGTTTCTTGGAACAGCTTTGGTTTCACTCTTGAGAAGTATTCAACAGGGTTATTTTGGCTTTTTTCAGCTAAGTCATTAAACGCCTGCACAGTATCCAGGGTTTTAGGTGATGCCTTAACTTTCTGCACCCACTGTTCAAAACTTTCACGATCAGGTGTCGCTGTTGCAGTAAATTTCATGCCAGAGAAGCCTTCGCCGCTATAGCTTGCTGAGAACCCTTTATATGTATCCGGTGTATTAGCAATCAAGTGCAGTTTTGTCTGCATGCCTGCCATCGCATAAATCTGACCGCCTAACTGTGGGATGAAAAAGGAGTTCATCACAGAGTCTGACGTGATTTTGAAGTTCACGGGAACATTGGTAGGGAATGCAATTTCGTTTACTGTCGCAATGCCTTGTTCTGGGTAGATAAATAGCCATTTCCAGTCAAGGGAAATAACTTCAATCGTTACCGGTTTTTCTTCATAGTCCAATGGCTTATATGGATCGAGTTCCTGAGTCGTTTTCCATGTAATGGTTGCCAAGACGATGATAATCAGAATAGGCACAGTCCAAACGACAAGCTCAATTTTATTTGAGTGTGCCCAGTTTGGACGGTAAGTAGCGGATTTATTGGCTTCCCGGTAACGTAGAGCAAAAATGATTGCCATTACGATAGCCGGAATAACAACGATCAGCATCAGGCCAAACGCTGTCAGTATCAGCGTTTTTTGCTCAACGCCGATCGCCCCTTTGGGATTCATCAATACCATATCACAACCACTTAGTATTAAAGTGGCTGCGAGTAATGACGACAACCCAATAGTTTTTTTGTATTTCATAAGTCTCATTGAGCGACCCCAGATAACAAAAGCTTTATTGTCGTTTCATCAGTGCGGGCATTCTACGGTAAGGTCACCGGAGTGTAAACAATTGTAATGGAAGCAAGATAACTTGTAGGCTTTTTATGTTAGAGGGATCACATGTGATGTAAGATTTAACAAAAAGTTAATTTTAGATGGTTACTTTAACCAAGAGTTCAAAATAAGTATTTATTTTAAAATAACTTTCTATTTTTAAAAAGAAAAAACTGATGAAAACCAAAGGAAATAAGACTAAAACAAGCGTTTTTTACAATATGATAACCGTTGTTTATCGGTACTGATGAGCAGCTTGTTGCTGCTCATCAGTTAAATTTATTTTAGAAGTTATATTTTACACTATAAACAATACCATCCTGCAAGAAATCTTCGCCTAATTTGTTATCCGCATAGCGATATTGAATCCCAGTAGTAAAGGAAGGATGTGGAGTCCACCATAATCCGACAGCACCATTGATACCCTCTCGGCCACCATTGCCGTAGCGCTGATTACGGTTCAACTCAATTTCATTCCAGTTCGTAATACTGAATTTTTCTTGCCAGAGTTGGAAATCGTACCCTGCAACCCAGCCTACGACATAACCGTTATTACCTGAGTAGAAAGTTTGGTCAACATAGTGAAGTGCGACAAAAGGTTTGAACCAAACACCAGCAAGCGTGGTGTTATAGCCCAATCCATAGAGAGTATTTACTTCATGGAAATTGCCACCGTTGGCTTTACCTGGTAGTGAATAGGTGCCATAAACATGACCATAAAGGTTGAAACCAGTATCACCGAGATAGAAACGACCTGTGGTTTTGAAGGTGTAGCGCTGGTTATCACCGGGTTGTGCAGTTTTGTTGTTAAATGGATTTTCTAAATCAAGGAAACCATATAGCTCGCCCCAACTGAACCCAGCTCCACCTTCTAGTTCCAAATAAGCAAAGTCATCTTTATGTGAGGTCTGCCCTGTTTTTTGAGTGGTGTGTTTGGTCCAGTCAAGGTAGTTCATGCTGACATTGGCAAAACCCCACTGATATTCCGCGCTGGCTGATGCAGAAACCAAGGCAGTAGCAACTGCGGTGAGTGTCAAAATATGTCTTTTCATAAATTCCCTTTATATGGTTTTAGGATAAATAAAGATGTCTTGAATGGTTCGAAACAAAATACATTCGGATAATAATATTTGTTAGTGTGAATATAAATGTTCCACTCTTGAAAAAGACGTTTTCCAAGTCACATAATGGCTGTTTTTTATTTTTATTGTGAAGTTTATCACTAAAATAAGGCAGCCAAAGGTTGAACCTTACCAACCTTTGGCTTTTTCAGAAAGCGCATCTAAGATGCTGTAGTAGGAGTTCAGGGGGAACACACTAAGCGAATTTGGTTTTCCTCAAAGCTAAATAATCCAGCGCTCCTCCCAATAGAAGTCCTGCAGTACCCATTGCGATACTGAATGAGAATACGGGTGAGATTGCTTTTTGAAGTTCATCAAGGACGATAAAATGAGCCATACTACTGATGATAATTATCAGGCAGCTACAAATTAACCAAATTATAAATATGAAAGCGGCGAGCAGCATGATAATGAAAGCAATCCGATAATAGCCCTTGAATAATGTACGGGAAATGAAACTATCGTTTTTTTCAGTATAAGCCAGTGTCTTGCGGCAGATAAACAAAAGCCACAGACCCGGTAATCCGATGACAATGGAGAATAGATAAAACATGGACCAGCCGTGAGATTCAGCGAACCATCCCGCAACCGGGCCGACATAAACCCGTCCAATTGCTGCTAATGCAGAAAGCAGGGCAAATTGTGTCGCTGAAAATGATTTATTGCATAAGGTCATTAACAGGGCGACAAACGCTGCTGTTCCCATGCCACCACAGATATTTTCCAGAAAAACAGCGCCCCCCATCACGTAGATGTCTTTGGGAGTGACGGCAAGTATCCAATAACCCAAATTTGAAACGGTTTGGAGAATGCCAAATATCATCAGGGCGCGAAACAGGCTCCATTTATGCATCAAATAGCCGCCATATAGAGCACCTACAATGGTAGCAGCCAAGCCGAGTGTTTTATTGATCATACCGACTTCAGCAGCAGTAAAGCCAACACCACGTATAAGGAACGTTGTACTGAGAGAGAGCGCAAACGCATCAGCAAGCTTATACAGTACAATTAATAGCAGAATAATCCAGGCATTGTTTCGGCTAAAGAAATCAGATAAGGGTTCGAATACTGCCTGATGTAATGTTTTTGGTGGCGCTGTATTAATCTTTGGTTCTTTGGCATTGAGTGTGGCATAAACACCAATGAGCATCATGCCTGCCATTATCAAATACATATTCTGCCAGCCAATATAAGTGGTCAGCCACAACGCCAAACCACCGGAAACCAACATGGCTATCCGATATCCTAGAACGGAAATTGCAGCACCTGAACCGCGTTCTTCCTGTGAAAGTAAGTCGGTTTTATAGGCATCAAAGATAATATCTTGGGAAGCGGAAAAAAATGCGACAGAGACGGCTAATGCTGCGAGCCACCATAAATGTTCAGATGGCTTGAGGAAAGCCATTGTGGCAATACTGACGATAAGCAGGAGCTGAGTCACCAGCATCCATCCCCGCCGCCGCCCTAAAAATGAGGGCGAATATCTGTCCATTGCCGGAGCCCAGAGGAATTTAAAGACATAGGCTTGACCAACCAAAGTGAAAAAACCGATGGTTTTGATATCCAGATTTTCAACTGTCATCCATGCCTGTAATGTTCCTCCCGTGAGTGCTAGGGGTAGACCAGAGGCAAAACCTAGTAAAAGAAGGATGTAATAATTACGTAATCTGGACAGCTTATTGAGATAATGATTAGTCATGAGCCTCTCAAGAAAACTTTCTGCACATTAACTAACTGGGCAGAATTTGGCAGAAAGTTTTTTCATCTCCTGTTAGTGAACGTTTTGTTTGATGAAGGTGCTGACTGACGAATCTTGGGCCATGTCTGCGATCACGTCAGATAAAACCGTGTTTACGGCATCTGCAATTTTCGCATTTGTTGCACTTAATGGCCCTTGAACATTGTAGCTAGTGCGATAGTTTTTGATCTGCTGGCTGTCATCTTGGGCATAAACAATAATGGAGACTTCTGCTTTTGTAGAAATATCGTGGCGTAGACTCCCTTCCTTAACATTGGCATAAAGCTGATTCACAACGACTTGCAAGTTGGCATTGGCAGGAGAACCAATCATATAGCCGCGAGCTACCATTTGCTTTTCCAGTGCTTCTTGGAGTAAAAACCGTAAATCACGGGAAGGTGTCAGGGTAACCAGTCTGGCATCGCGATTAACTTGGGCCAGTGCTTGAGATTGACGATGATCGACCCCACTAATACTGATTGTGATCGCTTTCATTGTCGGATCTACGGGTGGCAGGGTAATTTTTGGTTGAATTGCCAATGTATTGCCGGAGTTTGCACAGCCAGATAAGCCAGCTAAAAAGAAAAGTGCAAGCAATGAAGTAAATATTTTTTTTAGCATGTAGGTTTTCTCATTCAGGATACGGATACCCGATATATTAATACAGGTAGTATAAACAGTCGCAATCATAGCATTGCTATTGATAGCGGCATATCCCTAATGAATGCTTGAAACATAGGGAGAAATACCCCAAGTAAATTCTGTTAAAGATATTTGGCTGCCCTGATGTTATAACTCACGGGAAATAAACTAGAATCAATTATATGGTTGATAAATAACCTTTGGTGATGAAGGAGAATGGGATGGTTCGTCAGGAAATAGAAATAAAGTTACAGGCGGCATTTAAGCCTTCTCATCTGGAAGTGATCGATGAAAGTTATCGTCATAATGTGCCAGCAGGTTCTGAAAGCCATTTTAAAATAATTGTGATCAGTAATGAATTTGTCGATCAGCGAGTGCTTAGCCGCCATCGCTCAGTATATAGTGTCTTAGCTAAAGAGTTGGAAGAAGGCGTACATGCTTTAGCGCTTCATACTTATACAGAAAAAGAGTGGGCAGAATTGGGAGACACTGTTCTAGCTTCGCCTGCATGCCGGGGAGGAAGTACGACGACGTCAGGTTTGTGATTTTTCCGGGTTAGACTATATATCCTACTTAATTTTTTATTTTATTAATCTGATTTTAATTTTAGACTTCAGCCTTCGGGCTGTATTTTTGTATATATTCACACCGGATAGACGATATCGTGATGCAGTCATTGAGCCATGTTTATCACAGAAGTCAACGAATATTGCCTGCTTTTGTCTGCAATTCTCGACTCATACTGTCTGCGTCGCTATAATGCTGCGTCTGAATTTTTAGAATGGTTTCGGGACGCTTCTGATCACAGGGATTCTCGGTTTTTAAATACGACCGCCCCGGTTCTTGATGAGTGTTGTAATCAGCCAGTTTTTCAGGCATTACGACACTCTGAAGTTGACCGAGCACTATGATTTTTTTGAGGTAACAAGATGCAAGTTTCTGTTGAAACCACTCAAGGCCTTGGGCGTCGTGTATCAATCACCGTTCCTGCTGCCGACATTGAAAAAGCAATTAGCAGTGAATTGGTTAATGTAGCGAAAAAAGTCCGTATCGACGGTTTCCGTAAAGGCAAAGTGCCTATGAATATCGTCAAACAGCGTTATGGCGCTTCCGTTCTGCAGGATGTTCTTGGTGATCTGATGCAACGCAATTTCGTCAATGCGATCATTGAGAATAAAATTAATCCAGCAGGCGCGCCAAGCTATAAACCAGAGCAGTTTAAAGATGGTGAAGACTTCATTTATGCTGTTGAGTTTGAAGTTTATCCAGAGATTGAACTGAAAGGTCTGGAAGAGATCGAAGTTGAAAAACCGGTTGTTGAAGTTAAAGATGCAGACGTTGACGCGATGCTGGAAACTTTGCGTAAACAGCAGGCAGATTGGAAAGAAACTGATGAAGCAGCGGCTGCGGAAGATCGCGTAACTGTTGACTTCACTGGTTCTGTTGATGGCGAAGAGTTCGAAGGCGGCAAATCAACTGATTTCGTTCTGGCAATGGGCCAGGGCCGTATGATCCCTGGTTTTGAAGAGGGCGTCGTTGGCCACAAAGCGGGTGAAGAATTTACCCTCGATGTGACTTTCCCAGAAGATTATCATGCAGAAAACCTGAAAGGGAAAGCTGCGACGTTTGCTATCAACCTGAAGAAAGTTGAACAGCGTGAACTGCCAGAACTGACCGAAGAGTTTATCAAGCGTTTTGGTATTGCTGACGGCACTGTTGATGGTTTGCGTGCTGAAGTGCGCAAAAATATGGAACGTGAGCTGAAGAACGCGGTTCGTAGCCATATCAAGACTCAGGTTCTTGATGGTCTGGTTAATGCGAACGAAGTTGAAGTTCCAGCAGCGGTTATCGATGGCGAAATTGATGTGTTGCGCCGTCAGGCTGCTCAGCGTTTCGGCGGCAATGAAAAACAAGCTCTGGAACTGCCACGTGAACTGTTCGAAGAGCAGGCAAAACGCCGCGTTGTTGTTGGTTTGCTGTTAGGTGAAGTCATTAGCAGCAATGAGCTGAAAGTTGACGAAGATCGCGTTAATGTGTTGATCGAAGAGATGGCTTCTGCTTATGAAGATCCAAAAGAAGTGATCGAATACTACAGCAAAAATAAAGAAATGCTGAACAACGTCCGCAACATTGCTCTGGAAGAGCAGGCTGTTGAATTTGTTCTGAATAAAGCAAAAGTTTCTGAAAAAGAAGCCGACTTTAATGATCTTATGAACCAAAATCAACTGGCATAAGTTTCATTTATTGATTACCTGAGATAATAAAATTTCTCTCAGTAATGCAAACCCGCAGGCTATGCTTGCGGGTTTTTTTATTGTCCTTGAAAAAAACAGATTTAACCTCATATCCTTTCTTACTATTATGTAAGGGCTTACTACTTTTTAGGGGGAGAAAGCCCTCTGTTAGTTAACTTTGAATCATGGTCATCATCGCTTATCTCAAGTAGAATCAGTTATGAATGGCACCAGCGTGAGTTCTATTAGGAGACGGAAATGTCATACAGTGGCAAGCAAGATCAATATGCACCTAACATGTCTTTGGTGCCGATGGTGGTTGAACAAACTGCACGTGGAGAACGTGCATTCGATATTTATTCCCGTTTATTAAAAGATCGAATTATTTTTCTGACTGGGCCAGTTGAAGATCATATGGCGAACTTAATTGTCGCCCAAATGTTATTCCTGGAAGCAGAAAACCCAGAAAAAGATATTAACTTATATATCAACTCTCCGGGTGGGGTTATTACAGCGGGTATGTCTATTTATGACACGATGCAATTTATCAAGCCGGATGTGAGTACTATCTGTATGGGGCAAGCCTGTTCAATGGGTGCATTCCTGTTGACAGCGGGAGCAAAAGGTAAGCGTTTCTGTCTGCCAAATTCTAGGGTCATGATTCACCAGCCATTAGGTGGTTTCCAAGGGCAGGCGACAGATATTGAAATTCATGCGCAGGAGATACTCAAGGTTAAAGCTCGCATGAACGAGTTGATGGCGAAACATACTGGCAAACCACTTGAGAAGATCGTCGAAGATACAGAACGCGACCGTTTCTTATCAGCTGCAGAATCCGTAGAATACGGTTTGGTTGATAGTATATTTACCCAGCGCAACTAATTTATTGATAATTACTTTATTACTCCGGCGCTATAATTTTAAGGGCGTTTTTTTGTTGGCGCCTTACTCGGCGGAGTAATGACAGCGTATTTTCTGTTATGCCAGATAAACTGGGATAACAGCTCATAAAGTGAGGTTGACTGATGACAGATAAGCGCAAAGACGGTTCAGGAAAGCTGCTGTATTGCTCTTTCTGCGGGAAAAGCCAACATGAAGTTCGGAAATTAATAGCTGGCCCGTCAGTGTATATCTGCGACGAATGTGTCGATTTATGTAACGATATCATTCGCGAAGAAATTAAAGAACTAGTACCACACCGTGAGCGTAGCGCTTTGCCTACCCCTCATGAAATTCGTCAACATCTGGATGATTATGTTATCGGTCAGGAAACGGCGAAGAAAGTGTTAGCAGTCGCTGTTTATAACCATTACAAGAGACTGCGTAATGATGACACTAATAACGGTGTGGAATTAGGAAAGAGTAATATTCTGCTGATTGGCCCAACAGGTAGTGGTAAAACCCTACTTGCTGAGACACTCGCTCGTTATTTAGATGTGCCTTTTACTATGGCCGATGCTACGACACTGACTGAAGCGGGTTATGTCGGTGAAGATGTAGAAAATATTATCCAGAAACTGCTGCAAAAGTGTGACTACGATGTGCAGAAAGCGCAGCGTGGGATTGTGTATATTGATGAAATAGATAAGATTTCTCGCAAATCTGATAATCCGTCAATTACTCGTGATGTCTCGGGAGAGGGCGTTCAGCAGGCACTTTTGAAGCTGATTGAAGGTACAGTGGCAGCGGTTCCACCTCAAGGTGGCCGTAAACATCCACAGCAGGAATTTCTTCAGGTTGATACCTCTAAGATCTTGTTTATCTGTGGTGGTGCATTTGCAGGATTGGACAAAGTTATTAGCCAGCGTTTGAATGTCAGCTCGGGTATCGGTTTTAGTGCTACAGTTAAAGGCGAGTCGGAGAAAGTAACAGAAGGCGAATTGCTTGCTCAGGCTGAACCGGAAGATTTGATCAAATTTGGGTTAATTCCTGAATTCATTGGCCGTCTGCCAGTTGTGGCAACATTGACTGAACTGAGTGAAGAAGCACTGATTCAGATCCTGCAAGAGCCGAAAAACGCGTTGACCAAACAGTATCAGGCTCTGTTTAATCTGGAAGGTGCTGAACTTGAGTTCAGAAAAGAAGCATTGACAGCGATTGCGAAGAAGGCTATGGCACGTAAGACTGGTGCACGTGGTCTTCGTTCAATCGTAGAAGGTGTTTTGCTGGATACGATGTATGACCTGCCATCAATGGAACATGTAGAAAAAGTTGTCGTTGATGAAGCGGTTGTTGAAGAGAAATCAGCGCCATTATTGATATATAGCAAGCCGGATGCCCAAGTTTCTGGTGAGTGATGAAAATAGGGTAGGAAGTACCGATTATCAATATGTATTGAAAAAATAAAAATGAGGGATTCTCCCTCATTTTGCTTTTTGCAGGCATAGGCTATTGAATGTGAGATTCCTGTCCCCATATATTTTGTATTCTTTGAAGTGAAACTCGTGAAAACCGTGTTTCACGAGATTCCTAAAAACTGGCGAAAGCTAAACGAAGAGAGAGCTCTATGAACCCTGAGCGTTCCGAACGCATAGAAATCCCTGTATTGCCTTTGCGCGATGTAGTGGTTTACCCACATATGGTGATCCCTCTGTTTGTTGGGCGTGAGAAGTCGATTCATTGCCTGGAAGCAGCAATGGATCATGACAAACAGGTCATGTTGGTCGCGCAAAAAGAAGCATCCACTGATGAGCCGGGAGTCAATGATCTTTTCTCCGTAGGTACAGTGGCTTCTGTGTTACAGATGTTGAAACTGCCAGACGGCACAGTGAAAGTTCTCGTTGAGGGTTTGCAGCGTGCCCGTATTACAACATTGACGGATAATGGTGAGTACTTCTATGCGCAGGTTGAATATCTTGAATCCCCTGTCGTTGATGAACGTGAGCAGGAAGTTCTGGTAAGAACCGCCATTAATCAGTTTGAAGGTTATGTCAAACTAAACAAGAAGATCCCGCCGGAAGTATTGACATCATTACACAGCATTGAAGATTTAGCAAAACTGGCAGATACCATTGCTGCCCATATGCCTTTAAAAATTAACGATAAACAGACTGTTTTAGAAATGTCTGATGTTGTTGAGCGTATTGAATATCTGATCGCAATGATGGAATCAGAAATCGATCTGTTACAGGTAGAAAAACGTATCCGCAATCGCGTCAAAAAACAGATGGAAAAAAGCCAGCGCGAGTACTACCTGAACGAGCAAATGAAAGCGATTCAGAAAGAATTAGGTGAGATGGATGATGCACCTGATGAATATGAAACGTTGAGACGTAAGATCGAAGACGCTAAAATGCCGAAAGAGGCACGCGAAAAGGCCGAAGCCGAGCTGCAGAAATTAAAAATGATGTCTCCAATGTCAGCGGAAGCGACGGTGGTACGTAGCTACATTGACTGGATGGTACAAGTTCCTTGGGTTGCTCGCAGCAAGGTGAAAAAAGATTTGGTCAAGGCGCAGGAAGTGCTGGATATAGATCATTATGGTCTGGAACGCGTCAAAGAGCGTATCCTTGAGTATCTGGCAGTACAAAGCCGTGTCAGCAAAATCAAAGGGCCGATTCTGTGCTTGGTAGGGCCTCCTGGCGTAGGTAAAACCTCACTGGGCCGTTCTATTGCGCGTGCAACTGGCCGTAAATATGTTCGCATGGCGCTGGGTGGCGTACGTGATGAAGCAGAAATCCGTGGTCATCGCCGTACTTATATTGGTTCCATGCCGGGTAAACTGGTTCAGAAGATGTCCAAAATTGGGGTCAAAAATCCACTGTTCCTGTTGGATGAAATTGACAAAATGTCATCTGACATGCGCGGCGATCCGGCTTCTGCATTGCTGGAGGTTCTTGATCCTGAACAAAACGTGGCATTTAATGATCACTACCTTGAAGTGGATTACGATCTGTCTGATGTTATGTTTGTGGCAACGTCCAATTCGATGAACATTCCGGCGCCACTGCTTGATCGTATGGAGGTTATTCGTCTGTCGGGTTATACCGAAGACGAAAAACTGAACATCGCCAAGCGGCATCTACTGCCAAAGCAGATTGAGCGCAATGCTTTGAAAAAAGGTGAATTGGCCATTGATGACGGTGCGATTCTCGGTATTATCCGTTACTACACCCGTGAAGCTGGTGTACGTAATCTGGAACGTGAAATTTCCAAACTGTGCCGTAAAGCTGTTAAGGCATTGTTGATGGATAAGCAGCTTAAGCACATCGAAATCAATGCGGATAATCTAAAAAATTATCTGGGTGTTCAACGTGTGGATTATGGTCGTGCGGATACTGAGAACCGTGTTGGTCAGGTGACTGGCCTTGCATGGACCGAAGTGGGTGGTGAACTGTTAACGATTGAAACAGCCAGCGTGCCAGGTAAAGGAAAACTGACCTATACGGGTTCGTTGGGTGAAGTGATGCAAGAATCCATTCAGGCAGCCTTGACTGTGGTTCGGGCTCGTGCTGATAAACTGGGCATTAGCTCTGATTTCCATGAAAAACGTGATATTCACGTCCACGTACCTGAAGGTGCAACACCAAAAGATGGCCCAAGCGCGGGTATTGCAATGTGTACTGCGTTGGTTTCCTGCCTGACAGGTAATCCGGTTCGTGCCGATGTTGCTATGACAGGCGAAATCACTCTGCGTGGTTTAGTACTGCCTATTGGTGGTTTGAAAGAAAAACTGCTGGCAGCTCATCGTGGAGGGATCAAAACCGTCTTGATTCCAGATGAAAATAAACGAGATCTGGAAGAGATCCCTCAGAATATTATTCAAGATTTGGAGATCCATCCTGTTAAGCGCATAGAAGATGTTTTGTCTATTGCTTTACAGTCTCCTGCGTTTGGAGCAGAAGCAGTATCACTAAAGTAGTACGAAAATAGTGAGCTAACTCAAGAAGTTTGTATAAAATTTAGGTTGGCGAGTATATTAAGACTTGCCAGCCTTTTTTTGTCTTATTAAGTTAGTTTAATCCAAATATCCGATTAAATATTTTGCTGTTCCATGATTTTTTGCTAATACTGGAAGGGATTGATATAACGGCATGGCTGTCGCGTTATCCGTTAGAGATCGGTATTTGTTACGATAGTGAAACTAAATGGGGATGATAAGAGTGAACAAGTCACAACTGATCGACAAAATTGCTGCTGATGTAAATATTTCCAAAGCAGCTGCCGGGCGTGTAGTAGATGCATTCATTTCTTCGGTATCTGATGCATTGAAAGACGGTGATGATGTCGTTTTGGTAGGGTTCGGTACTTTTACTGTACGTGAGCGTGCTGCTCGTACAGGGCGTAACCCCCAGACAGGCAAAGAAATCAAAATCGCAGCAGCAAAAGTACCCGCTTTCCGCGCAGGAAAGGGACTGAAAGATGCTGTTAATGAGTAATGAATATGAAACATCCTCCCTCGCTTTGGCCATTACAGTTAAACTTAAACTGACGGGGCGGGGTTGATAGGTTAGAATATAAGCGCATCAACCAATTGGTTGATGCGCTTTTTTTCTCTTAGCGTTTGAATTAGCGTAATATGGTAGTTTCTTTTTCACTAAAGCGGAGTTTTACGTCTTTATGATGGACAACCTACGCACGGCGGCAAACGGTCCTGTGCTTAAAATTGTATTGGCTCTAATTATCCTGACCTTTGTTTTGACTGGTGTAACAGGCTACCTGTCAAGTGAAGGTGGTAATTATGCTGCCAAAGTGAATGGTCAAACCATTAGTCGTGCTCAATTAGAGCAAGCATTTCAGCAAGACAAAATTGCGTTGCAGGATAGGCTGGGAGATCAATTCTCAACTCTGTTAAGTGATGAGCAGAAAGTACAACAAATTCGACGCAATTCACTGGATCGCCTCATCACTGTTGTTCTATCAGATCAATATGCGCGTAAGCTGGGCTTGTCAGCAAGCGATGAACAGGTTAAGGAAGAGATCCGTAACCTACCTTTTTTCCAGACAGACGGTAAATTTGATAACAATAAATATCTGACCTTGCTTACCGGTGCAAACAGAAGCCCAGATAGCTTTGCTGAACAGGTTCGTCAAGATCTGATTAACCGTCAATTGATGTCGATATTGACGGGGTCAGAAATTGCTTTGCCGACAGAGATCAAACAGGAAACAGCGCTGGCCTTTCAAGAAAGAACGGTTCGTTTCGCTACACTTGAGCTGAAATCCATTGAAGCACAGCAAAAAGTGACAGATAAAGAGCTGAAAAACTATTATGACGTTAATAGCAAGAGTTTCACCGTGCCAGAAAAGGTGAAAGTCAGCTACATCAAGATGGATGCTGCGGATGAATTGAAAAGTGTCACCGTATCTGATGCTGATATTGAAAAATATTATAAAAACAATCTGCCACAGTATACACAGATCGAGCAAAAAAAATACAGCCTGGTTCAATTGGTGTCTGATGCTGAAGCTAAATCAGTTTTGGATGAATTAAAGAAAGGTGCTGATTTCAGCAAATTGGCGGCAGAAAAATCGACAGATAAATTTTCTGCTCAAAAGGGAGGAGATCTCGGTTGGATGGAAGAAAGCTCCCTACCTGATGAGATTAAGTCAGCTAATTTGATAGAAAAAGGGCAGCTTTCTGGCGTCATCAAGCTATCTGGTGGATATGCTATTTTCCGTTTAGATGATATTAAACCTCAGATAATAAAATCACTGGTCGATGTGCGTTCGGAAATAGAAAAAATCGTTAAACAGGAAAAAGCGGTTGATGCATTCTATGCATTGCAGAGAAAAGTAAGTGATGCCGCTACCAATGATAACGAATCTTTGGCTGCGGCAGAAAAGGCAGCTGGTTATAAGGCCGTGACGACTGACTGGTTTGATCGTGACCATATTCCTACTGAAATAAATTTCGATTCGGTGGTTCAGACTATTTTCTCTGGAAATCTAATCGATGATAAAGGGGCATCAGGAACTAACTCCGATGTTATTTCTGTGGATGGTGACAGAGCCTTTATTGTTCGTGTTGATGATATCAAGCCAGAAACTATCCAGCCTTACGAGCAGGCCAAAACTCAGATTGCCGAATTAGTAAAACGCCAGAAAGCTGAAAAGCAGTTGCAGCTTGAAAGTGAAAAACTGCTGGCTGTTTTGAAAGAAGGTAAAGGTGAGCAGGCATTGAAAGCAGCTGGGATTCAGTTTGGTGTCTCCACTGTGATCAAACATTTATCACAAACTAATCAGGCTACTAATGTAGCATTTACTCTGCCTCATCCTAAAGATGGCAAGTCTGAGTATGGTTTAGCCCAAGATGGGCTTGGCAACGCTGTGCTTATCCAATTGGATAAAGTTGTCCCTGGTTCTGTTTCAGAAGAACAGGTTAAACAATACATAGCGGAGTATCAGTATCAAATCGGTACTTTCATGCTGGAATCATTGATGATTAATTTGCGTGATGATGCCGAGATTAAGATGGGGCAGATTGAATAAAATTGCGAAGCTTCTCGCAACTATTTTTGCAAAACAACAATTGAAAAAGGCCACTTTCGTGGCCTTTCGCATATTTGAACCTTTCCTCTTGTCCAGAAATTCTGTTATGGCAAGCTTTCCTCCGTCAACAAAACACGGAGGAATTTATATGAAATATTTAAGGACACTATTTAATTCACTTGTTATGGTTTTTTGTATCAGTATTCCGTTATCTCATGCAATTGCAGCGGATGAATCACCTGATAAAGCTGTGAAACAATCTACCAATCAACACAAAGCTGTTATTGAAACAAGTGACGTGAAGGAGGGGAAAGAATTAGTCTCAGAAAAGGAAATACAGGGAAAAGGAAGCATCAATATCAATACGGCGAATGCTGAACAATTAGTGAAGGAACTCAATGGCGTTGGCGCCAAAAAGGCTCAGGCGATTATTGAATACCGTGAAAAATATGGCCAATTTACGGCAATTGAGCAGTTGCAGGAAGTTCAGGGCATTGGCCCTGCTTTAATAGAAAAAAATCGGGATAAATTAACCTATTGATCATCAAGCCCTCTTGGTGAATACCATGCTAATCGCATCAAGAGTCAAGAGGGCTGTGATATTGATCAAGAATAATTCATTAAATACTATTGTAATTAAAATGTTTTGCTATTGTTAATTATCTGGTCGGATGAGTTGAAAGGGGAAAATAGCAATGCGTACAATTATTAAGGTCAGGGGCTATCATATTGATCTTTTCCAGCATGTGAATAATGCTCGTTATTTGGAATTCATGGAAGAAGCTCGCTGGGATTTACTGACAGAAAGTGACACACTGACGTGGTTAAAAACTAATAATGTTGGTTTTGCCGTAGTTAATATTAACATCAATTACCGCCTGCCGGCAGTGTTCGGAGATGAGTTGGAAGTGAGGTCTAGCCTCAAGGAATTACGTAATAAAAGTGGTGTATTTTTTCAGGAGATTATACGCAGAAGTGATAATAAAGTACTCACCGATGCTTTGACCACATTTGCCTGTATTGATTTGAAGACTCAGAAGGCATTAACTTTAGAGGGGGATATACAGGAAAGATTAGAAGCATTTAAAGTTTAAAATAGTGAGAGGCTTGGCAGCCTCTCAATGATAGCGATTATTGCGTAAAATTAATTGGTTAGCTCAGATGCGTTTTGGATTTCATATCTTCCATAGTGGATTGAGTATTATTTAAATAAAGGTTTAATCCATTAGCCCGAAGGTGGCAGGCTGCACACTCACTACAGCCATCGCCTTGGATACCGTTATAACATGTGAGAGTCTGGGTACGGACGAAGTTCAATTTTTGATAATAATCAGCCAATGCCCAAGTTTCCGCTTTGTTCAACCACATCAAGGGAGTCTCAAAACGGATATCACGGGCGATGCCAAGGCAAACTGCTTTATTCAGGGCTTTGACAAATTCATCGCGACAGTCTGGGTAGCCAGAAAAATCGGTTTCACAAACACCGGTGATAACGGCTTCAGCCTCAACTTGGTAGGCATAAATTGCCGCTAGAGTTAAAAACAAAATGTTGCGGCCAGGAACAAATGTATTTGGGAGGCCACTTTTTTCACTTTCACTGAAATCCGGCACGGGAATGTTGTCTCGGGTCAGGCTGCTGATTGCAAGCTCACTCAATAAAGTAACATCAAGTACTTTGTGGGCAGCGGCACCCAGTTCTTTGCTAATACGACAAGCCACGTCAATTTCAGCGCGGTGACGTTGACCATAATCAAAAGTGACACAGTGAACTTCATCGTATTGACGGAGTGCCTGAATTAAACAAGTGGTGGAATCTTGACCACCACTGAATACAACAACGGCTCGTTTCATAATACCTACCTATTTAAATTGAAGGAGATATGTTACTCATAACCGTCTAGCTTGGGTAGTTGCGTGAGATACAGTGTGATGTCACCGATATTATTGCGAACCCATTCTGGATTGTAATAGGTATCAAGATAGCGTTCGCCGCTATCACACAGCAATGTCACGATTGCACCCTGCTGGTTGTTCTCATGCATCTGTTTGGCTAGCTGTAAAGCTCCCCAAACGTTGGTTCCTGTTGATGCGCCAGTTTTTCTGCCAATTAATTTTTCAAGCCAATAAATGGTGGCGATAGTGGCACAATCAGGGACTTGCAGCATGTCATTGATAACAGTTGGGATAAAGGATGGCTCTGCACGTGGGCGGCCAATTCCTTCGATTTTACTGCTGGTGATTCCGCGGATATCACGGCGATTTTGGTGATAACAATCGTAGAAAACAGAGTTTTCAGGATCAACAACAATCAGTTTGGTGTTATATCCCTGATAACGGATATAGCGACCGAGCGTTGCTGATGTTCCGCCAGTTCCTGCGCTCATGACAATGTAATTTGGTTCAGGAAATGGCTCCAGTTGCATTTGACGGAAAATGCTTTCTGCGATGTTATTGTTTCCACGCCAGTCAGTAGCTCGTTCAGCGTAAGTAAATTGATCCATATAATGGCCATTCAGCTTTTTTGCCAGACGTTCTGACTCGTCATAAATAAGGGCTGAGTGTTCCACAAAGTGGCATTTACCACCGTAGAATTCGATTTCCTGAACCTTGCGTTTAGCTGTACAGGAGGGCATCACGGCGATAAAAGGTAAGCCAAGCAAGCGGGCAAAATAGGCTTCAGAAACGGCGGTACTGCCGGATGAGGCTTCAATGATTGGGGTTCCTTCCTTGATCCAGCCATTACTGAGTGCATAAAGGAACAAGGAACGAGCAAGCCGATGTTTCAGGCTACCTGTCGGATGAGTGCTTTCATCTTTGAGATAAAGGTGAATCCCTGAAAACACGGGGAGATTGAGGCGAATCAGGTGTGTATCAGCACTTCGTTGATAATCAGCTTGGATGGCTTTAATGGCATTTGTAGCCCATGAAGACGACATAAATTGATCCTGAATAACAATACTTTAATGATATATAGATTACTTTTATATTGGGGGAAATAGATTGTTATTTTTCTACATTTATTATTTGCTTTTGGGAAAATTTTCTACAGGATTTGGATATGCTAGATAAAATAGACCGCAAGCTACTGGATCTGCTCCAACAGGACTGTAGCCGATCCTTGAATGCACTGGCCGAAGCCGTTAATTTGACCTCTACACCTTGTTGGAAACGGCTAAAACGGCTTGAAGATGATGGGTACATTGTCGGAAAAGTTGCATTGCTAAATGGCACTAAACTTGGGCTTAGTCTGACCGTGATTGTGATGATCAAAACTCAACAGCACAGTAGTGAATGGTATGAACAGTTTGTGGCTTTTATAAAAGAGATGCCAGAGGTTTTAACATTTTATCGAATGGCTGGGGAATATGATTACTTGATGCATGTAGAAGTTGTTGATATGAAAAGTTATGATCGGTTCTACAAACGCATGGTTAATGGAGTTTCTGGTTTGATTGATGTCACCTCTAACTTTGCAATGGAAAAAATAAAATATACAACAGCGTTACCAATACCGGATTAGATAATGCAAAAATCTTTCTGATGGAGTTAATGCTAATTCTTTCATTTTTTACTTCGGGAATAGGTTTGTGAGATTATTTTCTCAATTAAGTTGGTATTTTCTCAGCGAATGGCGCCGTTATTTTGGTGCCATTATCTTCCTTGTTATGATTGCGATGCTGCAATTAATTCCTCCCCGTTTGGTCGGAATTATCGTTGATGGCATCAGTGCAAAAACGATGTCATCCAGTCAATTATTGATGTGGCTAGGCATCATGCTGCTCATTGCGCTGGCGATATACGGTCTGCGGTATGTTTGGCGCGTATGGCTATTTGGGGCATCTTATCGGCTGGCTGTTAAACTACGTAGTGATTTCTACCAGAAATTGAGCAGCCAGAACCCTGAATTTTATTTGCGCCATAGAACCGGTGACTTAATGGCTCGTGCAACCAATGATGTTGATAGGGTTGTTTTTGCTGCGGGTGAGGGGGTGCTAACTTTAGTCGATTCCTTAGTGATGGGGTGTGCTGTCCTTATCGTGATGAGTGTGGAAATTAGTTGGCAATTAACGTTGTTATCACTGTTACCCATGCCCATTATGGCGTTGGTGATTAAACGATATGGCGAACAGCTTCACCATCGTTTCAAGTCTGCACAAGGAGCATTCTCTGCTCTTAATAACCATGCTCAGGAAAGTCTTACCAGCATCCGTATGATCAAAGCATTTGGTCTGGAAGATCTGCAATCCAGTCAATTTGAAGAAGTCGCTACTGATGCTGGACGTAAAAATATGCACGTTGCGCGCGTAGATGCACGTTTTGACCCCACCATTTTCATTGCTATTGGCGTTGCAAACCTATTAGCGATTGGTGGAGGGAGTTGGATGGTCGTGCATGGCTCTATGACACTGGGTGAATTGACTAGCTTTGTTATGTATCTGGGATTGATGATCTGGCCAATGTTGGCATTGGCATGGATGTTTAACATTGTTGAGCGTGGCAGTGCGGCATATACACGGATCCGCAGCTTGTTACAGGAGCCACTGGTGATTGATGATGGTTCTCAGTCCTTATTAGTTGAGCGCGGTACATTACAGGCAAATATCAATACCTTCATTTATCCCGCAAATGATAGATCTGTTTTACATGATGTCCGTTTTCAATTATCACCAGGTCAGTTATTGGGGGTTTGTGGTCCAACTGGTGCAGGAAAAAGCACTTTGCTTGCCTTGTTACAGCGGCAATTTGATGTCACCGACGGTGAAATTCTTTTTCAGTCACGACACGTTTCTACACTTAGATTGGAAGAATGGCGATCACGATTGGCTATTGTTAATCAGACTCCTTTCCTGTTTTCGGATACAGTCGCTGGCAATATCGCGCTAGGCCGGCCTGATGCAACTCAAGAACAAATTGAAGAAGTTGCTCGTCTGGCGAATATGCATGATGATATTTTGCGGTTACCGCAGGGCTACCAAACGGAAGTGGGAGAACGTGGCGTAATGCTTTCTGGCGGGCAGAAGCAACGTATCTCCATTGCACGTGCTCTGTTATTGGATACGGAAATTTTGATTTTGGACGATGCACTTTCTGCCGTAGATGGTCAGACAGAACATCAAATTATGAAGAATCTCAGCCAGTGGCGGCAGCAGCGTACCGTTATTATCAGCGCCCATCGGCTGTCTGCTTTAACGGAAGCTGATAACATTTTGGTTATTCAGCATGGCACGGTTGCGCAGCAAGGCCCGCACAAACAACTTATTACACAATCCGGTTGGTATTCTGATATGTACCATTATCAGCAACTTGAAGCCGAATTGGATGGTGAACATGACTAATCATGATATGCATAAGCCCAGTGTGCGCAAGCTATGGCCATCATTAAAGCGCTTGTTGTCTTACAGTAAGAATTATCGCAAGCCAATTTTGCTGGCTGTACTGATGTCATGGGTTGCTGCGTTAGCAGAAGTCAGTGGGCCACTGCTTGTGAGCTATTTTATTGACAATATGGTAGCAACGGGCAATCTTCCGCTTGATGTTGTTAGTGGGCTTGCGGTTACTTTTTTGGTATTGCAGTTTGTTGCTGCTGCCTTGCACTACTTTCAGTTCCTATTATTCAATCAGGCATCTGTGGGGATAGTTCAGAAGCTTCGTACTGATGTCATGAATTCGGCATTGCGCCAGCCGTTGAGCACCTTCGATAGTCAGCCTGTTGGGCAGCTAATATCCCGCGTGACGAATGATACTGAAGCCATTAAAGATCTGTTTGTGAATGTGATCCCTACAGTGTTTCGCTGCATTTCGTTGATCGGGGCAATGCTGATAGCTATGTTTATTTTGGATTGGCGTATGGCATGTGTTGCTTTGACAATATTTCCAGCAGTTTTGCTGGTAATGATAATTTATCAGCATTTCAGTACTCCAATTATTAGACGGGTTCGTAGTTATCTGGCTGATATCAATGACGGCTTTAATGAAACCATTAATGGTATGACAGTGATTCAGCAATTTCGCCAGCAAGCTCGTTTTGGTGAGAAAATGCTGGCGACTAATCGTGAACATTATCAGTCTCGCATGCAAGCGTTGCGGTTGGATGGCATTTTGCTGAGGCCGTTACTGAGTTTGTTTTCTGCTGCCATACTGTGTGGCCTGCTATTGTTATTTGGCTTCAAAGGAACGGAAGTGATTGGCGTGGGTGTTTTATACGCATTCGTCAATTATCTTGGGCGCCTGAATGAACCTCTGATTGAACTGACAGCTCAACAATCTTTACTGCAACAGGCGGTAGTTTCAGGGGAGCGGGTTTTTGAGTTAATGGATAGCCCACAGCAGCAATATGGCACTGATCAGCAGGCGCTGACGAGTGGTAAAATTGATATTGAAAACTTAACTTTTGCCTATCGTAATGACAAAGTTGTGCTGAGTGACATCAATCTGCATGTTCCTACACATGGGTTTGTGGCTTTAGTTGGTCATACGGGAAGTGGTAAAAGTACTCTGACTAATTTGATTATGGGATATTATCCGTGGCAAGACGGTGAAATTTATCTTGATGGTCGTCCCGTATCTTCCCTTTCTCATGCGGTTCTGCGTAATGGCGTAGCAATGGTACAGCAAGATCCTGTAGTGCTTGCAGCCTCATTTTTCGACAATATCACATTGGGGCGGGATATCAGTGAAGATAAAATTTGGCAGGTGTTGGAGATGGTTCAATTGGCTGAATCTGTCCGCCGCTTACCAGATGGTCTGAATTCAGTACTGGGAGAGCAGGGGAATACCCTTTCCGCAGGGCAAAAACAGCTTTTGGCAATGGCTCGGGTTCTGGTACAAACGCCGCAGATTCTCATCTTGGATGAAGCAACGGCGAATATTGATTCGGGAACGGAGCAATCAGTACAGCAGGCATTGCGGATGATCCGTAAACAGACGACTTTGGTGGTCATCGCCCATCGTCTTTCAACTATTGTTGAAGCGGATTCCATATTAGTGCTACATCGCGGTGCAATAGTGGAGCAAGGGCAGCATCAACAGCTACTGGCTAAGCGTGGGCGCTATTATCAGATGTATCAACTCCAACAGGTCGGTGAGACTTTGAATGAATCTATGCACGCTTAGTGTGCATAAGAGGAGTGACTGCTCTAGTCACTCCTTTTTTACTTTCCTTTCCCAGCTATTTTCTCTGATAACAAATTGATTACAGATACTTTTTAACTCTTGGCATACCCCTTGCAACACTTCTCGCACGAATGTTCCTTGCAAACACAGCAAAAAGCGGGGGAAGTATGAAACTGATTACTACCATCATAAAGCCATTTAAGTTAGAAGAAGTACGTGAAGCGCTTTCCGATATTGGTATACAAGGGATGACGGTTACAGAAGTAAAGGGATTTGGACGCCAAAAGGGGCACTCAGAACTTTATCGGGGAGCCGAATACAGCGTTAATTTTTTACCCAAAGTTAAAATTGATATTGCTACCCATGATGAGCGAGTAGAAGAAGTCATCCATGTCATACAGCAGTCTGCATTCACTGGAAAAATGGGGGATGGCAAGATTTTTATCTTTGAGTTACAGCATGCTGTCCGTATCAGGACGGGTGAAACGAATGATGCAGCATTGTAAATAGGGAGATGGAAAATGAAAAAACAACTTTTATCCATAACCAGCATCATTGCGGGGATTATCGCTAGTGCACCTTCTTTTGTGTTTGCTGCGGGAAGTACTTTCGATAAAGCTGATACTGTATTCATGCTGGTAAATACGGTACTTGTGCTCTTTATGACTATACCTGGCATAGCCCTGTTTTATGGGGGATTGCTGCGTCGTAAGAATGTTTTGTCATTAATGTCACAGGTGATTGTTAGCTTTTCCTTAGTCTGTGTACTTTGGGTAGTTTACGGTTATAGCATGACTTTTGGAACGGGTAATCGTTTTTGGGGTGGGTTTGAGCAGGTCATGCTGAAAAATATATCGATAACTGATTTGAATGGCAGTTTTTATCAGCTGATTCATGTTGTTTTTCAGGGGGCATTTGCCTGTATCACCGTAGCTTTGGTTGTTGGGGCTTTATGCGAAAGAGTTCGTTTTTCTGCACTGTTAATTTTTAGTGTGTCATGGCTGACAGCTTCCTATATTCCTATGGCGCATATGGTGTGGGGAGGAGGCTGGCTTGCTCAGGATGGTGCATTGGATTTTGCTGGAGGAACTGTCGTTCATATTAACGCAGCGGTTGCAGGATTGGTCGGTGCTTATTTACTTGGAAGGCGCTCAGGATTTGGTAAGGAAGCTTTTAAACCTCATAACTTACCAATGACTTTTATTGGCACTGCGATCCTTTACATTGGCTGGTTTGGTTTTAATGTTGGTTCTGCTGGTGCTGTAAATGCCATCGCAGCACTAGCCCTTATAAATACGATGGCGGCAACAGCAGGCGCGGTATTGTCATGGGTTTTTTCTGAATGGCTATTCCGTGATAAGCCTTCTCTTTTGGGAGCATGTTCTGGTTGTATTGCGGGTTTGGTGGCAATTACACCCGCAGCGGCAACAGTTGGTATCGGTGGTGCGCTTATCATTGGACTGATTGCGGGGGTTGCCGGTTTATGGGGCGTGGTGGTATTAAAACGCTGGTTACGTGTTGATGATGTCTGTGATGTTTTTGGAGTACATGGCGTATGTGGCATTGTTGGGTGTTTATTAACGAGTATTTTCACTGCATCCGCTTTAGGGGGCACTGGATTTCCAGAAGATATGACAATGCTAAGACAGATCGGCGTGCAGATCATTAGTATATTGGTTTGTATTGTCTGGTCAGCTGTGGCTGCTTATCTGTCATTCAAGATTGCTGATCTGGTGGTTGGGTTGCGTATTAGCGTTGAATCTGAAAGGGAAGGCTTGGATATTACTTCTCATGGCGAAAGTGCTTATAACTGATCATATCTTCCATCTTTGAAACTGTCGTGTGCCGTAGATATAGTACGGCACACAATATTATTTTCGTTTGCGGATCACCCCTTCCTGAACGGCAGACGCGATGAGTACTCCTTCACGGGTATAGATATGCCCACGAACAAAACCACGCGCTCCTGATGCTGATGGGCTTTCTATGGAATAGAGTAGCCAGTCATCCATTTTGAATGGACGGTGATACCACATAGAGTGGTCAATTGTGGCGATCTGAATATCTTTTTCCATGAACCCAATACCATGAGGCTGTAATGACGTAGGCAGGAAATTAAGGTCTGAAGCATAGCCCAGTAGGCAATGATGAATGAACGGATCCTCCGGCATTTTTCCATTACTGCGGAACCAGACATAACGAACGGGCTCTTCTGGTGACTTATTGAAAGGACTATAAAATTTAATAGGTTTCACTTCCAGAGGAGGTAGAACTGAAAAAGCATCTTTTAGCTTACTGGGGAGTAGATGAAAGATATTTTTAGCAATTTCTTGCTGAGATGCTAACTCTTCAGGAGGAGGTACTTCAGGCATGGAACACTGGTGTTCAAAACTTTCTTCAGGAGTTTGAAAAGAGGCTGTCATGTAGAAAATAGGCTTACCATTCTGTATTGCACTGACTCGGCGAGCGCTGAAACTTCTCCCATCACGTAATATTTCAACATCATAAATAATCGGTTTATGGCTATCCCCTGGACGCAGAAAATAGCTGTGGAAGGAATTAAGCATTCGATCATCGGTAACAGTTTGTTTTGCTGCATATAGCGCCTGACCAATCACTTGTCCGCCGAAAACTTGAGGAAATCCTAAATCTTCACTCTGTCCTCGGTAAATTCCTTCTTCGATTTTTTCTAGATGTATCAGGTTAATTAAATTTTGTAATGCCTGACTCATAATGTGCCTTTGCTTTGGTAATAGCGGTTAAAAACGTATAAAACAACAACAGTACATTAAGGAACAATAATAAATTTTCATTTATTAGTAAATAAATAGATTGAATTGTAAATAAAATTTATCTTTATGTTTTTATTGTGAAATCGAATTATCACTATTAACTTTTTCAATGCTTATCAAATAATGCGAATTATATTGTCATTGTTTTTTATACTTATTTTTTGTTTTTGTGGTTCATGGAAGGACGAATTTATGATTTATATGTGTTTGTTTTTTAGATTTAATAAAAATTTATATCTGATTGAAGAATTATTTCTTTTGATTATTTAGTATATTTATTTATATTTTTGCCTATTGATGGTTCGTATGCTATGTGTCTGATTTGCCATAGTAGCAGGATTGTCGTGGGTTCTTAACGAGGTTGAAGAAATCGAACATAACACTGATAAGCAGAAAAACAACATTTTACTTAGAAAAGATATTTGATTGTGGGAAAATAAAAGGCTTTGAGTTTGTGTCAATTCTAGTTAGTCAGTGACATTTTGATGTTTTTTACATCTATATGGGCAATAAATCAGCATCTGAATGGCGCGGCCTTGCTATTTCGCGATATATGAAAGATAATGCCTATCGCTTTGAAGTTTGAAGCTAATTTCAATGGGGGCTCTGTTGGTTCTCCCGCAACGCTAACTTGTTAACTTGGTCAGATCTGGAAAGAAGCAGCCATAGCAGGGGATGTGTGTGCCGGGATGTCGCTGGCAGAGCCCTCACCCGTTTTGAATTCATAATCTGTTTATATAGTGAGCCGATAATGGTTACCGGCTTTAATTACTTCCTATCTGATCACGACAACTTAGCGGACAAATTTCCAAACAGATGATGGGATCTTATCATAAAGCTTATTCATAGTGAGTTCAGCTAAGCGGTGGTCAGCAGCGGAGTAGAACAATTCAAGTTCATCATCCGAAAGCTCATATTTATTTTTTTCAATTACACGTTCCAGTGTTTCAATAGAAGTGCATTTTCTCAAACGCATCAGATAGTCAGTTTTAGTCATGGTCGCCTTATCTTATTTGGTATAAAAAATAGTTAGGAATATATTTATCAGGTTTTGCTCAAACAGGCATTCAAATCATGCAACAGAATGTTAGTTAAGTGTTCGTTTGTTTTTTGCCATTTTGTAAGTTCAAAAAAGCTTATCTTATCACTCCCGAACAAATTATATGTTTCATCCAGATATTCATCAATTAAGGTACTGAGATTGTAGTTATCTGCGTATTTAATTTTAAAACTCCAGACGAATGCTGCAATGTGCTCGATCAATTCGTTTAGTTTTAAGCTTTTTTCGGAAGTCAGATCGTTAATCCAATGATTATCAGCGCGATTTAGCACTGAAAATGCCTCGTGAATTAAATTTTCACATAAGTATTTTAATTCAACAATATCATGTCTTCTTGGTGAATATTCATCCATAATCACCCCTGTAACAACGCACGGCTTATTTGGATTAAGGATTATACATAACAATTATTATAGCCATTCTTTTAGAATATGGCCTATCAAAACATGATTATTATTTATTAATATTAAAGACCTATTTCTAGCATCTGCCAAGTGAGTTTTTAACGATGACTAACTTACACTTAGTTCTGGCAAAAGGCTAGCACTCTACTAAAAAGGATAGCGATATTCACATATGTCATTAAACATATTGGATTATACTAATATAGTAGACGTTGTAGCAATAGCACTGGGATCATTATAGGTGATTGTATTGCGACTTTCAAAATCAATATAATGCTATTATTACATATGTCACCATCAAGATGGAACACTTTTTACCATTAAAGGTGTAATCAGAAGAAAAATATGGCAAGTTACTAATTTATCTTCTATTTATTATAAAAAACAGAAAGATATTACTTTTAAACGCAGGGTATCTTTCATAAGTATTTATTTTAATTAGATTATAAGGTTGTCGTTGTAGATATTGAGAGATTGATTATTTGTTGTCTGAAGAGATTTAGGCCCATTTAAAAGGCCACATCAGTGGCCTTTGGTTAAATTTTTGAATTTAGTGATGGGTCGAAATATGTTCGACATCCTCACTTTTTTTACTGAAACGGCGTTTGATGACAACGAAGAATACTGGGACAAAATAGATTGCTAACGATGTAGCTGCAATCATACCGCCCAATACGCCTGTCCCTACGGCGTTTTGTGCACCAGAGCCAGCACCATTGCTCAATACTAGAGGCATAACTCCAAGCATAAAGGCTAAAGAAGTCATCAGAATTGGGCGTAAACGCATTTTGACAGCATCTAGAGTTGCTTCTATCAGCCCTTTGCCTTCTTTCTCTATCAGATCCTTGGCGAATTCTACGATAAGTATGGCGTTTTTCGCTGACAGACCTATTGTTGTCAACAGACCAACTTTAAAGTAGACGTCATTGTCCAATCCACGAATTGACGTTGCCAGCAATGCACCAACAATTCCCAGCGGGACAACTAACATGACAGAGAATGGAATGGACCAGCTTTCATACAGAGCTGCCAGACAGAGGAACACGACAATCAATGACAGCGTATATAGGGCTGGAGCCTGATTGCCGGATAGACGCTCTTGATAAGACATGCCAGTCCAGTCATAGCCAATGCCGCTTGGTAGTTGTGACGCAAGTTGCTCCATGAAAGCCATTGCATCACCGGTACTTTTCCCTTTAGCAGCTTCACCCACGATTTCCATTGATGGCAAACCGTTATAGCGTTCCAAACGCGGTGAACCATAAACCCACGGATCTTTGGATATGTCTATGAATGCAGAGAATGGAACCATTTCACCATGGTGGTTACGGACATATAACTTACTGATATCGCCTGGCAACATACGGTGAAGTGCATCAGACTGAATATAGACTTTTTTGACGCGGCCACGGTCAATAAAGTCATTGACATAAGCTCCACCAAACATCGTACTTAGTGTTGAGTTGATGTTTTCGGTGGAAACGCCCAGTGCTTCCGCTTTTTCTTTATCGATATGGATACGGTATTGAGGCGTATCATTCTGACCATTAGGGCGGACACTCGTGAGCATATCAGGGTGGCTTTGAACCATGCCAAGCAACTGGTTACGTGCTTGGGTTAATGCTTCATGCCCAAGGTTCCCTTTATCAATCAACTGGAAGTCAAAACCACTGGCAGACCCTAACTCTACAATCGAAGGAATATTAAACGCAAATACGATACCTTCCTTGATTTGTGAGAAATGTGCATTCGCACGGCCAACAATGGCTGGCACCTTGTTTTTGTAGTCTTTGCGCTCATCCCAGTCTTTTAAGCTGACAAAGACTAAACCTGAATTCTGCCCCTGGCCACTGAAACTAAAACCGTTAATGGTGAATACAGATTTAACAATTTCCGTTTCTTTGGTATGGAAGTAATCATTGATTTCATCCAATACTTTTTGTGTTTGATCCTGAGTTGAACCAGGTGGTAGCTGAACCATCGCAAGCAATACACCCTGATCTTCTTCTGGCAGGAAGGAAGATGGCATACGGGTAAACATAAAGGCCATACCTGCGATCAATACAATATAGATCAACAAGTAGCGTCCAGTACCACGCAGCATGCGGCCTACACTATCGGTATAATGGTGGGTGCTCTTTTCAAACAGGCGGTTAAACCAGCCAAAGAAACCCGTTTGAATACCATGGCTACCTTTAGCAACGGGTTTGAGCATTGTGGCACACAGTGCGGGAGTCAAGATTAACGCCACCAGTACAGACAGTACCATCGCTGAGACAATGGTGATCGAGAACTGACGATAAATTGCGCCTGTTGCTCCACCGAAGAATGCCATTGGCACAAAAACCGCAGAAAGTACCAACGCGATACCGACCAGAGCGCTCTGAATCTGTCCCATTGATTTTCTGGTGGCTTCTTTTGGTGGTAACCCTTCCTCCTGCATGACGCGTTCGACGTTCTCCACGACAACAATGGCATCATCCACCAGCAGACCGATGGCAAGTACCATGGCAAACATGGTTAATGTATTGATGGAGTAACTAAATGCGGCAAGGATGGCAAATGTACCCAGCAATACAACCGGAACCGCGATAGTTGGGATTAAAGTGGCGCGGAAGTTTTGCAGGAACAGGTACATGACGACAAACACCAGCAGGATGGCTTCTGCTAACGTTTTCACCACTTCGAAAATAGAAATTTTAACGAATGGCGTAGTGTCGTACGGATACACGACAGTCAACCCATGTGGGAAGAATGGTGCCATCTCAGCCAGTGCTTTTTTGACGGCTTTTGAGGTATCTAACGCGTTGGCGCCGGTAGCCAGTTTGATACCGATCCCTGCTGCTGAGTTACCATTGAACCGACCAATGATGCTGTAGCTTTCAGCTCCAAGTTCAACGACAGCGACATCTTTCAGGCGAATGTGTGAACCATCGCGCTTCATGCGCAGCAGAATATTGCTGAATTCTTCAGGAGAGTTCAGACGGGTCTGAGCAATAATCGAGGCATTTAAACGCTGTCCAGGAACAGGTGGGGTTCCTCCTAACTGCCCGGCTGCAACTTGGTTGTTTTGAGCTTTAATGGCAGTGATGACATCCTGTGTGGTCATTTTATAGTTGAGCAGCTTGTCAGGATCGAGCCAAATACGCATAGCATACTGGTTACCAAACAACATCGTTTCACCCACACCACTGACGCGGCTCAATGGGTCTTTGACACTGGCTCCAACATAATCGGCGATATCATCCTGAGTCATGGAACCATCTTCAGAAATGAAACCTGCCACCATTAAGAATGAGTTGGTTGTTTTATCAACACTAATACCTTGTTGTTGAACTTCCCGAGGCAATAGGGGCATTGCCAATTGCAGTTTATTCTGTACCTGTACTTGGGCGATATCTGGATCTGTGTTCGCTTCAAAAGTTAACGTAATACTCATACGCCCAGCAGAATCACTGTTGGAAGCCATATATACCAGATTATCGATGCCGTTCATATTCTGTTCAATAACCTGGGTTACCGTATTCTGTACCGTTGTTGCGTCAGCTCCTGGATAAACCGCAGAAATGGAAATAGAAGGTGGTGCAATTGCAGGGTATTGCTCCACGGGTAATTTCATTATCGCCAATAGACCAGAAAGCATGGTGATAATCGCAATTACCCACGCAAAGATTGGTCGATCTATAAAAAACTTAGGCATGAATCACCAACTCCTTTATTGAGGCTTTTTAGCAGGCTCAGTTTGATTGGCTGTGAGCTTAGCATCCAGATCAGTTTCCGTTGGTTTAACGGTGACTCCCGGAGCAATTTTCTGCAATCCTGTGACTATTACTCTATCTCCGGCTTTCAAACCTTCTGTGACCAGCCACTTATTACCGATTGCCTGAACAGCATTGATATTGCGTAATTCTACTTTGTTATCCTTATCGACAATCAGCGTAGTTGCCTGGCCACGAGGTGTTCTGGTAATTGCTTGCTGAGGAACCAAAATCGCATTTTGTCGCACGCCTTCCTCCAGTTTGGTACGGACAAACATGCCAGGAAGCAGCTCTTCATTGGGGTTTGGGAAAACAGCACGCATAGTGATAGAGCCTGTTGTTTCATCAACTGTGATATCTGAAAACTCAAGGTAGCCTTCCTGACTGTACTCTTTACCTGTATCAGTGATTAGGCGAGTTTTGGTTTTACCACCTTCTTTATGAACTGTTCCTTTGGCTATTTCATTTTTAAGACGTAAATAGTCATCGCTTGACTGGGTAATATCAACATAGATAGGATCCAGTTGTTGAACCGTTGTCAGGGCGGTTGGCTGCCCGCCAGAAACCAAAGCTCCTTCAGTGACAGTGGATTTACCCGCACGCCCAGAAATAGGTGAGGTCACTTTGGTATACGCTAGATTGATTTTGGTACTTTCCAGCGCAGCTTTGGTAGACAGCACTTCTGCGGCTGCTTGAGCATGCTCAGAATTTGCTTTATCAAATTCCTGCTTACTCACATATTGTGTACCCAGTAATGATTTATAACGGTCAACGGTTGAACGAGACACTTTCTCATTGGCTTGTACCCTGGATAAATTTGCCAAGGCTTTGTTGTAGTCTGCCTGATAGGTTGCTGGATCTATCTGGTATAACGACTCACCTGCGGCAATATCACTGCCTTCTTTATAGTTACGTTTCAGAATGATGCCACTGACTTGGGGACGAACTTCCGCAACACGATAAGCAGAAGTCCGCCCAGGTAATTCTGTGATCACAGTCAGAGGTTCTGCTTTCAGCGTTACAATACCCACTTCAGAAGCATGCTCGCCAGCAGCCCCTTGCTGAGAATTTTTGTTGTCATTACATCCTGAGAGAATGAAGCTGCCTGAAAGTACCAGTAGTGTGGCCAGAGGCAAAACCCCTCTGTTTTTTCGCATAAGTAAACCTCAATTTTTCAATGTAGACGCTTTAAATCTAGCTAGTGCTAACGAGTGAAATTATTACTTTATTGATTGAGAGTGCTATAGTACAAACATACATGAATGTATGTAAATCAGCCTCAAGTCAAAAACAAAGTTTATGGCACGAAAATGGCACGAAAAACTAAACAACAAGCAAAAGAAACCCGCCAACAGATTATAGAAGCCGCGATAAAGGTATTTTCTGAACGTGGAGTTTCTGCAACTTCATTGTCAGATATCGCGATTGCAGCCGGTGTGACGCGTGGCGCAATTTATTGGCATTTCAAAAACAAAATCGATCTGCTTTCTGCTGTTTGTAAAATGCACGAAAATAAAATCGACGAGTTAGAGAAAGAGTATCAAGCAAAATATCCGAATAATCCACTCCTTGCATTGAGATCTCTGTTGATTTTTCTGTTAAAAATGATGATTGATGATTCTAGGAATCGACTACTGATGGAAATTTTTTTCCACAAATGTGAGTTTGTTGGAGAAATGATTTTATTGGCTGAGAAGCTTAGAGGATTATGTATTTCCGATTATAAAAAAATTGAAAATATTTTGGGGGCTTGCATTCAGTCGGGAGAATTGCCTCATGATCTTGATCTCAGGCGTTCTGCCATCATGCTGAAAGCGTTGATGACAGGAGTACTGGAAAACTGGTCATTCGCACCGGACAGTTTTAATATTCAGGAACAATCGACGTATCTGGTGGATGGTCTTATTGATACACTCAAATATAGCCACCACTTGCGATGTAACGAGGAAAATAAGTTTTAAATCACAGGAGCAAATGTCGATGGAATCTATTCTTAGTGTTATCATTTTAAAATTGACGCTATCAGGAAGGTCTGAACCATAAAATCGGTCATAACCTCCTGATATTCAGTGCTATCATTCCATTATCTGCAAATGATGAGTAGATGAATTCATGGTTCCATTTAACCGATACTTGGGTATTTTTCTCAATAAGCGGGTCTTATGCGATAAAAGGCCCGATACATTATATTTTCGTTTTGTTTTCACGGCGAGCCTGTTTTTCCTTCTGTTATTTTTCTTTTCTCCTGCAATGGCAGCATTTAGCAGTGAAACACCAACCCGCAATGATATTCAAAATCAGCTTAAGATCCTGACAGAGCGTAAGGAACACACAGTTGAGGAGAAAACATCGATAGCTGATTTGGAAAAGGCGCTCTATTTCTTTGACAAAATAGATCAAGTTAAGCTGGATTCCGATTTACTTAAAAAAAACTTACAGGACTCTCCGCAGAAATCACGTCAAATCACGGCCGGATTGGAAAATCTGAAAAATAACGCCCAGCAGGATGAGAATGATTATAAACAAACGCTGGAAACGTTGTCGCTGAAGCAACTTGAATCCAAACTGAACAGTACACTGAATAGCTTGCAACGAGCTCAGGAAAATCTTGCTAGCTACAATAGCCAGTTAATTGGGCTACAAACCCAGCCGGAGCGGGCGCAAAATCTACTGTTCCACAATGTACAAAGATTGCAGCAAATCCGTAATCAGCTCAACAATGAGCTGACAGAGCTGCCAGAATCGCGTTATCCCCAGCTTGATTTATTGCGTGTAGAACAATCTTTTCTGATGCAGCAAAATGAATTACAAAGGGCATCTCTACAGGCAAATACACAACTACAGACGCTTTTGCAGCAGCAACGTGATTACACTTCTTTCCAAATTGATCAATTAGAACGTTATGTTCAATTTATTCAAAATGTGGTGAGCGGAAAGCGTTTGATTGTTTCTGAAGAAACAGTAAAAGAAGCGCAGAATTCAGATGATACTAATTCTCATATTCAGTCTAACCCGTTGGTTAAGGAAGAAATCCAGACCAATCGCGAACTCAGTGAGCGGCTGATTGCTGAAACGCGGGAGAGTAACCAACTGGTACAAAAAAATATTCGCGTTAAGAACTTCTTGGATAGAGCCATCCAATCTGAACGTAATCTTAAAGAGCAGGTTAAAGTATTACGTGGCAGTTTATTGCTGTCGCGTATCCTGTTTCAGGAACAGCTCAAGGTACCGCAAAATGTTCTGACAAAGGATTTGCCGATAAAAATTGCTGATCTGCGTTTGGAGCAATTTGAAATTAACCAGCAACGCGATAAGCTTTACCAGCTTAATGATTATGCCAATCAGTTATTGAACCTACATTCAGATGAGATAAAACATGAATCTAAGGAAGCAGTAGGTGAAATTCGTAATGCTATCGAACAAATTCTGGAAATTCGCCGTGAGCTTTTGAATCAACTCAATAACCAGTTGGGAAATCAAATTACACACGCCATCAATTTACAGATGGATCAGCAACAATTGCTGGATGTCACCCAATCGCTGGAACAGACGCTTGTCCAACAGATCTTTTGGGTCAACAGCAATAAACCAATGAACCTGGCCTGGTTGAAATCTTTGCCTGATTTAATTCAGGAAGAGCTGAGCCATCTGAATATTCATTTGACTCTCAGTGGCCTTGCCACAGGATTAAAGAATTCCATTCACTTTGTCATTCCCCTTTTGCTGGTCGGCCTGTTTTTACGCTGGCAGACAAAAGGCATTAACGAGCAGTTAAAGAAAATTTCTGATGAGGTGGGGCAACTGCGTCGGGACAGCCAGTTGCACACCCCATTAGCATTAATTCTGACATTGGTAAAAACATTACCACTTGCTCTTTTAATTTTGGCGATAGGCTACTGGTATTCGAAATCAGGGGATGATTTAGGTGATTTAATATGGAGCTTTTCGCGACAATTGGCGCTTTTCTGGATTATGTATCGATGTAGTTACCAAATCCTCGCCAAAGATGGAATAGGAGAGCACCATTTTTCATTGAACAGAGCGGATTACACTCTGTTCCGCAAAAATCTTGTGCGGTTGTCGATTGTATTGCTGCCGATACTGTTTTGGATAACTTTGGGGGTCAAACACCCGTTACGTTTGTCTGATGATGTGATTGGTCAGTGCACGGTGTTAATTTGCCTGCTCTTCGTTTTCATTTTTATTTTTCCATTCTGTCGTCAGGTATGGCGTGTGAAAAGTTCACATATGATCCGAACCATGGTGGTGACGGCATTGACTTTTGCACCTCTTGTTCTGATGGTGCTTATGGTATCCGGTTATTTCTATACAACCCTGCGTTTGGCTGAACGTTGGCTCTACAGCCTTTACCTGCTGTTCCTCTGGCATATTTGTTATCAGGCTTGTTTACGGGGATTGGGAATTGCCGCCCGCCGCATTGCCTATCGCCGGGCAATTGCCCGGCGTCAGGCTCAGGCGAAAGAAGGGGCAGAAGGAGACGTAGTGGAAGAGCCGCCAATGGAGCTGGAGCGCATTAACCAGCAATCATTGCGTTTGACCACGATGGTGCTGTTTTTGATTTTTTTGGGCGCGTTTTACTGGGTTTGGTCTGATTTGGTGACAGTATTTTCCTACCTTGATGGGATTAATCTGTGGCAGTACAGCACGACAACAGAGCTGGGGAATGTCCTGCAACAGGTTACCTTGAAAGATTTGGGGATTTCTATGGCAATGCTGGTGATTTCATGGGTAATGATGAGAAACTTGCCGGGCTTATTAGAAGTGTTGGTATTGTCTCGTTTACAGCTACAGCAGGGTTCTTCTTATGCGATTAAGACGACTCTGACTTACTTGATCATTGGCGTCGGTGGGATCAGTGCATTGGGAACCTTGGGGCTTTCGTGGAATAAGTTACAGTGGCTGGCGGCGGCTCTTTCAGTCGGTTTAGGTTTTGGTTTACAGGAAATCTTTGCCAATTTCGTATCAGGTCTGATCATTTTGTTCGAACGTCCTGTTCGTATTGGGGATACTGTGACGATAGGCACTTACTCTGGCTCAGTCAGTAAGATCCGCATCAGGGCGACGACAATTACAGATTTTGACCGTAAAGAAGTGATTATCCCCAATCGTGCTTTTGTCACGGAGCGTCTGATTAACTGGACACTTTCTGACACTATCACACGTATTATCATTAAAGTTGGCGTTGCGTATGGCTCTGATCTGGATAAGGTAAAAGAAGTTCTGCTTAAAGCGGCCAAAGATAACCCTCGTGTTATGAATGAACCGATACCACAGGTTTATTTTATGAGTTTTGGCGCCAGTACATTGGATCATGAATTGAGGCTATATGTGAAAGAGTTGGGAGATCGTAGCCATACTGTGGATGAAGTTAACCGCAATATTGATAAGCTATGTCGGGAAAATAATATCAATATCGCATTCAATCAGTTGGAAGTGTATTTGCACAATGGGCAAGGCAATAGTCTGCAAGAGGTACAGAAGGCATTGAACGGTGGGAGCCACCATTCAGATGGGAAGGTATCTCCTGGCGATCAGCCACTTTTACCTTAAAAGACATGTCTGATGGGATAGGCATTAACTCTGCTTATTCCTTAGGCTGCTGAGCCTGTTTTTTCAGCTTTCCTTGAAAATCATCTTTGACGATCTCTAACGCAGCCAGTGCGATATCGGGAGAAATTTCATTGCATTCGAGTAGATAAATAAGGTCTACCGCGAGTTGCACTTCAGGTGGTGCTTGTTCGAGATCCATAATCGGTTATTCCCTTAGTGACTAATCTGAATTTTCTTGCTTCTCTATCGCTCTTTCGATACGCATCAATGCTTGGCGACAACGAGCGAGCCTTCCTGCCAGCGCTGCGATTTCTTTTTGTAGTTTATATTGGTTTGTCAGTATAACTTGTTTATTTAACTGTAATTCCCGATCATTAATCATTGCCATTAAACGGCGCTCATAATCCTGATGTTCGGCTAGACGATGGTAAAAATCCCGTTCTTGTGACTGATGTTCAAATTTCTCTTCTTGCTTTCTCAGTGGCTGTGTTGATATTTCGCGTTTCAGTGCTTCAATTTGCGTGACTAAACGTTCAGAAAGAAATCTGACCTGCTCGGTACGATTATCTTTCACACAGGTCTTTAATTGTGACATATTTTTTTTAATTTCATTAAGATATCCACCCAGTTTATTGCTGTGTTGGTGGAATAATGCTTGATCAAAACGGGCGACTGAAAAAGGTGTCTTGGGGAGTGACTCAAGCTCTGTTTCCAGCATACTGATCTGTTTTTCAAGTGCGCCTAATAAATTTTGTATGCTCATCAGCATCCCGTTATCGTTAATAATCTCTTCGTTAAAACCTACTTCATCATGCTTAACTATTTTGTAACAATAATGTTTGATGTGATAGGTGCCAAGCTTGACCAAAATCAACAAAAACAGGCTGCAATTTGCTTTGCAGTTGCTTTTTTCCGATAGTTTGAATAGATTTTAGCGTTTTCGTTTTTTATAACTGGCTGGCATCGATTATGACCGCTAATGCGCAAAAACTGCAATTTATTAAAGATAGTATCGAAACGATCCCTGATTACCCAAAAGTCGGGGTACTTTTTCGTGACATCACCACGCTGCTGGATAATCCCGTTGCCTACCAAGCTACGATTGATCTACTGGTAGAACATTACCAAGAAAAAGGCATCACCAAAATCGTTGGTACAGAAGCTCGTGGTTTCTTGTTTGGCGCCCCTGTTGCACTACGTTTGGGAGTTGGTTTCATTCCCGTTCGCAAGAAAGGCAAATTACCTCGCGCGACGTTAAGTGAAACTTACGATCTGGAATATGGTACTGATACCTTGGAAATCCATAAAAACAGTATCAAAGAAGGGGATAAGGTTCTGGTGGTTGATGATCTTCTCGCAACAGGTGGTACCATTGAGGCGACCGTAAGTTTGATTCGACGTCTGGGTGGAGAGGTTTCTGAAGCGGCATTCATCATTGGTCTGCCTGATTTAGGCGGTACCGAGCGTTTGAAAAAACAGGGTATTGAGAGCTACACGCTCATAGAGTTCCCTGGTCACTGATTACTCCCATTTTTGCATAATTGATACATCAGCCTCGCCGTTCATGGTGAGGCTGTGCTAGCATGATACACAGTCATGTTCAATTTCCTCGGTATTAATGAGCTATCAAGTACTCGCCCGTAAGTGGCGCCCACAAATATTTTCTGATGTGATTGGTCAGCAACATGTGCTGACTGCACTGGCGAATGGTCTTGAGCACCAGCGCCTCCATCATGCCTATCTTTTTTCTGGCACCCGTGGTGTGGGAAAAACCACCATCGCGCGTCTGTTGGCAAAGGGGCTGAACTGTGAAACGGGAATCACGAAGACCCCATGTGGTCAATGTGCGAACTGTCTTGAAATTGAGCAGGGGCGTTTTGTCGATCTGATCGAAATCGATGCCGCCTCTCGAACAAAAGTAGAAGATACCCGTGAATTACTGGACAACGTGCAGTATGCACCTGCCCGTGGCCGTTTCAAAGTTTATCTCATTGACGAAGTTCACATGCTTTCGCGCCATAGTTTCAATGCGTTACTCAAGACATTGGAAGAACCGCCAGAACATGTGAAATTCTTGCTGGCGACGACAGATCCACAAAAACTACCCGTGACGATCCTTTCACGTTGTTTACAATTCCATCTGAAGGCATTGAACGTCGATCAAATCAGTGGTCAGTTGGAACATGTCCTTAATGCAGAGCAAATAGAGAGCGACTCCCGTGCGCGCCATCTTCTGGCCCGTGCTGCGGATGGCAGTATGCGTGATGCTCTGAGCCTGACCGATCAGGCGATTGCCCTCGGTGGAGGTAAACTGACCGCCGATATCGTTAGCCAGATGTTGGGCACGCTGGATAATGATCAGCCTTTGGAAATGATTGAATGGCTGGTTCGGGCAGATGGGCAGCAGCTTATGGCACTGGTTGAGCAAATCGCATCCCGTGGCGTGGATTGGGAACATCTGTTGGTCGAAATCTTGTCATTGCTGCATCGCATTGCCATGCTCCAGTTATTGCCTCAGCAACCTGATAACGATCCCTCTTCAACGGAAGGGCGTTTGCGGTTGCTGGCAAGATCAATTTCTCCTGCCGATCTACAACTTTTTTATCAGGCATTGCTGGTCGGACGCAAAGATCTCCCTTATGCCCCAGAGCGCCGAATGGGCGTTGAAATGGCATTATTACGCGCTTTGGCGTTCCACCCCAAAACTATCATTGAAGAAACGCCAGCGTCCGGTGGAGAAATCCCGGTAGTACGGCAGGTATCTGCACCTGCACAGCGCCATCCGGTTTCACCTGTACAAAACCATGCGGCTGGTGAACGCTCTGAGAAAGGTTCTGAACACAGTTCTCCGCAATCAATGAGTACAGAGCCTGTAGTCAGCAGTCCAACGGCAAAATTGCTGCAAGCGAGGCATTCGCTTACTCGACAAGGGAATACGCCCCCAAAAAAGTCTGAGCCGGCAGAGCCTGTGAAGGCGAAGTCGGCAAGCTCGGCGCTGGAACGATTAGCAGCCGTGGCCGAACAGCGGCCACAATCTTATATTCCCAAAGCCCGGGAGCCAAAGCCCATAAAGCAAGAAGCTTACCGCTGGCGGACAACGAACACGAGTGTTGAGGAAAAGCAAGTTTGTGTCACGACGCCAAAAGCGATAAAAGCGGCACTTGAGCACGAGAAGACACCGGAACTGGCGGAAAAATTGGCGGTTGAATCGAAACAGAGAGATTCATGGTCAGCGGAAATTGATAAACTGAATATTCCAAAACTGGTTCAGCAGGTTGCATTGAATGCGTTTAAAGAACAGATTGATGAAAGTCGGCTTTGTCTTCATCTGCGTTCAAAACAACGTCACCTTAATTCAGCATCGGCACAGCAAATGTTGTCCGAAGCCTTAAGTGAATTGCATGGAAAACCGATTGATCTCCGTATTATTGAAGATGATAATCCTGCGGTAAAAACTCCGTTGGAGTGGCGGCAAGCCATTTATGAAGAAAAATTGGCACAAGCACGCCAATCCATTATTTCGGATAGAACGATTCAAACACTTCAGCAGCTGTTTGATGCAGAATTGGATGAAGAAAGTATCCGGCCTGTTTAACCGCTACAGTGTATATTTAAACTGTGGCTATAGCGAAGAGAGATAATTATGTTTGGTAAAGGTGGTTTGGGCAATTTGATGAAACAGGCTCAGCAGATGCAAGAAAAAATGCAGAAAGTGCAGGAAGAAATTGCAAATCTGGAAGTGACAGGTGAATCTGGTGCGGGTCTGGTGAAAGTGACTATTAATGGTGCACACAACTGTCGTCGTGTTGAAATCGATCCAAGCTTGATGGACGATGACAAAGATATGCTGGAAGACCTGATTGCCGCTGCGTTCAATGATGCAGCCCGTCGCATTGAAGAAACCCAGAAAGAAAAAATGTCCGGCGTTTCCAACGGCATGCAATTACCGCCTGGCTTTAAGATGCCATTCTGATGCAAACCAGCCCTCTTCTTGAATCCCTGATGGAGTCATTACGCTGTTTACCCGGCGTAGGCCCCAAATCAGCCCAGCGAATGGCATTTCATCTGTTACAACGGGATCGCAGTGGTGGCATGATGCTTGCTCAGGCATTGACTCGTGCCATGTCTGAAATTGGTCACTGTCAGGACTGCCGGACATTTACTGAACAGGAACAATGCACGATTTGTGGCAATCCCCGTCGTCAGCAGAATGGTCAGATCTGTGTGGTGGAAACGCCTGCGGATATTCACGCCATTGAACAGACCGGCCAGTTTGCCGGTCGTTATTTTGTCCTGATGGGGCGCTTATCGCCGCTGGATGGTATCGGGCCAATGGATATTGGTTTGGATCGTTTGGAAGAACGGCTATCTTCCGAAACCCTGTCAGAAATCATTCTGGCAACCAACCCGACTGTTGAAGGAGAGGCAACGGCAAACTATATCGCGGAAATATGTTCGCAGTATGGTGTGATAGCCAGTCGTATTGCTCATGGTGTTCCCGTGGGGGGTGAACTTGAAATGGTGGATGGCACAACGCTGTCCCATTCACTTGCGGGTCGCCAAAGAATCACTGATTTGTGATCGATTACCCAATTTCAAATGGGAAATTCCAATGGATGGTGCTGCGGATAACGCCACCATCCACAGCTGATCTGCACATTCATCAAACCAATTTTATATTCTTCTGATTGCCCTAACTTGAAATTGTTGGGAGTTATCCCCATTTGATTACCATCGTCCGATTTTACATATCTGAACTGGATTTAGATTGAGGTAATAAATGAGTATGAAAGGTCAGGAAACCCGTGGATTTCAGTCTGAAGTCAAACAATTATTGCAGTTGATGATCCATTCTCTCTATTCCAATAAAGAAATTTTTCTCCGTGAGTTGATTTCAAACGCATCAGATGCTGCGGATAAATTACGCTTCCGTGCATTGTCAAAACCTGAATTGTATGAAAATGATGGTGAGTTACGTGTTCGTCTTGCTTTTGATAACGAGCATAAAACCATCACTATTAGTGATAATGGTATCGGTATGTCCCGTGATGAAGTTATTGATAATCTAGGAACGATTGCAAAATCCGGTACTAAATCATTCCTTGAATCAGTTGGTTCTGATCAGGTAAAAGACAGCCAGTTGATTGGGCAATTCGGCGTTGGTTTTTACTCTGCCTTTATCGTGGCGGATAAAGTGACTGTGCGTACCCGTGCGGCAGGTACCGCGGCCGATCAAGGTGTTTTCTGGGAATCAACAGGTGAAGGTGATTACACCATTGCTGATCTTGAAAAAACTGAGCGTGGTACAGAAATCACTTTGCATCTGCGTGAAGGGGAAGATGAATTCCTTAACGACTGGCGTCTGCGTTCTATCATCGGCAAATATTCTGATCACATTGCGTTGCCAGTTGAAATTGAAACCAAAAACGAAGAAGACGATACCGTCACATGGGAAAAAATCAATAAAGCTCAAGCGCTGTGGACACGTGGTAAAGCCGAAATCAGTGATGAAGAGTACCAAGAGTTTTATAAACACATTTCCCATGATTTCGCTGATCCTCTAAGCTGGAGCCACAATCGCGTTGAAGGTAAACAGGAATACACCAGCTTGTTGTATATTCCTGCTCAGGCACCGTGGGATATGTGGAACCGTGAACATAAACATGGGCTGAAATTGTATGTACAACGCGTATTCATCATGGATGATGCCGAACAGTTCATGCCAAATTATCTGCGTTTTATGCGTGGTCTGATCGATTCCAATGACTTGCCGCTGAACGTTTCCCGTGAAATTCTGCAAGACAGTACTATCACCCGAAATTTACGTAATGCGTTGACCAAACGTGTATTGCAGATGCTGGATAAACTGGCAAAAGACGATGCGGAAAAATACCAGACCTTCTGGCAGCAGTTTGGCTTGGTATTGAAAGAAGGGCCTGCTGAAGACGGTTCAAACAAAGAAGCTATCGCTAAATTACTGCGATTCGCAACCACTCATAATGACGGCTCGGCACAAACTGTTTCTCTGGAAGATTACCTCAGCCGCATGACTGAAGGTCAGGAGAAGATTTACTACATCACTGCCGACAGCTATGCCGCAGCGAAAAATAGCCCACATCTGGAGCTGTTCCGCAAGAAAGGCATTGAGGTTCTGTTGCTGTCTGACCGTATCGATGAATGGATGATGAGCTACCTGACTGAGTTTGATGGCAAGTCATTCCAGTCTGTCAGCAAGACGGATGAATCTCTTGACAAACTGGCTGATGAAAACAAGGCCGAGCAGGAAGAAGAAGATAAAAAACTGGAGCCGTTTATTGAGCGTGTGAAAACGCTGCTTGGTGACCGCGTGAAAGAAGTTAAGCTGACCCACCGACTGACTGATACACCCGCGATAGTGACAACGAATGCCAATGAAATGAGCACCCAAATGGCGAAACTATTTGCGGCAGCAGGCCAGTCTGCACCAGAAGTGAGCTATAACTTTGAACTGAACCCAGAGCACAATCTAGTGAAAAAAGCGGCTGATATTCATGATGAAGCCCAGTTTGCGGATTGGATAGAACTGTTACTGGATCAGGCATTGTTTGCTGAACGCGGCACATTAGATGATCCAAACCAATTCATTCGCCGGATGAATCAATTATTATTGGCTGAAAAAGCTTAAGATCATTGAAATCATGATAATAGACCACGCTTCAACGGAAAATTGGGCGTGGTTTATTTTTAGGTCAATACGAAAACGTTTACCTGTTTTCTTGAGCCATACCCCATTCAAATGGTATGGTGGCCTGTTTTATTAAAATACGAAAAGCAAATAGTAAGGGGATTTACGCGATGCGTATTATTTTGCTGGGCGCGCCAGGCGCCGGTAAGGGGACTCAGGCGCAATTTATCATGGAGAAATATGGGATCCCTCAGATTTCGACAGGTGATATGTTGCGTGCCGCAGTAAAAGCAGGCAGCGAGTTGGGTTTGAAAGCAAAAGAACTGATGGATAACGGTAAGCTGGTGACTGATGAACTGGTCATTGCTTTGGTCAAAGAGCGTATCAAACAAGATGACTGCCGTAGTGGATTCTTGTTGGATGGGTTCCCACGCACCATTCCTCAGGCTGATGCGATGAAAGAAGCGGATATCAAGGTTGATTATGTTCTGGAATTCGCTGTTCCTGATGCAATCATTGTTGAACGCATTATTGGCCGTCGTGTACATGCGCCATCGGGTCGTGTTTATCACATCAAATTTAATCAGCCCAAAGTAGAAAACCGGGATGATGTGACTGGCGAAGAACTGAGTATTCGTAAAGATGATCAGGAAGATACAGTGCGTAAACGTCTGGTTGAATACCACGCACAGACTGCACCTTTGGTTTCTTACTATCAGAACGAAGCTCAGGCAGGGAACACAAAGTACTTCAAACTTGATGGTACACGTCAGGTAGCTGAAGTCAGCGAAGAATTGGTCGGCATTCTGGGCTAATGATTTGGTATGTTCTTGAATTATTAAAAATTATTAAATCTTGAACAGCTAGAGCAGGCGGTGTTAATAACCGCCTGACTTTTTTGAGTGTCACTCCATGAAATATTAGATGTGACTATAACTCATGTTTATACTAGGTTATTAGTTATTTTAGTGGAGTACTGAGGGATGAGTAGCAATAAGTATGGTGTCTTACTGGTGAATCTTGGGACGCCGGATGAGCCAACACCTGTAGCAATAAGGCGTTACCTGGCGAAATTTCTGAGTGACCGAAGAGTTGTGGATATCCCTCCGTTTATCTGGAAGCCGCTGTTGTACGGCATTATTCTTCCTTTCCGTTCTTCTCGTGTTGCTAAACTGTACCAAGGAATTTGGACAGAAGAGGGATCACCTTTGCTGGTTTATAGTCAGCGCCAGCAGACATTGCTAAATGAAAGACTGACGGATATCCCTGTCGTTTTGGGAATGAGTTACGGTTTCCCTTCCTTGCCTCAAGCTGTAGGTAATCTGCTGCAACAAGGTATTGATCACCTGATTGTGCTTCCTCTTTATCCTCAGTATTCCAGTACGACATCGGCCGCAGTATTTGATAGCATCAGCAAAATATTGAAGGGATATCGCACCATACCCCATCTGCATTTCATCCGTAGTTATGCTACACATCCTGCTTATATTGCTGCCTTAAAAGAAACAATCGAGCAGAGTTTTGAAAAACATGGTTTGCCTGATCGTTTGCTCCTTTCCTACCACGGTATTCCAGAACGGTTGGCAACGATAGGGGATATTTATCCGCAGGATTGCAGGGCAACTACGGAGCTTTTGATACAGGCATTGGATTATCCCGCAGATAAAATTATGATGACTTTTCAATCTCGTTTTGGTCGTTTGCCATGGTTAACGCCCTATACGGATAAGACAATGGCATTATTGCCAGAACAAGGTGTGGAACATGTTCAGGTATTGTGTCCGGGATTTTCATCAGACTGTTTGGAAACACTGGAAGAAATCCAACAGCAAAATCAAGCGATTTTCCTGCATGCGGGGGGTAAAAAGTTTGAATATATTTCTGCACTTAATGATAATGAGGCACACATTTCATTGCTTGAACAATTGGTAAACAACGCCATGAAATAATGGATTATTGCCTGTTATGAGATGTTATTTTACATTTTGACTGGCGAGTATTGGTAGCTACGGGTATTTTGGTGGTATATTTATCAGCATATGTTTTGGTTTTGGTGATCGTGTGATTTTTAAGGATATTGCTTTTAAATCAATGAGTACTATGAGTAAGAAAAACAACTTGAGTCTTAATGAAAAGCAAAATTATTTGGATTGGGCATAGAGATAATGAGTAATAAACCGATTAAACACCCCGATTTTTATGAAGAGAATTCAAACTATTATCATCCTAAGCAGGAAGATGAGATTGATTTATTTGAATTATTCTCCGTAATTTTCCGATCAAAATATTTAATTATCGCAATATCCTTTATTTTTGCGGTGATTGGCTTCGGTATTGCGTCATTTTTACCACAGAAATGGACAAGTACAGCAGCCGTAGTGAAGCCGACATTGGAACAATTTCAGCCATTGAAAAATGCACTAACGGATTTGCAAGTTTTGAGTCTTGATCCGAAAGTGACAGAAGCATCGTTATATCAGCGTTTTGTTGAAAACTATAACTCGCGTGTATTGCGTGAAGACTATTTGGTCAGCACTGACTACTTCAAGGCGTTGCTTGCTAAGATGGATGATGGCGCGATACAGGGAAAACGAAAGCTGATTGAGCAGGTTGTAAATAAAAATATCTCCATTTCTTTACCTAAAAAAGATAATGAAGGAGATGATGAAAGTGTACTTTCTTTCAGTGCGGGTACGGCGGAAGATTCTTACAACTTGTTGACTGGGTATATCAATTTTGTCTCTTCCGTTGTTCGTGATCAGGTGAAAGATGAATTGAATGATATGGTGCATCAGAAACTGGTCTTTTCACAAAAGTCGTATGAAATTGATCTGGCTCGTATTCGCAATATGCGTGGTGTTGATATCGAACGCTTGAAGTATGCGATCTCCATTGCTAACTCTGCGGGTGTTAAAAAACCTGTTTCCAATGGTGGCGCTATGATCAAGGATGACCCGGATTATTCGATTGCGCTGGGTGCGGATGCACTGCAACGTAAATTACAGATTACCGAAGAGATTACCGATCCAACTCAGATAGACGCAGATCTTCGTAATAGACTGTTATATATAGAAAATTTAAAATTAGTAAATATTGATAAGATTGATTTCGAGCCATTCAGGTATATGCAGCGACCTTATGAACCTACAGCGAAAGATTCACCTAAACGTCTGCTGATTCTGATTGGTGCTGGTTTTATCGGCTTTATTTTATCTGTTATGTTTGTTCTGGTTCGCCATATGGCGCGTAGCCGTCAGAAACAAGAAGCTTAAATTTTTTATCGTCAGCGCTTTACTCGTTAACGTTTTTTGTTTTGCTACGGTATTGCGCTACACCGTATTGTGCTAACATGCCGCATATTTTGGCTCTATAGCATCAATCAATTATGAAATTCCCTGGTAAACGTAAATCTAAACACTATTTTCCTGTCAGCCTGAGAGATCCTCTGCTCCAGCCCATCAAAGAAATGATAGATACTGAAAATAACCGAGCCTATATCGTTGGTATTGATCAAACACTGGTAGACATTGAAGCTAAGGTTGATGAGAGTTTTATCCAGCGTTATAACTTGAGCCAGGGGCATTCACTCGTCATTGAAGATGATGTCGCCGAGGCACTCTACAAAGAACTGACAGACAATAATTTGATTAGTCACGAATTTGCGGGTGGAACCATCGGTAATACTCTGCATAATTATTCTGTTTTGGCTGACGATAAGTCCGTATTGCTTGGCACTATGTGTAATAACATCCAGATAGGGAGTTATGCATATTGTTATCTTTGCAATACATCCAGCCGCATGGATTTGAATCATCTTCAGGGGGTTGATGGCCCAATTGGCCGTTGTTTTACCCTAGTGACTGAAAACGGTGAAAGGACATTCGCTATCAGTCCGGGATTAATGAACCAACTCCGTCCGGAAAATATCCCTGAACATATTATTGCGGAAGCATCAGCACTGGTGATTACCGCCTATCTGGTGCGTTGCAAATCGGGTGATCCAATGCCGGAAGCAACGATGAAAGCCATCGAATATGCGAAAAAGCATAATGTGCCTGTTGTACTGACATTGGGAACAAAATACGTCATCGCTGATGATCCGCAGTGGTGGCGCGATTTCTTGGCAGAAAATGTTTCTGTGGTCGCCATGAATGAAGATGAAGCCCAAGAGCTGACGGGCTTTAGTGATCCTCTGCTGGCAGCAGACATGGCCTTAAATTGGGTGGATTTAGTGTTATGTACCGCAGGGCCGGCGGGACTGTATATGGCAGGTTATACCGAAGAAGAACATAAACGTCAGACTTCACATCCATTATTGCCGGGTGCTATTGCTGAATTTAATCTCTATGAATTTAGTCGGGTGCTATGCAAAGCCGATTGCCAGAACCCAATGCGAGTCTACTCCCATATTGAGCCTTATATGGGGGGGCCTGAAAAAATCATGAATACTAATGGGGCTGGCGATGGTGCATTGTCTGCATTGCTACATGATATTACAGCCAATAGTTATCACCGAATGAATGTGCCTAACTCCAGTAAGCATATGCGCTCTTATTTGACGTACTCGTCATTGGCTCAGGTATGTAAATACGCGAATAGAGTGAGTTATCAGGTATTGAGCCAGCACTCACCTCGCCTGATGCGTGGGTTGCCAGAGAAAGAAGATAGTTTGGAAGAATCTTACTGGGAACGCTGATACTACGTTAACGATGCAACAACGTTGGTATGGTTTGTTCTGGAGTATCCCCCTGAAATCAGCGGGATACTCCATATCGATAACTAACTTGCTGTCGAAAATGACGGTGGTGGCTCTATCGGGCAAGTTGGCTCATACGTAGAGTGCATCAGCCATCGCTCTTGCTATTTCATGTTCACCAATAATGATGTGGTTAGTACCACGTTCCATAATATAGGTCACTTCATCATCATAGTGAGCACGCGCGATAATATTGATATCTGGTCGGATCTCTCTGGCATTCGCAACTATTTCACCTGCTTCGTAGCCATTGGGGATAGTCAGAAATAACGTGCAGGCGCAATCAAGCCGCGCCAGAGCCATGATATCTTTGCTGGCAGCATTGCCCATCACAGCACTGATGCCCATTTTCCCTAATTCCTCAAATCGGGCACGTGTATCTTCAAGGACAACCAACGGGAAATTTCTTTCTTGCAACCGCTGGCAGAGAAGACGGCCGACTCGGCCATAGCCCACGATAATGGCATGGCCGCAGATATCAACCGGGATCTGAGTTTCTTCTTCCAGCGTTTCTTCTAATAATTGTTCTTCAATAGTTTCTGTTTTTTCCAGATAACGATCCAGCAAACTGAATAGAATCGGATTCAACATGATTGAGACAATGGCACCGGCCAGCACAAGGTTACGTGCTTCTCCATCCAGCAATCCTAAAGTGACGCCAAGTCCTGCCAGAATAAAGGCAAATTCCCCGATTTGAGCGAGACTGACGGAAATCGTCAGGGCTGTACGTCGTGAATGACCAAACATTTTGACCAGAAGCATAGCTGCCAATGATTTGCCAATAATAATAATGACAAGGGTTCCCAGAATAGCAAGTGGCTGCTGGAACAATATCATTGGATCAAACAACATGCCGACAGAGACAAAGAACAGAACTGCGAAAGCATCTCTTAACGGTAAGGTATCCTGTGCTGCCCGATGGCTCAGTTCTGACTCATTCAGTACCATACCAGCGAAAAATGCACCCAGAGCAAATGAGGCATCAAACAGCTTCACGGCTCCGTAAGCGACACCTAAGGCAATGGCGAGTACCGCCAGAGTAAATAACTCGCGGGAACCTGTGCTGGCTGTTTTTGCCAAAATCCAGGGGATCAGACGCCGACCGACAAAAACCATCAATAAAATGAAGGCCACAACTTTGCCAATAGTCATAGCAAGTTCTAACAGCAATTGACCGATGTTGGCATTCTGGCTATCCAGTATACCTGCGGCTGCGGGCAGTAATACCAGCGCCAGTACCATAGCCAGGTCTTCAACGATCAACCAGCCAATAGCAATTTGCCCCCGCTGGCTATCAATGAGCTGCCGCTCTTCCAGCGCTCTGAGCAGAACGACTGTGCTTGCAGTAGATAGACAGAGTCCAAAGACGATCCCAGTAAACAGCCCCCAGCCAAGCAGCGTTGATAACCCCACGCCTAGTAAGGTTGCGACGGCAATTTGAGCGATGGCGCCCGGGATGGCAATTGATTTGACGGCTAACAAATCTTTAAGGGAAAAATGCAGACCGACACCAAACATCAGTAAGATCACGCCAATTTCTGAAAGTTCGGGTGCCAGAGAGGTATCGGCAACAAAACCTGGGGTAAAAGGCCCAGCAAGTACACCTGCCGTAAGGTATCCTACCAGAGGTGAGATTTTCAGGCGTTGGGCAAGCATGCCAAGCAGATAGGCGAGTACAAAACCGCCAACAATGGTCGTGATAAGAGGTGTCGAATGCTCCATCAAGGCTCCTTCTGGGTTAGGCAATAATATCGATTGTAGGGTTAGGTGAGGTAATAATGTATTGTATAAATCATTTAAAACAAAGCTGATAAAAAATATATTTATAGGTAAAAATGTAGATGATCTACATAAATGCTATTTTAATGGTATTTTATGTAGATCTTGTCATTATTTACGCTTGTTTACAAAGGAAAATGTTATTTAGATGATAAAGTTATTATGTTGTTTTTCATGGTTTTTCGTGTGGTTTTCTTTCTATATTTGGCAGGAATAGAGTGAAAATGCCAATAAGTGGTAGAAAAGCACAGATTTTGTAAACTAATTCTATACTGGTTTTATCCGCTACATAACCGAGCACGGCTGCACCGATACCTCCCATGCCGAACGCCAGCCCAAAGAACAAACCTGCAATCATTCCCGTTTTGCCAGGAATGAGTTCTTGAGCGTAGACCAGGATAGCAGAAAATGCAGATGCTAATATCAGGCCAATGACTACGGTAAGGGGCCCCGTCCAGAATAGTGATGTATAAGGTAAAAGCAGAGTAAAAGGCGCAACGCCAAGAATTGATCCCCATATGACATATTTCCGGCCTATTTTATCCCCGATAGGCCCCCCAATCATGGTGCCTGCAGCTACAGCAAATAAAAAAATGAACAGATGGATCTGGGCATTTTGTACTGAAAGGCCGAACTTCTGGATCAGATAAAAAGTGTAGTAGCTGCTGATACTGGTGAGATAGAAATATTTTGAGAAAATCAGGAGCAGCAGAATGGCAAAAGAACGCACAATCATTTTTCTGGGGAAATTCGGCTGAGAAATATGAGTGGATGATAGGGACTTAGAAGCTCGGTGCTGCATCTTATACCATTGGCTGACTTGCAACAGAATGACGATTGCCAGCAGTGCTGCCAGAGAAAACCACCCGATATTTCCCTTGCCATAAGGAGCGATGAAAATTGCAGCCAGCAGAGGCCCCAGTGAGCTTCCCAGATTGCCACCTACCTGAAACAGGGATTGTGCCAGTCCATGACGTCCTCCGGAGGCCATTCTCGCAACCCGTGATGACTCAGGATGAAAGACGGATGATCCTGTACCGACCAGTGCAGCGGCCAGTAAGATGATAGGGAAACTTTCGGCATAAGCCAGTAGAAGCAGTCCAGACAGGGTGAATCCCATCCCGATGGGCAGTGAGTAGGGCTGTGGATATTTATCCGTATACAGACCAATGAGGGGTTGTAGCAGGGATGCGGTTACCTGATAAACTAGTGTAATCATCCCAACTTGAATGAAACTTAGGGTAAATTCAGATTGCAATAATGGATAAATAGCCAAAATCAGCGATTGAATCATATCATTAAGCAGATGGGATAAGCTGATTGCACCGAGAATTGAAAAAACAGTCTGATGTGTTTTTCTTGATGAATCAGGCAATTGTTCTGTGTTGCTTTGTTCACTCATATTGGTTGTCTCATCAATCCATCCTGTGTTGTATGGCGTTGAATTGTTGTTTAATTGTTACACTTTAATACATATTAGACCGCTAATAAAATTTTTACTTACCTTGATATAATTTGATACTTATCCCATAAAAATGAAATAAAACCCTAATTAATGACACAATTCTGTAATCTTGATTGGAAAATATATCCTAGCACCTAGGTGCCATCATTCTATTCTGGTGTTGGATTCGAGCCTGTTCCGGCAGAGGCACTGTTGTATAAACATTGCTGTCGAAAAGTAGCATGGCTCAATGGGATAGGTTTATAATTTTCATAAAACTAATAATTGTTACATCACAGATAAAATTTAAGGAACATGGAGATACCCATGAAATTTTCGTTCAAAACACCAGCATGTGCCCTTGTCGTTTCTTTATCATTATTACCGATAAGTGCAACTGCTTGGGAAAAGAATAAAACTTACGATATTACAATCCTGCATACTAACGATCATCATGGCCACTTCTGGCAGAACGATCATGGTGAGTATGGCCTGGCAGCTCAGAAAACACTGGTAGATTCTATCCGTCAGGAAGTTGCCAAAAAAGGAGGCAGTGTGTTGTTGTTATCGGGAGGTGACATCAATACTGGCGTACCCGAATCGGACATGCAGGATGCTGAGCCAGATTTTAAGGGAATGAATTTAGTGGGTTATGACGCAATGGCGTTGGGGAATCATGAGTTTGATAAACCTTTAAACGTGTTGCATCAGCAGGAAAAATGGGCCAATTTCCCATTTCTGTCTGCTAACATTTATCAAACCAGTACTGGCAAGCGTTTATTTAAGCCGTATGTGATGTTTGATGAGCAAGGCGTGAAAATTGCGGTGATTGGTTTGACCACCGATGATACGGCAAAAGTAGGCAATCCAGCCAACTTCCCTGATGTCGAATTCCGAGTACCGGCCGAAGAAGCGAAAAAAGTTATTGATGAGCTGAAAAAGAACGAAAAACCGGATGTGATCATTGCCGCAACCCATATGGGGCATTATAACGATGGGCATCATGGCAGCAATGCGCCGGGGGATGTTGAAATGGCACGCAGTTTGCCTGCGGGTTATTTAAATATGATTGTAGGGGGGCATTCACAAGATCCAGTCTGCATGTCAACAGAAAACAAAAACTACAAACAAGTGGATTATGTACCAGGAACACCTTGCTCACCCGATCGCCAAAATGGAACATGGATTGTGCAGGCACATGAATGGGGCAAATATGTCGGCCGTGCTGATTTCCAATTTCGTAATGGTGAATTCAAATTAGTTCACTATCAATTGATCCCCATCAACTTACAGAAAAAAGTAAAAAACGAAGATGGCAGCACAGGGAGTGCTTATTACACTCATCAAATTACTCAGCATCCTGAAATGCTGAAACTGTTGACACCATATCAGGATAAAGGCAGCCGGAAATTAAATGTCCAAGTGGGCGCAGTAGATGGAAAATTGGAAGGTGATCGCAGTAAAGTGCGTTTCGTCCAGACCAATATGGCGCATCTTGTACTGGCGGCTCAGATGGAACGGACAAATGCTGATTTTGCCGTGATGAGTGGGGGTGGTATTCGTGATTCTATCGAAGCAGGGGATATTACTTACAAAGATGTCCTGAAAGTTCATCCATTTGCTAACCAACTGGTTTATGTGGATTTCAAAGGTAGAGAAGTCTTGCCATATTTGACGGCCGTGGCAAATATGGAAACGGATTCAGGTGCTTACGGGCAGTTTTATAATGTCAGTTTTGTGGTTGATGGCAAAAAAATCAGTGATGTGAAAATTGGCGGCAAGCCGTTAGATCCTAATAAAACTTATCGTATGGCTACCCTGAACTTTAACGCTATCGGAGGTGATGGCTATCCACGTGTCGATAACTTACCTGGGTATGTGGATACCGGTTTTGTTGATGCTGAAGTGTTGAAGGGCTATATCGAGACGCATTCTCCATTGAAAGTTGCCGATTATGAGCCGAAAGGTGAAATCGTTCATAAGTAATTAATGGCAGTAATTGATAGATAGTCGTTAATTATCTGTATAAAAAGACCACCTGTAAGATAGGTGGTCTTTACTTATTATACTGAGTGGTTTTAAGTTATCTAAAATAGGAACGGTTGAAACTAAATAATAATCTAATTATTAAAAATCATAGTGATTAATGGATTGATTTCTCCTTTTGTTGGTAATTTTTTAAGCCCATGTTTCATATATAATTCTATGAGTTTTAGATTGTTTTTACACTCTAAAGCAATGATTCTTCCTCCTATTAGTGTTTTTACTGTAGTGATAATATTCTTTATATAAAGAAAAATTTCTCTGAAATTTATTGAATTTCTAACTAATGAGAAATTTTTAGCTACTTGACCAATCAAGTAAACTTTTATTGTATTTGCGCTTTTACTTATACCGTCAAGTTTTTTAATTTTTGTCTTTGAAATGGAAAAATTTTGTGTTGATAGCTCCTTGTAAGTTAAAGAAAAATAGGCAAGAATAACTCCTTTTTCATTCAGAATTGGGTAAGTTCTGGTGACATCTGCCAATTCAAACCTAATTGATTTTAAATGTAAAAATGATTCTACATCGTGGTTTGATGGGCAGGAGAAGGACAGTAAGTATTCTTTTGTTCTTTCTCTGCCAAGAACCGATAATACATTTCCTAGAGTGAGAATTTTCGTTTTAATATTTCTATTGCCTCGATTTGTTCTGCTTCAATATCTATTTTTTTGAAATTTTCTTTAGGTTTTCGTTTATTAGCCTTTCTCAGCATTTTTATTGCTTTTGGATCGGTGATGACAATTTGTCTGAAAAATGATGAAGTGGCCATTTTTATCTCCTTTTATTTAAATTTATTAAATTACATAAATAAGTTATACGAAATAGTAAATAAGTTAATCAATGAAATTATCTGCACTTTTGTTATAGTCGGTAATACAATACACTGACTTACCGCGTCCACTAA
>NZ_JANAIF010000250.1 GCF_024721015.1 Xenorhabdus bovienii
CCTGATAACGACTTCTTCCAGCTTCGTGCGGATGATCTGCGTGATGAGCGTTCCATACGTCGCCGCCTCAAAGCATCTGGTCAGAAACTGGCGAATAACGTTGAGATGGCTATCGCTAAGCAAGCTGTGGAAATGGGTTCTCTGGTTGTGGCAAGCCCTGAACAGATCGGCTCAGCTAAAACGGGCTGGGATTTCATTTCTGAGGCTGAGGCGCTGATTTTCTCTCGTGAATTGAATCGCAGCGCGGGTCTGTCTTTCTTCTTCAACCCGACAGATTACCGTGGGGCAGGTCAGGATCTGACAAACAAAGACTTCTACGGTCGGATTCCAGAGGATGCGTACAAGTCTGGGACTATCCAGAAGCAGATCGCCGGATTCAATGACGTTCTGCGTTCTCCGAAAATGCCATCTCTACCAGCGTCTACAGCGACAGGCCTCACTGTTTCTGGTGCTCAGAAGTTCAGGCCTCAAGCATGGGTCGAAGACACAGACGGAAACCGCGAGAACGTGGATAACCGCACCGCTGTAGTTAAGTTGAGCGGCGCTGGTCTGAAACGGGGTGACAAAATCAGCTTTGCTGGTGTGAAGTACCTGTCTCAGATGGCGAAGAACATTCTGACGCAAGATGCAACATTCTCCGTGGTGGCTGTTAACGGGAGTGATGTCACTATCACGCCAAAGCCTGTTGCACTCAGCGACGACAAGTTAACACCGGAAGAACGCGCCTACGCCAACGTGAATATTTCGCTGGCTGATGGCATGGCGGTCAATGTACTGAACATCAAAACCACACAGGCCAACGTGTTCTGGGCTGATGATTCAATTCGACTGGTATCACAACCGATCCCGGTCAATCATGATCTGTTCTCTGGCATGAAGACACAATCATTCTCAATCCCTAA
>NZ_JANAIF010000251.1 GCF_024721015.1 Xenorhabdus bovienii
CCTGATAACGACTTCTTCCAGCTTCGTGCGGATGATCTGCGTGATGAGCGTTCCATACGTCGCCGCCTCAAAGCATCCGGTCAAAAACTGGCGAACAACGTCGAGATGGCAATCGCTAAGCAAGCTGTGGAAATGGGTTCTCTGGTTGTGGCAAGTCCAGAACCAATCGGCTCAGCTAAAACGGGCTGGGATTTCATTTCTGAGGCCGAAGCATTGATTTTCTCCCGGGAATTGAATCGCAGTGCGGGTTTGAGCTTCTTCTTCAACCCAACAGATTACCGTGGGGCAGGTCAGGATCTGACAAACAAAGACTTCTATGGTCGGATTTCGGAGGATGCGTACAAGTCTGGCACTATCCAGAAGCAGATCGCCGGATTCAATGACGTTTTGCGCTCTCCGAAAATGCCATCTCTGCCAGCGTCTACAGCGACAGGCCTCACTGTTTCTGGTGCCCAGAAGTTCAAGCCTCAAGCATGGATTGCTGATGCTGATGGAAACCGCGAGAACGTAGATAACCGTACTGCTGTCGTTAAGTTGAGCGGCGCTGGTCTGAAACGGGGTGACAAGATTTCTTTCGCTGGGGTGAAATATCTGTCTCAGATGGCGAAGAACATTTTGACACAAGATGCAACATTTTCCGTTGTGGCTGTGAACGGAAATGATGTCACCATCACGCCAAAGCCTGTTGCACTCAGCGACGACAAGTTAACACCGGAAGAGCGCGCTTACGCCAACGTGAATATTTCGCTGGCTGATGGCATGGCGGTCAATGTGTTGAACATCAAGACCACGCAAGCCAACATTTTCTGGGCTGATGACTCCATCCGACTGGTATCACAACCGATCCCGGTCAATCATGATCTGTTCTCTGGCATGAAGACACAATCATTCTCAATCCCTAA
>NZ_JANAIF010000252.1 GCF_024721015.1 Xenorhabdus bovienii
CGGTGATGTTGATTGGCTTTCCAGCGTTTCTGCCAGACGAATAAATCTAAAACAAATTTACGGTTAATGTTGTAAACAATTTCGGTATTTAAATTTAAGGTGATGTTATTCATTTCTGGTTTTCCTGTTCCCCAAAGGTTTCTACATCAGGTATTAATTCAAGTCCTTCCATCGGCATAAACTTAAGTGGGCCATCTTCTTTTAAACTGTTTAGGCAAAGGGCTGATAACAGCCGTTTCATTGAAGGGGACATGTGAATCATTCCCGTTTTGCCGTTAATTCGAATAACGATGCCAAAATTTGAAATATTTCCGTTCATACTGACCTCTGCATTAAGATCCGTTTCCCAATCCACGCCATAACAGGTACGGCCATAGAATTACCGATTGCCCGGTAGCGATGGCCATCAGGACAATTTTCTGATGTTTTGCCGTTCCATGGGATCTGTGTGTGATTATCAGGAAAACCCTGTAATCGCTCGCACTCTACGGGCGTTAAACGACGCACGACATAACCATAATTCACACCGTGAACATCTGTTGTGGTCAGCGTGTAGGAAATTTCAGGGTGATAGCCGATACCATTACCGCCATTCTGAGGCGCCCGGTTTATCGTGTTGCCTGCCAGTGCAATCGCCACTAAATCAGTGGCGCTTTTATCATCTCGGGATCTCAATGTTGATGAGATATCATCTGTCCGATATTCGCCAAACGAAAGCAACCGGTAGGTTGATATCAGCCCACTGCCACGCTGCGAAAATATTTCCTGATTGCTCATTCCGATACCACCGACATTGTGGCTCTGGTTTAACGTCGGGTGTGGGTTTAGCCCTGAGTCCCAGTGACTACCGATAACAGCGCGGCTTCCAGCATTTCCGGCAACTGCTTTCCCCGCCGT
>NZ_JANAIF010000253.1 GCF_024721015.1 Xenorhabdus bovienii
GACAGGCGGCACGGCGTTATTGTTGGCCGTCTGCAAGACCAAACGTCGCACATTATTATTGGCACCAAGCTGGTCTAAGTCGCTGCCTTTGGCATAGGCGACCATCGCCGCCCGTGCCGCTTCATTGATGCGCTGGCGTAACAATAGCTCACGATACGCATTTTCCTGTAACAGCTTGGTGATCGGTTCCGATTCCAGCGCCAGTGTGCGGGTGATGGCCTCGCGTTGCTCTGGCGGGGTCAGGGAAATTAGTTTTTCTTTTCGTTCTGCAAACAGGGTTTCAAAATCCAGCGATTCGACCACATTCGGGGGCGGTAACAGGCTTAAATCAATCGTTGGCATCGTATCACCTCACCGGAATGGACAGAGAGAAAGGGGTGTCGTTCTGTACATTCACCCCGCTGATTTCGACCGACAATTCCCCCTGCCCGGAACGCAGATAATTAATGGTCTGCAAGCGGATACGCGGCTCCCAACGCAACAGCGCCATGTAACAGGCGCTCATGATCTTGAGACGCAGCGCCGGATTTTGTGGCTGGTCAATCAGGTTTGGCAGCAAAGAACCATATTCCCGGCGCATGACCCGTGAACCGATCGGCGTTATTAAAATATCGGCGATGCTCTGGCGAATATGGTTGCTCTCTGACAGGACGCGGCCACTGTTGCAATCCATGCCCGTAAATTTCATTGCACTGGCCCCCCAGATGTACTGTCACCCGACCGTATTCCCTTGTGTTTGTGCGAATCAACGATAATCCCGTTAGAACTGAATTGACCGCCGGTATGAGTGAGATTGCCGTGCATCGTGCCGCCTTCGCGCACGGCCAGACTGCCCGTGCTCAGATGGTGGGTACAAATGACGGTCGGCGTATCCAG
>NZ_JANAIF010000254.1 GCF_024721015.1 Xenorhabdus bovienii
GTTGGAGATTGTGTCCCGCTGTTGTGTTCCAGCAACTCACTCATGCCTGCCCCTCCAACACCGCAATAATTTCTTTCACAGGCTGACGATTGCCATTGGCGGCAATGGAGCGCGGGGCGTCGATTTCATGGACAGTGAAACCAAGGTCAGCGTAAAGCGCTTTGGCATCGATGGAATTAGACACGGTGACAGGTACGCCGAGTTCGTTATTCAGTGTGTGTAAAATAACGGCTAATAGCTCATGATCGGCAGGGGTAAAATTCACCTTATGATATTGGGTAAATGCCTTACCTTTGGTCAGATAAGGCGGATCGCAATAAATAACGTCGCCGTGTTCAATATGCGATAAAGTATCCTGCCATTCCAGACAGACAATCTCGGCATGTTGGGCTTTTTCAGCGAAGGCACGAATTTCTTTTTCAGGAAAATAAACGTTTTTATATTTTCCGTAGGGGGTATTAAATTCACCGCTTAAATTATATCGACATAAGCCATTATAACAGTGACGATTTAAATATAAAAAATAGGCGGCTTTTGATTCCTGATTCAGGGCGAACTTTTTTCCGTTAAAAGCATCGCGCTTAATATTATACATTTCGCGCGAATTATCACCGTTAAAACCCAACTCTAACCAGTTAACATACCAATCAATATCAACACCAAAAGACAAAATATCTGCATATAAATTAATTAAGTCAGCATTGATATCAGCCACCAAATACGCGGGGTAATCCGTGTTCATCATCACTGCACAGGAACCTGCGAACGGTTCAACCAGTCGCTTACCGGCTGGCAGGTGGGGCAGTAATTTATCCATAACACGGACTTTAGAACCTGCCCATTTCAGAATGGTTTTATTTGCCATTGTCAGCAC
>NZ_JANAIF010000255.1 GCF_024721015.1 Xenorhabdus bovienii
GCCTATGAACAGGGTGACAGCCTGACCGTGAAATTGAGTTATGGCGAAGACTGGCTGGCGGGTGAACAGGCGCGGCGCTTACTGCACCAGCTTGAGTACATCCTGCATACCGTCGCCCGCGATCCGTACCTGCCGCACCGGTCGGTGAGATTCCTCAGTGACGACGAACTCCATACCCTGCTGTACCGCTGGAATGAGACCGACATGCCATACCCGCAGGACAAAACCCTGCAACAGCAGTTCGAGGCGCGTGCGGCAGCTACCCCGGATAACGTGGCGCTGGTATTTGAGGGAGCAACGCTGACCTACCGGCAGGTTAATGAACGGGCGAACCAGCTGGCGGTTGTGATCCGCGAACGCTATCAGCAGCAGCGCCATGCGCCGATGCCGGCAGACACGCCGATAGCGCTGTATCTGGATCGCAGTCTGGACATGGTCATCAGCATGCTGGCGGTACTAAAAGCCGGCGGCGCCTACGTGCCAGTCTCGCCGGCCTATCCGCCGGAGCGTATCCGGTTTATTCTGACCGACACCGCAGCCCCGTGTGTGGTTACTCAGCAGCGGCACTTAACGGCGCTGGGGGAATATTCCCACGCGCTGTCACTGATCGCGGCGGATGATCCGTCTGTGACCGCAGGCCAGTCAGTGGATAATCCGGTGCCGGTGAATACCTCTACGGATCTGGCGTACATCATCTACACCTCGGGAACGACCGGCCAGCCGAAGGGAGTGATGGTTGAGCATACAGGTGTGGTGAATCTGTCCCAGTTTATTGCCCGAACGCATTTACTGGGAGAAACGGTAAAGGCGTTATTCTTTTCCAATTACGTTTTTGATGCGTCCGTATTTGAGCTATTCCCGGCCCTGATAGC
>NZ_JANAIF010000256.1 GCF_024721015.1 Xenorhabdus bovienii
GATTAATTTCAATTAGTTAGGATTGCAGATGTGAAAAAGCCCCGCGAGTGCGAGGCCTTATTTTGTATTCGTGGGTCAATGAAATTGCAAATACCCTATCATTGGAGTAATGATGGGCTATTTTTCCGAGAAATGCAATATCTATTTTCTAGTTATTTAAGTTTATATAGTTATTATTTCCTCTTTAGTTAGTTTTTGTAGTACATATTCAGCTCTGGCTTCCTCTTTAAAGCACTCTGTCACTAGTTGCTCAAACATCGGCTGGTATTTGTCATAACAGGTAGTTTTAGATACTCCTGTCAGTGGCTTCACTGCATCCCATACCTCAGTAAATTTGAGCCTTGAATATCCACGGCCTGAACACTTAGGACAGGTTTTGTAGGTTGGAATACCGATCAATTCGGTCTGTTTTTTATCCAGCACCTCCCCACGCCCATTGCAACGGCATGAATGACTGACTTCACCTTTTCCGCTACAGGCTTTACATGCCACTCTCACCACCTCCCGCACCTGACGCTTTCTGTACCACTCCTCCGGCGTTATAGCTCGTGCCTCTTTAGCCCAGTCTGGAATATCCAGAAACGCGGGTTTACTCCACTTGGTTGTAAATACCTCTGCTTCGATAAACCCATCTTCACAATGCAGTTCTGAACATGGCTTCTTACTGGCTGCACTCCTCGCATAATCCTGAAAGGCATAATTTGCGAGTATTTGCAGAACGCTTTGTTTAACATCCTCATCGAGTTTTGCTATTGCAGCGTGTTTGTGGACCTGCGTTAGTGCATAGTGATAGAGACTCTCCACTGCTTCATCGGGTTTATTGATCCCATGTTTCGCCAAAAACAGTTCAATACCCATCCTCGCCTGA
>NZ_JANAIF010000257.1 GCF_024721015.1 Xenorhabdus bovienii
CAGAGTAATTTTCATGGGCGCGATCTTGATCTGATACGAATGAAAAATCAAGTATCTTCAATTACGATGGGTATATAACAAAAGTGCAGATAATTTCATTGATTAACTTAGCTATATATTGCACTCGTGAACCTGACCAATTTCCAAGCGAGTCGTGAATAACAATTAAAAACTCTTCTTTAGATCTAATTTCAGCAGATATACCTTGTCCCCAATCACCACCTATAACATAACTACCAGTTATAACAAAGCATTTATTTTTAAATGGAGTTGAGAATTTTCGCACGTCCATTGTACTTGTTGAACCGATTACAACACCCCACTGAATCATTAATCCACTAGGGAGCACTTGATAACCAGATTCATTAAGTTTCGAATCAAAACTGTTTATGTCCGGCACTTGGTTTGGCCCATTCCCTATGGCTCTATAAACTAATTCAGATAAACCAAGATTCTTCACAAACTCCGCTTTATCCGGGATATCTGCCCCATTCAGCTTCTTCTCTAAATAGAGATTTGAGTTATTATTGAGGGCGTTTTGGTTGGCTGTATTGGCTAAATCATACGCTGCTTTCACCGCTTTGGATGTTGCCACAGTCTTTTCACTGTCGCTATCAACATCATTACTTAGTGTCACAAATCCCGGCTCTACCTGAGTTGCGTATGGGTGGTTACGGCTCTGGGCGTGTTCTGCTATCGCGCCTTTAACATATTCACGAGTTGGCACGACGACTACGTTATCTTCTCAGGGGTTACGCATGAAAATATTGAGTGGATAATTCTTTCATTTTTAGAGGGACGCTAATGAAAGAATTAGTGGAGG
>NZ_JANAIF010000258.1 GCF_024721015.1 Xenorhabdus bovienii
AAGCTGAAAATCTGATATCTTTCTGTTTCGGTCAGTTGTTTATAGGTCATAGCGCATTTTCCTTTGGCGAGAAAGATGCCTACTATAGCAACTGACCGCCTTTCTTAGAAATTGCACTTACTAGGCGAATCCAAGGTGAATTAATATAAATTAAGAGTAATGTTTTGCTATTTTTTATATATTTAAAAAATAAATTTTCTGTATTAATAAGTTAATTAGGCTCCCTGTTGGGAGCCTGTAAAACATAAAATTAGACTTCTCGAATAATGCAGGGCAAGATCGCGAATGTTTTTTAACCAACGGTAAATTAAGTTGATTCGAGTAAATAGCTGTGAGCTTATACTTTCTTTTGAGAGTCAATACCATGTACCTTGACAGCTTCACTGACCATTACTCCGATATCGAAGACCCACGCCAGACTGCCAAAGTAGCCTATCCTTTATTTGACATTCTGTTTACCATACTTTGCGCGATTATTGCGGGGGTGGAGGGCTGGAGTGATATTCAGGAATATACTGAAGGCCATCATGACTGGTTTCTTAAACAAGGTATGTTCAAAGAAGGCGTTCCTGTTGATGACACCATTGCCCGGATCCTTTCTCACATCAAACCAGAACAGTTTAATCTCTGTTTTATCAACTGGATGCGTTCGGTTCACCAACTCACCAAAGGGGAATAAATACAGCCCTGAAATTTCAGGGCTGTAAGTCAAATTTAATTATGAATTTCGATGTTATTTATTTTTCCATATGAAAGGTTTAAAACCACGGTCTTTAGACGGTGACTTTGACTTTAATTCTTTGACCTATGCGC
>NZ_JANAIF010000259.1 GCF_024721015.1 Xenorhabdus bovienii
GTCGCCTGATTAATTTTAATACCCTGCCCGATGCTGAACCCGCCAATGGGCATTATGCCTATTGGTGGAATGCCCCGCGCCATCAGGCGATTGCCGGTTTTGAAAGACCGCTTACCCGTGAAAGGTTGATTCAGGGGCAAGCGATTTTAGCTGACATTGACGCATTGCCGCGCATCCTGCGTTATCCCTTTAGAAAACGTTACGAAACCACACTTAAGGAACAGGGGGTTCGCAAGGCCCAGGATTTTCTTTATTTCGACTTCCATCAGAAATTCTGGCCGCGGATTGTCTCCGTGACCCGCCGCTTTGAAATGGATACCCAGACCACCCTGACCGCCACGGCCAGAATATCAGCCGAAATCAGCCAGTTTAACCGCCTGCCCGATCTCCATAACAAACAGTTAAAAATGCTGGCGACAAAAATCGCCGCCGGGTTCTTCAATCTGTTTGAGCAGTATTGTGATCAGTGCATCGTCAACGAGAACGGCGATAAAGAGGCGCTGTACCGGATGCGCAACCTGCATCCGATTTACGGTGAACTGGCAAAGATTGCCCGGGGTTTGCATGTCACCCCGGTTTATTATCAGCGTTACCGCAAAAGAAGACTGAAAGCGGAAAACGTGGTTTCGGCCGTGTCGCGGCTGGTGAATGACGATTTTTGGTATCGCCAGCTCAAGGCACATCGTACCCGTTGGCGCGAAGCGCTCCTGATCGCCGCAATGGCGGTCAATAAAAACCGCTCCCCGTATGCCAGCCGTCAGGCCATACAGGATGTGAAGTCACAGCGCCT
>NZ_JANAIF010000025.1 GCF_024721015.1 Xenorhabdus bovienii
GGTGGGTCGTGCAGGATTCGAACCTGCGACCAATTGATTAAAAGTCAACTGCTCTACCGACTGAGCTAACGACCCATTTTAAATATCAATGTGATACTGCGAAACAATCTGATGAAGTGGTGGGCGATACCAGATTCGAACTGATGACCCCCTCCTTGTAAGGGAGATGCTCTACCAACTGAGCTAATCGCCCACTTCAATGACTACAACGACATCAATACCACTGATTTATGATTGGTGGGCGATACCAGATTCGAACTGATGACCCCCTCCTTGTAAGGGAGATGCTCTACCAACTGAGCTAATCGCCCAATCAAAAAATCATTTTTTATCACTACATTTATCACTACGAGAGAGATGGTGGGCGATACCAGATTCGAACTGATGACCCCCTCCTTGTAAGGGAGATGCTCTACCAACTGAGCTAATCGCCCGTCGTGATGGAGTCGCATTATAGGGATAGTTCAAGGTGAGTCAACGGTTTTTATTATTAAAATCTTCGTTCGTCGTAAAATTAAACAGAATGAAACAATTATAATCACGTTAGGGTATCATTTAAGCAATAGATATTGGCTTTTCTCAATAACCTACTGTTAACGCCATTGAGGAATTGAAGTGCAGTGATAAAATACCCCCCACTATTGTTACTTTGACCATCCAAAACGTTCTCTAAAAAATGAAACGTAATTAAGGCAATTCCCGATGAGTAAAATGAAAACCCGTTTTGCACCAAGTCCTACTGGCTATCTCCACGTTGGTGGTGCGCGTACTGCTCTTTATTCCTGGTTATACAGTCGCCACAACAAAGGTGAATTTGTACTACGAATTGAAGACACCGATCTGGAGCGTTCCACTCAAGAAGCCATCGATGCAATTATGGACGGAATGAACTGGTTAAATCTGAATTGGGATGAAGGCCCTTATTATCAGACCAAACGTTTCGACCGTTATAACCACGTTATTGATGAAATGCTGGAGCAAGGTACTGCTTACCGCTGCTACTGTTCCAAAGAGCATTTGGAACAACTGCGCGAAACCCAGATGGCGAATGGCGAAAAGCCACGTTATGATGGCTGCTGCCGTGATAGCGAGTGCCAGCATAGCCATGATGAGCCACACGTTGTGCGTTTCCGCAATCCTCAGGAAGGTTCCGTCATTTTTAATGACAGCATCCGTGGCCCAATTGAGTTCAGCAACCAGGAGCTGGACGATTTGATCATTCGCCGTACCGACGGAGCGCCAACTTATAACTTCTGTGTTGTGATTGATGACTGGGATATGGAAATCACGCACGTTGTACGTGGTGAAGACCACATCAATAACACGCCACGCCAGATTAATATTCTGAAAGCCCTAGGTGCTCCTGTTCCAGAATATGCCCACGTTTCCATGATCCTGGGTGATGATAGTAAAAAACTGTCCAAGCGTCATGGCGCGGTCAGTGTGATGCAATACCGTGATGATGGCTATCTGCCGGAAGCGCTGTTGAACTATTTGGTTCGTCTGGGTTGGTCACATGGCGATCAGGAAATTTTCAGCGTTGAAGAAATGGTCAAGCTGTTCAGCCTTGATGCCATCAGCAAATCAGCCAGTGCATTCAATACTGAAAAGCTGCAATGGTTGAACCATCACTACATCAATACCCTGCCAGCTGAACAAGTCGCGGTTCATTTGGCATGGCACATTGAGCAGCAGGGTATCGATACCCGTACTGGCCCAGAACTAGTTGCTCTGATCAAACTACTGGGTGAGCGCTGCAAAACACTGAAAGAAATGGCAGGATCCTGCCGCTACTTCTACGAAGAATTTGCAGAATTTGATGTTGATGCCGCGAAGAAACATCTGCGCCCGGTTGCCCGTCAACCACTGGAAGTTGCGCGTGCGAAACTGGCTGCTATCACTGAATGGACACCAGAGAATATCCATCACGCCATTCAAGCAACGGCTGACGAACTGGAAGTAGGCATGGGTAAAGTCGGTATGCCACTGCGTGTCGCGGTCACCGGTGCCGGCCAATCGCCAAGTGTTGATGTCACTATTCATGCCATCAATCAATCACGTTCATTGTCTCGTATTGATAAAGCATTGACCTATATTGCCCAGCGTGAAGCGCAATAAAACAGCACCGTAAATCGTCATTTATCTAAATGACAAAAAATAATAAAGGCACTCAATTTATTGCAGTGCCTTTATTTTTTACTATCGCAGACGAATATTGATGACTTTTTCAGCACTTACGCAGAGAATATTAATGAATTCGTTGACAGAATTCTCTGGGTTTCATATTATGCGCCCCGTTCCACAGGATTTTGATTTGGGGCTATAGCTCAGCTGGGAGAGCGCTTGCATGGCATGCAAGAGGTCAGCGGTTCGATCCCGCTTAGCTCCACCAAATACTTATCCTTTTCGTAATGAAACACGATAATCAATACTTGGAATTCAAAACCTGAACCACATTTGTGGGGCTATAGCTCAGCTGGGAGAGCGCTTGCATGGCATGCAAGAGGTCAGCGGTTCGATCCCGCTTAGCTCCACCAAAATTTTGAATCCCTGAAGACGCAAGTTTTCAGGGATTTTTCTTATGTGCTTATCTCTGGCGTGTTTATCTCTGCTTGTTATTGTACTGTATGTTTGAGAAGGACAAATGCCGGAGACAAAGAGTGTTTTAGTCACAATTTTTCAATGGCTTGACCAACGAATCCAACCCTTCAATTTTGATGGCAAAAGTCATCTCCATTAACGCCCCAAGTTTGCCTTGTGGAAACTCTCCCTTACGGGCAAACCAGAGTAAATATTCTTCTGGGAGGTCTATCAGCATCCGCCCCTTATATTTTCCGAACGGCATGGCCGTGTTGGCAATCTCCAGTAAATTTTCTTTATTCATCATGTCAGCCTTTTTATAAAGATAGCTCGATATAGATATAAAAGAAAAAGTGGCATCTGCCAAGACGCCACTTTCTATTATCGCATGTGGATGCGAATCAAACTCAATCTACTGAGTCGATTACATGCTTAACACCAACCCTGTAATTGCCGCAGATAAGAAGCTTACCAGCGTTGAACCGAACAGCAATTTCAGACCAAAACGTGCAACAGTATTCCCTTGTTTCTCATTCAGGCCTTTAATAGCTCCAGCCACAATCCCAATTGAGGAGAAGTTTGCAAAGGAAACCAAGAATACTGACAGAATACCTTTTGAACGTTCGCTCAATTGTGCTGCAATATCTTGCAGACCCTGCATTGCGACGAATTCATTGGAAACGAGTTTAGTTGCCATAATGCTGCCTACTTTAAAGGCTTCATCGCTAGGAATACCGATGATCCATGCCAATGGATAGAATACATATCCCAGACATTCTTGGAAGGAGATACCAAATATCATGTCAAAAATCGCATTGATAGCCGCAATCAATGCGATAAAACCAATCAGCATGGCCGTTACGATTAAAGCTATCTTGAAACCCGCCAGAATATATTCGCCCAGCATTTCAAAGAAACTTTGCCCTTCGTGCAGGTTGTTCATTTGGATATCCCCTTCGCTCTCGACAGAGTAAGGGTTGATCAGTGACAGAACGATAAAGGTACTGAACATGTTAAGTACCAGTGCAGCGACTACGTATTTTGCATCCAGCATCGTCATGTAAGCGCCTACGATAGACATAGAAACCGTAGACATTGCCGTCGCCGCCATCGTGTACATGCGACGCTCAGACATCTTATCCAGTACATCTTTATAAGCGACGAAGTTTTCTGACTGCCCCAGAATCAATGAGCTAACCGCATTGAAAGACTCCAGTTTGCCCATGCCATTCACTTTGGACAACACAGTACCAATCACACGAATGATAATTGGCAGCACTTTAATATGTTGCAGGATACCAATCAGAGCAGAAATGAAAATAATCGGGCAAAGGACATTCAAGAAAAAGAAGGCCAGTTTCGCTTCTATCATACCGCCGAAGATAAAGCGGGTTCCTTCCGCTGCATAAGACAACAAGTGGACAAAAAGGTTATCAAACCCTTTGACAAACCCTAACCCAACATCAGAATTCAGGAAAAACCACGCCAGAACGAGTTCAATAACAAGCAACTGAATGATATAGCGAACCCGTATGTCTTTTCGGTTATTACTCGCAAAAATCGCCAGACCGCCAATAACAACTAGAGCAAGGATAAAATGAAAAATATGAGACATAAAAAGAACTCCAGACATGACGAAGTACAAATTTATAATTGCATTTTATGTAATGCATAATAGTAAATTGTGATTATTATCACAATAATTCACTATGTAAACGGAAATAAATTCCCATTTAGCAAACTCGCTCACACTTTAGTCAGGAACGTGTTGGCTGCAATTTGAAGTCTATTGGGTATATTTATTCACCTAACAGACGAAGCATTTCTTCTTCATCAATGACTTCTATTCCCAATTCCGTGGCTTTGACTAATTTAGAACCCGCAGCTTCGCCAGCAATGACTAAATCCGTTTTCTTGGAAACACTGCCTGTCACTTTCGCGCCCAGCGCTGTCAGCTTATCTTTAGCCTCATCCCGGGATAAACGGCTTAGCGAGCCTGTCAAAACCACAATCTTACCAGCAAATGGGTTACCAACTGTGTCTGACTGCAGCGTTTCAACTGATTCCCAGTGAATTCCGATATTGTCAATGAGGTCATCAATCACAGTCTGATTATGCAGTTCGTTAAAGAAATTCACGACGTGGCTAGCAACTACACCCCCCACATCCTGCACCGCGATTAATGCTTCAGTATCTGCTGCTCGCAGTTTTTCTAATGTGGCAAAATATGAAACCAAATTAACTGCGGTCGCTTCCCCGACTTCACGAATTCCCAGAGAATAGATAAAACGAGCGAATGTAGTTTTCTTGGATTTCTCTAAGGCATCAATCACATTCTGAGCAGACTTAGGCCCCATTCGCTCAAGACCCGTTAATTTTCCAGCGGTCAGACGGAAAAGATCGGCAGGTGTTTTGACATATTCTTTATCGACAAGCTGCTCAATGATCTTTTCTCCCATACCATCAACATCCATGGCTCGACGGGAAACGAAATGTTTGAGCGCTTCTTTGCGCTGCGCACCGCAAAACAACCCACCAGTACAACGCGCCACAGACTCCCCTTCGACTCGCTCAATATCCGAGCGACAAACTGGGCAGTATTCAGGAAAAATCACTTCCTGACTTTCGGCTGGCCTTTTATCCTGTACAACACTAACAACTTTTGGGATCACGTCACCCGCACGACGAATAACCACGGTATCCCCAATACGCAGCCCCAAACGTTCAATTTCATCCGCATTGTGCAGTGTGGCATTACTGACTATTACCCCTGCAACTTGCACCGGCTCCAAACGTGCAACAGGTGTGATAGCGCCAGTACGTCCCACTTGAAATTCAACGTCACGCACGATGGTTATCTGTTCCTGAGCAGCAAACTTGAAAGCCGTTGCCCAACGGGGCGCTTTGGCAACAAAACCCAGCGTTTCCTGTAATTCAAGGGAGTCCACTTTGATAACAACGCCATCAATATCAAAACCCAATATCGGGCGCTGCTGCTCAATGTTATGGTAGAAATCGATGACTTGCTGAGTCCCTTGGCATAATTCCACTTTGTCACTGACTGGCAAACCCCATTGTTTGAACTGCATCAGGCGTTCGTAATGGCTCGCCGGCAATTCTCCGCCTTCCAGAACACCTACGCCATAGCAACAAAAGGTCAATGGCCGCTTGGCCGTGATACGAGGATCAAGCTGGCGCAGTGATCCTGCGGCTGCATTACGTGGATTAGCGAATACTTTGTTGCCCTTACGACGCGCTTCGTCATTGAGTTTTTCAAACCCGCCCTGCTTCATGAAAACTTCACCACGAATTTCAACACGAGCTGGAATATTATTCCCCTTTAGGCGCAGAGGAATGGCATGAATAGTACGAACATTGGCGGTGATGTTTTCCCCCGTCGTGCCATCACCACGAGTCGCAGCCTGTACCAATTCACCATCTTCGTACAGTAAGCTAACCGCCAGTCCATCGAGTTTCAATTCACAGCAAAACACCAAATCCCGACTATCTTTCAGACGATCGCGAACACGCTTGTCAAATGCCAGATAACTTTCTTCATCAAAAACATTGTCCAAAGACAGCATCGGGATCTCATGACGAACCTGTTCAAATGCCGTTAATGGTGCCGCACCAACACGCTGGGTTGGAGAGTCCGCCGTAATCAACTCTGGATGCTGCTCTTCCAGTACTTTTAATTCTCGCATTAAGCGATCATATTCTGCATCAGGGATCTCTGGCGCATCCATAACATGATACAAATACTCGTGATGACGCAATGTTGCTCTTAGTTTGTTGATTTTTTCGATAATATTTTCCATAACTTCTCACCAGACATGAAAAACCCCCGGCTAGCGGGGGCTTGGTACTAAAAAAGAAGATTTATTCGCAGGCATTGAGCGTATTGCGAATACGCGCCTTATAGCGTTCGATCATTTGTGGCGTGAGCATTTTTCGCTCACCATCCAACACAACGCCACCCACATCAGAAGCAATCCGCTGTGCTGCCTGCAACATCAGTTTAAAGTTCTGATTAGCATCACCATATGATGGCACAAGCATAAACATGGAAATTCCAGGGGTGCTGAAATCGTCCATGAGTTCTGGATTGAACGAGCCTGGTTTTACCATATTAGCCAGACTGAACAGCACCGCTCCACTGCCCGCCGGGTTCAAATGACGATGAAAGATATTCATATCACCAAACCGGAAGCCAGATTGCAAAATGCTTTGAAGCAGTGCTTCGCCATCAAGCTCCTGACCATGATGGGCAGAGACATGTAATACCAGCACTGTTTCTTTTTTGACTTGCTCAACTTCGCCCACAGTTTCATTTTCCAATACGTTCAGCTGTTCTTCCACAACTGCCGTATTGACAACCGATTCTGCTGCCTCAGCACTCTGCTCAGTAGACTCAAATAAGCTAAGCTGTGGCTCTTCCTGATATTTCTCAACGGTTTTTACTTTTGCCCCTGGTGCTCCAGGTTGCTGATTTGAAAGCAAAGGATCAAAAACCTCATCAAGCGCTACCGCTGATAACTCAGGTGCAGAGCGTTTAATAACAGGCTCTTCGCGATGTTCATTACGAGGCTTGACTGACTCTTGAACATACGATTTTGACGAATTATCAAACAGTTCATCGCCATCATTATCGTCGAGCTCTTCCTGACGCTCCTGTTTATGACGTTTAACTGGGCGATCACGAAAGAGTGACGAACGCTCTTTGCAGCTGGTCCACAACCCATGTAATAGCAAAGCTATTATGGCTATCGCACCAACAACGATTAATATCAGACGCAAATCCTGCATCATTGCTATCTCTGTTGTTTAAATTAATTGCCACCACGGCGGAATATTCTTTAGATAAGAGTATTTGTCAAATAGCACAAGTGCAAGTCTCTACATACTTTTCTTACCATAAAGGAGATATACCCTGTTTTTTCGGATATTTTTTACACACAAAACTACTGGTCAGTAGAAAATCCTGCCTATATCATACCGTCTCAATCATCTAGGAGAGAATAAGAAAATATGACGAATTCGACAAAACTGCCAAAACATTTGAGCGGGTTTCATTATATTGCACAAGGTTGGCATCTGATAACCCGCCCCGGCATCAAGAGATTCGTTTTATTACCCTTACTGGCCAATATCTTATTGCTGGGTGGTTCATTCTGGTGGTTGTACCATAAACTGGATGGCTGGATACTATGGGCGCTCGATAAAATACCAGATTGGATGCAATGGCTGAGTTATTTGCTGTGGCCACTGGCTGTCGTCTCGATTTTGCTGATTTTTACCTATTTTTTCAGCATGCTGGCTAATTTTATTGCTTCACCATTCAATGGATTACTGGCCGAAAAATTGGAAGCTGAATTAACTGGCATTCCAGCGCCGAACACTAGCATGGTCGATTTGATAAAAGATACGTCCCGTATTTTAAAACGCGAGGTAGTAAAGATCCTCTACTATATTCCGCGTGCGCTCGTACTGCTGTTGCTATATTTCATTCCAGGTATTGGTCAAACCATCGCTCCTGTCCTCTGGTTTATTTTCAGTGCCTGGATGTTGGCTATCCAATACTGCGATTATCCGTTTGATAATCACAAAGTTAGTTTTTCTACTATGCGCAGTACCCTGCGACAAAACAAAATTGACAATCTTCAATTTGGTGCAGCCGTTAGTGTATTGACCATAATCCCGGTAGTAAACCTGTTCATTATGCCCGTTGCAGTCTGTGGAGCTACAGCCATGTGGGTTGACCGCTATCGTGCTCAACACGCTTGACACCATAACGCATCCCATTAAACCACTTTTTCCTTTTTAAATAACACCATGCCCTGATGTATCAAAAATACACCGGGGTTTTGTGTTAGCCATTACCTTTAATTAACTGTAACCATCACGGCGCAGAAATAACTATATAAAATCATAAATGGCGGAATAGTTATTCTTATCATAAACAAAGTAAATAATATAAAAAATCAACGAATATTCTTTTATATAATAAGAATAGACTTAAACTCTATTTCCATAAATAAGATGTTAGCGTATGGTTATCCGATGTTTAAGGGTATTTAAGGGGCAATCGAATAATGAGCAAAATTTATGAAGACAATTCGTTGACTATTGGTCACACTCCACTCGTACGTTTAAAACATTTTGGTAATGGCCGCATTCTGGCAAAGATAGAATCCCGCAATCCAAGTTTCAGCGTGAAATGCCGAATCGGTGCCAACATGATTTGGGACGCTGAAAAACGTGGCATCCTGACCAAAGATAAAGAACTTATTGAACCAACCAGTGGCAACACCGGTATTGCTCTTGCTTACGTTGCGGCTGCCCGTGGCTATAAGCTGACCCTTACTATGCCTGAAACCATGAGTCTTGAGCGCCGCAAGCTGCTGAAAGCGCTGGGAGCCAGTCTGGTGCTGACCGAAGGCGCGAAAGGCATGAAAGGTGCCATTGATAAAGCTGACGAAATCCGTGATAGCGATCCAGACCGTTATATTCTCCTACAACAATTCAGTAATCCGGCGAACCCTGAAATTCATGAAAAAACCACAGGCCCAGAAATCTGGGAAGCTACCGATGGCGATATCGGTGCTTTCGTTGCAGGCGTAGGGACTGGAGGCACAATCACAGGGGTTGCTCGTTACCTGAAAAATACACAAGCCGCACAAGTCACTATCGTTGCTGTAGAGCCAGAAGATTCTCCTGTGATCGGCCAGAAACTTGCTGGTGAAGAACTTAAGCCTGGCCCACACAAGATACAGGGAATTGGGGCTGGTTTCATCCCTGATAACTTGGATTTAACATTAGTTGACCGTGTGTTTAAAGTCAGTAATGAAGAAGCCATTAAAACAGCGAGAGAACTCGCTGAAAAAGAAGGAATTCTTGCTGGAATTTCCTCAGGAGCCGCTGTCGCTGCCGCCGTCAGGTTATCTCAGGAAGACGAATATAAAGATAAAAATATCGTGGTTATTTTGCCTTCTTCGGCTGAACGTTATCTCAGTACCGCCCTGTTTGCCGACTTAGCCAATGATTAAAAATCACTCTGACTTTTTTCAATTTCATTGACAAAAAAGCACCTTAAGGGTGCTTTTTTGTGCATCAGATCAAAGTTTAAAACTTTCCTAGATGATTTATTCAAGTAGCTTTAGTATTTAACCAGTAATTATTTTGATGCACGAAATTAATCGCTGAGCCAGAATGAAAAGCACCATCCAATTCAACAAATACTCGGATAGTGTGTATTAACATAAAACCAACAATTGAATGCATCGAGTGTGTTAATTTTTTGATAATGCCTAAATACACCTTATTTCATTATCAATTTAACGGTTGTACAAGCCAAAGCGGGTTCAGCTACACTAGCTTTAGAATTTTCTAGGGCTTATCAACGAATATTTAAGTTATTGAGGAAATACTATGTTCCAGCAAGAAGTCACTATTACTGCACCAAATGGCCTCCATACTCGCCCTGCTGCGCAGTTCGTCAAAGAAGCAAAAGGTTTCTCTTCTGACATCACTCTTACTTCTGGTGGCAAATCTGCCAGTGCGAAAAGCCTGTTTAAGCTGCAAACGCTGGGACTGACTCAAGGTACTGCTGTAACAATTTCCGCTGACGGCGAAGATGAACAGCATGCTGTTGAACATTTAGTTAAGCTGATGGGTGAATTGGAATAATTGCCCGCTTAATAAAGCCAATTTGTTTCATTTCACCGAGTTCCATCCCCAGATAAATAAAATCTGGGGATATTTAGAGCCTCCCCCTTGAAGGCTTAATGGAAGGTAATCACCCGCAGTAAGGTCATATAGTATGATTTCAGGCATCTTAGTATCACCAGGCATTGCTTTCGGCAAGGCATTATTGCTGAAAGAAGACCCCATCATTATCAATCAGAAAAAAATTACTACAGAACAAACCGAACAAGAAATTTCCCGTTTTAAACAGGGTCGAGACAAATCTTCCGTACAGTTAGAAATAATTAGAAAAACAGCCGAAAAAAATCTGGGTGCAGAAAAGGCTGAGATCTTCGAAGGCCATATCATGTTGCTGGAAGACGAAGAGCTGGAACAGGAAATTGTTACCCTGATTAAGAAAAATCTGGCAACAGCAGATGCCGCTGTTTATTCCGTTATTGAAGATCAGGCCAAAGCACTGGAAGAACTAGATGATGAATATTTGAAAGAGCGTGCGGCCGATGTTCGCGATATTGGTAAACGCCTGCTGAAAAATATTCTGGGTATGCCGATTATCGATTTAGGCACTATTGAAGAAGAAGCTATCCTCATTGCCAATGACTTAACTCCATCGGAAACCGCCCAACTCAATCTGGATAAAGTGCTGGGTTTCATCACTGATTTGGGTGGCCGAACATCCCATACCTCGATTATGGCTCGCTCTCTGGAATTACCCGCAATCGTCGGTACTACCAACGCAACAACTCAAATCAAAAATGGCAGTTACCTGATTCTGGATGCGGTTAATAACCAGATTTATGTGAACCCGTCTAATGCCGAAATCGATCAACTGAAAAAGGCAAAAAACGAGTATCTGTCAGAAAAAACAGAACTGGCAAAACTGAAAGATTTACCTGCTATTACACTGGATGGCCATCAAGTTGAAGTTTGTGCCAATATCGGTACAGTTCGTGATGTCATGGGTGCAGAGCGCAACGGCGCCGAAGGTGTAGGCCTATACCGCACCGAATTCCTGTTTATGGATCGCGATACGCTGCCTACTGAAGACGAGCAGTTTGAGGCATATAAAGCGGTTGCAGAAGCCGTTGGCAACCAAGCCATCATTATCCGTACTATGGATATCGGCGGTGATAAAGATTTGCCTTACATGAACCTGCCAAAAGAAGAGAACCCATTCCTTGGCTGGCGTGCAATTCGGATTTGCCTTGATCGTAAAGAAATCTTACATTCTCAATTGCGTGCTATCCTGCGAGCCTCTGCATTTGGTAAACTCCGCGTTATGTTCCCAATGATTATTTCAGTTGAGGAAATTAGGGAGCTAAAAGCAGAACTGGCGTTGCTCAAAAACCAGTTACGTGATGAAAACAAAGCATTTGATGAATCTATTGAAGTCGGCATCATGGTGGAAACACCCGCTGCTGCAACCATTGCTCATCATCTTGCAAAAGAAGTTGACTTTTTTAGTATTGGGACAAACGATCTAACTCAGTATACTCTTGCGGTAGACCGTGGTAATAAGCTGATTTCTCATCTTTATAACCCAATGTCACCAGCGGTGTTAAGCCTCATCAAACAGGTTATTGATGCCTCACACGCAGAAGGTAAATGGACGGGCATGTGTGGAGAGCTAGCGGGTGATGAACGCGCTACGCTGTTGCTTTTAGGCATGGGATTGGATGAGTTCAGCATGAGCGCGATATCAATCCCGGGCATCAAGAAAATCATTCGTAATACTAATTACGATGATGCGAAAGCGCTGGCAGAGCAAGCCTTATCTCAGCCGACTGCACAGGAATTGATGGATTTGGTTGACACCTTTACCAGAGAAAAAACACTCTGCTAGCTACGTCAGCCAAAACACGGTCCCATTAAAACAATTAGGAGAAGATTCATGGGTCTGCTTGATAAACTGAAATCTCTGGTTTCAGATGATAAAAAAAACAGCGGCAGTATTGAGATTATCGCCCCATTGTCAGGTGAAATAGTCAATATCGAAGATGTTCCAGATGTTGTTTTTGCCGAAAAAATCGTTGGGGATGGTATCGCGATTAAACCTGCCGGCAACAAAATTGTCGCTCCTGTTGATGGCACCATTGGTAAAATCTTCGAAACTAACCATGCTTTTTCTATCGAATCTGATAGCGGGGTTGAACTGTTCGTTCATTTTGGTATTGATACCGTTGAGCTGAAAGGTGCAGGCTTTAAACGCATTGCCGAAGAAGGTCAACGAGTACAGAAAGGCGATCTGGTTTTAGAGTTTGATCTGGCATTTCTGGAAGAAAGGGCTAAATCAACATTAACTCCTGTTGTTATTTCTAACATGGACGAAATTAAAGAATTGTCTAAAGTGAGTGGATCTGTAGTTGTAGGTGAATCTGTCATCATGCGTATCAAAAAATAACAGAAAAATCATCGGGAACACGTTTTCCGCTCTTTTCCTGTTTGCAGATCCTGCTTATTTGCGGATGGTTGATGAATCGCCACTGTTTTATCAGGTATTTTACCGATTAAGCCTAATAATACAGGGGCGATTTTTTTGTGGTTTGCTGCTCAGTCAAAAAACGACGTTTAATGCCAAATAACATATACCCAAAGGGGGTAGGCGTTTAATTAAATACCCCAGTAGATAAATACCTGTCACCACGATCACAGACAATCGCTACAATGACCGCCCCTGGATTTTTAGCCGCAATGCGCAGTGCCCCTGAAACAGCACCGCCAGAACTGACACCACAAAAAATGCCTTCTTTCTGCGCCAATAGCCGCATTGTCGTTTCGGCTTCCATTTGCGTGATATCCAAAAGCTGGTCCACCAACTCTTTTTTGTAAATACCGGGCATATAAGCGGGAGACCAACGGCGAATACCGGGGATCTGGCTATTTTCTGCAGGCTGCAATCCCGTAGTGTGCACTTTATCTGATTGAGATTTCAGGTAGCGGCTCACTCCTATAATTGTCCCCGTCGTTCCCATACTGGAAACAAAATGCGTTATGCGTCCCTGCGTTTGCTGCCAGATTTCCGGGCCAGTTGTATTGAAGTGCGCCAGTGCATTATCCATATTATTAAACTGGTCAAGAACCTTCCCTTCTCCCTCTTGTTCCATTTTCTGCGCTAAGTCCCGTGCACCTTCCATGCCTAATTCTTTACTGACCAAAATCAATTCTGCACCGTAAGCCCGCATTGATGCCTGCCGTTCAAGACTCATATTTTCAGGCATTAATAATTTCAATTTATAATTTTTAACTGCCGCAATCATAGCCAGTGCAATGCCAGTATTGCCACTCGTTGCTTCTATGAGCACATCTCCCGGCGCAATTTCTCCCCGTAATTCAGCCTGCTGGATCATTGAAAATGCAGCCCTGTCTTTCACGGAACCAGCAGGATTGTTACCTTCCAGTTTTACCCAAATTTCCGCATCAACACTTTCAGTGAGTCGTTGTAATTTAACCAGCGGAGTATTGCCTATAAAATCTTCCAAGCTTGCCACAGCATTACCTAATTCATATGAGAGTGGACAACAAAATAATCATATTCAGAAAACTGTAGCAAGATCTTAAACAAAAAATACCCGCTCCCCCAAATGACGAGAGACGGGTTGACGGTAATAAAATATAGTTAAATCAAGCTGATTCAGCGAGTCTGAGCACTTTTAATGACAAGTCACCTGCATACAGTCTAGCTCCAGTACCCCCCATAAAATACTGATTTCCCCTAACTGGAACGGGTGAATTACCCTGCCAGATAACCGATAAGAGGTCTTTTCCCCACCCCACCGGCAAGACAGACAACAAAGAAAAATGGCCACGCGGACTGATTTCCACAATTTGAACAGGTAAAGGACAAGATGCAGTTTGTTGGGTACTAAGAGTCATTTCCCATGGGCGGAAAAACACGTCAACATTCCCCTGATGTAATGGTGTCACATTCAATGGAAAAATTTTTCCCCCAATCCATAATTGGGAACCTTTGATTTCACCGTGTAATTGATTGACCTCTCCCATGAATTCAAGCACAAAACGGCTTTCTGGCTCTCGCCACACCTGTTGCGGCGTACCAACTTGCTCAATACACCCTTGATTCATCACCACCACTCTATCCGCTACCTCCATCGCTTCTTCCTGATCATGGGTAACGAATACACTGGTAAATTTCAGTTCTTCATGAAGTTGCCGTAACCAGCGGCGCAACTCCATGCGTACCTGTGCATCCAAAGCACCAAACGGCTCATCCAGCAACAGGATCTGCGGTTCCACTGCCAATGCTCTTGCTAATGCCACACGCTGTTTCTGCCCACCAGACAGTTGTGACGGGTAACGATCAGCAAGGTGGGATAACTGAACCATATCAAGCAATGCCATCACCTTACTGCGGAGCGCCTCACCACTCAGGCGTTGACGACGTGGAAGCACAGTCAAACCAAAAGCGACGTTATCAAAAACGTTCATATGGCGAAATAGGGCGTAATGCTGGAATACAAAGCCAACTCGCCGATCTTTCGCATGCACTCGACTGACATCCTGACCATTAAACTTCAACTGCCCTGCACTTTGCTGCTCAAGCCCCGCGATAATCCTCAGGAGCGTCGTTTTACCAGAACCGGACGGGCCAAGTAGTGCAACCATTTCACCAGATTCAATACCTAGTGAAATCTCACTCAGTATCTGGACTCGGCCAAAAGACTTGTTGATTTTACTGATTTCAATACTCATATCTTGCTCCTGATCTCCCGTTACTGGTGGCTTAAGCGCCACTGAACAGCACTTTTGACCATCAGAGTGATAATCGCCATCACTGCCAATAAAGCCGCAGCCGTAAATGCACCCACGGTGTTGTAATCCTGGTACAGCAGCTCAACCTGCAAAGGCAGCGTATAGGTTTCACCCCGAATCGCCCCTGATACCACAGAAACTGCGCCAAATTCCCCAATCGCCCGAGCATTGGTCAAAACGATGCCATATAGCAATGCCCAGCGAATATTCGGTAATGTCACACGCCAGAACATCTTCCAACCAGAAGCGCCCAGCAATATTGCAGCCTCATCTTCCTGACTACCCTGACTTAACATCACCGGCACCAACTCACGGACAACAAATGGGCATGTCACAAATACCGTCACCAGTACCATACCCGGCCATGAAAACATTAATTGAATGTCATAAGAACCCAGCCAGCTCCCCATCCAACCATTGACACCGTAAAACAGCAGATAAAGCAGCCCTGCCACAACAGGCGAAACAGCAAACGGAATATCGATCAGTGTCAGCAATAACTGCCTGCCGGGAAACTGGAATCGAGTGACTAGCCAAGCGGTCATCACACCAAAAATCAGATTGATAGGGACTGTGATAAGCGCAATCATCACCGTCAGCCAGATAGCATGCAGCATATCGGGATCAAAAAGATTCTGTTTAACGAGATCGAACCCTTTCGAAAAAGCGGTCAAAAAAATCCACATTATCGGGATTACCAGCATCAGAGTAGAAACGAGTATGCCCGTACCAATCAGTACCCATTTTCCCCAGTTGATAGAAGAGCGCTGTGCCACTGTGTATTCAGAGAATTCAGTCATCAATGCCCACCGATCCGTTTACCAAACCGACTCTGCAATATATTGACGCTAAACAGCAGTAACAACGATGCCGCAAGGATCACCGAAGCAATCGCGCTAGCAGCCGGATAATCAAATTCTTGCAGACGGACGAAAATCATCAGGGAAACCACTTCTGTTTGCCATGCAATATTGCCTGCAATAAAAATGACTGCCCCAAACTCCCCCAAGCTGCGAGTGAAAGAGAGTACGGTTCCGGCCATCAATGCGGGTGAAACTTCAGGCAGGATAACTCGCCGGAAAGTCTGCCAGCGGCTAGCGCCCAATGTCTGCGCCGCTTCCTCATATTCGGGGCCAAGTTCTTCAAGAACGGGCTGCACTGTGCGGACGACAAACGGTAGGCTTGTAAATGCCATCGCAACTGCAATTCCCAGCCAAGTATTCACTACCTTGATGTTAAAATTGCTCAGCCAAGCGCCATACCACCCTGTTGCAGAGAACAGGGTGGCCAGAGTTAAGCCTGCCACGGCAGTCGGCAAAGCAAATGGCAAATCCATCAACCCGTCAAGCAAACTGCGACCAGGAAAGTGATAACGAGTCAGTATCCACGCCATCAACATCCCGAAAACCATGTTGAACAAACTGGCCGCAGCAGCGGCCAGCAATGTAACCTGATAAGCGGCAACAACCTGCGGATTTACAATCACCTGCCAATATTGAGCCCATGTCATACTCGAAAGCTGTACGGCCAGAGCGCTTAATGGCAATAACAAGATCAGACAGGTATAAAACAGGCTACTGCCCAAACTCAGCCCAAATCCGGGCAGTACGCGTTTACCGGATGCCACTAACATCATTTATGTCCTTCCGCCAATAACTGATCCAACATACCGCCCGTGTTGAAGTGTGTTTTCATCACCTGCGGCCAGCTACCGAATTGTTCTTCCAGACGAAACAGTCTGGTTTCAGGAAAACGAGGTTTCTGTGCTTCCATGACGTTTTTATCATTTACACGATAATTGAAGCTCACAATGATCTGCTGCGCTGCGGGGCTATAAAGGTAATTCAAATAAGCTTTGGCCACGGCTTCAGTTCCATTTTTGCGAACATTTTTATCAACCCAAGCCACAGGAAACTCAGCCAAAATATCTACCGGAGGCACAATGATTTCATAATTATCTGCACCATACTGTTTACGAATGTTATTGACTTCAGATTCAAAACTAATCAAAACATCGCCCAGACTCCGTTCAATAAATGAAGTCGTTGCACCCCGCCCCCCAGTATCAAATACCGCTACGTTTTGCAAAAGACGCCGCATCAGTTGGCGAACTTTCACCGGGTTCTGCTCATTTTGCTGTTGGAAAGCGCCCCATGCCGCCAGATAGGTATAACGCCCATTACCCGACGTTTTCGGGTTTGGAAAAATCAACTTCACATCATGACGCACCAAATCATCCCAAGTATGGATCTGTTTGGGATTATCTTTGCGAACCAGAAAAGTCATAGTGGAATAGTAAGGTGAACTGTTACTTGGCAGGCGCTGCTGCCAGTCAGCAGGAATAAGATTGCCGCGATCATGCAGGATCTGAACATCCGTCACCTGATTGTACGTCACGACATCAGCCCGTAACCCCTGTAGAATACTCAATGCCTGTTTGGATGAACCTGCATGGGATTGCTTAATAATTAATTTATCCTGTGGATGCTGTGCATTCCATTGTTTTTCAAATTGAGGGTTCAAGGTAGAAAATAACTCTCGCGAAATATCGTAAGAACTATTCAATAATCCGACAGCATAAGCGTTGGCACTATAGGCGCTGATAAGACCCAAAAGTGCTACTGCAACCAACCCGCTCAATAATTTATTGTTTATTGCCACTGTTTTCATCCAACACCTTACCCGTGACGCCTATTCAACAACGATTTCTTCATACTGTATCCAGAATATTTATAACAGGGTAGTTTACTATCCCCTGTTTTATATACCGAGTTTTTATGAGAAATGATGAAACGCGATAAGCTATAGGAAATGTAGGGGTTATCAATTCAAAAGATAATATATAAACGGATGAAAAGAGAGCTCTGCTTCATCACAAACTCTCTTTAAAGCTTCGTCAGGATTTCCAAATAATCCGCGAAATTTTCCAATTTTTCAGGACATCATCAGAAGGCATTAACCCTTCTGGGCCATCCCACGTTCCGGTAAACACGTAGCTGATATGCTGGCTTTGCGGTGCAATACAAATCACGGTTGGCTGCGTAGTGAAATCACTGGAACGATGACACACACCAAACGCTTTGTCATACAGCTCGGAGAAAGGCGTGCCTATTTTTGTTCCCCACACGGTTTTCGCCCCGTCATCCAACACATCAATACGATCAACCTTCCCCTTAGCCAAACCAGATAATTCGATTTTTACCTGATTCCCCTCCATTCCCTGAATGATGCTGACGAATTTGCCATTTTGAGTTTCCATCCCACTGCGCAGGCGGTATTTGCCTTTCAAGCCTTGTTCAATCGCAGATTGAACCATGTCTGTCTGTTTATTAACTTCCCCAACACCTTGTTCGGAGACGCGTAAGGTACTGCCAAACCACTCCAAAGGTGATAACGAAGACCATGAAAATTCTGATATTCCAGCACAGGCACTTAATAACAGCGAACTTCCCAATAAACTACTAACGGCTACAACTCGCTGTTTCGACAATAAATTAAATACAAAAAATTTACCCATTACTGTTTTACCTTTATATCTATTGACGGGTTATGTAAACCACACTCTTAAAAAAACATTCATTTGTGAATATGAAACATTTCATCAACAAAAATGCCAAAAAAACAAGAACGATACAACATTGACGATAGGTTGACACAATGATCGATAACATCACTTTCATCTAAAGAATGATGTTACGGTAGAATATGATGAATGAAAAGGTGATTATTACGGTATTTATTATCTCTTTAAGCGTATCTGTCATGGCGAGAGCCTCAGATCAAAAATTGGTTTTGCCTTCTAATATTCATGACAAGTTGAATCACACTACAAATCAGGAAAAAATCACGATATCTCAGGAAAATAAATCTCATATTCAATCTCCTTGTCTCTTTATTATATTAGAAGGGAAACCAGAATCTCCCATCCATGATCATTATCAACTATATCTAGATAACGAAGGGAAAATTCAAGTTAGAATTATCTCTAGTATCGGAGATAATATCCCCATTACGTCAAAGAAATTATTTACTTTGCAAAATAAATATCAGAGATGCTTGAGCCATTTTATAATAAAGATAATTAATTTAGTACTGTATAATTCAATAATGGCCGAATAAAATAATACTGTTCAGCCATTTTATCTTTAATCAATAATCAGACGCTTACAAAAAATAGTATTTTCTTGCCCCAAATAATCATATTCCATTTTTTCACACATACAAATCGTTGCATCATTTTCTTCTGAAACCAGAATCAAAATACTCGGACAACCTCTCGCCAATAATTTTTTTTCCAAACGGGATATCAGAGCATTAGCAATTCCCCTGCCCCTGAATTCAGGGTGAACGCTTAGATAATAAGCATGTCCACGATGCCCATCATAGCCGCCCATAACTGTACCAACCACTTCTCCCGCAACTTCAGCAACTAGAAATAAATCAGCATCATGGGTTAACTTACGCTCAATATCTACTTCTGGATCATCACCGGGATTAATCAAATCACAGCGTTCCCAAAGTGTGGTGACGGCCTCAAAATCATCTTGCCGAAATACCCGAATTTCCATAGTTAGTCAGCCTATTTAATAAACGGTTGAATCAACGTTAATTATCACTACTTTTATTTTGGAATCAATATGAAAATGCGTTTACTGAGACTAACAGGTATACTGTCTATCGCCATAAACTAACCCAAATGAAAGCAGAAATGAATATACCTAATATATCCCAAGTTAAGGATTTTTTCCTCTCATTACAGGATGAAATCTGCAAACAACTTGAGCGACTTGATGGTCACTCCAATTTTATGGAAGAGTGCTGGCAGAGGGAAGAAGGCGGTGGTGGTCGTAGTCGCGTATTAAAGGCAGGCAACGTTTTTGAACAGGCTGGCGTGAATTTCTCCCATATCACTGGGGCTTCACTTCCTCCATCAGCAAGCGCCCACCGCCCTGAATTAGCGGGTCGTAGCTATCAAGCAATGGGCGTTTCCCTTGTTATCCACCCACTCAATCCCTATATTCCGACCAGTCATGCCAATGTTCGCTTTTTTATTGCGGAAAAAGAAGGTGAAGCACCAGTGTGGTGGTTTGGCGGCGGTTTTGATCTCACTCCTTATTATGGCTTCAACGAAGATGCCATTCATTGGCATACCGTCGCCAAAACATTATGCCAACCTTTTGGCGACAATGTTTATCCTGATTATAAGAAATGGTGTGATGATTATTTCTTTATAAAACACCGTAATGAACCACGCGGAATTGGTGGATTATTTTATGACGATTTAAATACCCCTGATTTTGAAACTTGCTTTAACTTTACGCAAGCCGTCGGTAATGGTTTTTTGGCCGCATATTTGCCTATTATAGAAAGAAGGAAAAATATAAACTGGGGAGAACGTGAAAGAGAATTCCAATTATATCGCCGTGGCCGTTACGTTGAATTTAATTTAGTTTGGGACAGAGGAACATTATTTGGCCTGCAAAGCGGTGGACGCACTGAATCAATATTAATGTCCATGCCGCCATTAGTACGCTGGGAATATAATCATTCTCCTGAGCAAAACTCTCCAGAAGCTGAACTTTATACCTCCTTTCTAATAAAAAAAGATTGGGTATGATAATTAAAAACAGGAATATCGGATAACGCCTGTATTCCTGTTCTATATCAGACACTAATAATTTAATTTATTATTTTTCATTGGCAATACCCTGACATAAAAAATCAATATTTACCCTAGTGACTAACTCAATTATTATAGTTAGTATTCAAACGTGTCCAAAAAACACAAACACAACATCTAATAATAAAGGGGATAATCATGAAAAATAATGAAATCAACAGATATAGCTTAATCCCTCCATTTGTTTTAGAACATATCTCTAATGATTGTGATGAGCGCTCTAATCAATATGTATTAAAAACATTAGATCATGTTCATCACTTAATGAATATCTCTATTGGAGAAGATCTCTTACAACAGGAAAATGATGTAGAATTTGATGATGAATTAAATCGAACTATCTACGATGCAGAACATGAAGAGATATTTCCAGGTGATAGGGTAGCGCGACGCGAAGGTATGCCTGAGAGTGAGGATGTTGCTGTCAATGAAGCCTATGAGTATCTCGGTAAGACCCATGAATTCTACAAAAAAGTTTTTGGCCGTAATTCACTCGATAACAAAGGAATCAAGCTAGTCGCAACTGTACATTATGGCCAAAACTACATGAATGCATTTTGGTCTAGAAAACAGATGGTTTTTGGCGATGGCGATAAAAGTGGAAAATATTTCAATCGCTTCACTTCTGCCATTGATGTTATAGCTCATGAATTAACGCATGGCGTGATTGAGAGTGAAGCAAGACTTTTTTATGCTTATCAATCTGGCGCGTTAAATGAATCCATTTCAGATGTGTTTGGCATTATGGTAAAACAGTATTTCGATAAACAAAAAGCCAGTGAATCCGATTGGCTTATCGGAAAAGGGCTACTTGGATCTAATTTTAATCCAGACAATAAACCGGATGTTGCCTTACGTACATTTGTAAATCCGGGAACGGCTTTTTCCGGGGACAAACAAGTTGGTCATATGGATCAATATAAAGAGCTACCGTTTACAAAGGACAATGGTGGGGTTCATATATATTCTGGTATTCCTAACAGAGCCTTTTATCTACTGGCAGTGGAACTAGGTGGTTATTCATGGGAACGGGCGGGTAAAATCTGGTATGAAACTTTACTCGACGAACGTTTATCTTCAGATGCCAATTTTGATGATTTTGCAGAATTAACCATTAAAAACGCTGAAAAATTGTTTGATAAAGAAGTTTCAGATATCGTGAATAATTGCTGGAGCAAAGTTGGAGTTATCATTCCAACAAAATAATTAACACCAACATCAATATAATCATTAATACAATATCAATTATTCTTAAACAGAGTAAGATTAAGATAATCCTATAATAAACAAGAAAGGGCTGAAAATAGCCCTTTCTTATATTCATAGCTCAATACATTTTAGATTTATACCGCATTTGCATTAATATATTGATTTTAATCAAAAATATAATAATATAATAAATTTACATTTCTACCAGTGACTAACACGATTATTTTAGCTAATATCTAAGTACCCTAAAGCAGATACACATAACAACATACAAACTGGCTAATATTATGCGTAATCGTAAAATAGACAAGTACAATATCATTCCTCCCTATCTACTGGAATATATTGCCAATAATTGTGATGAAAATGACAAGGAATGTGCGCTAAGGACGTTAGAACATGTTAATAGTCTAATGAAAAATTCAGCTAAAGAAGAAAAGGTTTCACAGCCGGAAAATAATTTATCAGTTGGTAAAAAAAGATAACTAAACTTGACGATTTACAATAATAGAAATCATTACATATTAATAAATTGAATTAGTTTTGGCTGAAAAATGATAATAAATTTTCATTCAGGCAATAGTAATGAAATTATTTTATTACCTTACAAAGAACCAAAAAATAAATTCATAAGATAGTTAAAAAATTAACTAAACCAGTAATAATAAAGGGCTAAAATAGCCCTTTATTTCATACATATTTATTTTAATATTTAGCGCTTTTTCAAATGCGCCATTAAACGTTTACGCTTACGAAGCTGTGTAGCCGTCAAGGTATTTTTCTTATCTGCATAAGGGTTAGACCCTTCTTTAAACTGAATGCGAATAGGTGTTCCCATGACTTTTAAAGAGCGGCGGAAGTAGTTCATCAAGTAACGTTTATAAGAATCAGGCAAATTTGTCACCTGATTGCCGTGGATCACCACGATAGGTGGGTTATATCCCCCTGCGTGGGCATATTTCATTTTGACCCTGCGTCCACGTATCATCGGCGGCTGATGATCTTCTTCTGCCATATGCATGATACGAGTCAACATGGAAGTACTAACGCGATGGGTAGCACTTTCGTAAGCTTCCAGAATCGAGTCAAATAAGTTGCCAACCCCACTGCCATGCAGTGCAGAAATAAAGTGAACACGGGCAAAATCGACAAAGCCGAGACGCAAATCCAGCATATCCTTAACGTGATCTCTGTCTTCCTGGCTCATGCCGTCCCACTTGTTGACCGCAATAACCAGAGAGCGCCCACTATTGAGAATAAAACCGAGCAGAGAGAGATCCTGATCAGAAATCCCTTCACGGGCATCAACTATCAGCAAAACAACATTAGCATCTTCAATGGCCTTAAGCGTTTTGATAACAGAGAATTTCTCAACCGTTTCGGTTACTTTGCCACGTTTACGAACCCCCGCTGTATCAATCAGGATATATTCGCGGCCATCACGCTCCATTGGAATATAAATACTGTCTCGGGTGGTTCCCGGCATGTCATAAACAACGACTCGCTCTTCGCCCAGAATACGGTTGGTCAATGTGGATTTACCCACGTTTGGACGACCAACAATCGCCAATTTCAGCGGTAAAGTGGTAGGATCAAAAGCTGCCTCCTTCTCTTCCTCTTCAGCAGCTTCCAATTCAGCCTGCTCTATCTCAGCCCAATAAGCTGCATTGGCTTCTTCTTCCGTTAATTCAACTTCTTCCGTTTTCTCTTTTTCGGAGAATGGCAACAACACATGCTCAATCAGTTGTGTCACACCACGGCCGTGGGAAGCGGCGATGGAATATATATCCCCCAACCCCAGTGAGTAGAATTCAGGGATAGCAGTATCGGTATCAATACCATCGGTTTTATTCGCTACCAAAAAGGTGGCTTTTTCACGGCTACGCAGATGTTTTGCAATCCCGTGATCGGCTGGCATCATTCCTGATCTGGCATCGACCATAAACAGGACTATATCCGCTTCTTCAATTGCCATCAGAGATTGTGCAGCCATATGCGTTTCTACGCCATCTTCCGTACCATCGATACCACCGGTATCAATGATGATGAATTCCTGCCCTTCAACTTCTGCCCGTCCATATTTACGATCACGGGTCAAACCAGGGAAATCCGCTACCAGCGCATCTCGGGTTCGGGTTAAACGGTTAAATAAGGTGGATTTTCCGACATTCGGGCGCCCAACCAGCGCAACAACAGGTATCATTTTTTTGATGCCTCATAACTAGATGTAAATCGATATCCTGCTGAAAGTGATCCACTCGAAGCTCCACTACAACAGATACTAAAAAGACGAAACGGCTCCTGTTACTGTCAGCACAGGAGCCGTGTTATTCCGTGTTGCGTTAAAACACGTGATGAAATTAGCGGGTATACAGGTAAACCTTACCGTCCTTCGCCTGTACCATCAGCTTATCTCCGGCAACAACCGGGCGACTCAACAAGCCAGAACCATCAACTTTATGCTGAGCCACAAATTTACCATCAGCCATATTTAACCAATGCAGATAACCTTCAGCATCACCAACAACCAGATAGCCATTGTACATTTCCGGTGCTGTCAGGTTACGGTGCAATAAATCGCTTTGCGTCCACAGTGTTACCCCGTCACTTTTACGCAGGGACAGAATACGGTCGTTTTGGTCAACAATGAAAATATGGTCATCCGTCACAACCATCTCATTCACAGAACCGATATCGCGTTTCCAGATAAGCTGGCCGGAACGCATATCCATTGCCACCAAATTGCCATTATAAGCAATAGCATAAATAATATTATTAGAAATGACCGGAGTCATATCAACATCATTCAGGTGGCCGATTTCAGTTGAACCTGTCATCTGAGCAATACGCTGCTGCCAAATCAATTGCCCTTGTGACATCAGAACCGCACTAATACGGCCATTATCACCACCGACAATCGCAGCACCATAGGCTACGGCTGGAGCAGATTCACCACGGACTGACAATGAAGGTGTATCCATATTGACTGACCAGACTGCGGAACCATTGGTTTCATTCAATGCCTGCAACAGACCGTTACCCGTGTGGATTAACACAAGGCCATCACTCACCACGGGACGTGATAACGCTTCACCCGCAACGCTTGATTCCCATTCAACTTTACCGTTAGTGGTATCCAGTGCGATGACTTTTGCCTGTTCTGTACCGACATACAGGCGCTCGCCTGATACGGTCAAACCACCAGAAAGCAATGCAGGCAAGCGGGATGACAGAAAGCCTGCTTTTTCCGACAGGTCTGTAGCCCACAGTTCTTTACCCGTATCTACCTCAAATGCTTTAACGACACCGGTGCGATCAGCAACATAAACCGTTGAACCCTGCCAAACAGGTGACAAGTGAGAATAATATTGCCCAACACCGCTTCCGACTGATTTATCCCAAATTACACGGGGATTAAATTGATTTTCAACCTTCGGCAGCGGTGACATTGCTAGCGTATCCTGTTCGCTTGAACAACCAGCCAACAGAACAGAAGCAACCAGTCCAACCAAGAGTGTTTTTCGCAGTTGCATTAAAGTTAGCTCCCTTAGCTGGATAAATTATTAAGTTTAATTTGAATACTACTTTTCAAAGGCTGTGAGCCATCGGCTTCCAGCCCCCTGGAATAGGCTGCACGCGCACCCGCAATATTCCCTTTTTTCGTCAGAATATCACCACGAATGTTCTCAACGGCTACCAGCCAACCTTTCCCCTTGACCTGTTCCAGCGTTTTCAGTGCAGCATCCGTTTTATCTTCTGCGAATTGAACTCGAGCCAGACGAATATTGGATAAAGCCTGCATATCCTCGTCTTTGGCTTTGCCAGCGGCGGCCAGCAAGCGCTTTTCTGCCTGAGCCAAATCATTCTGTTCAACAGCACGCTTTGCCAAATCCACATCGGCCATGACACCATAGATATTATTCGTTTCATTAGCGAATTTTTCTGTGGCAACAACGCTTTCTTTCGAGCCCGATTCCAATGATTTATTCAATTTCTCAAACGTCGCCGCAGTATCCTGCAACTGGTTTGTCTGATGAGACTGCCAGTAATGCCAGCCAGCCAGCGCCCCAATGCCCAGCACCAAGCCAACAGCAAGATATTTACCATTGTTGGCAAAAAAACGCTTTATCACATCAATTTGTTCAGTTTCAGTGGTATAGACTTCCACAGAGTCTCTCCTTAGCCTAACAGTTCGCTCAAACGTGCTGCAATCGCTTGTTGTGACAACGTCTCTTGTTCACCATTACGTAAATCTTTCACAGTGATATTACCTGCACGAATTTCATCTTCTCCAAGGATCAGGGCAACTTTGGCACCATGCTTATCTGCACGCCCCAACTGTTTCTTGAAGTTGCCACCACCATGATTGGTCATCAAGCGTAATTCAGGCAATTCATCACGGATCTGCTCCGCCAGAATCAATGCCGCCTGCTGGCTACCTTCACCAAAGGAGGAGAGATAAACATCCGCAACAGCCAGATCTGCAACGAACTCAGGATTGACTTCCTGAACTAACAGAACCATACGCTCCATTCCCATTGCAAAGCCTACTGCTGGTGTAGATTTCCCACCTAATTGCTCAACCAGGCCATCGTAACGACCGCCCGCACAGACTGTTCCCTGTGCACCCAATGCAGAAGTTACCCATTCAAAGACAGTACGATTGTAATAATCAAGGCCACGAACCAGACGCTGGTTGAGGTGATACTTGATACCTGCGCTATCCAGAATCCGGCACAACCCATCAAAATGTTCTTTTGATTCGGTATCAAGATAGTCAAACAGTGCCGGCGCATCGTTAAGAAGAGCCTGAATTTCAGGATTTTTGGAATCCAGTACACGCAGCGGGTTGGTATACATACGGCGCTGACAGTCTTCGTCCAGCTTCTCTTTATGCTGTTCAAGGAACGCCACCAAAGCTTCACGGTAATTCGCACGGGCGTCCAGTGAACCAATGGAATTTAATTCAAGTCTAACGTGTTCAGCGATGCCCAGTTCACGCCACCAGCGAGCCGTCATTAAAATCATTTCAGCGTCAATATCCGGCCCTTGCAGGCCAAAAACTTCAGCACCCAACTGATGGAATTGACGGGAGCGGCCTTTTTGTGGGCGTTCGTAGCGGAACATTGGCCCAATGTACCACAAGCGCTGTTCCTGATTGTACAGCAGACCATGCTGAATACCAGCGCGGACACAACCTGCGGTATTTTCTGGGCGCAGGGTCAGGCTTTCCCCATTGCGGTCGTCAAATGTGTACATTTCTTTTTCGACCACATCGGTAACTTCACCAATTGCGCGTTTAAATAACGGGGTCTGCTCTACAATCGGCGTCCTGATTTCACTGAAACCATAGCCTGCCAACACACGCTTAACCGTAGACTCAACACGTTGCCAGATGACCGTTTCAGCAGGAAGGCAATCGTTCATGCCACGAATAGCTGGGATATTTTTTGCCATGTTTTATCTCTTATTAATATTTCTACAATAGCGTCGATTATAAAAGCGAAAGCTCGCGGGGTTCAATCAGCAATCAGAAACAATACTGGCTCATGATAGCATGAGCCAGTATCAGGTATATTATTCATCAAGCTGATTGATGTTAATCCGGTTACTAGCATCAAGGATCGTGGCCTTGGCACGGATCTTCGTTTCAAGTTGATCAATCAAATTATTATTGTCAAAACGCTCTTTCTGACGGATGCCATCTTCATAAAAACCGCTTTTATTTTTTGCACCAGTCACGCCGATTGTTGAAACTTCTGCTTCCCCGGGACCATTCACGACACAGCCAATAATGGAAACATCCATCGGCGTAATCAAGTCCTCAAGGCGCTGTTCAAGCGCATTCACGGTGCCGATAACGTCAAATTCCTGACGGGAGCAAGTCGGGCAGGCAATGAAATTGATGCCCCGCGAGCGAATGCGTAATGCCTTAAGGATATCAAAACCGACTTTAACTTCTTCCACCGGATCAGCCGCCAGCGAAATACGTAATGTATCACCAATCCCTTCAGACAACAGAAGACCCAGACCAATTGAGGATTTCACCGCACCTGCGCGAGCGCCCCCCGCTTCGGTAATACCCAAATGCAATGGTTGATCGATTTTCTGTGCCAGCAAACGGTAAGCACCGACAGCCAGAAAGACATCTGACGCCTTGACGCTCACCTTGAATTGATGAAAGTTCAAGCTATCAAGTATATCAACATGCCGCATTGCCGACTCAACCAAGGCTTCTGGTGTTGGTTCTCCGTACTTTTCCTGTATATCCTTTTCCAACGATCCACCATTGACCCCAATACGAATGGGAATATTGTAGTGACGAGCGCAATCCACAACCTGACGGATGCGTTCTTCATTGCCAATATTGCCGGGGTTAATACGCAGGCAGTCAACGCCATATTCTGCGACTTTCAATGCGATACGGTAATCGAAATGAATATCAGCAACGAGAGGAATATTGACCTGCTGTTTGATGGATTTGAACGCTTCCGCAGCGTCCATGGTTGGAACAGAAACACGGACGATATCAACACCTACACGCTCCAGCGATTTAATCTGCCTGACCGTCGCTTCTACATCATTTGTCCGTGTGTTCGTCATTGATTGCACCGCAATAGGTGCGCCATCGCCAATGGGCACATTACCGACATAAATACGTGTGGATTTACGTCTTTTTATCGGTGATTCATTATGCATTTTTACATTACTCCCCTACATCCCTGTATTTTGTTTATAAAAATTACAACTATGCTGTGGTGAATAATACACACAGGCGAACTTGAATTTCTATTCAATATTCGCCTATAAATGTTCGCCAATTTGCCAAAATAGTTAATTATTTTCTGGCAGTTTCAGTTGGGCAATACGGTTCACCTTGACAAAACGAGTCATGTCCACGGTTTTTCCCTGAAACTGGATATCAACCGCCGCAGGTGCGCCAATTTTCAGCTTATAAGGCAAGGCACCTGAAAGTTTCAGACTGCTGCCTTTATCTTTTGTGCCCATGAACAAAGTCTTACCATTGGCATCCGTGATCTGTAACCAGCATCTTGCCTTAAAATTCATCACCAGTTCATCACTGTTAACCGTACTGATATTATTCACATCAGCCGATGACGTATTCACAGCAGAATTTGGTGCTGTATTAGTTGTCGCTGGTACTGAATTTACAACCGATTGATTGCCCGGCGATGATGCATTGCTGTTTGCTGCCGGATTTGCTAACGCTGGAGAGGTTTCTTCCTGAGCGGCCGCGACTGAGTTATCATCTTTAGCATGGTCAGATAGTTGACCTAGATCTGTTGTTGAAGTGCCCAAGTCACTTTCATCGCCTTGCGCCTGGGCGTTATAAGCATCAGATTGTGTTGTCATTGAAGCTAAGTCTTTTTGCTGCGCGGTGTAATTCTGCCACCACCACCACCCAGTCATTCCCAGCAGCACAATGAGCACGCCCCACGTTATTTTCATCAACCAACCATCACGTTTTTTCCGCTTTTTTCCTGACGAAAAGCTTTGCATCGGGGAAACTTTCCCAGCCTTAGCGGGCATTTGTTTATTTAATGTGCTTAAAATATCGGATTCAGGGACTCGGACAAGTTTCGCATAAGCCCGAATATATCCACGTAAGAATGTCAGGGCAATATTTGACTGCGTATTATCTTCTTCAATATCACGAACAGTGGACAGTTTGAGACACAAACGATCTGCCACAGTTTGCTGAGAAAGCTCAAGTTTTTCACGAGCCTGGCGCAGAATCTGACCCGTTGTCAGATTAGCTTCTTCTGGGTAAGTTTCAGTCTTCATTAGCTAAGGGCACTGGTACTGTTCAGGTTAAAGTATTTACGCAAATTAATTTGATAGAACATCCAACTTAATTTGTGCAGCGAAATCATTTCATACTGCGTCGAACGCAGAAAATCATTTATCACAAGTGTAGTGACTTGTGTTGTTTCCCGTGACCAATTTTTTAGCCTCTTCATCCCGCTTTTGTTCACAGAGAAAAGCAGCATAATGACGTATTACAGTATCATTTCCTGCCGCATACTGCATGGCCATTCTATAATGCTGATCGGCAGCTTTGGGTTGACCTGCATAATATTCATACAGCGCCATACCCAAATGCGCTTCTGGGTGGCGAGGTTTCGCCAGCAAAACCTTTTGAAAATGATATTTGGCAGCCGATAAATTTCGCTCCGCTAAATAGGCTTTCCCTAGCTGTAATCGAGTATCTATTGCGACGACCTGATGACCGTGATGCGGGGAACGTTCCGCACAACCCGTGATCAGGCCAAAACAAACTATAGACCAAATTATTGATTTCCGTATCATACCGTTTTCATTTATAAGGTTATGTTAAACTTCACCAGATTTTTAACCATTAATCGCGATTATACAAACAAATTAGACTGGTTTTACCTGAATTGGTTCACCTGCCAGACGTTTTTTCAGTGTCCGTTTTGTTCTATCAATAACATCACCAGCAAGCTGCCCACATGCGGCATCAATATCATCCCCTCGCGTTTTACGCACAATAGTCGTAAAACCGTATTCCATCAGGACTTTCGAAAAACGGTCAATCCGGCTGTTGGAGCTACGCCCATAAGGTGCCCCCGGGAACGGGTTCCATGGGATCAAGTTGATTTTGCTTGGTGTATCTTTCAGGCATTCCGCCAATTGATGTGCCTGTTCCACGCTGTCATTGACGTGATCAAGCATCACATATTCCACCGTAACCCGCCCTTGATTGGCATTGGATTTTGCCAAATAGCGACGCACTCCCGCCAGAAATTCTTCGATATTGTACTTGCGGTTAATCGGTACGATTTCGTCACGAACATCATCGGTAGGTGCATGCAGGGAAATTGCCAGTGCAACATCAATCATATCGCCCAATTTGTCCAATGCAGGCACTACGCCAGATGTTGACAACGTCACGCGGCGTTTTGACAATCCAAAACCGAAATCATCCATCATGATTTCCATGGCCGGCACGACATTGTTTAAATTAAGCAATGGCTCTCCCATCCCCATCATGACGACATTGGTGATTGGGCGGCGACCACTGGATTTCAGCGAACCAATGATTTTAGCGGCACGCCAGACTTGACCAATAATTTCAGAAACCCGCAGGTTACGGTTAAATCCCTGCTGGGCAGTGGAACAAAATTTACACTCTAAAGCACATCCGACCTGAGATGAAACACACAATGTCGCGCGCTCATCCTCTGGGATATAAACCGTTTCGACCTGTTGATCACCAACAGTAATTGCCCATTTAATGGTGCCATCCGCAGAACGCTGTTCTTCTGCCACTTCAGGTGCCTTGATTTCTGCCACCTGCTGCAATTTCGTCCTGAGCACTTTATTGATATCGGTCATCTGCTCAAAGTCGTCATAGCAATAGTGGTACATCCATTTCATAACCTGATCGGCACGAAACGGTTTTTCTCCCATATCGAGAAAAAATTGACGCATTTGTTTACGGTTAAGATCAAGCAGATTGATTTTGCCGTTTTTCTTTTCAGGAGTGACAGATACAGCGGCAGTTGAAGGTTGTACGGTTTCGTTAAGTTGGGACATTTTTACATCGCCTCGTTGTTACACTTTCGGCTCTGTGCTGATTTAATTTCAGCACTAAGTTTTGATTCGGTGACTATCAATTCAATAACCACTATATGCAGTGATAATTGAGTATTGAGATAAAATAATAAACGCCCCACTAAGTCAAATCAGTGAGGCGCGACATTGTACAAACTTTACTGTTCAGATGCTACGAGTAACTGAATATCAGTGGCGGGGGAAGATTTCATCATCACTGAAAAAATAAGCAATCTCACGGTTTGCAGATTCAATGGAGTCTGAACCGTGAACCGCATTTTCAGTAAAACTATCTGCATAGTCCGCACGCAGAGTACCTGCCAGGGCATTGTCCGGATTGGTAGCGCCCATCAGGTCACGATGACGCTGAACCGCATTTTCACCTTCCAGAGCCTGTACCACGATTGGGCCAGAAGTCATAAATTCTACCAGACCATCAAAGAAAGGACGGCCTTTGTGCTCAGCGTAAAAACCTTCAGCCTGCTCACGTGTTAAATGCAGCATTTTGGCTGCGATGATTTTAAACCCTGCACTTTCAAAACGGGCATAGATGGAACCGATAGCATCTTTCTTCACAGCATTAGGCTTAATAATGGAAAAAGTACGTTCAATCGTCATTGGATAACCTCTTTGGCACTTTCAGCGATGATTCATTTTAATTTTTTATTCTCCCTTTGCTAAAACAGGGAGACGAAATTTATCCTGTACCTGACAGGAATAAAAATAGGCGTTGATTATAGGAGGAGACTTTCTGCTTGCCTACAAAAAACATAACATTTTATTAAAACTTTCTTAGCCAAAATTATCATTTTTTAGCATAAATCACATTTTTACTATACAGACACTTTAAGACAAAGCGAGTTAAGCTGTTTTTTACACTAATCCAGAACATTGGAGATCACTTACTTTCTGCCAATTCGTACCATCCTGCCTGGTTAATTCTATAAAATAATGCCTATTCAGGCGATGAAATCCCAAATAGGCATTCTGATCAAGATCATTGATTCGGCGTTTTAATGCAGTTCCAATTACAGAACAGTCTCTGTTACGCATTGAATAAAAGGTTTAATCTCTTCATTTCTTTTCTTATCCAGTGGCTTTTTACTTCCACTAGAGAGTTTAAATTCCCCTTTGAACTGCTTATTGACCTCTTTTGTTGTCTTATCGGATATACCAATAATGCTAATGGTATATTTATGTCATTCAGGCAATAGGTGTGTACATTTTCTCAACGCTCCTTGATTACCTGATTGTTTATTCTACATTTTATTATCAACACCTTTTGCTGATGTATCTGCAAAAGAAACAGGAATATAAAATAGCCCCAGCAATAAAAAATATGAAAAAATTTTCATCTTTTTTCCTCACTATTTAAATTAATAGAACCACCGACATGATTTACTGATTAATCATCTTTGGATTCCAATATATCCCCAGGCTGACAATCTAAATATTGGCAGATGGCATCAAGAGTGGAAAATCGAATCCCTTTAATTTTTCCCGTTTTCAGTAAAGAAAGATTTTGTTCAGTAATACCAATGGCTTGTGCTAATTCTTTAGATTTAACCTTTCGTTTTGCCATGAGCACATCTAGAGTGATATAAATTGCCACAGTATCTCCTATATAATACTCTTATTTTCGTCATAGATATCACATGCTTGGTAAAGAATACGCGAAATGACAGCCAGGCAAACCGAAATAAAAATAGCAACAAGATGGCTAGGGCTTAGACTCAATGAGAAAAAGTGCTGACCCGCTGGCGCTCCCATAGTGAACCAAACAGTTAATAAAGGTTCAAAAAGAATATCTAACATAGCCCAGATGATGACCCCCCAACCTGCATATTCCAAATATTTCACCGTATTCTTGGAAAAATAATCACCCTTCCGATAATTGCCGAATAACTGATGAAAAGCCCAGAGGCTCCCTCCCAAAAACAATAATGGGATTGTCGATATAAATATTCCACTGGTCAGTTTCCACGGGCTAAGAGTATTCTCACTAAAATGCAATAATATTCTATTTGTCAACGAAAATCCTAACCCATATTTCTCTAATATTAACTTTGGCTCCAGCCAGCTATAAATATTAATTACTATCAATATGATGATAATCAATAATGATAATTTAGATATCACCAGACTGAGAGCCGTCATTCTTGTAAGTTTTGAAGAGTGCATCATGTTTATGATCCATTATTAAGCGTGATCAAATTATAGCTTTAAATTATCGTAAAACAATAATTTTTTATTGTTTTACGATAAAAATAAAATATTGGGATGTAAAGGATATGGTTAACACCTTGTTTTAAAAACAAAATATGCCTTTAATCAAGGTCACAAACACACCATTAATCACTTAAAAACAAAATTGATTGCGCTGATCTGCCCACTCAAATCTAAAACACTAAGCTGGTATTTCCCTGGTTGTGATAAGGTTTTTACCCACGACTGGTTATTTTTTGTCACAGAAACTTGTTCACCATTCAAAAACCACCACTGCTGACCGCTACCCCCCTGCGTTGTTATCCGTAAGTCCAGCGTATTTTTGCCCGGAAGGCGTTTCAGAATATCCCCTTCGCGAACTCCCACAATGAGTAAGGGAGCCTCATCCGTTTTCAGAGGAGGACATTGGGGATTAATCGGTGGCAACCGATTCGACCGACGTTCTTTTGCCGGTAGCCATGCTTCCAGAGTAATCGGCCACAAAGCTACGGTTTCAGGCCGGGCATCAGGACAATCAGAAGCAACACGTAGACCATTTTTATCTATCCATATCCGTTCGTTAATACCCGAAGTCCCTTCCTGCCCAATGGCAGACAGCGTTGGCGGGATTGTATTATCCAAAATCCAGCTTAAGCGACGCTGACGGCAATTGCTGATGTCTTTAGCTATTATTTCTTTAGTCAGCATTGTCCCGCTCGGCCAGCAAATGGTCGCCTGACTGACACTTATCGGTCGCGGATCGACAGGAATACGCTGTGAGCTATAGCGTAAATTTTCCATTAACAGCCCGTTGATCTGGTTCATAATGGGGATCGCCGTAGCATAGCCAAATTGCCCTACTACGGGCGTGCCATCTGGCCTGCCGACCCACACGCCTATGGTGTAACGGGCATTCAGGCCAATCGCCCATGCATCGCGATAACCGTAACTCGTACCTGTTTTCCACGCCAAAGGGACTTCGGCAGACAGGCTATCATCAGGTTTTGGTCGTCCTTCACCTGCCATGATCCTCCTGACAATCCAAGCTGCCCCTGCTGAGAATAATTGTCTGTCACGAATTCTCTGCTGTGGTGTAAAACGCAACGGCGAAACTTTCCCCTGACGGGCGAAAGCGCTGTAAACAGATACCAGTTCATCCATCCGAGCCGCCGTTCCTCCCAAAATAAGCGATAAGTTCGGCTCACTGCCAAGCGGGAAACGCAGTACCATTCCTACATTACGCAAATTAGCGGTGAACCGTTTAGCACCATAAGATTCAAGAAGTTGTACCGCTGGCAAATTCAACGACCGCGTCAGCGCTTCACTGGCACTGACAGGCCCATTAAAATCACTGTCAAAATTTCCCGGACGGTAATCATTAAAACGGCGGGGAACATCCTGCAATAAGGATTCTCCGTGAATCAATCCATCATCCAGCGCCATGGCATATAAAAAAGGTTTGAGCGTGGAGCCCGGTGAACGCCATGCGCTTATCATATCCACATGCCCAAAACGACTGTCATCCTGAAGATCTACCGAACCAATATAGGCCTTAACGGCCATATCCGTATGATCAACAACCAGCACCCCAATCGATGTTTTGTCCGCCAGTTGGTATTTCCAATTGAGAACCATATCCTCCAGTTGGCGCTGTAAGCCTGTATCAATGGTTGTCTGGATCACTTCCTGCGGGTTTCCGTTTGCCACTCGCCTTGCCAGTAAAGGCGCAAGGTGAGGAACCTGACGAGGAGCCAGCCATACATTTTCTTCTTTGATATCAGCGACGTTTTCCGCTGGCCAGACATTGTATTGCTTCAGTCGCTGTAATACTTTGTCTCGAGCAGCCTGCGCACGTTCTGGGTAGCGATCTGGCCTTAAGCGACTGGGAGCTTGTGGTAATACTGCCAATAATGCCGATTCACCCGGCGAAAGTTCTGACGGCGGCTTGCCCAGATATGCCCAGCTTGCTGCTCCAACCCCCTGCAACGTACCACCGAATGGTGCACGGTTCAGGTACATCTCCAAAATTTGATCTTTTGAGTAATGCCATTCAAGTTGCAACGTGCGCCAAATCTGCCTGAATTTTCCGGTGAAGGTGCGCGGATGTGGATCAATCAATCGAGCCACTTGCATGGAGATTGTGCTGCCCCCCGACACAATTTTTCCTGCGCGGATGTCCTGCCATGCCGCCCTCAGCAAAGAAACAGGATTGATACCCGGATGTTTGTAAAACCAGCGATCTTCGTAGGTCAGCAATGCCTGAATATATTCAGGAGAAACCTGTTCTAAAGTGACAGGATAACGCCAGATCCCCTCATTGTCGGCAAAACGCCACAGTGGCGAGCCATCTTCTCCCACCACAACACGCGCCATTTTGACATTATGCAATGGCAGCGGCCAGATTTTATCTGCCAGCCACACTGCCGCAAAGAGTGTGAATAAAATAGCCAACGCAATCAGGTAAATGCGGGAAGACAATCTTCTCATTAAAACCGTATCCGAAAGGGAACAGCCCCTATCACTAAGGATAGGGGCGGGTAGTGATTAGCGGACAACTTCCAGTTTTTCGTTTGTTTCACCCACGGCACGCCAGTGAGGAACATACATGGATTCGACCTGTGGTGCGGGTACCTGATAGACACCCGGCGCAACCGCACGAGCAAGATACAACAGTGTCACGGTCTGGTGAGGCTGGACGGCAACAGCAGCGACAAAACGATCATCGCGGTATTCTATGTGACGAATATTCGCCTGTTGCATGCCTTCGACAATATCCTGCAACCCCGTAGCACTTTCGCTCAAGCTGGCACTGCTACTTGCCAGATTCTGATTCTCAATTTCCAACCCTGCCGGCAGTAGATCCACAACTAATGCATCCGGCACTGACTGTGTCGCATCAACCTCAAGTTTCACAATCACCATTTCACCACTTCTCATACGCTCGGTAGGGAAATAGTGACCCTCCAAGTCAAGATAAGTACGCTTAATTTTCAAAACATTTGAGGAAGGTTCCGGGGTGGCCAATGGATATCCCACCACATTCAGACGCGAATACAATGTGCTATCACCACGATTGCTGATATCGATGCCTTCTAGGATCTGTTTTGCTGTCAATGTTTCAGTCAATGCACTATCACGGTTAAGGGGTGGCATTTGCTGATTAATCGCAGCCTTCCAAGATTGTTCAGAAGCGTCAATAAAGTAACGCCCCGCCAGATAAAGCGAATTACTTTCCTGTGTCGAGAAGTAATGGCGAGTTGACAATTCATTGGATAAGTCGAGCAGCTTTTCATCACGCTCTTTCTGCAACATTTTGTTCTCCGTCAGTAGAGAAACAATCAATGCGTTATCACGAATTGTACTGCCATAATCACCTAATCCATAGCCAGATTGGCGTGCCTTATTAACCCCTAAACGAACAGCCTCATTACTACGGGTATTATCCCCCATCATTTTCAGTGCAATGCCCAACTGAACCAGAGATAAACCATTTCCTGCCTGTTGATGGCGTTCATAAAGCTGTCTCAGACCGCTCAACGGCGCTTTTTGCTGACTTGCCAAGACCAAACCCGCATAGGCCTGCACAGAAAATTGTGTTTCGATGCGGGAACCACTGTAACGATCAGTAATGACACTTTTATCCTGTAAGTAGCGTAGCAGGCGACTATTGGCCGACTTCAGGGCATCAGCAGGAACGCGGTAACCTTGTTGAGTTGCGCGGAACAGGAAATCTGTCGCATAGGCGGTCAACCAAAACTCTTCATCGCCATTACGGTTCCATAGAGAGAAAGCACCATCATGACGCTGCATACTCAGCAGATGGGTAATACCTGCATCAATGGCAGACCGACGTTTTTCATCAGTTTGCGTATCGATGCCCAGTTTTTTCAACTCAGCTTCATTGGAATAGAGTGATGGATAAAGCCCGCTGACTGTTTGCTCCAAACAGCCATAGGGATAAGCATACAATTCGCGGATATAACGTGCGATTTGCAGTGGCGGCCGACTGGTCAGCAATAATTGTCCCTCTAGGGTATCCAGTACCAGACCAGCAGTGGCTGTCTGCGGTAATTGCCAGTTTTTCCCTTGGTGAATCACATCTGCAAACTGAATGGTCTTGGCCGGGTGCGCCGGACGAACGCCAATTTTCCAGCTATTTTGGTACTGTTTCAGCTTTTCATCGGGCAAGTTCAATCCATCGATGGTCAGGAAAACTTCTCCTTGTCCAAATCCATAATCAGCCTTGACCGGAATTTGAATGGTGGTTCGCTTTCCTGTCTCCAGAATGATTTTTTTGCTTATCGGGTCTTGTAATTTGATCAGCCCCTTCGCCTCGAAATTCACGGTAAGAACCTGCGGCTGTTCAGTCAGATTGGTAAGATCCAGCGCCAATTGGGATTGATCGCCACCTGCCATGAAGCGAGGTAATGACATCTGAGTAATAACGGGAGCAGCCACGATGATTTTGCGTTCACTGTGACCAAATTCCTCACCACCCCACGCCTGAGCCATCAGTCTGAGCTCACCGTTGAAATCAGGAATAGGTAAGGTAATTTCCCCTTCCCCATTAGCATCCAGAGTAATCGGTTTAGCCTGTTCTGCGATGATTTTTACTTCCGTCAGAGGCTTTTTACCGCCTCTATCGAGTGCATTTTCATCACCATCTCCCCCAAAACGCAAATTCGCCTTACGCCCTTCGGCTTCAATCAGATGGCCATAAACATCATACTGATCAACACTGTAACGCTTACGCCCAAAGAAAGCGTCATAAGGGTCGGGGGTTTTAAAATCAGTAATGCTCAGAACGCCAGAATCTACGGCAGAAAGCAGGACATAAACTTGTTTAGGCAGTTTTTGCCCCTGCTGAGAAGTCGCTTTGATTTTAACGGTGAGATCCTGATTTGGACGCATCTTATCAGGGGCATTCAAGGTCAGATTCAGTTTGCGCTCTTCATCCATAAGCGGCAAGTGTAATACCCCAATCGCCCGTTTCGGCGTGGCCTGACGGGATTTATCCCCTGGACGCACGATAACTGCGGTCAGATACAAATCATGACGAGCCCATTCCTGATTGATTGGTACATCAATATCCAGACCTTTTTCCGGTACATCAATTTCCTGCCACCACAGTGGGCCATCACTGGATTCCACCAGCAAATAACCTTTACCTTCCTGTGGTGCAACCATGTGCAATTTCACTTTATCACCCGGTTTATACGCGGGTTTATCTAATGACATCTTGACCTGATCCGGACGAATGGCACCTGTACCTCCGGTATTATCCTGCCATGAATAACCTGCCCAGAAATTCAGGCTGGTAACGAGCTGATTTTCTGGATTCACCACTTCAATGCGATAAGAACCCCATTCAACAGGGAAACTGACTTTGGCTGTGCCATTTTCCGCAATTTGAATAGTGTTATCAGCCATGACTAAATCTTTCTGGTCATACCCTGAATCCCAGCCAGTACTGTCTGACCAACGCCAATAATAATCCCGGCGCTCATATATCAGACGGGTTCTTAAATCGTTCGTGGCATATTTTTTACCGCTGGCATCCGCATAAACCACTTCAAACTCTGCCAATGAATCTTCATCGACGTTATAGCGGTTTTCATCACGCCCTGTTCGGTAGTTGTAAATAGATTTCTTATTGAAAAGTGGGCGTACACCAGCCAGTTTTTCGGCTGGCCACACCGCCTGCTCAGCACGGCGCGTCACCGGACGTCCACCGGATTCAAGCAGACTGGCCTGAACGATAACTTTCACGGGGGATGTCACCTGTTTCCATTCATCCTCACTGACTGAAAGATTGGCCTTTCCCTCGGCATTCAGCGTGAAATCAAATTCGTCCAATGTTCGGCTCAAACCCTCTTCTTTTGAAGAACCAAATTCATATCCCGGTAATTTTGCCACTGCATCACGGGCAGGACGCAGAAATAGTTGCCCTTGCAGGCGATTATCAGCAGCAGGCGCACCATATAGGTAACGACCTGTTATAGCGAAATTAACGTTTTCATTCTTCAGCACTGACTGATTATTAGATGCACCTTTAATTTCCAGTGCCATGCGTTCAGGCATGAAATCTTCGACGTGGAATTTGTAATAACGCGGGGTGTTATCACCTAAATCGAATCGCAGTGACCATATCCCCGTTTCAGCCTCGCGGGGGATCGGGTAACGGTATTGGTACAGTTCATTTTCAGGTTGCCAGACAAAACTGCGAACGACCTGATTATCCGTTTTCAATATATCAACCTTGACGGGTTGTGGCTTAAGCGGACGGCCATCCGCATCACGCAGTAAGCCATTGACAATCAACATTTCTCCGGGACGGTAAAGATCCCTTGAGCCAAATACAAAGAATTGCTTGCTATAACCCTGTGGGCCGCCGATATCAAATTCAGACAGATCAAGCGCAGGAGATGTCAGGTCTATCATGCTGGTTAGCCCACCCTGGATCGCCAGCAATAATTTTGCCTTAGCATTTTTTTCCAGTGTGGCATGTCCATCACTATCTGTCGTGGCTTTTGACAGAAGTTGCCCCTTTGCATCCAGCAGACGAATTTCAACACCTTTCAGACTGGAACCTTTCTCCAATGACTGAGTGAATACATCTACCCTATTCAGATAACTGTGCATCGAAACACCAATGTCACTCAGGGTAAACAGAGTGCTCGGATTACTATAGGTATATTTTCCTGCCTGCTGCATGACTGCCAGATAAACACCCTCTCTTTGCAGCTCTTTGATGTCACTTAATGGCAGCAATAATTTTTCACGAGTATTAGCAGTAGGATTAAGGTCGAAGCGGCCAGTGTAGACTAACTCAGTATTTTTCAGTAATTCGCTGGAATTCCAGTAATTCATGTTGTTGCTATATTGCCAATCAGCAATGAATAACGGCAGAGCCTCATCTTTTATACGGAAAAAATTTACATCTACACTGTCAACATTGAGCACCAGAACAGGCAGGCCTTCTGCTGCTTTGCTTGGCAAAAGCAGCCCTTTGCTGGCAAAACCAACAGTTGGTGTAATTGGAGCAGTCTTGAATTTTTTCTCATATGCTGTTGCCAATTGGCGTTCATTTATACCCTTCACGCCTTCATCCACGGTTAGCTGCAATTCACGGGCAGGCGGTAAATGACGGAGTCTAAGCTCCATCTGGTTATTGGACAGTTCCCATGCACCCTCTAATTTCCCCGATTTCACATCAACCAGATGTATTTTTTGTGAAAAATCTTGATTAGGGTCTAAAGGAACGGAAAATGTCACAACCATCGCACTGGCGCCATCCAATTGTAGATCTGATGCATCCCGGATCGTGACGTCTTTACCCGCATAGCGCTGTGCTGACGATGGGGGTTCCTGTTTTTTTGCCGTGGCTTGTTTCTTCTCGGGCGATGTCGCTGCCGATTTTGCATGACTATTGGCAGTATCACTACTCTTAGACAATGATGCCTGTCGTTCTTCTGTGTTTTCTTTCGCAGGATTTTCGGATTGATCGCATCCAGGCAGCGCGAATAGCGTAAATAACGTGGCAAGCATGACCGCAAGATATCGCTTTTTCCTTGCCGACCATTGCCAAAATTGACGTTGAGACATAACCATAACCCTTGTAGTTTGCCGGATATTTAGAAATATTATTTTTTATAGATAGTTATTATGATACTTCCTATTTCGCATAACCAAAGCGCAGAAAAAATAACGGAATTTTCATCTAGAACAAAATTCTTCCTGCATTTATTCCCGATTAACAACAGGAATGGTATCGCGCAGCCAGCTTCCTAATTTTCGCTGGTAGAAAGGCTGAGTATGCTGAATCAGATAATGACTAATGCCCCTTTCGTTTTCATTGAGCAGACAAAAATCTACCGATTCATCTTCCGTAAGGTATTCACAGGCCGCTTCCCCGGCTTCTTGAATGAGCGCATTGATCTCATTGTCTGTCGGTGCGTCACTCAATTCCAACCCAATTAATAGATTGGGTTTCTCATCCAGACTTTTATCGTGAGCCATGACCAGAAAAGCCCGCCGCACAGGTTTATGCTGCTTAAATAAACCACTCAAGGCGTCAATAAGCTGGCTTGGTTGTTCCTTTGGCTGGCTGAGGGTAATGCGACTTCCACTGGAAACCTCCATTTCGGTGGCAACGGACCCATTTGACAAGCTCATGAAAATCTCCGAACAGTGATATTTGAATTGAAGTTAAAGGCTATTGAAAGGTTCAATCATAGTCTCCCCCTTTTTAAGGGAGACTATGAAGAAAGGTAATCTTAAATCTATTGGGTATCGCTGTTTATTTTGCTTTAGCCAGCAATAGATTAGCAATTGTGCGCACACCATACCCTGTTGCACCCGCCGCCCACTGCTCAACAGCCGATTTGCGGTAAGTTGCTGAACAGTCAATATGTACCCAGCCTTTTTTGTAGTTTTCCACAAAATGAGACAAGAAAGCCGCTGCTGTACTTGCGCCTGCGGTATGAGAAGGAGAAGCAATATTATTCAGGTCAGCAAAATTGGATGGCAGTTGGCTACGATGGAATTCAGCCAATGGCAGACGCCAGAACAATTCATTTTCAGCATCAGCCGCTGCCAGCAAGTCTGCTGCCAATTGATCATCAAAACTGAATACAGAGTGGTAATCGTTACCTACCGCCATTTTCGCCGCACCGGTTAAGGTTGCTGCATCAATGATAAGTGGTGCTTTTTCCGCACTGGCATCAATCAAGCCATCAGCCAGTACCAAACGCCCTTCCGCGTCAGTATTCATTACCTCAACGGTTTTACCATTGCGATAACGAATGATGTCACCCAACTTGAAGGCGTTACTGCTCACCATATTGTCCGCAATACACAAGAATAATTTGACCCGCTGCTCTAAGCCCCGGCTGATCGCCAGTGCCAATGCGCCCGTCAATGTTGCAGAGCCGCCCATGTCTGATTTCATGGAATCCATGGAATTAGACGGTTTCAGGCTGTAACCCCCTGAATCGAAGGTGATACCTTTACCCACCAGACAGGCAAATACGGGGGCGTTTTTCTCTTTTGTCGGATTGAAATCCAACGCCAGAAAAACCGGATCACGGGAAGAACCACGGCCAACGGTATGCACCCCAACATAACCCTGCTCACGCAGATCGTTGCCTTTTATGATGCGATAACTAATGGCATCACCCGCTACACCATTCAGTAAGTCAATCGCTCGCTGAGTAAGTTGCTCTGGCCCTAATTCTTCTGCCGGCATGTTGATGGTATCTCGCACCCAATCAACGAATTTGATTCTATTATCCAGTTCTTGTTTGTCTGCCGCAGGTAATTGTGGCCATTCAATGGTACGCAGCCCCTTTGAGCCACGAAGTCCTTGCCAGAATGCCCAGCTTTTTTCCAGATCCCAACCTTCACCTGTCAAAGCGACGTTGTGGATACCCTGCCCATTAATTTTACGTCCAGCACGTTGGATCGCTCCGGATTTACCATTACCTTCCAAATGGATGGTAATTCCCTGCTCACTTGAACTAATTAGCGCTTTTTCACCCCAGCAAGCGTTAGCTGGCTCATAAGACAGTGTTATCGGCATGATTTGCTTTGATATAGCTTGCTTTGTCATTTTTTCTCACTTCTTATCTTATTTTCACTGTTTTCACAGTAAGGGTTTATTAATGTAAAAAAACTGGCGATTGCCAGTTTTCCATTAAATGCAGATTATGCCAAGCTATTGAGCAATGATAGGTGAACTTGTGCTGTTTTTTTCACACTTCATTTGACTACTCAAATTCATCCAACCAAACCAGCAAGATAGCTTCTAGGATTTTTTCGTTGGATTTCTGCGGATCGTCATCAAAACCATCCAGTTCACAAACCCACTGGTGCAAATCGGTGAAACGCACCGTTTTGGGGTCTACATCCGGAAATTTATCATACAGTGCTTCACCAATGTCACGACTGTCAGCCCATTTCATTTTCCATTCTCCTATCAGTGCTCGCGCGCGTGGTTAATGGAGTATTTAGGGATTTCAACAATCAAATCCTCATCAGTGACTTTGGCCTGACAACTCAAACGGCTTTCTGGCTCCAGCCCCCATGCCTTATCCAGCATATCATCTTCCAACTCAGTGCTTTCCTTTAGTGAGTCAAAGCCCTCTCTGACAATGCAGTGACAAGTGGTACACGCACAGGATTTTTCACAGGCATGTTCAATTTCGATACCATTGCGCAGTGCAACATCCAGAATCGATTCGCCTTCTTTGGCTTCCAATACTGCACCTTCAGGGCAAAGTTCGTTATGAGGTAAAAATACAATTTTAGGCATAATTAAATCTCATCCACAGAATGACCCGCCAAAGCCCGGCGGATTGATGTGTCCATGCGACGCGCTGCAAATTCCTGCGTTTGTTTGTCCAATTGTTTAATTGCACTTTCAATCGCATCAGAAGAGGTTCCCTGTGCGCTCTCGATTAATACTTCTACGGCAGCATCAATGGCAACCTGTTCTTCCTGACTCAGCAAGTCGGCATCTTTTTCCAGTGCGCTGGTTAAACTTTCCAGCACCCGCGCCGCTTCTACTTTTTGTTCAGCCAGTTTACGCGCCTGAATATCTTCCTGCGCATTGGTCATTGAGTCTCTGAGCATTCGGGCGATTTCCGCATCGGACAGGCCATAGGAAGGTTTAACCTGAATGGAAGCTTCAACACCCGTGGATTTTTCCAGGGCGCTGACACTCAGCAAACCATCCGCATCGACCTGAAAGGTCACACGAATATGCGCACCACCCGCCGGTAATGGAGGAATACCACGCAGCGTGAAACGAGCCAGTGAACGGCAATCATTCACTAATTCTCTTTCTCCCTGAACCACATGGATGCTCATCGCCCCTTGGCCGTCTTTGAATGTGGTAAACTCCTGCGCTCTTGCAACAGGAATGGTGGTGTTACGTGGAATGACTTTTTCGATCAGCCCACCCATAGTCTCCAGACCGAGTGATAACGGGATAACATCCAGAAGTAGCATTTCGCTATCAGGCTTATTACCTACCAGAATATCAGCCTGAATCGCCGCCCCAACAGCAACGACTCTGTCAGGATCGATAGAGGTCAGTGGTTCACGGTCGAAAAATTCGCCCACCATGCTGCGTACCAATGGTACGCGCGTTGAACCGCCGACCATCACTACCTGCAAAACTTCACCCGTTGTGACACCCGCATCTTTCAGGGCTCGACGACAGGCCAGCAATGTGCGTTTGACCAGAGATATGATCAACTCATTAAATTCGGCACGAGTAATATTGCCCTGCCAGCCTGCAATGCTGATCTCGGCCGTATCTGCATCACTTAAAGCAATTTTGGCCTGCGTCGCAACATCCAACAGTTGACGCTGTAACCCGTGATCACTATCGCTGATCCCGGCCTGTTCACGGATCCAATTTGCCAGCAACAGGTCAAAATCGTCACCGCCCAGTGCGGTATCACCACCGGTTGCCAGAACTTCAAATACACCACGGCTCAGGCGGAGAACAGAAACGTCGAATGTTCCGCCACCAAGGTCGTAAACAGCAATAATACCTTCCTGACCAGAATCAAGACCATAAGCAATGGCAGCGGCAGTCGGTTCATTTAAAAGGCGCAGGACGTGCAGACCCGCTAAACGCGCAGCATCCTTTGTTCCCTGTCGCTGTGCATCATCAAAATAGGCCGGAACGGTGATAACAACACCATCAAGTTTGCCATCCAAGGTTTCTTCTGCCCGTTGTGCCAACGATTTCAATATTTCAGAAGAAACCTGAATAGGATCCACCAGGCCTGCCACAGTATTGAGCAACGGCAGCCCGTTTTCACTTGCCTGAAGCTGGTACGGCAGATTTGGGTAACGCTGCTGGATGTCAGCCAAAGAGCGTCCCATCATACGTTTGACGGAAATAATGGTATTAACAGGATCGGATGCCGCTTGCTGACGCGCCTGCCAGCCGACCTGAGTTTCATCTTTGCGATATTGTACAACGGAAGGAAGTAAGTGACGGTTTTCACTGTCTGCCAAGGTTTCTACCTGACCACTGCGAACTGTCGCAACCAGAGAGTGTGTTGTACCAAGATCAATCCCCACGGCCAGACGACGCTGATGTGGTTCGGCAGATAAACCAGGTTCACTGATTTGTAATAAAGCCATGTGTGCCCCTATAAAAACTATTCAGCCAAAAGCGATTTACTCAAAAGCTATCCAGCTAAAAATCATCCAGCAACCGCTCTTCCAGTTGTTCAACCTGCTGTTGCAATTTATCCAGAAAGCGTAATTTACGGACGGTATCGGCTGCAATTGGCCATTGTGCAGCATCAAGCTGCTGTTCCATCTGCTCACTGCGTGTTTTGATCATTTTACTCAAGCGAGATGAAAAATCGGCCAATGCGATTTCTGGCTCCGCGCTATGCTCAATGGCATCAAGCTCTTCGCGCAACTCCAACTGTTGCATCAGGAACGCGGTATCCTGCATGGTATGCTGCTCGCCGGACAAATTGAACCCTTGCAGAGACAGCATATATTCTGCACGTTTCAAGGGATGTATCAGAGTATAAAGAGCATCATTAATGATGGACGCTTGCTGAAGAGCCTGCGCTTTTTCACGTTCTGGCTGGTTAGCAAAACGATCAGGGTGAAACTGACGCTGCAATTCCCGATAACGGATCGACAATTGTTCACGGTCAATCACGTAGCGTACAGGCAGCCCGAATAAAGTAAAATAGTCCATAAGTTACTCTTGTTTTGCAAATACAGATATTTCGTAAAGTGCTCAGTCAAAAAATGGGTTAAACGTGAAAACTTTCCCCACAACCGCACTCGCTGGAAACATTGGGGTTATTGAATTTGAAGCCTTCGTTCAGACCTTCTTTAGAAAAATCCAACTCAGTACCATCAAGGTAAACGATGCTTTTACCATCAACGATGACTTTCACGCCCTTGTCTTCAAAAACTTGATCTTCTTCGTTAACGGTATCAGCGAATTCAAGTATATATGCCATACCAGAGCAGCCGGATGTTCTCACTCCCAAACGCAACCCCACACCTTTCCCACGATTGTCAAGAAAAGCCAAAATACGCTGGGCTGCACTTTCTGTCAGGGAAATTGACATACAACACCTCACTTTTAAAACTAGTAAAGGTGGATATTGAATCAATATCCACCAGAATTATGTCTTTTTGTTAAAAGAATTATTTAGCTTCGCGCTTGCTTTTGTAATCCGCAATCGCTGCTTTGATAGCATCTTCTGCCAAAATAGAGCAGTGAATCTTCACGGGTGGCAATTCCAGCTCATCGGCAATCGCTGTATTTTTGATAGCCCCAGCCTGTTCCAGCGATTTTCCTTTCATCCATTCTGTTACCAGAGAACTGGACGCAATCGCAGAGCCACAACCATAGGTTTTAAAACGTGCGTCTTCGATGATACCCTCGTTATTGACCTTGATTTGCAGTCTCATAACGTCACCACAAGCAGGTGCACCAACCATGCCACTGCCAACTGAAGGATCTTCACTGTCAAATGAACCAACATTACGTGGGTTCTCGTAGTGATCAATTACTTTATCGCTGTAAGCCATTTCGTTACTCCTGAAACCGTTTGATTAATGATGAGACCACTCGATGGTACTGATATCCACACCTTGCTTGAACATTTCCCATAATGGAGAAAGATCGCGCAGGTGACCAATCGCGTTGTGAATCAATTTGATTGCATAGTCTATTTCTTCTTCTGTGGTAAAACGCCCCAAAGAGAAACGAATAGAACTGTGTGCCAGCTCATCATTCATGCCCAGCGCACGCAGGACATAAGAAGGTTCCAGACTCGCGGAAGTACATGCCGAGCCAGAAGAAACAGCCAAATCTTTCAACGACATCATCAATGATTCACCTTCAACATAGTTGAAGCTGACATTCAGAATGTGTGGTGCACCCAGTTCCAAATCACCGTTCAGGTAAACTTCTTCAATATCTTTAATACCGTTCCACAAACGCAGGCGCAAACCGTGCAGACGCTCTGATTCTGTTTCCAGCACTTCTTTTGCGATGCGGTAAGCTTCACCCATACCCACGATCTGATGAACAGGCAATGTACCGGAACGCATACCGCGCTCATGACCACCACCATGCTGCTGAGCTTCAATACGGGCGCGTGGTTTACGGCGAACATACAGTGCTCCGATGCCCATTGGCCCATATAATTTGTGAGCAGAGAAAGACATCAGGTCAACTTTCAGTTTGCTGAGATCGATAGGTAATTTACCAACGCTTTGGGTTGCATCAACGTGGAACATGATGCCACGGCTGCGGCAAATATCACCAATGGTCACAATATCCTGAATGACACCGATTTCGTTGTTCACATGCATGATGGAAACCAGAATAGTATCGTCGCGCATGGCGGCTTCCAGTTCTTTCAGATCAAGCATGCCATTGCTCATCGGCGCAAGATAAGTCACTTCAAAACCTTCACGCTCTAACTGGCGACAAGTATCTAAAACGGCCTTGTGCTCAGTTTTGCAGGTAATAATGTGCTTGCCTTTTTTCTGATAAAATTTTGCAGCACCTTTGATCGCGAGGTTATCTGATTCTGTTGCACCTGAAGTCAACACGATTTCACGCGGGTCAGCTCCAACCAAATCTGCAATTTGATTACGCGCAATATCAACCGCTTCTTCAGCCTGCCAGCCAAAACGGTGTGAACGGGAAGCCGGGTTGCCGAAAACCCCGTCCATAGTCAGATGGTTCATCATCTTTTCAGCAACACGCTGATCAACCGGTGTGGTTGCTGAATAGTCCAAATAAATGGGTAATTTCATTGCTCACATGCTCCGTAAAACACTTTTAATACTTCTGTTTGCCGCAAAGTTTACGCACGCAGGTTAACGTTAATCGTCTCTTGAGGCCTGCCGTTAGGTGTACGGCGCTTATCGCTGTCTTGACGATCAGCAACGTCTAAGACTTCTTGATTTTTAACTAATTCTTCTAAACTAATGCTGCTGAGGAAACTCGTGATGCGATCGCTGAGATCACGCCATAGCGTATGAGTCAGACAACGATCACCGCCTTGACAGCCTTCCCTGCCCTGACAGCGAGTTGCATCAACAGATTCATCAACAGCAGAAATCACTTCGGCAACGAAAATATTACCGGCATCTCTGCCTAGTAGATAGCCGCCACCTGGACCACGGACACTAGAAACCAAACCATTTTTACGCAGGCGGGAAAACAATTGCTCAAGATAGGAAAGGGAGATTCCCTGACGCTCAGAAATGTCGGCTAATGGCACCGGCCCTTCTTGTGAATGCAACGCCACATCTAGCATGGCTGTTACCGCATAACGTCCTTTTGATGTCAGTCTCATAACAAAAACTCCATGGTGAAATATGAGTGAAATTGTGGCATTCCTGAGTGTTTTAGTCAACTATTTAACCTACTAATTTAGTCAACTATTATTTTGGTTACCTTTCACTTTTTTTTCACCTGCTATCCACCCGCTTTCTGGCTGTTTCCTGCTATTTCGGTTATTTTCCAGACCATTTTCCCATAGAAGTCAGTATACCACGCAGAATATTCAGCTCCTGAGTTTCTGGACGTGCACGGGTATAAAGACGTCTTAACTTGTTCATTATTTGGCCTGGATGCGCCTTGCGAATGAAACCAGAATCATTCAATACCTGCTCAAGGTGCTGATAAAAACGTTCCATATCCTCGACAGGAGGATATTCTACCTCATGTTCCGTAGATTCCACGTGTTCTGACTTTTCCTGAACTGCGAGATAAGCCATGCGAATCTCATAGCTGGCCAATTGAACAGCCATTGCCAGATTTAGCGAACCATATTCTGGGTTGGTCGGAATATAAAGGTGGTAATTACACTTCTGTAATTCTTCATTTGTCAGACCAACACGTTCACGGCCAAACACAACCGCAACCGGGGAATGGCCGGCTGCCTTAATACAGCGTTCTCCACATTCACGTGGTTCAACCATCGGCCAGGAAAGCGTACGGGAACGGGCACTGGTTCCGATGACGAGCTCACATCCAGCCAATGCTTCATCCAGTGTATTCACAATTGTTGCATTACCAATGACATCACTGGCACCTGCTGAAAGTGCAATGGAGTGAGAGTCAGGTTGAACGAGCGGATTCACCAGATAAAGGTTGGTTAATCCCATTGTTTTCATGGCCCTGGCAGCTGACCCCATGTTGCCCGTGTGGGAAGTTTCTACCAGAATAATGCGGATATTCTCTAACATGACGGCTTTTAGATTCGGTATAAGAGCCGAATATCTTAACACAGCATTAGTCATTTTGCCGAACTACTGCTATAGTACGACCCGATTTATTTCCCGTTCTTTAACATCCCGGTGGAAGATACCCCATGCATCCGATGCTAACCATCGCTATACGCGCTGCGCGTAAAGCCGGCAATTACATTGCCAAAAGCTACGAAACACCTGATGCCGTCGAAGCTAGCCAAAAAGGCAGCAACGATTTTGTAACCAATGTTGATCGTGAAGCAGAAAGGCTGATCATCGATATTATCCGTAAGTCTTATCCTAAGCACACCATTATCACTGAAGAAAGCGGTGAGCACTTAGGTGAAGAAGACGATTTCCACTGGGTGATCGATCCACTGGATGGCACCACCAACTTTATTAAACGTCTTCCCCATTTTGCTGTTTCCATTGCTGTGCGCATCAAAGGCCGTACCGAAGTGGCTGTAGTTTATGATCCAATGCGCAATGAACTGTTTAGCTCAGCCCGTGGTCAAGGCGCACAATTAAATGGTTATCGTCTACGTGGCACCAATGCCCGTGATCTGGATGGCACTATCCTTGCCACTGGTTTCCCATTCAAGGCAAAACAGCACACTACCCCTTATATTAAAATACTGGGCAAATTATTTGACCGCTGTGCAGACTTCCGTCGCACTGGCTCTGCTGCTCTGGATATGGCGTATGTTGCCGCCGGGCGTGTAGATGGTTTCTTCGAGATTGGTCTGAAACCTTGGGATTTTATGGGCGGCGAATTGCTGGTGCGTGAATCGGGTTGCATCGTTACCGATTTTGTCGGGGGTCACAATTATATCAACTCCGGTAATATCGTTGCAGGTAGCCCGCGTATCGTTAAAGACATGCTGTCTGAAATGCGTGAAGAATTAAGTGAAGCATTAAAACGCTGATTTTATTATTAAAATAATGACTATGTGAGCAATGTTATTTTCAGGGCACCATCTGGTGCCCTTTTTATGGTTACTTAGGTAATGGATACACTCGTGCTTCTGCTTTAGGCCTCAGGAAAAGCACCGGAAATGCCACTAACGCCATAACCCAATAGATGCCATTTTGCATATATTCATATAAGAAGCCAGCAATCACACTCATAACGGCAATACCTCCCCCCATCGCCAACCCGGAGTAAATTGCCTGCAAACGAATAATTTCATTTTCTTTTCTGGCGCCAATAAAACGCATAGCCGCCAAGTGGCAAACCGTGAAAGTTCCGCAATGCAGGAGCTGGATGATGATCAGCACTGGCAATTCAGTTGATGTGCCCATCAGCCCCCAACGGAGAATCCCACAAATAGCAGAGAGCAACAGTAAGTTACGGGCATTCCAACGACGGAACAACTGCTTACTGAAGGTAAAAATAATGACTTCTGTCACAACGCCCAGCGACCAGAGATAACCGATGGTTGCTGAAGAATAGCCTGCATTTTCCCAATAAATGGAACCGAAGCTGTAATAACCCGCATGCGCCCCCTGTAATAAGGTGACACACAATAAAAACTGCCATACAGACTTCTCAGACAGCAGTTCTTTAAACGATACCGTATGAGTATTTGCGGCTTTGATTTTTCCCGCAGGCATAATGGATGGTTTTAACATCATACCCAGTAACATGACAGAAAGGCTGAAAATCAAGAAGGCAAGAATGATATGGTGATGGCCAAACAGATTGCTTCCAACCCAATTATTTATTCTGTCAAAAGAAATACTCAATTCTAAATTGCTGATTGAGAAGTTGATGCCATTGGAAGACATCAATATACCTGTTAGCGAAGAACTGATAATAAAGGCAATAGACCCCCAGACCCGCACCTTGCCATAATCAAAAGTAAACTGTTTTTGCCACGTTCCCGCTAAGGCATCCGATAAGGGAACTAGTGGCGAAAAGAATAGGTTGAAACCTATCATGACAGAGAAAATCCATGCCCAATGGCTACCAAATGCAAAACCAATGGCAAAGAGCAGCGCCAATAGTGACAATAATCGCAATGCAATGATTAATTTTGAAGGATCTTTAACCGTAGGTGAAATGAACATACTACCGAGGAAACGGGCAACCAAGCCTACTCCCAACAATATTCCGATCATGGCTGGCTCAATTCCCTCTCCTTTCAACCAGACCGCCCAAAATGGCAAAAAGATGCCAAAAGAAAAAAAGTAAGTGAAATAACTTAACCCCAGCCAAAATGTCGATGGAACAACCATCAAACCCCCCATTTTTTAAATGCAAAAAAACCCGCTCAAAACTAATGTTATGAGTCGGGCTTAGTATTAGTGATATTTTTATTCTAAATTATGCGTAAACCGGGTATTTAGCGCAGATTGCCAAAACTTTTTGTTTAACGTTTTCAATGATCGCTTCATCATTGATGTTATCCAGCACATCACACATCCAGCCAGCCAGTTCGCAAGTTTCTGCTTCCTTGAAGCCACGGCGGGTAATTGCAGGAGTACCAATGCGGATACCAGAAGTCACAAATGGACTGCGAGGATCGTTAGGAACGCTGTTTTTGTTAACTGTGATATTAGCGCGCCCTAATGCAGCATCAGCGTCTTTACCCGTAATATCCTTATCCACCAGATCCAGCAGGAACAAATGGTTTTCAGTCCCACCCGAAACGACTTTATAACCGCGCTCTAAAAACACATCGACCATTGCTTTGGCATTTTTAGCCACTTGCTGCTGATATGTTTTGAATTCAGGTTCCATCGCTTCTTTCAGTGCAACCGCCTTGCCCGCGATAACATGCATCAGCGGGCCACCCTGGCCACCTGGGAAAACAGAAGAGTTCAATTTTTTGTACAGTTCTTCATCGCCGCCTTTCGCTAAAATCAGGCCGCCACGTGGGCCAGCCAGTGTTTTATGCGTTGTCGTTGTGACGATATGAGCATGAGGAACAGGGTTTGGATAAACACCTGCTGCGATCAGGCCAGCAACGTGAGCCATATCAACAAACAAATAAGCCCCGATTTCATCGGCAATTTCACGCATCTTCGCCCAATCAACAACACCGGAGTAGGCAGAGAAGCCGCCAATGATCATTTTTGGCTGATGTTTCTGTGCCTGAGAGCGGATATCGTTGTAATCGATTTTGCCACTCTCATCAATACCATAAGGGACTACGTTATAGAGTTTACCGGAGAAGTTAACTGGAGAACCGTGAGTAAGATGACCACCATGAGCCAGATTCATTCCTAAAACGGTGTCGCCTGGTTTCAACAGAGCCATGTATACTGCCGCATTTGCCTGAGAGCCGGAGTGTGGCTGGACGTTGGCATAATCTGCACCAAACAGTTCTTTTGCACGGTCAATTGCAAGCTGCTCAACTACATCAACATATTCGCAGCCACCGTAGTAACGCTTACCCGGATAGCCTTCCGCATACTTGTTGGTGAGTTGAGATCCTTGAGCCTGCATAACTCTTGGGCTGGTGTAGTTTTCAGAAGCAATCAGTTCAATGTGTTCTTCCTGACGACGAACTTCCTGTTCCATCGCTTGCCACAGTTCGGGATCGTAATTCGCAATATTCATTTCACGCTTTAACATTAGGTTCTCCTGACTCAGCTACATCTCTAAAAAAATACCCCTGAGGGCCAGAATGTCACACAGTGTAAACTCTTTTTATCAAATGAGATAGCCTTGACAGGATATTTTACGCAAACGATTGCATGCAGATGGCAACAAGGTACCAGGACTGGGTGTCTGGTCATACGAGTTACTGATTTCCAATTTGTTATTGATATTTGTGACCTTAGTCAGACCTTGTGGTGATACAAATCGCTTTTCCACAGATATAGAGGCGTGTGTTTACCCCTGATCTTGCTTTTAGATTGGCATTTTCACTTAATTCACATGTGACAAATTTCACTATCACTTGAAAAAAATTCAAGTGCTTTGCTGTAATGAGAATTTGAGCCTCTGCTTTATAATAATTGTTGCTACCTATGCAAATGTAGCTCCTATTCCATAAGAGTATATTCAAACACAATTATACATTACAAAATTCTTCAATCTGATTATCAGATTAGTTAAGTTAATCAATGAAATTATCTGCACTTTTGTTATAGTCGGTAATACAATACACTGACTTACCGCGTCCACTAA
>NZ_JANAIF010000260.1 GCF_024721015.1 Xenorhabdus bovienii
TTAATTAACGTGGTGACGCCTTTACTGTTCAGGTCGTCGGCATCCGTGTCCGTCCCCTGTAATGTCCAGTAGATATCTGCCGAGATACCGAGAACACCATTGACCGGCACATTGGACAGCGATTTGTGCCAGCCCTGATCGGCATCAATACGGGCGCGCAAACCCAGCGCGAAAGCAGTCGCCGGCACGGTTTCATTTTTCCCGGACTGGCTGTTATAGGTGATAAAGTCTGGGTAAATAATCATGACTTCGCGCTGGCTAAAGTTCTCGCGGTACTTCTTCACCTCCGCCAGTGTCTTGCAGCTATAGGCGCTGACATAGGCAAAAGCGCGTAACTTTTCGGCAAAAATAGCCAGTTGCAGGGCGACGGGTTGCGTGTCCAGTTGCGGCACGGCCAGAATGCGCGGGTGCTCGCCAATGTTGGCATCCGCAGTCAGCAGGGCATACAGTCCGGTATAGCGTCCGCTCTCGTTGACGCCGCCAATAATCAGCTGATCCTGTGTTGGTTTCTCCCCGTCCCCGTGTAAATTGCCGGCATCCGCCACACGGATAACAATCACCTTCGGGCTGCACTGGTCAGAAATGGCCTTCAGTGTGGTATATAACGTGCCGGTTTTCCCCGCCTTGCCAATCACACTGTTGATACGGGTGATGAGTACCGGCGTATCCAGCGGGAACACCTCAGCATCGGCATCATCAGCGGTACACACAACACCAATCACCGACGTGTTAATGTCGCGTATCAGCGTACTGAGTCGGGTCGTTTCCCTGACCGAGACGCCATGATG
>NZ_JANAIF010000261.1 GCF_024721015.1 Xenorhabdus bovienii
TTAATTAACGTGGTGACGCCTTTACTGTTCAGGTCGTCGGCATCCGTGTCCGTCCCCTGTAATGTCCAGTAGATATCCGCCGAGATACCGAGAACGCCATTGACCGGCACATTGGACAGCGATTTATGCCAGCCCTGATCCGCATCAATACGGGCGCGTAAACCCAGCGCAAAAGCAGTCGCCGGCACGGTTTCATTTTTCCCGGACTGGCTGTTATAGGTGATAAAGTCCGGGTAAATAATCATGACTTCGCGCTGGCTAAAGTGCTCGCGGTACTTCTTCACCTCCGCCTGTGTCTCGCAGCCATAGGCGCTGACATAGGCAAAAGCGCGCAGCTTTTCGGCAAAAATAGCCAGTTGCAGGGCGACGGGTTGCGTGTCCAGTTGCGGCACAGCCAGAATGCGCGGGTGTTCGCCAATGTTGGCATCCGCAGTCAGTAGGGCATACAGTCCGGTATAGCGTCCGCTCTCGTTGACGCCGCCAATAATCAACTGATCCTGTGTCAGTTTTTCGCCGTCCCCGTGCAAATTGCCGGCATCTGCCACACGGATAACAATGACTTTCGGGCTGCACTGGTCAGAAATGGCCTTCAGTGTGGTGTACAACGTGCCGGTTTTCCCCGCCTTGCCAATCACACTGTTGATACGGGTGACGAGTACCGGCGTATCCAGCGGGAACACCTCAACATCGGCGTCATCAGCGGTACACACGACACCAATCACCGACGTGTTAATGTCGCGTATCAGCGTACTGAGTCGGGTCGTTTCCCTGACCGAGACGCCATGATG
>NZ_JANAIF010000262.1 GCF_024721015.1 Xenorhabdus bovienii
TCGGCTCAGGGGCATCGTTTGGAACTCGCGCAAAAACCGGGAAGTTTACCTGAAGTTCCGTTAATGCGACAGAACCGGTACGCTTCGGCCGTTACGAAAGACGTTAATGAATAGCCCTGTTTCCAGTGTAATGCGCGCGGTGAATCTAAGGCTTCAATTAAATCAGCCTGCAATAATCCGAGGATTGAAATCCATTCAGGGTTACCTGAACGAACGTTATATTCCAACAGCCAGGGAGTATCTTCAATTATCATTAAGCCAAAATATAATATGGAGTGATATTCCATACCTTCTTTCTGAAGTCCCAGTAGTGTCGGTTCTATCACTCGGGACTTAATATTTTCGATTAATTTATTCGGGTAACGACCATTAAAGGCCAGCGCGGCCATACCGTGTGTCATTGGCCCTTCGTTGCCATCGCAAAGCCTTTTATAATCCTGCACTAAAGGCAATATAAAATAGTCATTACCGGTACAAAGAACATGCAAAGATATTTCGTATCCAGAGAGCCTCTCCTCTATCCTACCGATATTATCGCCCAGTGTGTCCGATGGTATCTCGCTTATGCCCTGAGTTTACGAAATCTGGAAGAGATAATGGCTGAGCGGGGTGTCATCGTTGATCATTCCACGCTCTCGCGCTGGGTTCATCGTCTGGTGCCTTTAATTGTCAAACGTTATCGGCGCTGCAAACCTGATGTCGGGTGTCGCTGGCGAATGGATGAAACCGATATCAAAATCAAAGGCCAATGGAAATATTTGTATCGAGCTGTGGACTCAGACG
>NZ_JANAIF010000263.1 GCF_024721015.1 Xenorhabdus bovienii
GCAGTCATCATGACATTGGCGAAATGATTCTCACCCATCGCATCAGCCACCATCAGAGAATCAATTAACCCTCTGGTCTTGGCCTGTGCTCTGATAGTTTTGAACGTTTCACGGTAGAACGGGGTAGCAAATGCCTCTGGCTCCAGCGTTGCCAATACATCACTGGCATCAGGTGTTAGGCCACTAATCAACAATCCGCCAATCACACTGGATTCAAAATCGTAATTATTCATGATCTCTCCCTACAAATTTTCCTTCACGAACGCCAGTTAGCGTTGTTTCTCTCAGCAAATAATCAATATCCGCCGTCCAGCCCCTGTCGTTTTCTCCAAAATAAAACGGACGAGCCATTTTCACGAATGCCTTAACGTAAGCTCTCCAGCCATCCACGTTCTGAGTGACTAGCTTTGAAATGATTTTCTTTAAGGCTCTTTGGCGTTTGGTATTGGCTTCTACAGCGTGGGGCAACCTGTCGCCAACCTCTTCGTTGTAGGCGTTGAGATAGTCGTCGTAGTTGATGCTGGGAGTGGATTTTCGCTTTTTAGGTTTAGCCACCTCACCGTCATTCCCCTCGTGAGGGGTAAGGGGTGTATTTAATTCTTGTTCTAATACTTCTTGTTCTAATAACTTCTTACTCTGTTTGACCTGCTTTGTTACCTGCTTTGTTACCTGACCATCGCTGAAAGCCACGTCATGACTGGATTTGTTTGTTACCTGATTAGTTACCTGCTTTGTTACCTCAAAATCATCTACCTGTTTTGTTACCTCGTATTGCGTTG
>NZ_JANAIF010000264.1 GCF_024721015.1 Xenorhabdus bovienii
CGGTAAGTCAGCGTTTCCCCGGCAAACACCAGTGCCACGTTATCCGGTGTGGCGACCACCTGAGCCTCGAACTGCTGCTGCAACGTCTGGCTCTGCGGATACGGCACGTCGGTCTGGTTCCAGCGGTACAGCAGGGTATACCGCTCCTGCGCAGACAACACGTCAAGCCCGGCCAGAGATTGCTTCTGATCGGCGACAAACGCCGTCAATACCCGCTGATAGCTATCCGCCATCCGCGCTATTGAGGACTCGTCAAACAGACTTACCGCGTAATTTATGCCACCGGCAATATTGGCCTGCTCCTCGGCCATAAACAGGCTCAGGTCAAACTTGGCGGGGCTGTATAGAACCCCGGCCAGTTTCACCGGGCTAAACGGCAGGTTTGCCCTGCTTTGCCCGCCCTCACCCAAATTCTGTACCCCAAACATAACCTGGAAAATAGGGTGGCGGGCGGTGTCGCGCTCAATCTCCAGCGCATCAACCAATTGCTCAAACGGCATGTCCTGATTCGCCTTAGCCTGGGCAATCACTGCGTGGGTCTGTTTAATCAGCGTTTCCACGCTGCCGGCCGGCTCAAGCTGCGCCCTCAAGACCAGTGAGTTGACAAACATCCCAATCAGCGGCTGGGTTTGCGCATGGTGTCGGTTGTCGGTCGGGGTTCCCAGCACGATGTCGTTCTGGCCGGACAGTTTCGCCAGCGTGACATAAAACGCACTGAGCAGAACGGTATACAGGGTGGTTTCCTGCGTTTTCGCCAGCGCCCTTAACTGATGCGAAA
>NZ_JANAIF010000265.1 GCF_024721015.1 Xenorhabdus bovienii
ATTCGCAATGCTCAAGAGGCATTGAGTCTATTCAAGTAGTTCATCACACAGCCTATTCATAGAGTGGGCTGGATAATGAGTTAAGGAGGTATTCGAATGGAGACTGAAAAGAAAAATAAAGGCGGCAGGCCTACCGACTACATGCCAGAGGTTGCGGAAGATATCTGTGCGCTATTGATGGAAGGGGAAAGTTTAAGGTCAATTTGCCAACGTCCGGGAATGCCATCGATTCGTGCTGTGATGTATTGGTTGCAACGACACGAAGAGTTCATGCAACAGTACGCGCGGGCGAGAGAGATTCAAGCAGAGGTTTTGGCTGAGGATGTTATCACTATCGCTGATACTGCTAAAGCAGAGGGTGCCGATGTAGCGAAAGCCAGATTGCAGGTTGATGCCCGTAAGTGGTATGCGTCAAAGATGGCACCTAAGCGATATGGCGACAAGATTCAACACGAGCAGAAAATCACGTTCACTGATATAACCGATTCAGAGTTAGATAAACGTATTAAGGAGTTGCAACATGCACAATCTGGATCGGGAGCAAAAGATTGAGCTATTGCGATTGCTGGAAGAGCAGCAGCGCCGTAAACAAGTTTATCGCTATCGGCACTACTTCGATACTCGCTATTTATGGCAGAAGAAGTTCATTACCGCCACAGCCGAATACACCCAATGCGCCCTGATTGCGGCGAACCGAGTGGGGAAGACTGATACAGCCACATACATTGATGCCATTCATCTACTGGGGGAGTATCCGTCAGGCTGGACGGGGCA
>NZ_JANAIF010000266.1 GCF_024721015.1 Xenorhabdus bovienii
GCAGTCATCATGACATTGGCGAAATGATTCTCACCCATCGCATCAGCCACCATCAGAGAATCAATTAACCCTCTGGTTTTGGCCTGTGAACGAATGGTTTTGAATGCTTCTCGGTAGAACGGGGTAGCAAACGCCTCTGGCTCCAGCGTTGCCAATACATCACTGGCATCCGGTGTTAATCCACTAATCAACAATCCGCCAATCACACTGGATTCAAAATCGTAATTATTCATGGTCTTTCTCCGCAAATTTCCCTTCACGAACGCCGGTTAATGTTTTTTCTCTCAGCAAATAATCAAAGTCTGCCGTCCATCCGCTATCACTCCCACCAAAGAAAAACGGCCTAGCCTGACCAACGAATGCCCGAACATAGGCTCCGAATCCGTCAACATTTGGCGTTAACAGCTTGGGAATTAATTTCTTTAACGCTTTCTGGCGCGGAGTATTGATCTCTACAGCATGGGGCAACCTGTCACCAACCGCCTCATTGTAGGCATTGAGGTATTCGTCGTAGTTGATTTTGGGAGTGGGTTTTCGCTTTTTAGGTTTAGCAACCTCACCGTCATTCCCCTCGTGAGGGGTAAGGGGTGTATTTAATTCTTGTTCTAATAACTTCTTACTCTGTTTGACCTGCTTTGTTACCTGCTTTGTTACCTGACCATCGCTGAAATCCGCGTCATGACTGGGTTTGTTTGTTACCTGATTAGTTACCTGCTTTGTTACCTCAAAATCATCTACCTGTTTTGTTACCTCGTATTGCGTTG
>NZ_JANAIF010000267.1 GCF_024721015.1 Xenorhabdus bovienii
TGGTGCCGGCCAGCTTGACCCGGATTGAGACGGTGCCCCTGACCCTGAATGGCAAGCTGGATCGCCAGGCACTGCCGACCCCGGTGTGGGTGAGTCGGGACGGTTATGTGGCGCCGCGCGATGCGCTGGAAACCCGGCTGTGTGCCGTCTGGCAGGACGTCTTGGGGCTGGAGCGGGTTGGCATTGAGGATAACTTCTTCCGGATCGGGGGGGATTCGATTGTCAGTATCCGGCTGGTGTCTAAACTTCGGCAGGCGGGTTTTTCGCTACAGGTCAAATCGATTTTTGATGCCCCGACGGTGGCGCGGTTGGCCAAGTTGCTGGCTCAGGCCTCCACGGCGGTCAGGGTGATTGCCGAGCCGGGATTATTAAGCGGGGAGTTTGATTTATTGCCGATCCAGCAGGCCTTCTTCGGCCGGAGCCTGCCGTGTCCGCACCATTGGAATCAGGCATTTATGATGCAGCTTCCCGGAGAAATCCGGCACGCTGATATTGAGCAGGCCCTGATCCGGCTGGCCGGGCGGCACGATATGCTGCGTACCCACTTTGTCAGCACGGAAGACGGTTACCGTCAGTGTTATCAGGCTGAGATGCCATTCGGGTTGCCCGTATTACACCGCGCTGATGTCAGCGTGCTGGAGAAGGCGGCATTACATCAACAGCTGACGCAGTGGCAAAGCAGGTTTGATTATGCTGCCGGGTCTTTATGGCAGGCCGGTCATCTGACCGGGTACGCGGACGGCAGCGCCCGGTTATTC
>NZ_JANAIF010000268.1 GCF_024721015.1 Xenorhabdus bovienii
TGGTGCCGGCCAGCTTGACCCGGATTGAGACGGTGCCCCTGACCCTGAATGGCAAGCTGGATCGCCAGGCACTGCCGGCCCCGGTGTGGGTGAGCCGGGGCGGTTATGTGGCGCCGCGCGATGCGCTGGAAACCCAGTTGTGTGCCGTCTGGCAGGACGTCCTGGGGCTGGAGCAGGTCGGCATTGAGGATAACTTCTTCCGTATCGGGGGGGATTCGATTGTCAGTATCCGTCTGGTGTCTAAACTTCGGCAGGCGGGTTTTTCGCTACAGGTCAAATCGATTTTTGATGCCCCGACGGTGGCGCGGTTGGCTAAGTTGCTGGCCCAGGCCTCCACGGCGGTCAGGGTGATTGCCGAGCCGGGATTATTAAGCGGGGAGTTTGGCTTATTGCCGATCCAGCAGGCCTTCTTCGGCCGGAACCTGCCGTGTCCGCACCATTGGAATCAGGCATTTATGATGCAGCTTCCCGGAGAAATCCGGTACGCTGATATTGAGCAGGCCCTGATCCGGCTGGCCGGGCGGCACGATATGCTGCGTACCCGCTTTGTCTGCACAGAAGACGGTTACCGTCAGTGTTATCAGGCTGAGATGCCATTCGGGTTGCCCGCCTTACACCGCGCTGATGTCAGCGTGCTGGAGAAGGCGGCATTACATCAACAGCTGACGCAGTGGCAGGGCGGGTTTGATTATGCTGCCGGGTCTTTATGGCAGGCCGGTCATCTGACCGGGTACGCGGACGGCAGCGCCCGGTTATTC
>NZ_JANAIF010000269.1 GCF_024721015.1 Xenorhabdus bovienii
GTGGGGAAGACTGATACAGCCACATACATTGATGCCATTCATCTACTGGGGGAGTATCCGTCAGGCTGGACGGGGCATAGGTTCGATCACGCCCCACTCATGTGGTGTCTCGGTTACTCTGGTGAGAAGTGTCGCGACCTACTTCAAGCTGCCATTATCGGCAAGAAAGTTAACGGTGAGTTTGTTGGGGGGTTGATTCCTCCTGAACGCATCGTTTCAACCGAGCCGATGACAGGAACACCGAATGCGGTTCGTTCCGCTTACATCAAGCATAGCAGTGGCGAGCTTAGCAAGGTTCAGTTCTGGTCATACACCCAAGGGCAGCATGCTTTAATGGGCGATGATATCGATTGGTTTCACATTGACGAAGAACCCGAAGACCAGACTATCTACCCTCAGGTTCTGACGCGAACAGCGACAGGTGATCGGGGTAATGGTGGTAGGGGAATACTGACCTTTACACCCGAAAACGGCCGAACTGAACTGGTGATTAAATTGCTTGATGACCCAGCGGAATCTCAGTTCTGTATGAACGTTGGTTGGAATGATGCTCCACATCTGACAGAAGAAACAAAACGAAGCCTTCTCGAATCTTATCCAGCACACCAGCGCGACATGCGAACAAAAGGTATTCCCATGCTTGGCCAAGGTCGCATATTCGATTTCAGCGAAGAAGTGATTACTTGCGAGCCATTCCCGATACCTAAGCACTATATGGTTATCGATGGCATGGACTTTGGCTGGGATCATCC